>JBHGXW010000010.1:0-77900 GCA_041920465.1 Paenibacillaceae bacterium | reverse complement strand
CTTTTTTTACCCACCCGGCCATAACTTACGTGGCGCCGGTCGGGGCCCTTTTTCTCCTGACGAGTACGACAAGCCTGGGCTTGCGCGGTAAGAGTCGCTGCGAAATGGACAATCGTTTTTCTCCACTAGCTGCGCAAATGGAAAGAAAGTTTAACCACTTTAGCAATTTAAAGTGATTAAACTTTCTTACATAGCAAAAAAGCCCCGATTTACTCGGAGTATTTTTGCTGGCAAATTAATTTTTACTTTCAACCAGATTAGATGATGTTTGCTGCGCTTCCTAATCTGATGTAAGGATGCGGTACAATACGGCTGCAACCTCGTCACGTCGGGCAATATCCAATGGAGCAAAGCAGTGATCCGGACGGACTTTTGACCAGTTCGTGGGCTGCTGCTGTTTTACGTAAGGCAACGTCCAAGGAGCGAAGATGTTTCCGCTCTCCTGAATCGCATCTTTGGGAATCATCACATTAGGAGCGCAGCCGCTTTAAAGCAAGGCGAGCAACTTTTACCTACTTTCCGATGCCTCCTGCAAATAACCGGCTAAATGCCGGTAAATCTCCACCACGTCCGGCAGCGGCATCCGCACTAATCCGCTGGAAGATGGAGCCACAAAGTCCTTTACTCCCGGGACAATTGAGTTCTCTTGCATGCCCCAGTCAATTTGTCTTTGGTTGCTGTACTCCTCATACACGCCTTTCCCGACAAAACAGACGATTTGCGGCTGATATCGCTCTATTTTGGCGCGAAGCTGGATTCTTCCTTGTTCGTACTCTTCTTTGGTAATTTCAGCAGCCTCCTTGGTTGGCCGTGCCACGATGTTGGTAAATCCGTAGCCAAGCTCAAGCAGCTTGCCATCTTCCTCCGGCTTGTACAGACGCGGAGTCAGACCGGCTTGAAACAGAATCCGCCAGAAACGGTTATTCGGATTGGCGTAATGATGGCCGAGTTCAGCTGATTTCAGGCTTGGATTAAACCCGACGAACAACACTTTTAGCTGGGGGCGGATATGATCAGGGATGGGGCCCACTCTTTTCACCTCTTCGTCTCGGCAATGCAGATTCTTCTATTATAGAAAAGACTCTTGGAGCAAGCCAACAGTCTATCCTTGAAGTATCCACTCCTTCCAGATCCGCCCATTTCAGGAAGTGAGCACAACCGCTTTTTGCTTATCCCAACTGAGAAATACTTCTTCCCCCTGCCCGATTTGCTCAATGGTTGCCGCCGATTGTACCACCATCACCTCAAGGCCGGTTGGCAGTGTCACAATAGTTTTATAAACAGACCCGACAAACACCTGCTCTGTCACTCTTCCTACCAGTCCATTCAGTCCAGCTTCCTGCAACCGGCTGATCGAGATGAGTTCCGGGCGAATGGAGACCGCAACTTCTTCATCACCTGAGCCTAAACCTGATCCGCCTCCTGAATCAGAGCCTGCACCAATTCGCGGAAACTGGAAGGTGACTCCTTCAATCACCACATCCCATGAATTCTCGGACACGGCTGCAATTTTTCCTTTCAGGAGATTGGTCTCTCCGATGAAATCGGCGACGAATCGGGTTTTCGGGTGATTGTATATCGCATCGGGTGTATCAATCTGTTCAATTCGTCCGTTGTTCATCACGGCTATGCGATCCGACATCGTCAGGGCTTCTTCCTGATCGTGCGTTACATAGATGAAGGTGATCCCCAGTTTCTGCTGCAGGTGCTTCAACTCAAACTGCATCTGTTTTCTTAGCTTCAAATCCAACGCTCCCAACGGTTCATCCAGCAAAAGGACAGTGGGATTATTCACAATGGCGCGGGCTACAGCCACTCTTTGCTGCTGGCCGCCTGACAGTTCACGCGGCTTGCGGTCGGCAAACTGTTCCATTTGCACAATTCTAAGCGCGTCCTGGACTCGATGATGAATCTCATCTTTGGGCGTTCCTTTCATTTTTAAACCGTACCCGATATTTTCCCGTACGTTCATATGGGGAAACAGCGCGTAATTTTGAAACACCGTATTAATATCTCGTTTATTAGGCGGCAAGTTGGCGACGTTTTGTCCTTCAAGCAGAATTTCGCCTGAAGTGGGCTGTTCGAATCCGGCGATCATGCGCAGCGTTGTCGTTTTGCCGCAGCCGCTGGGCCCAAGCAGGGTGAGAAATTCTCCCTTGTAAATATCCATATCCAAATCTTTGACGATGTGATTATCGCCGAAGCGTTTGTTTACTCCCGCCAGCCGAATCGCTACCTGTTTCATCCGATCCTCCCTACCCCTCTTTGCTGGTTAATCTGGTCGAGATCACAATCAAAATCAACGAACACAAGAAGACAATTGTCGAAATGGCGTTCACTTCCGGGGTAATTCCGTTGCGCGTCATGCCCCATATCTGGATCGGAAGCGTACTGTACACGCCGTTCAGGAAGAAGGTCACCGGAATTTCATCCAACGACAAGGTGAAGGACAGGAGCGCCGAGCCGATTAACGAGGTACGGATGTTAGGCAGGATCACATGCCAGAATGTCTGCATCCGGCTTGCTCCCAGGTCGGCGGACGCTTCTTCGAGGGTTCGGTCCATCCGCTTCAATCGGGCGAACACTTGTGTCAACACGATGGCAATCAGGAAAGTAGAGTGCCCGATGACCACGGCCAGCATCGACTGTTTGATTCCAATCTCCTGAAAGAAACTGAGCATGGCCACCCCGGTAAGAATCCCTGGCAGGATCAACGGCAGGAGCACAATCCTTTCAAATATCTTTTTGCCCGGGAAGTGAAATCGATCCATCGCGAACGCTCCCGGCACCCCCAGCAGGATCGCGACACAGGTGCTGATAGCCGCAACGATGACGGAATGTTCCAGTGATTCGAGCAGAGCCTTATTCTCTGCCATCACGCGATACCATTTGAACGAAAAGCCGGTGATGGGAAAACTGTTGACGCTATCCGCGTTGAAAGAATACAGAACCACCACAAACAGCGGCAGATAGATGAAAGCAAGCACCAATACAGAGACAAGCCAAAGCAGTTTGGTAAGCAAATCCCAGCTTCGCGTCAATTCATCATCCACCTACCTTCTTACTAGCGGGGAGTCCAAAGCTGAGAACTTCTTCTCGGCGCGTCCGGTGATTTCGAGAATAGCCAAAACCAGCACGAGAATGATAATCCCGATCGCGGAACCATACGGCCAGTCATTGGATGTGCCGAATTGCTGTTGAACAACATTGGCAATCATGGTGCTGCTGTCCGGGCCTCCCAGCAAGGATGGAGCCAGGAAGTCTCCCATCGACAGAACAAACGCAAACGTGGCACCGGCAATCACGCCCGGGAGAGACAGCGGAAATACCACATGAAAAAATGTGCGGAAGCGGTTGGCGCCCAAATCTTTGGATGCTTCCAGCAGATTGCGGGGGATTTGTTCCAAAGCGGTGTAGATCGGCATCAGCACAAACGGCGTATAGATATGGACCATTCCGATCACAACGGACATTTTGCTGTATAAAAACATCTCTAACGGTTTATCGGTAAGTCCCAGAAAGACCAAGGCAGAATTCAAAATCCCGTTGGTGCCCAGCACAATTTTCCATGAGTAGGCCCGTACGATATAGCTCACCCACAACGGGATAATCACCAGCATGTAGACAGCCTGCTTGAATCGCTTCACCTTGAAGTTGATGTAGTAAGCCAGGGGAAAACTGATCAGGAGGGTAAAAAGCGTAACCGTAAGCGCCAGTTCAAGCGTATCGAACAAAACGGAGAACGGAGCTTCCCCGCCAGTCGCCGCGGTAAAAAATTTCTGGTAGTTATGCAAGTTGAACTCCTTTTCAACATTGATAAACGGCCCCGCCTTCCAGAAGCTGTAGGTAAACAGATTCACATAGGGCAGAAACAAAAAGAGAAACAGCCAAATTGCCGGCGGCGCAAGCAATGGGTATAAATACGCCCGTTTCGCTAACGATTTCATTGCTGCCCACTCACTCCTCCCGATTGGCAAATGTTCAAGTACCCGTCGATTTTTCTTTCGATTGAAAAGGTTGTTGGGCTCCGCCCTGCGCAGTTGGCTAAAGGCGAGTGTTTCTTAATTGGCGGTTTTCACTTCTGTCCAAATTTCATTGTACCGGGCACGGTCTTTCACAAATTGCCAGAAGTTAAGGCGGGTAAACATTTTATCCATATCGTTGATGTAGGTGATCTCCTGCAAATCTTTGCTCATGTACTCTGCCGCTTTGGGATTCGCCACACTATAGGTGGTCACTTCCGCCACCAATGCCTGTTCTTTCGGACTGCTGATATAGTCGAGATACAAATCTGCCAACTCGCGGTGTTGCGAGCCTTTGACGATCATCAGACGATCAATCCAGCCAGTAGCCCCTTCTTGCGGAATGGTCCATTTGAGATTTCTTCCTTTGGCATTCACTTCTTTTACCGTAAGTGGCCAGCCAACGGCAAGCACGACTTCTTTGTTGGCAAACAAATCGTTCAATTCCCCGCCGGTTGCCCAGTATTTGCGGATCTGCGGTTTTAATTCAATCAGCTTTTGTTTGGCTGCTTGCAGTTGTTCTTCCGTCATGTTGTAGATTGCGCTTTGGTCGGTTTTATCAAGTCCTGCCATCTGGCCCACAAGGTAGATGTTGGAGATGTCATCCCAGATGGATACCTTGCCTTTATACTCCGGATCCCAAAATACTCCCCATGACTTCGGCTCTTCTTTCACCACATCGGCATCGTAAATCAGATAGTCCGGACCCCAGGTGAACGGCATGCCGTACAATTTGCCGTCTTTTTGCACATCGTGAAGATTGCGCAGCTTTTCGTTTAAATCGTTAAAGTTGGAAATCTTGGACGGGTCGAGCGGCTCCACCATGTCGGATTGAATTAACATCCAAGCTACGTCAGAGGAGGGAGATATGATGTCATAGGTGCTGCCGCCGCCCGCCTTAAGCTTGGCCACCAGCTCGTCACTCGAGCCGAAATAGGTAGGATTTACCTTCACCCCGTATTTCTCCTCAAAACCTTTGGTGAACTTCGGATCTGCATAGCCTTCCCAGGTGAGCAGGTTTAACGTCTGCCCTTTGAACTTCTCTTTCAAATCCGCTTCGGCGGGCTGGGCGGATTGCGAGTTAGTCGGAGTGGAAGCGGCAGGAGCTTGCTGCCCACCGCCTCCTCCGCCACAAGCCGCCAACAGAGCCGCCGTAATGGTTAAACTGGAAATGGCGGAAAGCCATTTTTTTACTTTCATCATGCACGGATTCCCCCTTGTGATTTAGTCATTGCTATACCAACCGGGCGGCGCAACCTGCAAATTCATGTTGATCTGTTTAATTTCGGTATAAGCATCCAGCCCGAACGTGCCCAACTCACGTCCAATGCCCGATTGCTTGTAGCCGCCCCAAGGCGCTTCGTTATATGTCGGGTGGTACGTATTAATCCAGGTAATCCCTGCCCGCAGCTTGCGGATTACGCGCATCGCTTTGGCCCCGTCCTGGGTAAACACGCCTCCGGCCAAACCGTAATCGGAGTGATTGGCCAGCCGAATTGCCTCCGCTTCATCCTTGAACCGCTGCACGACCAACACCGGACCGAATATCTCCTCCCGAACGATTCGCATATCGGGGGTCGCGTTAATGAAGATGGTAGGCTCGATGAAATTCCCGTTAGCGTAGTCGCCTTCTGTTAAACGGTTGCCGCCCAGCACCAGGGTTGCCCCTTCTTTTTTGCCAAGCTCGATGTAGTTCAGTACCTTCCGCAAATGGACTGGCGTAATGAGCGGCCCCATCTCCGTAGACTCGTCCAAACCGTTACCAACCCGGATTTTTTTGCTTCGTTCCACCAGCGCTTCGACAAAGCGGTCATGAATCGACTCTTCCAAAAGCAGTCGGGAGCCGGCCGAACAAACTTGACCCTGATTGGCGAAAATGCCGAACATCGCATACTCCACCGCTGTTTCGAAGTCAGCATCGGAAAACACGATATTGGGAGATTTGCCGCCCAATTCCAGAGAGATTTTTTTGAGGTTGCCGCTTGCGGCCTGCATAATGCTCCGGCCTGTAACGGTTCCGCCCGTGAAAGCGACTTTGTCAATCATGGTGCTTGCTGCCAGTTCATGTCCGACAACAGGCCCGGCCCCTAACACAAGATTGGCAGCTCCGGGCGGAAATCCAACCTCTTCGATAATTTCAAACAATTTGATCGCCGTAAGCGGTGTTACTTCTGACGGTTTAAAGACAGTTGTATTCCCTGCCGCCAAGCAAGGAGCCAGCTTCCATGCCGCCATCAACAGCGGATAGTTCCACGGGACAATCTGACCGCAGACACCGATCGGCTCGCGAACCACCATCGTCACCATCGGATCGGAGACTTGGTAGGTTTGGCCGAGCGGCTTGTTGATCAAACCGGCATAATAACGGAAGCAGTTGACCGCATCGTTCACGTCGAACCGGCTTTCACGCAGCGGTTTTCCGCAGTTCTTTGTTTCCAGCTCGGCGAATTCTTCTGCCCGCTCCTCCAGTTTGACGGCAAGAGCATTCAGCAAACGCGCCCGTTCATTTGGCGGTGTATCCGGCCAATCCGTTTCATCAAAGACTCGGCGCGCTTCCAAAATGGCCCGGCGCACATCATCCAGTCCTCCCTCCGGTACCACGGCAATCACCTCGCCCGTAGCCGGATTATATACTTCCCGCACCTGCCCTTCCGCCGCATCCACCCATTCTCCCGCGATATACATCTTCCAAGATTTTTTTGTTTGCGTGGTCACGCTGGATTGCCCCCTTTTTTCGTGTAAGATGGTTATGCCTCTGTACAGAAAGCAATACCCATGCCAAGATGCGGCACGGGGCATCAAGCAATGTCACAGGGATGGCTCCACAGTTACGCCTGATATTTTGATCTGATACCTTACTCCCGATCATTTTGCAGAAAAGAGAAGTCCGTCCGGTAAGGCCAATTGCATTCGAGCTATCGCCAGCAACTTCGGCACTCCTTTTCTTATGAACGAGAATCAATTTCTCAATTTTAGGTATTGACCTCCCACGCCCGGAATAGAGTACTAGTAACCTGGAGGTGGGATATGAGCTTACTGCGAGAAATCCAGAAAACGGCGCAGCAGGTGGCAGAAGCCATTTCAGCGGCGCTGCAAATCGAATGTGAGATTGTTGACGACACCATGACGATTATTGCGGGAACCGGCAAATACAAGGAACGGATCAACGCCAAAGAAGAAAACGGGCAGGTAGATGCCGGTTACTTGTACGGGCGTGTCATTTGCAATAACCAGGCTTATTTCGTTGAAAATGCAAGAAGTGATCCATCCTACGATCCATCCGTTCTGGTTGGGCAGACAGAGGAGCTTGCGGAGCTGTGTGCGCCCATTCATTACGAAGGAAAAGTAATCGGGGTAATCGGGCTTATCGCGTTTGATGAGATGCAGCATCAGTTCTTGCTTGCGAACAAGCTGCCTTTGCTTACGTTTTTGCAGCGGATGAGCGAACTTTTGACGGGCAAGATTGCGGGACAAGATGCACTGAGGAACTGGAAAAAAACGACCAGACAACTGGAGGTGCTGATTGAGTCCATCCACGAAGGAATTATTGCGATTGATGAGAACGGCATTATCACAACCTGCAATCAGACGGCACAGCAGCTGATTCAAAAGAAAAAGGAAGAATTGATCGGTGTTTCCATCGAACAGGTCTGGCCCAACTCGCCGATGCTCGATGTCCTCTACTCCGGCAAAGGATATTTGGAACAGGAAGAGCGATACACGGCTGCCGACCACGACATGCACTTCATCATCACCGCCCGCCCGATTCTCATCGACAATAAAGTGGCGGGAGTAGCCGCCTCTTTCCGCAAAATGGCTGACATGCGCCGACTTGCCTATGCGCTTACCGGCGAGACCAAAGATTTGTTTTTCTCTGAGATCAAAGGCAAAAGCAGATCCCTCACGCTCGTCTTGAAGCAGGCGGAACAAGTGGCAAGAGGAACCTCCAATATTTTGATCACAGGGGAGAGCGGAACAGGAAAAGGTATGCTGGCGGCAGCGATTCACTCGGCAAGCAGCCGCCGCAACGGGCCGTTTATCATTGTCAACTGCGGTGCGATTCCGGAAACATTGCTGGAAAGCGAATTGTTCGGTTATGTCGGGGGAGCTTTTACCGGAGCCAAGAAAGAAGGAAAAGCCGGCAAATTTGAACTGGCAGACGGCGGAACGATTTTTTTGGACGAAATTGGCGATCTTCCGCTTCATTTACAAGTGAAGCTTCTGCACGTCCTGCAAACCAAGCAAGTGGAGAGGGTTGGTTCCAATCAGTTCATTCCGGTTAATGTTCGTGTGATTTCTGCCACCAACAAAAATCTGGAAGATATGGTGGAAACCAAAGAGTTTCGCTCCGATTTGTATTTTCGGCTAAATGTCATTCCGCTTCATATGCCGCCCCTGAGAGAACGTTCGGAGGATATACCGCTGTTGATCGATACTTTCCTGGAAAAATACCGGCATACCACCAACCCCGCGATCATTGATTTCACCAGTGAAGCAAAAGAACTGCTGACCCAATATCCCTGGCCAGGCAATGTTCGCGAACTTGAGAATGCAGTCGAATATGCAATGAATATGGAGAGAACCTCCTACATCGGCATTGAATCGATTCCTCCCAGGGTGAAACAGTTTCTCCCCTCCGTAAGCGGAAAGGGATTGGCTGAAGAACTTCCGGTAACCGAAATTTCCTTGAAGGAACAGCTCCGGCAGGTGGAAGAGCAGATTTTGATCCGCATGCTGAAGCGATATGGCAACACATTGGAAGCAAAGCGGATCATTGCTGAGAAGCTGGGCATCGGGCTTGCGACACTCTATCGGAAACTGGATGCCTACCAGATTCCCAATTCGGAAAAATCATTCTAATCATTGAGAATTCAGAGGGTCCAGCCATTTACAGATGGGAACCCTGCTTCCAGCTTGCTTTTCACCCTCAACCACTGCTTAACACACTCTTACGCATCTCATCCGTAAGAAACTTCTTCACCCATCCATAATGAAAACAAAAGGCTTATCCTTTTTCCGTTCATGTGCAAGCAGAATGGCATCAATTTTGCTTTCATCCATTTTCGAAGCAGCCAGCAAGGAGGGGGTCTTATTGACAGAAGAGATGGTCGATCTGCGAAATATAGTCAAAAAATTCGATCAACATACGGTGGTTCAGAATCTCTCCTTACAAATACACAAAGGAGAATTCATTACACTGCTTGGGCCAAGCGGATGCGGCAAAACGACGACGCTTCGTATGATTGCCGGTTTTGAGCAGCCCACCTCCGGGGAGATTCTCCTGGACGGAATGCGCGTGGAAGGACGTCCGGCTTATGAGCGAAATGTGAACACAGTGTTTCAGAACTATGCGCTGTTCCCGCACCTAACTTCGTATGAAAACATCGCCTTTGGGCTCAGGGTGAAAAAAGTACCCAGATCGGAAATAGATCAACGTGTGCGAAACGCTCTACGCCTGGTTCAGTTGGAAGCATTTGCCCAACGCAAACCTGACCAGCTTAGCGGCGGACAAAAACAACGGGTCGCCATTGCCAGAGCGTTGGTCAACAATCCGAAGGTGCTTCTGCTTGATGAACCGCTCGGCGCACTTGACCAGAAGCTTCGCAAGCAAATGCAGGTTGAACTGAAGCATTTGCAGCGCCAGTTGGGAATTACGTTTGTTTTTGTGACACACGATCAGGAAGAAGCGTTGACGATGTCGGATCGGATTGCCGTGATGAATCAAGGGTGTTTGGAGCAAGTGGGCACTCCCGACGAAATCTATGACCATCCACAAACCACGTTTGTCGCGGAATTTATCGGAGAGATGAACTTTTTGCCCGGAGTTGTTTCCCATACCTCCCAAGCCGGCTATGCTGTCCGGTGTGACAATGCAGTTCTTCGTTCCGCTGGCTCTCAAACCTTCTCTTCCGGCGAACACGTTTTGGTAGCCGTCCGACCGGAAAGAACGACACTCTCCCGTGAACCGCTGCCTGAAGCAGATAACCATTTACCGGTTCGTTTGGTTGAGCGAATCTATTGCGGCCTGCTGACGAAAACCATTTTGCAAACAGCAAACGGAAAGCTCTTCACTACCCATGAGAAAACGGACGGATGCATCCATGCGATGCAGGATGAGCCCTTGTATGTGAACTGGAGCTCACAGCATTCGGTGGTGTTGAAGCCATGAAGAAGGAGAAACAGCAGCCTCATCCTGGCAAAAAGCAACGGGATTACGGATTTTGGTGGACGGTTTCCCCCGTCTTTATCTGGATGTTCGTCCTCTTTGTGATACCGCTCTTGCTGGTTCTGGCCGTAAGCTTCTTTACCAGAAGTCCGTTCGGCGGCATCATGTTCTCCTTTACCTTCGAAAACTATGTACGGTTTATCGACCCGCTTTATCTTCGCATTCTCTGGGTATCCTGTGTACTGGCTTTGGCGACAACAGTTCTTTGCTTGATCTTCGGGTACCCGTTTGCGTATGTCATCGCCCGATCGCCCAAACGAATCCGCAACATCTTCCTGTTATTAGTAATCGTTCCCTTTTGGACCAATTCGTTGATTCGGACGTATGCCTGGATCGTCCTGCTCAGAACAGAGGGGGTTATCAATACATTTTTGCTTCAACTCGGGATCATTCAGGAACCCATTCCACTCTTGTATAACGAATTGGCCGTGATGATTGGATTGGTCTATACAATGCTTCCGTTCATGGTTCTCCCGCTTTATGCCTCGATCGAAAAACTGGATCGCGCTTATCTGGAAGCCGCCTCGGATCTGGGAGCCAAGCCCTGGCAAACCTTCGTCAAGGTAACGCTGCCGCTGACCACTCCGGGAATTGTTGCCGGTTCGCTGCTCGTCTTCATTCCGTCCCTTGGCTTGTTCTTTATTCCCGATTTAATGGGCGGAAGCAAGACGGTGCTCATTGGCAACCTGATCAAAAATCAATTCCTGATGGCTCGTGACTGGCCGTTTGGCTCTGCTGCTTCGATCATCTTAATGGGGCTGACCCTTCTGTTTATCATGATTTATCTTCGTTTCTTCGGAAGCAAAACAGGAAAGGAGATGATCTAGATGCGCCTTTCCTTTGGACGAAAATCGGCTGCAGTCTATGCCGGTCTCATCTATCTGTTTCTGTACGTACCTATCGCCGTTCTGATCGTCTACTCCTTCAACAAATCGAAGCTGAATGCCGTCTGGACCGGGTTTACGTTTGATTGGTATATAAAGCTGATGCACAACCATGATGTGGTGGAAGCGATGTATACAAGCCTGCTTGTCGCCTTCGTGAGTACGATTGCCGCCACGATGATCGGTACGCTTGCCGCCGTGGGCATGTACCGTTATCACTTCCGGGGCAAAACGGCACTTGATGCGATGCTGTACCTGCCGATTGTGATTCCCGAAATCGTCATGGGAATCTCGCTGCTCATCCTGTTTACCCAGCTGCGTCTTCCGCTTGGATTTCTTACTCTGATCGCCGCCCATATTACGTTTTCCGTTCCGTTTGTGGTGGTAGTGGTAAAGACGCGGCTTGAGGGTTTTGACAAAAGCATGGAAGAAGCGGCGATGGATCTGGGCGCCACTCCTTGGCAAACCTTCACCAAAGTTACCCTGCCGATCATTGCGCCCGGTGTGATTGCCAGTGCGCTTCTTGCCTTCACCCTTTCCATCGATGATGTGATTATCAGCTTTTTTGTCGCCGGTCCGGGAAGTGCCACACTGCCATTAAAAATTTTCTCCATGGTCAAATTCGGGGTTACCCCGGAGATTAACGCGCTGTCCACTCTGATGCTTGTGGTCACGCTGGTTATTGTCATCATAGCCGAACGAATTCGCATGAAGCGAAATTAACCAAAGGGGGTTCTTATATGAAACCAAAATGGCGCCGTTTCTCATCGATCCTGGGTATTGCCGCATTGTCAGGCAGTCTCCTTTTGTCCGGCTGTAGCTCGCAGCCTTCCGCAACGCCTGGAAAAAACGACTCCGCTTCGGGCTCTGGGCTCGACAAGGAATTAAATGTCTTTAACTGGTCGGAATACCTGCCTGAATCGGTCATCCAGAAATTCGAACAGAAGTACGGAGTAAAAGTAAACTACAGCACCTACTCCTCCAATGAAGAGATGTTGGCCAAGCTCTCTGCCGGCGGCGGTATCTATGACTTGTCTGTCGCCAGCGATTACGTGGTTCAGCCAATGGTAAAGCAGGGAATGATCGAGCCGATTGACCTTGCCAACATCCCCAACTTCAAAAATTTGTCCGAAGACTTCATCAACAAAGAATATGATCCCGGCAACAAATACACCGTTCCTTATATGGGGAACACCCAATCACTTGGCATCAACCCCGATAAGGTGAAGGTGGAGATCACCAGCTACGCCGATCTGTGGAAACCTGAACTGGCAGGGCAAATCGTTCTGTTGGACGACCAGCGTTTTGTCCTCGGCATGGTGTTGAAGTCGCTCGGCTATTCTGCCAACGATACCGACCCCGCCCATCTGGAAGAGGCCAAACAAAAAATGCTGAAACTGATGCCAAACGTCAAAGCATTCGACAGCGACAGCCCCAAAACGCTTCTGATCAACGGAGAGGTTTCGGTTGCCCTCTCCTGGGGTCCAGAGATCGCCCTTGCGCAGCGGGAAAAGCCGCAAATTAAAACGATTCTGCCGAAAGAAGGGTTAATCATCGCCTTTGACAATTTTGTCATTCCCAAAGGTGCCAAGCACAAAAAGACCGCCGAAGCTTTCATCAACTTCCTCCTGGAACCGGAAATCAGCGCCGAAATCTCCAAGTCATTCCCTTACATCAATCCCAACAAGGAAGCACGCAAGCTGATCGACAAATCCATTCTGGAAAACATCGCCATTTACCCGCCCGCCGAAGAGCTGAAACGAACGGAAGGCATCAAGGATATTGGCGATTCCGTCAAACTGTTCGACCGTGTCTGGTCTGAGGTGAAGAGTTCACAGTAAATTTGATCATCTGTTTGAATCATTTTTTGTTCCCGGCCGTCCGGGCAATTTTCAAAACTGCTGCAAGGGTTGAATAAAGGAGGTGCCAGACTTGACTTTCGAAATCAAAGAGGACGCCGACAAGAGAATTTTCCAGGTGAAGGAATACGCGAAAGGTATTTGGAAAGGGTTTAATCAATACTCCATTTTTGATCCGGATTACTCCGCAAAACATGATCACGAAGATCTAGAAGTAATCACCATGAAGCAGTTCATTGATCATTTGACAGGGAAACAGAAACTGACCAATGAACAAATCAAACAATGGAAACGCCAAATGAAATACATCCGGTTTCTCTGACGAAGTGAACTTTCTGTTGACATTCTTTCCGCAGTACAAAAGCAAAAACCTCTGGAAAAGCAAAAACCTCTGGAAATCTGAATTCCAGAGGTTAACTGTTGTGATCTAATTAACCCTAGTTAACTTTTCGCCTTGGCATCCTTCGCCAACTGGGCGATTCCTTCTTCGATGCAAGCCAGAACGTAATCAATCTGTTCATAGGAAATGATGGCAGGCGGCTCTATCCGGATAACGGTTGCATTGTTGATTGTTCCGCCGACAAGGATCTTCTTGCCGAACAGCTGTTTGGCGAGGATGTAACCTAACGAATTGCTGGCAAACTCCATGCCGATCAACAATCCTTTTCCCCGTACATCCGTCAAGATTTGCGGATAACACGTTTGAATATCTTTGAGGCTTGTCATGATATAATCGCCTTTCTCTTTTACCATTTGCGGAATATCATCTTCGAGAATCGTATGGATGCCCGCGATTGCCCCGGCGCAGCAGAGCGGATTGCCGCCGAATGTGGATGAACCCAATAAAAACGGATTTTCCTCCATTTTGCCCCACCATCTGCGTTTGGCCACCATAGCCGCAATCGGCATCACACCTCCGCCGAATGCTTTACCCAGAGTCATGATATCGGGCACCACATCCCAATGATCGACTCCAAACAATTTTCCGGTGCGGCCCATTCCGGTCTGCACCTCATCGACAATCAAGAGACACTCGTATTGATCACAAATTTGCCGCAAGCGCGGCAGGTAATCATCCGGCGGGATGTTGACGCCGCCCTCCCCTTGAATCGGTTCCACAATGACACCGGCTACTGTTTCCCCTGTACTGATCAGCATGCGGATCGCCTGTTCCACCGCGTCGGCATCGCCGTATGGCACATGCTGGAATCCGGGTACGAGCGGAAGATACGGTTCGCGGAAAGTGGCCTTGCCTGACGCAGATAATGACCCCATGGTTTTTCCGTGGAAACCTTTTTCCGTAGAAATAAAGTATTTTTTGCCTGTTGCCAAGCGAGCCAGCTTTAGCGCCATTTCATTCGCTTCCGTACCGCAGTTGACCAGATAGGAGTGCTGCAAATCACCTGGTGTAATATAGGCAACCAGTTTGGACAGATAACCCCGCAGCGGATCAACCATCTCCTGGCTGTGCAAGGCATAGCGCTTCAACTGCGCTTCTACCGCTTTGACTACCTTGGGATGACGATGTCCAAGAAGATATACTCCATAGCCGCCTAAACAGTCGATATATTCATCCCCCATCGTGTCGCGAAAAACGGCTCCTTCATCTTCCCATTCCACGACAGAGTAGTCGGTAGAAACCGATTTGCGATGGGAAAGAATCGCCTTGGTCACGTAATTGCTGAAGTTGTCGATCGAATCACTGACAATTTTCTTCTTCTGATCTACGCTTAGGACTTCACCCTCGATAAAGCCGAGAACCTCCTTCGCTAACTGCAACGCTTCTTCTCTGGTCTTGCGTTCCATCCTATACACCCTCTCTGTCCTTATCGGATTTACACTATAGGTTGTAAGCAAGAGTAATGCCAAATGATTTAATTGGCGTGGGAATCAAAACAGCAGCGGAAATCATGGCAGGATGAATGAACCGGTTCTCACAAATTGGAAAAAGTGAGCGTTTGCCTTAAAAACGTAGCTTTTTTGCTTCCAGGCAGCGCTTATTCTCTTGAGAACTTGTTCTTAAAAACAAGAAAAACCCCTCCGACGATCGTTATCTCTTCGCCTGAAAGGGCACTGTCGCTGTTCATCTTTAGCTTAAAATGGATCGGGCAAAAATCCGCATTGGCTAATCAAAATCTGTTCTTTCGCAAAATATAGAAGAAACTGTTGATGCATCCGTTCAATTGCCTCTGGTGCATACCACATCTCAAGTCCGGCTTCTTCATATTTCTGATAAACGCCCATTCTGGCTGTGCGCTTCCCGCCCGAACCATCGCCAAGCAAAAAGTTGTCCAGACATACCCGCTTCGTACAATGGGCAAGCTGCTGGGCAAACTCGTCACTGGCGGGAAGCACCGGAGAAACGGCCGCTTGCGTATCCAGCCCTGCTTCATGCAAGGTTCGTAGTGCACGCATGCGCGCTTTGATGGGGGGTGCTTGTGGCGTAAACCGTTTTCTCATTTCCTCCAAATCGGTTTCAATGGTGATGCTGATGCGAATTCTGCCCTTCAAATGCTGGAACAAATCAAGGTCTCGTGTTACCAGCGGAGAGCGTGTCTGCACAAACAAAAAATCAGGCGCTTCTTCCACCATCACCTGAAGCAAGCTTCGTGTCTTCTTTTCTAAAAATTCAATCGGCTGATACGGATCGGTGGCCGAACTCATGAAAATGGTAACGGGCCCTTTTTTCTTTGCCGTTTTCAGTTCCTTGGACAGCCTGCGGGCCGCATCTTCCTTCACATCAAGCCATGTGCCCCATGCCTTCCCTCGAAACTTGGCGATCGGCATTTCACGGACGTAGCAGTACGAACAGGCAAACTGGCAGCCTGCATAGGGATTCAAGGAATGGGAATATCCCGTGAGGAATCCGCTGGCAGGCGTCAGTATTTTACTCGGTATCTTCTTCTCGATCAGCATCATTTCACCTTTCCTTTCTGCTATCTTATAGAAAGATTGGAGCGACAAGCAAGTGCGGAACAACAAAAAATCACCTGCCGTCATTGAACCAGCGGTGATTTCATCATTGGAGCTTTTCGCATATGCCGTGACATTAAACACTTGCGGAGTCAAATCATGATATTTCACCCTTGATGGATCCAGAACTACCTCATACATTAATCCGGGTCAATTCAGCTCACTATTGTTTCTGCACCTGAATATACGGCACTTTTTTCAGTTCATACGTTCTGTTTAATATCTCTTCAGAGAGGATGTTCAGTTTCAGCAAGCTTGCCAGCTTGGACGAGTCTACCTTGGAAACAAGCCTCCAAATGCTGGGGTCAGGCAGCGCATTGTACAATTTGTTGTCATCATACTCCCGTTTTTCCTGGTAGGAGATTCGCAATAGATAGTCTCCGAATTCCTGTTTTGTCGGCTCGGGAAACTCTTGTAGAAACAGCTGGCGCAGTTCTTCCAGTTCGTTGTCAATCTGTTTTTTTAAAAGCTTCAGCTCATGATAGCGGGCCAATTTTTCTTCCATACACATACCCCTCTTTCTGTAAGCATGTGTATGAACAACATCACGAGAATAGAACTAGCTCAGAAGTATTAGCTACACATTCCACCTTTTCACTCTTTGTCACCAGTTGTCGGACTATCTTCCTATTTGCAGAAATTTGATAGATTCTCATTCGGCAATCAGGTAAAATTTACTTGTAGCCGTCTCGTAAACTAGTAAAAACAACAGGGAGATAGAGAGATGAAAAAACAATTCATCCTATTGTGTGCCATGCTATCTGTCGGGATCATCTTCCCAATTTCTACATACGCTGCTTCGCAAAATATCCCATATACAGTTGTACAAGGGGATACTCTGTCAAAAATTGCCAGAAATTACCATACAACAGTACAAGCACTCGTAGATGCCAATCACCTTGCTAATGACAAGCTGCAAATCGGTCAGTTGCTGCAAGTACCAATTGCCAGTCCCAAATCTGACGTAAGTTCCTTGCGTGAGAATACGGTAAATGTGAATAAGGCAAGTGCGACTATGCCAAGTTCGAATCCGGCAGGTACGAAGCCAGCTTCTTTTGCACCCTTAACGCAAGAGCAGCCTGCTCAGCCAGAGGCATCAAACGCCGCTTCTCAGGCCCTTGTCAACGTACCTATCCTCAATGTGCGATCCCTGCCGTCAACAGAGAGCGAAATTGTTGGCAAGCTAAGCTACGGAACGCTTGTGGATGTGGTGGAGCCCGGGTCGGATTGGACCAAAATCAGGTATAACAATCAAGAGGCATACATCGCCACTGCCTATATCCGTTATCCTGTTTTGCAAGCTGATCGAAAGAACGCAAACCTGTCCAGCTTGGCCGCAATCGTCCAGCCACTATTAAAAACGCCGTATGTATTTGGAGGTATGACTCCGGAAGGATTTGACTGCAGCGGTTTTACGCTGTACGTCTATCAACAGTTGGGCATTACACTGCCCCGCACCTCCGAAGAGCAGTTTACAGTGGGACAAGAGGTCCCGTTTGATCAGCTGCAGCCGGGCGACCTCTTATTTTATGACGCGTTGAAAAAGGGAAAAATCTCTCACGTCGCCATGTATATGGGAGACGGGATGATTGTCCATGCCAATGGCACCGAAGTCCGCTATGAAAAAGTGGAAAACATGAACAAACTGTATCCCTATTACGGAGCAAAGCGAATTATCCAAACAGAAAAGGAAGGGTGATCCCCTTCCATCGTTCGTGGATAAGAATTGATAAGTTGTGGTCCCGCTCGGCGGTCGGCTACCATCACCTCGTCCTGAGGGTCAGCCAAAACGCAGCGTCCTGCTGCATGGCTGACACTGATACGTCCTGTGCGGCGCAGCGTAAGCTAAAGCCGAGTGGGTATTTTACTCATCTTGATTGGTACAGCATGTTATGACGTCTTTTTTGTTGTCGTATTCTGCCCCGCAGATTCGACAGGTGTACTCATCATTGAGGTCCTTCATTTCCCGAAAAACAACCACTCTTCCCGGTTTGCACAGGAAGTCGAATTCGCCCTCTTCATTCCGTGTAACTGAATATACGGCATCACCGTACACGAACGAAGTATTTTCAATTTCTTCCACCGACATGCCAAGCTTCAGACTCTTGTCAATCCATTTGTGTATTAAATTTACCCCCGTTGTCATTCTTCTTCCTCTCCTTCTCAATCCAAACTCTTTGTTCCCTATCAACATCATACCAGCTGTTATCTACAAATCTTGGTCGCGCCTTCATTTTTCTGAAATTTGTAACAATTATACCAAAGAATTGCGCGAATGGCAGTCTTTTTCTACAATGGTAGAGGGTACACCTGTTCGATAGAATTTTTCATTTAGACTAGGAGAATGAACATGAGCAAGAGAGATCTGGAACAACAAATGATAAATCAATACCAACGGGACGAGGGAATGATGATCCTCGTGTTTGCCCAATGGTGTGTCAATCACGATCTAGACCCAATCGAGTTGTATCAGAGTGCTTACCCCGATCAACCGAAAAACCCGCTGCTTCAACAAATGATGGAGCTGACCGTTCCGAAGGCAGAAGCGGGAGAAATCCCGGATCAGACCCTGTTAAGTGTGTTGTCGTTGTTTGGCAATGACGAGCTGGCATATGTGATTACTCAGGAGATGGAGAAGCGAAACGCTTAGCCCTCCATTTGGCTTCACATCTCTTGCAGTATGTTTTTCGTGCGCGAAACTGGCGGTATGACTTCTCTTTCTTGCAGCCTCTGCAGGTTCTAAACAGGGAGCAGCTCTCGCCTTCAAATGTAGGATATGAATTTGTTTCCAATGTTATCTGATCAAGGTAGTGAATCAATAATCTAGCCGTGTTGACTGCATCGTCTATGGCGCTGTGAAACCTTCCTTCTTTCGCCAGCTGAGTAAGTTCCAGCGCTTTGGACAGCCCCATCTGTTTTTGCGGGCCAAGCAACTGCGAAATAGGCGTTTGGATGTTGTTGGTATTGCGCAGCCAGGTTAAAGAAACGCCGTATCTCACGCAATGTTCCACGAGGTACCGTTTGTCATCCGGGCCCCATGCGCAGAAGTAATACTCATCCCCCAGCCATTCCGTTAGACGGTCAGCTGCTTGCGGGAAAGACAGAGCGTCCCTCTCATCTTCTTCTTTCATTCCGATAAAATTGCGGGTTCGGTTGTCAAATCTGCCGCGGATTTTGGGAAAGACATAGCACTGGAATTGGTCAATGATTTGTCTGTTGTCCGCATCAACTTTGACTGCTCCAATCTCGACGATCTCGGGAACTTGCCCCTTTTTGTAACTGTATGTAGTTTCCAGATCATATACGATAATATACAACATCATCATCCTTTCCCCTTCCAGCATAGCAAAGAAGCCGTAAACGAACCACTGTTTACTGCTTAAATTGAATGATTGCTTAAATTGAAACACTGACAGGAAAATTCTGATTGCTTTGCTGCCGGACAGGTCTTTACCTCCCTCTCACGATTACCAGAGCTTTTTTAGAAATGTCCCAATTTGTGAAACATTCATGCACCAAATTGATGTCAGTAAATTGCTACATAATAAATATTATGTAAACTAAAGGGTGAAAATTAGAAAAAAGAACCTTAAAAGGCAGCCTGCCAATCAAGGTCTTACTTCTTTTCTTGTATTGACTTTATGTGATGGAAGCGTACCCGACATTCCGAGTTTGGAATCTTTCTGTTTCGTCCACCTGATAATCAGTCCGCTTGCTAGAAACCCCATTCCTCCTGCAAAGTAAAAACCTGCTGCTAACCCCATTGCTGAAATCAAGACCCCAGCCAGGAAGGGACCAGCGAACATTCCGACAGCATATAACGCCTGATAAACCCCCATCGCGGTAGCTCTTTTCTCATGTGAAATCGATTCGATTGACGTTCCCAATAATGCCGGAAACAAGAGACCTTGGGAAAATCCGTTAAAACCCTGGATCAGGCAGAGCCAACCTTTTGTGTCAATAGACGGGGTAATACTTGTAAAAGCTGCACTGAGCAAAAAGGCGATTAACAGGGAATTCCATTTTCCTAAAACGGGAACCAGTACCTTCCCCATTAAAAGTGTGGCTAATGCATGGGGGACCATGAAAGAAAACACGATAAGCCCAAGATCCCTTGCCTTCAGCCCTATACTTAAGGCGAAAGCAGGGATGAACCCAAACATGGTAATAAAAATAATACTGTGAGCCAATATGGAGAGCAAAGACACTTTAAGCAGGATCGGTTCTCTTACAACGGAAGTCAGGTCTTTCAGCCGAACCGGAGTCCGTCTTACTCCTTCTTTCGGTTCATAAGTAAACCAGGAGAGAGCTGCACCAAGGAAAGCAATCATTACACTGAACCAGAACGGGGCATGATACCCCCATTCATTCACGATAAAACCGCTTGCACTCATCCCAAGCAGTTGAGCGAGAACAACGGCGAATGAAATGCTGCCCATGGCATGGTGGATTTCCTGTTCGGCAAAATAACTGGAATAAAGAACAGTGAAAGCAACCCATGTGGAGGCAGCAATTCCGGCAAGCGAACGAGACAACAGCACCCAACCTAAACTGTCTGTCAGCGCGAAAGTGAGACAGCTTAACGTACTGATGAACATTCCAAAGATAATAAATGGCCTTCTTACTTTGGCAAGATCCGATAAAATTCCGAAGGGCAGACGAAATAATAGCTGCATGAGCCCATAGCTTCCTAGAACAATACCGATAAATGTATAGGTTCCCCCTAAGGATGCAATATAGGGGGATAAAATGGGAAGATAGATAAAATGGGGAAACCATAAAACAAACGAGACAATCAAAAAAATCGTTTTATCTTTCGAAGAAGCCGGATTTCTCACTTCACCCCCTCCATTCTCTCAAACCCTAAATTTTCCAATCAACATTTGCAGTTGTTCCGTCTTCTTGGAAAGAGAATAAGTTGAGGTAGAGATTTCTCCCATGGAAGCCGTTTGCTCTTGGGTAGCTGCCGAAACTTCCTGAATTCCCGAAGCAGCTGATTCCGCAATCTCCTTGACCAACTTCATGGAAAGCGCCATCTGTTCCGAACCGGCAGCAACTTGCTGGACAGCCGAGGATACATCTTGTATTTGCGTTGTAACTTCACTTACTGTTTGCTGAATCAATGTGAAAGAATCACCCGCTCTGTTGACCAGTTCAATCCCTGATATCACTTCTTGTCTGGTTACTTCCATCGTTTGGACTGCTTTCGTTGTGTCTTCGAAAATTTTTGCGATCAGACTGGTCACTTGTTGTGCAGATTGTGCAGATTGTTCCGCTAATTTTCGCACTTCATCAGCAACAACAGCGAATCCGCGTCCGTGTGCTCCTGCTCTCGCTGCTTCTATTGCGGCATTTAATGACAAAAGGTTTGTTTGAGCGGAGATTCCGGTGATAACTTCAATAATTTGATGAATTTCCTTTGAGTGTTCTCCCAGACCTTTTATCAACAAGGCTAATTTGCTCACGGTTTGGCTGATTAAATTCATCTGCCGGACTACGGTTTGAATCGCCAGGCCCCCTTCCGTACAATAGGCTGATGCCTGATTCGCTGAAGAGGATACTTCCTGAACACGATTGGTTATTTGCTGCACGGCCAATGACATTTCCAGAACCGTACGGGAAGCCTCTTCTACTGATTCAACTTGCTTGTCAACGCCAGTTGCTACTTCTTGCATGGCAGCAACAATTTGTTGAATAGAATGACTGGTTTGCTCGGCACTTGCCGTCAATTCTTCAGCAGAAACCGCTACTTGCTCCCCATGAGAGCCTACTTCTCCAATTAAATGACGAAGATTCCTTGTCATAACATGAAAGGATTGAGCCAGTTCACCAATTTCGTCCTTGTTTTTCACCTTGATTCCATCAATCGTTAAATCGCCGGAAGCAATTTTTTTCGCAGCCTCTGACATCATGACAACGGGTTTTACCACCATTCTTGATACGATCCATGCAATGAATGACAAGAGAAGTAAACTAAGAAAACATAATGGAAGGACCGTGGCAAAAATTTGAGCAACCTTCCTGTTATTTTCGTCAATTTGTTGATCCACTTCCTTTTGTACCAAATCTCCCAATATCTTGGATTCAATCAGAATATCCTTCGCAAATTTATTGGGCATATCGGCAAACGAGGAAATTAATTTCACTTTCGCGCTGCTGTTATGATACGGAATGACATTTCTCGCAGTATCTATAAATGATTTATTCCGTAATCCGATGTTTTTGATGTGGAGTTGTTCCTCGTCGCTTAGCTCCAAGCTCTTCATATGTTCGAGAATACTCGTCAACTTTCCATTCGCACTTTCCATTGCTTTTATATGATTCTGGTCACCCGTTAAGAGAAACGCCCGCAAACTTTCGATCTGTTGGAGTGCACTGATTTGAATGTTATCGGTATTTCGCAGTATGGCTACTTTTTGATTGATCAGATCGGAGTTGCTTTTATCTATTTGTTTCAGACAGGAATAAAAAACTCCAACGGTAAGGATGAACAGAATCGCAATTCCAAGAAAGAACAGCCACATTTTTTGACTTATCTTCAAGCTCAGCTTCATCGGCACCGTTTTTTCACCCCTTTCCATTTTTGGGTAAATCGCCGAATGCGTAAAAGTCACCTTTTCCCCTTCTTTTCCTGTCTGATTTCCTGGACGAGTAAATCCTTCTATCGTGAAACTGCAAGGTGGATAGTAGCATTCCTCAAATCTCAACCCCGCTTCTTCGATTGCTTGATTAAAGCCCCGTGCCCGTTCCTTGTAGTGACGATTATACCGTCGACACATTTTTGGTTAAGCAGGGAAATGTATTTCGCTCCTGTTTCCAAATCATTGTCGGTACTGCAAATGATCATGCTGTAGCCTAATTAACTTGCCCGATCTTCCACACTTCTCGCCATTTCGGCAAAATAAGGATTGGCTTTGCTAAATCGCCTTCCCGGAAGATCCGAATTCACGCATTTTTTGCTTAACCGTATCCATTATTGCTTCTCTTGCCAATCCCAGGTATTTTCTTGGATCATATTGATTCTTATTCTCTTCTAGTGACTTCCGAATCGCTCTGGTAAATGCCAACTGATTCTCGGTATTCACGTTGATTTTGGCTGTTCCCAGCGAAATGGCGCGCTTAATGTGATGGATTGGAATCCCTGTACCGCCATGCAAGACAAGTGGAATACCCGTCAATCTTTGAATTTCTTCCATATGAGAGAATCCGAGCCTGGGTTCCCCCTTATACGGACCATGAACTGATCCCAAGGCTGGAGCCAGACAATCTACACCCGTCTCCCGGACAAGACGTTCACACTCTTCCGGAATGGCATACATCGCATCCGCTTCATCCACGATCAGGTCATCCTCTTGGCCCCCGATTCTGCCTAATTCTGCTTCGACAGAGACACCTAACGCATGGGCTGCTTCCACAACTTGCTTTGTTTTGGCGATGTTGACTTCCAGTGGATAGTGAGAAGCATCGATCATGACAGAAGTAAATCCGGCATATATCGCTTGTAAACACAACTCGGACGAAGAGCCGTGATCCAAGTGCAGGGCAACCGGAACGGAAATCCTGTATTCCTCTATAAGTGCCTTCACCATCGCAGCAGCCAGTTTCAATCCGCCCAGATGGGAGATGTAGCCGGGGCTAACAGCAAGTATGACGGGAGATTTCTCCTCTTCTGCCGCCTTCAAGATGGCTTGGGCGAACTCCAGGTTGTTCAAGTTGAAATGACCAACAGCATATTTTTCTTGCCATGCTTGGTATAACATTTGTTTCATGGAAACCAAGGGCATATCCTCATTCTCCTTCCCCAAAAAATAAAACATCACAGTTTGAAATAATATATGGGAGAAAAAAGTACCAGACTAAAAGCAGCCTGGTACCCCCTGACCGTTTGAAACAAGCCTTTACCAACGCCCTTTACGAGCAAGCCGTTACCAGCGAGCCGTTACCATCTTCTTGCGTGTATAGAACTCTACGCCGTCCGGGCCATTGGCGTGAAGATCGCCGTAAAAGGAGTTTTTCCAGCCGGAGAATGGGAAGAATGCCATGGGAGCCGGAACACCCAAATTGACTCCTAGCATGCCCGCGTCAATCTCTTCACGGAATTTACGTACGTGACTGCCATTTTGCGTATAAATGCAAGCTCCATTGGCAAATTTGGATTGATTCGTCAGTTCGATCGCTTCATCAAGGGTATTGACACGCACAATCGATAGTACAGGAGCAAAAATTTCCTCTTTCCAGATGGTCATATCGGTAGTGACATGATCGAAAATTGTCGGACCGATAAAATAACCCTCTTGGCTCGCGGCTTCAACTTTTCTTCCGTCGAGTACCAGTTCGGCTCCCTCATTTTCACCGATTTCGATATATTTTTCCGTTCTTGCTTTATGAGAATCGCGGATGACAGGGCCAAGGAAGACGCCTTCATCCAATCCGTTTCCTATCTTGAGCTTGGCAGTCGCTTGAACCAGTTTCTGAATGAAAGGCTCTGCCACATCGCCTACGGTAACGACGACGGAAGCGGCCATGCATCGTTCACCGGCCGAGCCATAGGCTGCCGTCATAATCTGGTTGACAGCCAAATCCAAATCAGCGTCCGGCATAACAATCGAATGGTTTTTTGCTCCCGCCAGGGCTTGAACGCGCTTGCCATGAGCCGTTCCAGTTCGATAGACATATTCGGCTACCGGTTGGGAACCAACAAACGAAATGGCTTTGATGCCAGGATGTTCCAACAGACCGTTCACAACGTCATGGGCCCCGTGAACAATGTTCAATACGCCATCAGGCAGTCCAGCTTCCAGAAAAAGCTCAGCCAGGCGATTGGCCAGCATGGGGGTCCGTTCGGATGGTTTCAGGATGAAGGTATTCCCGCACGCAATCGCCAGCGGGAACATCCAGCAAGGGCACATCATCGGGAAGTTAAAGGGGGTTATACCGCCAACAACACCAACAGGATAACGGTACATGCCCGATTCCAGATTGGTGGCAATATCAGGCAGCTGTCTGCCCATCATTAAGGTAGGGGCTCCAGCGGCAAACTCGACACACTCAATTCCCCGTTGCACCTCCCCATAAGCTTCGTCGTAGCTTTTGCCGTTCTCTCGCGTAATCATCGTCGCCAGCTCTTCCCAATGGTCAACCAACAATTGCTGATACTTGAACAGAATGCGTGCCCGGCGAGGGACAGCTGTTTTACTCCAGGTTTGAAAAGCTTTTTTGGCCGCTTCCACCGCGCGATCCAGGTCTTCACGGGTTGAAATGGGGACGTAAGCCAAGGTCTCGCCGGTAGCCGGATTGGGAACCACTTCGTTTTTGTCGGATGCGGATTCTACCCACTCTCCACCGATCAGGTTTTTGAGCGTTTGTATGGTCGTTTTTGTAGACATTCTCTTCTCCTCCTAAGGCAGATTGCTGCATTATTTGTTTGCAGTGAATTCTCCGTTTTTGCACAGGTTGATATGGCTGTCGATTTGTTCAGCCGTTGGCATAGCATCTGAGCAGCTGTGGCTGGAAATGACGATGGAAGCTGCGGCAGCGCCGTATTCCATCGCTTTCGAGAGCTCCCAACCCTGCATCAGCCCGTAGATAAATCCTGCCGCATAGGAATCGCCGGCACCAAACGTTTTGATCACGTTTGCCGGGAAGGTCGTACCCTTAACCTGTTCTCCCTCTTTCGTATAGGCGATGGAACCATCTTTCCCATGCTTGATGACGACAATCTTGGCCTGATACTCAAACCACCTGTTGGCTGTGTAGGAATCATCGTGATTCACATTGTGTTCAAAACATTCCACCATATCGAATTCTTCCCTTGTGCCGATAATGACATCACACTTTTCGGCTGCCAGGTTGTAATAGACCGCCGTCTCCTCCGGTGAAGTCCAAGTATACGGTCTGTAGTCGATGTCGAAGAAGACCAATACACCATGCTTTCTGGCGTAATGAAGGGCAGTGAAGACCGCTTCCCGGGACGGGCTTTTCGCCAGGGCTGTTCCCGAAATCAACAAAGCTTTGGCCTGTTTGATATACTCTTCGCTCACATCTCTTGGTTCCAGCTTTAAATCGGCCACGTTATCCCGATACAAGAGAATGCTGCAATCTGTTGGGCTTTTAATTTCTGTAAAAGCCAGTCCTGTAACACTTCCGGACTGATCTGTAATGACGCTGGAAGTATCGATCTGATTTTTCTTGAGGTAGTTGACGATGAAGCGCCCCAGTTGGTCATTGGCTACACGGCCGATAAATCCCGTTTTCATCCCTAATCTGGACATTCCGATGGCAATATTGGCAGGTGAGCCGCCCACATATTTGGTGAAGGTTATCGTTTCTTCCATGGGACGGTTGATTTCGTTTGAGTTCAAGTCAATACAAAGCCGGCCGATCGCGATAAAATCCAGCGGTTTTTGGCTGTCAATCATCAGGTTGTTCATGGCCTTTGCCCTTCCTTCCCCAGCGCTTTGGCTTCCAGTTTCCTTTCCATCACCCATTCGTGATCCGGATCATTGTGAAACTTCCACGTTCGAACCGGTCCCGCCATGACGTTTAAATAGTAGACCTCATATCCGGGTGGCGCGGAAACGGGATGGTATCCTTTTGGCACCAATACGGCATTTCCGTTTTTCACAACCAGTGTTTCATCCAGGGAACGGTCGTCGGTGTATACTCTCTGGATGGCGAAACCATGTACAGGATTGATTTTGTGGTAATACGTCTCTTCCAAGTAGGACTCGTGCGGGAGATTCTCTTGATCGTGCTTATGCGGAGGATAGCTGGACCAATTCCCTTCAGGAGTAAATACTTCTACGACAAGCAAGCTGTCTGCCGGTTTTTGCTCCGGAAGAATATTATGAATCTTTCGCTCGATATTACCCGCGCCCCTGATTTCAACCCCCACATCACCCGGTGCAATCAGGCGGGCAGGGTATGTACCTTCTCCAGGTGCCTTGCAGATCGCCAGTTCCAAATCGGTAACAGCCTCTACTTCATAGAAATCTCCTGGCGGAACATAGACGGAATAAGGCGGAATCTTTTCGAAAACATCCATTCGCCGACCGATGTTTTCCCATTTTTGATAGTTGGTAGAAAGATGAGCCATACCGGACAACAAAACGATACATACTTCCCGGTTACCCGTTACCTGTTTCAAGGTTTGCCCTTTTTGCAGGGTATACACCTCGAACCCGACATAGCTCCAATCAGCGGATTGTGGGGTAATACGCAGGACATTGCCATGCTCATCCGGTTTTTGACTGGGAACAATAAGCTTACTCATGGCTCTCCACCCGCCTTACCGTTGATTCGAGGACATCAAGGCCGAAATGTTTTGATCAATATAATCCTTGGCCATTTTTGCGTATGTGTAAGGATGGGCAACCGCGGGATCCTGTTCCGCTTCTACAATGATCCAGCCATCGTAATTCCTGTCAATCAACTCCTTCAGGATCGGAGCAAAGTCGATACATCCATCTCCAGGGACGGTAAACATTCCTTTTAGCACGGCAGAACGGAAATCAAGATTTTCCTTTTTGACATGCTCCAAAACATCTTTTCGGACATCCTTCAAATGAACATACTTGATACGGTCTTCGTATTTTTGCAAAAGCTCAAGCGGATCATAACCGCCATAGAGAGCATGCCCGGTATCGTACAATAGATGGACTAAATTCGGGTCGGTCGACTCCATTAAGCGGTCGATCTCCTCCGCTGTCTCTATGACAGTTCCGGCATGGAAGTGATAAACCAGCTGCAAACCAGACTCCTGGGCGATGACGGCAGCCCGATGCAGCCCTTCCACCAGGGTTTCCCATTCCTTGTCCGTCAGGTTTTTGATCGCCTTATCTTCCGGGGAACGTCTTGGGTCCCAGAACGCAGAGCCACCCATTTCACTTACGATCACATATTCGCATCCCATTTCCTTCAGGTAGTTCACCCAATTCCTGAACGATCGAAGCTCCTCTTCCAAACGATCTGCGTCAGAAAAAATCGTCCCCACAAATTTGCTCGCAAGCTGGATTCCGTGCTCCTCCAACTTGGCTTTGAGCGTCGGAGGGTCCTGCATGAAAAGGCGTCCCATTTCGGTTGAAATATATCCAAGTTCGGCCATTTCGGAGAGCACCTGATCCTGTGTATAGTGGTCGCCCAGACCGGGAATATCATCATTTACCCAACTGATCGGAGCTATACCGATACGAAAGCGTTTGTTCTGTGTTTGACTCATGGTTATCCCTCACACCTTTTTTTAATATTTTCTTGCTTTTTTCAGGTTGTTTTCCTTATTCTGATAAGCCTCTGTTATCTTGAGATTCTGCGAAGTGCCGGCAATTCCAACATGCCACCACGATTCGTAACCGTTCGTCATCGTCTTGGGAAGCACTTTGATGTCGATCAGGGTAGATACCGTCTGTGTTTTTGCATCTTTCAGCGCTTCCTGGAGTTCTTCCACGGTAGTTACCTTGTAGGTTTTGACCCCGTAGCCGGCTGCGCTTTGGGCGAAGTCGATTTTGATAAAGCCTCCATCCAATCGGCCGGTAACGGGATTCCTGTATCGAAATTCCGTTCCGAAGCTGCCCATGCCATTGCTCATCTGCAGGTTGTTGATGCATCCAAATGAGGCATTATCCAGTAACAAGACATTGATTTTCTTTCCTTCCTGGATGCTGGTTACCAATTCGGAATGCAGCATCAGGTAGCTTCCATCACCTACCATGGCGTAAACCTCTTTATCCGGTTCAGCCATTTTTACCCCGAGCGCTCCCGATATTTCATAACCCATGCAGGAGTAGCCGTACTCCATGTGGTATGTGTTGGGTCGACGCGATTTCCACATTCTTTGCAGGTCTCCAGGGAGGCTTCCGGCAGCCCCGATGATAATCGCATCTTCTTCAATCAGCTCGTTTATCTGCCCAATCACTTCGGTTTGGGTCAGACATGAGCGATATGTTTCATAAAACTCCGGCAGTACCTCATCCAGGTGGCCGGCGATTTCAGGGGAAAACCCTTCCTGTTTGTAGCGAATCTGGCGCAAACGACTCAGCTCCGCTTCCCAAGCTGCTTTGGCCGATTTAATTTCATCCTTGTAACCGGAGCGGTATCCCGCTTTTTCCAACTCTGTTTCCAATGCCAGCAGGGCAAGCTTCGCATCAGCCACGATCTTTACCGAATCAAGCTTGTTCGCGTGATATTCGGACACATTAATCGTCAGGAACTCGACATCGGGATTTTGGAAGAGCTGTTTGGATGCCGTCGTGAAATCTGAGTATCTGGTCCCAATCCCGATCACCAAATCCGCATTTTTCGCTAGTGTGTTCGCCGCAAGGTTCCCGGTTACTCCAATTCCCCCCAGATTGTATCCGTGTTCGCTTTCAATCGCACTTTTTCCGGCTTGTGTCTCTCCGTATGGGATGTTGAATTTTTCAGCGAAACGCTTTAGTGCGTCGCCTGCTTCGGAGTACCGTACTCCCCCTCCGCAGATGATCACAGGCTTTTGTTTGCCTTTGATCAGCTCCACCGCATCATTAAGATCCGAGCTGGTCGGTATACGGCGTTCGATCCGATGGACGCGTTTTTTGAAGAAATACTCAGGAAATTCATACACTTCTCCCTGAACATCCTGCGGAAGGGCGATGGTCACCGCCCCCGTATCGGCAGGGTCAGTAAGCACTCGCATTGCATTGATCATCGCGGTCATCAATTGTTCTGGCCGGTTTACACGATCCCAGTATTTGCTGACTGCCCGGAAAGCATCATTGGTCGTGATCGTGCCATCATGGTAATGTTCAATTTGTTGAAGCACAGGGTCCGGTTGTCGGGTGGCAAACGTATCGCCGGGAAGCAACAAGACAGGGATGTTATTGGCGGAAGCGGTCGCTGCGGCTGTCAGCATATTGGCTGCCCCGGGTCCAACCGAGGAAGTGCAAGCGATAATTTGCTTCCGATGCTTTTGCTTGGCGAATGCAACGGCTGCATGCGCCATCCCCTGCTCGTTTCTGCCCTGATACACCTCAAGCTCTCCTGGATCTTCTTCCAAAGCCTGGCCAAGACCCAGTACATTTCCATGGCCAAAGATGGTGAAAACACCTTTCACAAATTTATCTTCTCTACCATCGAACTCGACATACTGTTGATTTAAAAATGCGACCAACGCTTGAGCCGTTGTTAGTCTCCTAGTTTTCATTCTGCTGTTTTCCCACCTTCTCCGCGAAAGTTAAGCGCTTACCTGTAAGGCAAAAAGTGAGGTTATCCGATTTGAAAATATTTGCTTACCGCTTCTTCCGTCGTTTCTTTTCCCGTTTTTATCGTTTTTTCAATATCCCATTCCCAATATTCCGGCCTGAATAGTTCGACTGAGACCATTTCTCCATAGCCAATTTCCTTTAATGTGGACAGGATGCCATCCAAATCGACTGCTCCTTCACCTGGCCACACTCTGTGATGATCCCGCAATGCCCCCGCCGGCAAATCTTCACAGTCATCAATATGAAACACAAATATTTTCTTTGGGTCTGCTTTCCGCAAGTCTTCCATCTTTGAGTTCATCGCGTGGAAGTGAAAGCAATCCAGAACGATTCCCACATTTCCTCTGTTCACTTCTTCTACAATTTCATACGCTTGACCAAACGTATTGACAGAACAGTTGGGATAACCGCAGAATTCCAGGGCTAATCGAACGCCGTAGGGTTGAGCGATCTCGCTCAGCTCATGGAGAACCTTGACGGTTTCTTCTTTGATCTGGGATTTCGAGTAATCTCCGATATCAAACGTTGGGACAGCGATGACGTTTTTGCAGTTGATGATTTCGCCCATCTCGCATAAAAATTTCAAATCTTCTGTTATTTGCAGGTAACCCGCTTCGTCTCTAAAAGAGATAAATTCAAGAGCGTTGAAAGCATACGGCTTAATCCGATTCTTTTCGAAAAAAGTTTTTAAATCGTGTGCCGTATGATCCTGCAGATAATCGCGTAACTTATCCAATCTGATTTCAATGTAATCGTAGCCATGCTTTTCGCATAACTCCAAATCTTTGGCAAGTGTCGACTGTTTCATCGTCGTCGCCTGATTAAAAGCAATTTTCATCCTGACTCCCCCTACTTTTTTCTTTTTATGATCTTTTGTTTTTTCGGGAATCGATAAAGACAGCAACCGTGATAATCACGCCCTTTAGAATTTGCTGCCAATACGAAGATACATTTAACAGATCAAGGCCGTTATTCATCACACCGATGATCAGAGCGCCAATGATCGTTCCCCCGATGGTTCCAATCCCGCCGGAAAGGCTGGTACCGCCGATGACAGCTGCGGCAATCGCATCCAATTCATACATGGTACCTGCCGTTGGCTGGCCAGAAGCAATCCGGGAAGTCAGGATAATTCCCGCAATGGCAGATAATAAACCGGCATAACCGTAAATGAGAATCTTGTACCTGTCTACATGGACTCCGGCAATTATCGCTGCCTGCTCATTGCCGCCGATGGCGTAGGTGTATTTCCCGAATTTTGTTTTGTTCAGGAGGATATACGAAACCACGCCAACAAGTGCAAAGATGAGAATGGGTAACGGGATACCCAACACATCTCCCTGTCCAATAAACTTGAAGGAATCTGACAAGTTCCCGATCGGTCTTCCACCGCTAAAAAGCAAAGCCGCACCTCTGGCAGCAGTCATCATACCCAGTGTAACGATAAACGGGGCAATTTTGCCTTTCGAGATAATCGTTCCATTAATGACACCGATGAGTATCCCCAATCCGATTCCAAGGATGATCGGGACAAGGAGAGGATAACTGTCCGGATGGGCGAAGGTGGCTACTACGACGGATACAAGTGCGATCACCGAACCTGAGGAGAGATCGATCCCCGTTGTGATAATAACCATCGTAACGCCGATCGCCACAATTCCTACCACAGACATTTGCCGCACAATATTAAGCAAATTGCTGGAAGTAAAGAAAGTAGGTGAGAGAATTGACATAAAAACAATTAAAACAAGAAGAATCATGAGCATCCCATACCGATGAAAAATATGGTGCGCTTTTTCTTTTAGCCGGTTTTGGCTTGATACCCCAGAGCGTTTATGTTCTTTTGAAATCGTAACTTCACTGCTCATCTATCCATCCCCAATCCTTTCGAACGAAGTCGGTGCATTATGTTCCTGTTGCCAACTGTAGTATTTTTTCCTGTGTTGCTTCTTCTCTCTTCAGTTCTCCCATTTTACGGCCATCGTACATCACCAGGATGCGGTCGCTTAAGCCCAATATTTCGGGCAGTTCAGAGGAGATTACGACGATGGCTTTACCTTTTTTCGCTAGTTCAAAGATGAGATTATAGATTTCTGATTTTGCCCCAACGTCGATCCCTCTTGTCGGTTCATCTAAGAACAGGATATCTGGATCTCGAAGCAGCCACCTGGCGATTAATGCTTTTTGCTGATTTCCGCCACTTAAATATTTGATCGTCTGATTGAGACTGGGCGTCTTGATAGCTAACTGCTCGTTCTGTTTTTTACAATCTGACTGGATTTTTCTCTGATTCAAAAAACCGCCTTTGATATATTGTTCTATATTGACGGTGATCATGTTGTCTTGAACGGAAAGAGGCAAAAATAATCCGGTTGACTTTCTATCTTCCGTAAGCAGTCCGATCCCCGATTTGATAGCGTCACGCGGTGAGCGAATCACCTTTTTCTCGCCTTTTACGTACACTTCACCTGAGTCGATGGGGGTAATTCCGAATATACTTTCCAGTACTTCTGTTCGTCGGGAACCCATCAAACCAGCGATTCCGATAATTTCCCCTTTTCTCACTTCAAAACTCACATTTTCAAAGACACCTTTTTTGGACACATTCCTTACCGACAAGACGACCTCTTTGATTTCGGCCGGCTTTTTATGAAAAACTTGATTTAATTCCCTTCCCACCATCATTTCAATCAATTGTTCTTTTGAAATGTGTTCACTTGGCATGGTTCCGATATACTTTCCATCACGTAAAACCGTAAATTCATCCGTGATTTGCGATAGTTCATCCATCTTATGGGTGATGTAAATAATCGATACTCCCTCTTTTTTCAGGGAACGGATGATCTTAAACAGATGGTTCACTTCTTTCTCGGTAATGGCGGATGTCGGCTCATCCATAATAATTAATTTGGACTGATAGGAAATTGCCTTGGCAATCTCTACCATCTGCGTACTTGCGATGCTGAGCTCAGCCATCTTGGCTCGCGGGTCAATATCGATTTCCAGTTTCTTGAGTAATTTTCTTGTCTTTTCTTCAAGCTCCTTACTTTTCACCCAGCCCATAAAACCATAGCTAGGCTCTCTTCCCAGAAAAATGTTCTCGGCCACAGTCATATGCGGTATTGGACTTAGCTCCTGGTGAATCATCGAAATCCCTTTATCGAGAGCTTGTTTCACGCTAGTCAGCTTCAGTTCTTCACCATTGAAAATAATTCTCCCGCTGTCCGGGGTATAAAGCCCTTTCAATATTTTCATCAGTGTGGATTTGCCAGCACCGTTTTCACCCATTAACGCGTGCACGGTTCCTTTTTTTACTTTCAACTGAACATTATCTAAAGCCTTTACGCCAGGGAATTCCTTCGTGATATTCTCCATCTGCAGGATATATTCTCTATTCATGCCCTTCCCCTCATTTGCGATATTGTTTACCGTTGGCAGGAAAGGACACCAGTCTTTTGCAAGTGTCCTTTCCCTATTTGCTTGCCGTTACTTCAGGTCATGACGGATTTGCGCTACTGCCATTTTTTGATGTACTCTTCTACATTGTCCTTCGTTACCAATTCATAAGGAATCCAGACGAACTTTTCCACTTTTTCTCCTTTTGCCGCCTTAACGGCCGTTTCAAGTCCGCCTTTTCCTTGCCCTCTGGCATCCTGGAAGACCGTAACTTTCAGTTTTCCGGACTTCACATATTCCAAAGCATCAGGTGTAGCATCAACCCCCGCTACCACAACATCCTTCAGTTTGCCTGCCGCTTCGAGGGCCATAATGGCTCCGATCGCCATTTCATCATTATTGGATACAACGGCATTAATCGTTTGGCCTGACTGCAGCCAGTTTTCCATTAACGTCATTCCTTTGGCTCGATCCCACTCACCCGTTCCTTCCAACACTACTTTCATATCCGGATTCTTTTCAATAATCTGTTTGTTTCCTTCCGTTCTCTTGATCTGTGCCTCATGCCCCATCTGACCGTTCATGATAGCGATGTTGCCCTTTCCGTTCAGGATCTTCGCTACTTCTTCCATCTCCATGATACCTGCCTTGAGCGATTCCGAACCTACGTAAGCCGTAGCTTTTTCCACACCTTCATACTGTCTGTTCACCACAACAATGGGAATCTTGGCTGCATTGGCTTTATCCACCATATTAGGAGCAGATACGGTGTCAACCGGAACAATCACGATGGCATCGACCTTCTGATTGATGAAGTTCTCAACCTGGGACAACTGCTTGTTGGCATCATTCATTGCATCTACATAAATGACATCTACATTTGGCAGTGTTTTCTGATATTCTTTCATCCCGTCCTGTAAATAGCTCAACCACTTGTCGTCAAAGTCGGGAAGAGCGGCACCAATGGTAATCTTATCCTTTTTCGCTGCGGTTCCTTGGGTTTCCGCACCTGTCTGTGTCTGCTGGGGCGGCTGTGTAGCAGCCTGCTGTCCACCACACCCTGCCGCGAAAACCGTGATGAGCAAGAAGATCAAGAACAAACCGATTCTTTTCTGAACATTCATCATAAGATAACCCCCTTATCGCTTTTCCTTGATTTGATTTGCATTGCATTGATAAATATGAATCATCTGCTTTTTTCCAGTTGTCCCGCTTCCACCTGGACCGTTTGACCGCTGTCAAATGATTCTGTGGCCGCGATCGCTATTTCAAGATTGACTTTTCCATCCACCTCCGTTACTTTAGGTGTTTTCTTGTTTTGCACACAATCGATGAAGTGAACCAGTTCCAAGCGGTAGGCATCGTTAAATCTCGTTTGGAAATCCGGGATGATCTCGTAGGAGCTGCCCTTAAAGTTCAGGAAAGTCACATTCTGGTTCCTCAATGTACCGATAAATAACGAGCCTTCCGTACCAATAATTTCTGTCCGGATATCATGGCCGTAGGGAGAGTTGCGGCTTGCTTCAATATCTCCAGCCGCGCCGGAGTCAAAATGAACATAGGTGATGGCTTGATCCACATCTTTGAACTCTTCCATAAACGGATTCATCAAAACTCTCCCATGCGCAGAAACAGAAGTAATCTCGGCTCCCATCAAATATCTCGCAATATCGTAATCATGAATCGAGACATCCAAAAACATGCGCCCGCTGTGCTTGATGAACTCGGCAGGCGGCGCCCCTGCATCGCGAGTAATCCCTTTGAAGTAAATTGGCTTGCCGATATCTCCTGCTTCAATTCTTCTTTTTGCCTCCGCATAGGCGGGATCAAACCGTCTCATGAACCCAACCTGGCAGATTACGTTATAATCCTTGATCGTTTGAATGATTTCGTCCGCTTCTTCGATATTTTGAGTGAGCGGTTTCTCCACAAAAATGGGTTTTCCATTGATCGCTGCCCGTTTAATCATGTCCGCATGGGTACTGGTCGGGGTAACAATAATGACTGCATCAATATCAGGATCTTGAAAAACGTCATCCGGATTCTGGGTCCACTTGCGAATCCCGAATTCTCTGGCAACTTGTTCCGCTCTTCCTTCCATCGGATCAACCACTGAAACCAGCTCTGCCCCGCTAACTTGATGAGTGGCCAAATTTTTTGCGTGATGGTGACCTAAACGGCCTAAACCAAGAACTGCACATCGAATCGGCATGTCAAACCCACCTTTATCACTTGTGTTGTGTGTACCGTTTTGTAAGCGCTTTAAATTATGGGAAAGAAAAACTGTTCAGGTTGTTTGCAATACGTCAGACGTTTTCACCCATTTACCTGTTCGAACGGATTGTTCGACCGCTTCAAGCACAATCTGGTTGCGAAGTCCATCTTCGAAGTTGGGAGAAGGGCTAAATCCTTTCGAAATCCCATTCATCATTTCGACCAACAAATTAATGAATGTATGTTCATACCCGATGATGTGACCGGCAGGCCAGTATGCCCCCGCAAATGGATGCTCCACCTCCGTACAGTTGATCGTGCGATATCCTTGCAAACCAGGTTCATCCTCTTCCAAATAAACCTGCAGATTGTTCATATTCTCCATGTCCCAGCGAATCGAGCCTTTTTCCCCATTGATTTCAAAACGATTTCCGGCACGGTTGCCTCTGGCAAAACGAGTGGCTTCAAATGTACCTAACGCGCCATTCTCAAAGCGGGCTAAAAAGGCGCAAGCATCGTCTACGTTTACCTCTCCCCATTCGCCGCTTTCGATACGTCCCTTCAAGTTGATGTCCATATCACCCAGAGGGCGTTTTTTCACAAAGGTTTCCATCATGCCCACAACTTCGCTGAATTCTCCAACCAGAAAACGGGCCAGGTCAATAATATGAGCTCCAAGATCACCATGGGTACCTGATCCGGAAACTTCTTTGCGCAGCCTCCAGATTAACGGGAAATCCGGCGCCATCAGCCAATCCTGCAAAAAAGTGGCGCGGATATGAAAAATCTTACCCAAGCGGCCCTGCTCAATCAATTTTTTGGCAAATTGAACAGCCGGGGCGAAGCGATAATTGTGGCAAATCATGTGGACGACTCCAGCATTCCTGACCGCATCCAGCATGCGCTGCGATTCTTCCACGCTTAACGCGAGAGGTTTTTCACAAATCACATGCTTGCCCGCTTTCGCTGCCGCAATCGCGATCTCGGCATGTGTATGATTGGGGGTGACGATGTCAATCACATCAATATCCTCCCGTTCGATCAGCCGACGCCAGTCCGTTTCATAGGATGCCCATCCCATCTTTTCTGCCGCCTGTTTTACCCCGTGTTCATCGCGCCCGGCAATCGATTGCAAGACCGGTACCACATCCGTATCGAAGAAGAACGGAATATCGCGAAAAGCATGGCTGTGTGCTTTGCCCATAAATTTGTAACCAACCATACCAATGCGAACTTTCTTTTTGTTCACACCCATCCCCCACCTATCCGATTGTTTTCTGTTGAAACGGAATCATTTTGCTTGTGCAGATTGGCGGAAATCTACACGTTTTCCAGATTTAGCGCTTTCATAAACAGCTTCCAGCAATCGAATCGAATGATATCCGTCTTCCGCCGTCACCGGTGGTTGTGATCCATTGACAATCGCATCAATAAACAGACGATCTTCTTCGATATAGCCCCATTTTTCTTCCTGGGAGAGTTGGAAATAGTCGTTGATTTGCGCTGCTTGTTTTAAACCGGGGGAATACATCACTTTCTCCAGCTCTTGTGTTGCTATGGTGGAGTATTTTCCATAAACCTCCAGGCTCTCAAACGGAAAACTCCATCCGGCGTGAGCGTAGGTGACAAAATTGGCGATCGTCCCTGATGCAAAGGTGAGCGTAATCGCAAACGTATCGATTTCCGACTCGGAGATATTTTGTCTGCCTTCGCAATTGACGGTCTCCACTTCGCCAAATAAATACCGGCTCAAATCCATCAGGTGAAACGGGGTCTCATACAGGAATCCGCCTGTAACCTTGGGGTCCGCGGTCCACGAAGGATTAAGCAATTCTCCCCGGTTCATCTTGAGGTTCGCCAGATACGGGGTCACCTCACCCGAAGCGATCAATTCCTTCACTTTTTTGTAAACGGAAGCATAACGGCGATTCATCCCCAGATTGTATACAGCCTTTGATGCTGCTGCGGCATTTTTGATCTGTTCCGCTTCCGCCAAAGAGGTAGCCATCGGTTTTTCAGAAAATACATGGATGTTATTCTTCAGACACTGAAGAACCGGTCCCACATGCAGGGTATTTGGAGTCGTAACATAGACAGCATCAACGCCTAAATCGAAAAGTTCTTCCAGACTTCCTACCGCCTTGGCATTTCCAGCTTCATTCGCCAGGGCAGTCGCTCTTTCTTCAGAAATGTCGGCAACACCGGTAATCTCTACCCTTTCATCCCTTTTCAGAATGGAAGTGTGAACCTTGGCAATTCCACCTGCTCCTAAAATCCCTACTTTCACTTGTGCCATTTAAATATCCCCCTTTTTGTTTGATTCCCATCATTCGGTATACTGTCAAGTGGTGGCTGCTCGGCTCTGTCGCCGCAAGATTGATACCCTCATAAAAGATCATCATGCCTAAATTGGAAACCGCTTAACTATGTTGACAGAAAGAGAAAGCGCTTGCTCATTTTGTGAAAAAAATTACTGCTTCCCCCCTCTCGTTTTAGTAGCGCAATAAACGTCTAGGATGCAATAAATAGCATTAATTTAGCAAGCTATCTCTCTGAAGCTTTCTTCCAAGCTTTTTTAGCGCAAGCGCTTGCGCTGATTTGTCTTAATTTTATTTTTTCCCTGTTTGATTTGCAACACTTTTTTGAAAATATTTAAACTTTTATGGCAGAAATTTTTATTCCGTGTCCCAAATCCATGTCGAAAAACAGTATGCGTCCATGACTGCTTATGCAAAAAAAGCGATCTATCGTCCACTTTGTTTGAATGGAGAAAGATCGCTTCGATGTGTCGCATATTTTGAAGATAACATTTATTTCGAACGTAACGTTTATTTCGACCGTATTGTTTTTTCAATGTGACGCTTATCTCTTGAAGCATTAGCCGTGCTTTACTCCGCAACCAACTTTGTCGAATGGCGGATGATTAATTCAGGTGGCAAAATGATCCTCTGCTTCGTAAGTTTTTCACCTTGAATTTCTTTTACCAATAAATCCATCACTTGTCGTGCCATTTCTTCAATGGGCTGTGCTATGGTGGTCAGCGGAGGATCCACAATCGCAGCCAATATCGTGTTATCGAAACCAACTACGGATAAATCGTCTGGGATGGCAAGTCCTAATTCTTTGGCAGCCTGATACACTCCTATGGCCAGATTATCAAAATAGGCAAAAATAGCTGTTGGCCTTTGGGGCGATTTAAGCAATTCAAGAGCTGCCCGTTTCGCGTCCTCCATAGAGTAATCTGTATATTTTACCAATCGTTCGTCAAAACCTAACCCATGTTCTTCCAATACTTGCCGATAAGCCTGAAACCGATATTTCTCACTGGTTCGCGTAAGTTTTCCGAGGACGATTCCAATGTTTTTGTGCCCCAATGAAACCAAGTGAGAAATAGCCTTATAACCACCCAAAAAATCATCCACGGTCACGACATCAATCGTCAATTCCGGGATATCCTGGGCGATGAGCGCGACCGGAAAATGTTCCTCCAATAAATGATTCACAGCATGATAGTTCTTGGATGTGGTTCCAATGATGATGCCGTCTACGCTTTTCTGCTTGATTAACGAAAGATACATTTCTTCCGTTTCCGGGTTATTATCTGTGTTACACATAATCAGATTAAACCCTAATTCCCTGCCACGATCTTCTACCCTTCTGGCTATTTCCGCAAAAAATGGGTTGGATACGTCCGGGATGATCAACCCTATCGTATGGGTACGCTTTCCTGTAAGCGCAGATGCTACCACACTCGGTTGATACTGCAATTCTTCCATGACTTTCAGAACTTTTTTCTTCGTTTTTTCGCTGATCCGGCCGGTATTATTGATCACTCTGGAAACAGTGGAGATGGAAACTCCAGCCTTTTCTGCCACATCGTATATGGTTGTCTTCATTTCTCACCAATCTTTCGCATTTTAATCCCGATAACATTAAAGCGTTTGAATGAAAAATGCCAGTGGTATTTGGCATGGTGTTATGTTTTGCAATCCAGGTAAGGAAAGCGCTTGCCCTATTTTTATTTCTTAAGTTTACATCCTTGCTCTTTTTTTCGCAAGATGACGAAACCGTATATGTATGTAAGATAAATCCCCGGAATTTCTTCCGGGGTTGAATAGACTTGGTCATGTTGACTTGTTTATTTGATAAACATTTGCGTCCAGTAAATCCCATAGCTGCCGCCTCTGGCAAGTCCGACACCGATCTGTGTATAGAGCGGATTCAAGATATTTTGCCGATGGCCGGTGCTGTTCATCCAGCTCTTCATCACTTCTTGGGCAGTAGGTTGACCGGCAGCAATATTCTCGCCTGCAGCCTGATAAGAGATGCCAAATGACTGAAGCATGGAGAACGGGGAGCCGTAGGTTGGAGAGGTGTGCGAAAAATAGTTCCGATCACGCATGTCGATTGACTTGTAACGGGCGACACGGGCCACTTCCCAATTAAGCCTCAGGGCTGTAAGTCCCCGTTTTTGCCGTTCCAGATTCACCAGCCGAACCACTTGTTGTTCAATCGCCTTCACTTCGGTTAACAGCGGAACCTTGATTTTCTCCTTGGGATAGATAAGATGAGGGTTGGCAATTTGAGGGTTGGCGCTGATAATTTCACCCAGTCCAACTTGGTATTTAACGGCTATCTTCCACAAACTGTCACCCGGCTTGACCGTATAGGTATCGTACGCTTGTTGACCCCATGAACGCTCGGGAAGAACCCAAAAGCATACAATAAAAGCCAGACAAAAGCAGATGATTCGTTGACGCATCGCGTTTTCTCGCTCCCTTAGCTGGAATGTTCGCGGTGTAGACACGCATCATTAGGATACACGAGAAAATACCAGCCTATGTAGCCGCATCAATAAATCTTTTTTCGTCCGGCGTACCCCTCATCAATCGAATGATAGTGGCTGACCGAGTCTTCTCCCAACCGCCAACAAAGAAGTACCTCTTCCCCTTGATAAATAGCCGGAAAATCGATCAAGCCAAGATCAACATCCTTCACCTGTGCTCCCTTGGACACAATGGCCTTGAAATGCATGTCGAATTCGAATTGCATGAACTCCAGTTTACATTCCCATTCAAACAAGCTGTCCTGTACGGCAGCCGATTCACTTCGTCCAACGGTTTGCGAACGAATTTGTTGAAGCGTTTGGTAAGCCTTGTAAAAATCCTTTTGAATTTGCTGCATGCTGGCCAATTCCGTACGCAAAACTGGCAAGAGTTGATTCGCTTCATCTATTGCAAAAAATTTTTTGACCATGAATTCAACCTCCCGACGAAAAGTAAAAAGACCTCTAAGGCGGCCGAGGTCTTCTACTCTATTATTGCAAGAATGGGTTTTTTTGTATATGGTCAAACTGTAGTTTTAAGCAAATGTACTTTTTCTAGTCTTTCCTTTCGATTCCTTGGAGGAATGCAATTGTTCCCTCAGCAGTTTTTCAAACTCTTCTGCCGGCAGCGGCTTGCTGATAAAGTAACCCTGGAGCTGATCGCACCGCTGCTTGCGCAAAAACTCGAAGGCGGCTTGATTCTCAACACCTTCTGCGATAACCTTCAAGTTCATGTTGTGAGCCAGATTGATGACCGCTTTCACAATGGCGGCGTCATCGGCATCTGCCATGATATCCCGGACGAAGGATTGATCGATTTTTAGCGCATTGATCGGGAATCGCTTCAGGTAGCTTAAGGAAGAATACCCGGTACCGAAATCGTCTATCGAGATGGATACACCAATCTCTTTTAGTTTGGTTAGGGTTGCGATGCATTCTTCCGTATTATCCATAATACTGTTCTCGGTAATTTCCAATTCTACGTATTTGGGATCAATGCCAATCGTCTTGATGACCCTATTTACCGTCTCGACAAAATTGGTTTGTTGAAATTGCAGAGCGGATACGTTGACACTGACACATAAGGCTGGATAGCCCGCATCGATCCACAGCTTATTCTGTTGGCAGGCAGTTTGCAGGACCCATTCACCCAATGAAACGATGATTCCCGTCTCTTCGGCAATCGGGATAAACTGAGCGGGACAAACCTCTCCCAAAGTTGGGTGCCGCCAGCGAAGCAGCGCTTCCATCCCCACCATTTTTCCGCTGCGAATATCTACTTTGGGTTGGTAGACGAGATAAAGCTCTTGATTTTTGATGGCTTTTCTCAATTCTACTTCCAACTGCAAATTTTCATTATATTTGGCGTTCATCTCCGGTGTGTAGATCTGAAACGTGTTTCTGCCCCGCTTCTTGGCATAGTACATGGCGGTGTCCGCATTTTTCATCAAAGTTTCCGAGTCCGTTCCACTTACCGGATATAGGCTGACTCCGATACTGGCCGTAATGAAAAACTCTTGCTCGTCAAGACAAATGGCCGAATGGAACACACCCAGCAAGCGCTTGGCAATAGAATTCACCTCTGATTGTTCCTGTAATCCCGGAACCAGAATAATAAATTCATCTCCGCCGACACGGAACAACGAGCATTCTTTCTCTCTTTTGATTTCGTTTTCCAGACGCCGGGCTACCGCAGTTATGAGCTTGTCTCCAACGGAATGGCCCAGCGAATCATTAATCTGCTTGAACCGATCCAAATCGAGGAACATGACGGCAAGTTTTGTACGGTTTGCTTGGGCGTGTCTGATCGCTGCCGGCAGATCTTCGATAAATTTGCGCCGGTTCATCAAATTGGTCAGCGGATCATGATAGGCCATATGAAGAATGACCTCTTCCGCTCTGATGAGATCTGTTATATCGCTGGCAGACCCGATCACTTCTGTCACTTCCCCGTCCATGATGATAGGGGAAAGGGTTGTATGATAGAATCCGCCCTTGTATTCGAAAGTGAAGGTAAGGCTTTTGCCTGAAAAGGCTTTTTTGTAAAAATCTTCCAGATATTCGGCAAGCTCAGGTGAGAATATTTCACGCGGCGTTTTCTCATAGGTATAAGGTGTATGTAATTGTAATTTCCTGGCCAACTTCCCTTCAAAAAGGGTATAGATGATCCTGCCGTCCTGTCTTTTTTTCAGTTTGAACACTAAATTGTGAAGTGCATGAACCGTTCGGTAAAAGTCGTTTTTAATGGATTCACGGTACTTTTCTTCAGCAATTTTGCCTTTGGTTATATCTGTTCTTAATGACACATACTGATAGGGTTTCCCTGTTTCGTCGAGCAGCGGAATCACGGTTGTTTTGACCCAATAGAAAGAGCCGTCTTTGGCTTTGTTCTTGATCTCATCACTCCAAATTTCTCCCCGCGAAATGGTTTTCCACATCTTCTGAAAAAATTTCTTATCGTGGTATCCAGAGTTAAGAATGCGATGACTGTTTCCGACCAATTCTTCCCTTGAATACTTGGAAACCTCGCAAAATTTATCATTGGCATACAAAATCTTGCCTTTTGTGTCTGTAATGGCGATGATCGTGGAAAGGTTTAATACACTTTTCAAATCGGATAACTCTTGCAGCGATTCATAAACATCCGTCTCTAATGTCTGCAGGTACGGCTCCAGCTCAGGCTGGCCCTTGCATGCTTCACGCAGCTTTCGCAATGAAGCAATAAGCTTTAAGTCACTATAGTTCGGGTTAATCATGTGAATCACTCCAGCCCTGTTTGTATTGTCTTATTTAACCCGGGGAGTTGAATTTGAGGGCCTGTACACCCCTTTATCCGAACTGAGAATGATGGTCAAAACATCGAGAACGAACCAAATTCCGAGATACTTCTAATATTAAATACCCGAATCTTACCATTGCAAACCAAATTTATACAAATAAGCCCAGATTTTTTGTTTTTTCGACACTATTTTACTAAGACTTCCGAATCAACGGAAAGAAAATCCGGTAGCAATCAATAAATAGACCATTGCCATTTCATTACGCACCCGCCACAGCAATTATTAATGAATCAGATCTTCGAATCCATTCAGTGGTATAAAAAAAGACGTGAACAGAACCTTGATCATTCAGACCAGGAATTCCTGTACACGTCCAGAATTTTTTACTTGAGTTACCGTTTCTCTTTGCAGGATTTCTTTCTATACGCGCATTGAATGGCCGCAGGTTCGGGCATCTTCTTTTATGCTTAGCTTACGCAATATTTTTTCCTTGCGTTTGGCTCTTCCAGCTTAATCTTCGCTTGCTGAACCGATACTTCCAATTTTTCCACCTCTTTTTTGGCTACAGCAATCGTTTCTTTAAGCGTCTGCATGGACGCTACCGCGCTTTGCACACCAGAGCGGGCTTCTTGTTGAAACGCCAGTCCTTGTGTGGGGTACAAGTCAATTAACGGATCTCCTTTTTTGACCAACATTCCTTTCTTTCCATTACATCCGAATAACCGTTGCCATCACTTTGGCAGAAATCCTTGCCGTCTCAGCCGGAACTACAGAACCGGTCACGGCAATTCCCTCGTTGCCGTACGATTCGGTAACTTGCCTGATCGGAACACCTTCCACCGTCTTTGTTTGTGCGGCAGAAAATCCAGGCTCCACTTTGGAGGAAAATGTTTCTTCCAACAGGAGCAACGCCACGGAAACCGGCAAAATAAAGAAAGTAATTACTTTAACAGATGTTTTCACGACATGCCTCTCCTTTTTTAAAAATACCCCTATGGGTATATTATAAGGAGTACATGATTTATTCAAGAGGAAAATAGAAAAACCCCCGTTACAATTGTTGTGACGAGGGGCCCAAACTACAAGCCTTGTTGGCGCAACAACCTGAGGCTGTTCAGGATAACCAGGAGTGCAGCTCCCGTATCGCTTACAATCGCCATCCAAAGTGTGAGCCAGTTTGGAATGATCAATTTGATTTCGTACTCTGCAGCACTCGCTGCTGCCGCATGAACTGCCGTTCGTCTGCTTCTTCACGACCACCCTACCCTGTTTAATGACTCTCTTCGGCGTTTCAACTCCGGCAAGGCGATGGCGAAGAGGATGATTACCACGCCAATCCATTGGATCGCGCTCACCTGCTCACCCAGAACCAGGCTGGACAGCAGGACGGCCATCGGCAGCTCGGCTGAACCAAGGATGGTGGCCAGACCTACCCCGATTTTCGGTACGCCGAGATTAAACAGCAGCGTCGGAACCATGACACCAAAAAATGCGAGCAAGGCTCCCCACAAAAAAAGCCCCTGACTCAGCGCTCCATTCCATAGAAACTCCGGACGAAATACGATAAACGACGTAATCAACGAGCCGATGCTCATAATCGTGCTGCGGCTCCACGCGTCAACCGCAGTCGCCACTTTCCCGCTAAACAAGATAAACAATGCGTATGTGAAGGCGGAAAGAAAACCGAGCAAGATGCCGAGGAAAGAAAAAGACCGAATCCCACTCTCGATTACACCCGCCGCCAAGAATGTGCCAATCAATAACAGGAACAACACCATCCATTTATCCTTTGACGGCCACTTCCGCTCGATGATCGCTTCCATCAATACTCCCATCCAGGTAAATTGGAAAAGAAGCACAATCGCTACGGATGACTCCAGGTATTGCAAACAGCTATAGTACAAGACGCTGGTAAATCCAATGGTTAATCCAACGCCTAACAGTTGCAGCCCATTTTTGAGGGATAGGACAGATTTCCTCATAAACAGGAAGGGAATGACCATTAACAATGTACCAAAGAAATTTTGAGAGCCTGTAACTTCACCCGGCTGAAATCCCGCCTGATAAGCCAATTTGACCATGGCAGACAATACCCCGTAGCTGCAGGCCCCTAAAAATACATACAGTATGGATCGAAACATATTGAACTCCTTTGTTACCAATATCTTCTGGAAATAGAATGCTCCCCTTCATAGGGTGAGCCTTTAATCGGAATCATCTCTATCGTTTTCCCTGTCTTCGGTGCGTGAATCATTTGGCCATCTCCAATATAGATGCCCACGTGATGAACTCTGCCCCTGCCTTCCTCAAAGGCAAAGAAAACCAAATCTCCGGGGAGAAGATTGTCGGTCTCAATCAAATGGCCGGATCTTGCTTGGTTCGATGCATCCCTGGGAATGGCGATACCACAGGCACGGTGGATGGAGTAGGCAAATCCCGAACAATCGTAACCAAAAGCGGATGTCCCGCCCCAAAGGTACGGCAAACCGAGGAATCGCTTCGCTTCTTCCACGATTCTTTGCCCGGCAGCTTGAGGAATCCTGGATTGATGAATCGCAACTTCCGATTTACGCAGATAGCGATTCCCCAATGGGGTTGCCACCTGCACCCAATCTCCAGTATCTTGGATAACAGGCAGTTGGGTCAAATAACTGATTTCCATTTCTTTGTGTTCAGGGTCCAGATAGAGATACGCCGTCGGTTCCGTTACCACCGCAATTGGTTTACCTGGCATCGCTGCCCCGTCCCGCGGGCTTAGCTGGCGAAGCGGAACCCACCCCGGATAGCCCCGTTCATCCTTGATCGTTGGCTGGTCGGGCACGACTACATAGGCCCAATCTCCTTCCTGTTTGACAACCTGGACGACTGTCCCGAACAAAGCTTGTGTCTGGACCTTATCTTTATCGTAAAGTCCCAGCCTGTCTTCCAATGACATGTTTAACCATCCGCGTATGTCAACAGGTGAGGCAATGGCCGGTTGATCGATCAACTCCGGCGATTCGGGTGTCGTCCAGAGAGTAGCAACAGCAACATGGACAATCCGATTTTGTTCACTCATCCTCTATTCTCCATCGTTTCTGTTAGAATTTTGGTAATTCCCAAACCAGGCCGTTTCGGCAAACAGATCACTCGGCCCTGATACGTGACGCCACCTTCCATCAGGTCCTTGACCAACATCAACGGCGCATCGAAATCAAAGCGGGTAATGTTTTTTTTGCTGGCAGCGAAATGAGCGGCCGCCGTAATGCCAAGGCGGGATTCGATCATGCTGCCGACCATGCATTCTACTCCGCACTCTTCCGCCATGTGGTTAATGATCTGCGCCTTGTAAATTCCCCCGGCTTTCATCAGTTTGATATTGATCAAATCGGCTGCACGCAACTTCAATACTTCAAAAGCCTGCCTTGGACTAAAAACACTTTCATCCGCCATAATCGGCGTATCGACGGCATCCGTTACCGCTTTGAGACCTTCGATGTCATGCGCTTTTACCGGCTGTTCCACCAATTCGATCTCCAGTCCCATCTCTTCCATCTTGCGGATCGAGCGGATCGCTTCCTTGGCTTCCCAGCCCTGGTTGGCGTCCAGACGAATTTTTATCTGATTTCCTACCCGTTTGCGAATTTCCTGAATCCGGACAATATCTTGCTTGATATCGTCTTTACCCACTTTAATTTTCAACACGGTAAAACCGTCCTGCACGTACTGAGCGGCATCCTCGCTCATCTCCTCCGGGGAGTTGACACTAACGGTAAAATCGGTCTCCAATTGATCGCGATAGCCGCCCAGGAACTGATAAAGCGGAAGCCCGCAGTTCTGCGAGATGCAATCATAAAGAGCCATATCAATCGCCGCTTTCGCGCTCGAATTGCCCGCCAGTAAGCGATGCAAAAGCTGGAACACCTGTTCATAAGCGATCAGATTCTGGCCGACTAACGCAGGTTTGATTGTATGTAGAATGGCCGATTCGATGCTTTCCAGGCTGTCGCCGGTAATCACCACAGTTGGCGGTGCTTCCCCGTAGCCTATGATACCGTTATCGCAAGTCACTTTAACCACGATCAAATGGGCTACTTCCACAGTACGCAATGCCGTTTTGAACGGCTTTTTCAATGGAATCGCATGACGGGCAACGGATACATCCTGTATACGCATGACTGCCTCCAATCAAATTTATTGTAACATTCATCATTTCTTACTGTACCTCATTCTCGGAAACTGTACTAGGCTTTTTCATCCAGCGATACATGGTTATGCTCATTTTGGGACATACTTCTAAAGGCAAATTACTCAGCCACCAGACGAATACCTAATGGAGGAGACCAGGATGAATCCTATGTACGATCAACAATCTCGTCATCGCCAATTAGCGCAAGCCCATCGCCAACAAGCGCAGTTTCACCATCAACAGGCTGCGTTTCATCACCATCAAGCAAGTACCTACGAACAATACGCCGGACAACAGCAAGTAAATCAACCGGTTTACACTCCTGCTACAGCTTACGCAGGCTATACCGGACAACCGATGGCGGGACCGGTGATGCCCGGACAGGTGATAACCGGGCAATCGGTAACCGGAGCTGGCATGTCTGTGTATGCCAATCAATCTGTTCAATCAGCCTGGAATAATCCACGATATACCGCTTCTAACGATCAGGTTTCTCCAGCGGCGCTCGTTTTCCACGGACACATCTCTCCAGAAGCTATGCGTTCACTTCAAGAATTTTATCATCCTTACAATCAACAGCGCTCCGCCACTACGATCACGGCTCCGATGTCTGCTCATGCCGCACAAGCAACCGACAACGCCCATGCGGTTCATTACACCGGCAGCCGATATTACAATTCGTAAGAAAACCCACACCTTTCACCTGATAGAAAAAGCATCCATGCCCAAAGACGTGGATGCTTTTTCTTATTTCCCTTCTTTATGGCTGCCGTCACAATACGGAAGCTTCGCTGACTTGCCACAACCGCAGAAGGAAACGACCCTTGGCTCAGCAACTTTCACCAAATACGGCCGTTTTCCTGTCTCTTTCCCCATATGGGAACCGTCACAGTAGGGTGGACTCTCCGTCAGTCCACAAGCACAATATTCCTTCAAACCCGGTTCTTCGCTTACCACATAAGGTTTGTTTTTATCAAACATAGACATAGCCTGAACTCTCCTGTTTCTTTCTTCGGATATTCTTTATTATACACCAAAAGAAAATAGTGGACAGGCTCCTTTATGATAGCGAAGTGGGGTCGTTTGACTGATTCTCATCCGGCAGCGGCTTCTTGCGGAAGACAAGCACGAACGTCCCCACCAGCGACCCGAGAATAATCACCCATTCCGTTATGGCTGCAGAAATGTGCCCGTCACCACCGCCCCAATGCGCGGAAACGGATGAGGCAAACATGGTTAGGCCAATCAGCAAAAACAGTCCGAACGAAAATTTAACTCTCAAGGAAAGCCCTCCTCTGCTTGGATTTCTGGCGATTTTTGATCAGTGTGACGATTACCAAAAGCACCACGATCAGAAAAACATACCCTTCCAGTACCAGACGCGGCGAAATCGCTTGCCCTAATGCATTCTTGTCCATCGCCAGCACTTCTTCATCCAGGAGAACGTTATGATAGCCGGGAACCGGTTTCATCACGTGCACCATATAGTGCCTGATGTCCAGCTCATTCTCGTGTTCAATCTCCACCCGAATATCCCACATACCCAATCGCGGAAAAATCACGGTTCCCGTATAGAAACCGGCCTTTGGGCTTTGCAGTTGATAAACCACTTTAGTCCCTTGGGAATCGGTTGCTGTCACGTGAACCTTGGCTCCAATCGTCGGAAGCCCGGTTCTGGAACCGGTCAGCTTCAGTTCAAGCCTGGCAGCTTCATTTTGATTCGGCATATCCGGGTCCATCCTGAGTTGCATAATCGGAGGATCTGTATGGGCAGAAACCGAAGAAACGCCCACGAAAACGAGCAAAACAGCCCAACAGATGCACGGAATCCATTTATTCATACTGCCCTCCTCACATGCTTGTTCTCATTTCCATCGGTTGGGCGATCAAATAGAGGCTGATCACCGAATACACCATCATGGCGATGACCATCGGCAGTTCAATCGGAAGGGATCGATCCTGCCGATACAGATGACCGGCCATCCGATGGCTAATGACGAGTGACCAGATATGTCCAATCAGGATGAAAAGCACCTGTGCTATCCAGATGGCTTCCATAGAGAGCAGCGCCTGGAAACCGGAATCTCGGGTGCCGAACAGATTCCAGCCAAACCCGAACGGATCGGACAGGACAGAATGTACTCTTCCACTCTCGGAGGAAAAGTGCATCAGATTGTGCGCCAAATGGTAAAACAACGCGATGGGAAGAAGCGAATATGCCTGCTTGATAAAAATCTCCCGGAAGCTGGCCCGCCGATGATGCATAACCCAAGTAATTCGGATTGTTACCCCGTAATAGAGCCAGACGAGCAAAAGGAAACCCGCCATTCCAATGGTGAAGGCAGCGGTGTAACCAACGTTCAGCACTTTTTCCAGCCAGTCGGTAACCATATACCAGACTGGTGCCATCGTCAGCCCGTGAAAAGAAGTCATGGCCAGCATAATTAAAATCAGCCATGCCTCATCTTTTCTCGTTTGCCCTACCTTAACCAAATCGATGCCAAACGGCCGCAGTTGAACGGTTGCGTTCTGCTTTTTGCAGGTTTTGACACATTCCATGCAGGCAATGCAATACGTGTTTTTCTCCATGGTTCCCAAGTATTGATATGTCGGACAAGCGTAACCTAGCTCATTGCCGTTGTAGCAATCCTTGGTCGTACAAGCAGCGCAAATGCTTTTGTCGCGAGACCGCACCTCAATGGGAGAAATCAAGGCATACAAACCGCTAATCCGCCCAATCAGGCAAGCATAGCGGCAAAACGATTTCCGGTCAAACACCACAGCGGCAAAAATCGCCAGAAACAGCATCAAGAGCGCCAGATAGGCCGTCATCGCCGGCTTGGTTGTCACTCCAAAGCCCAATTCCAGCCAGGTGAGCAGAAGAAACAGGACTGTCGCAAAATAGATGTTGCGCCATGCTTTTGGCCATTTCACCCTCAACGAAAATCTGCTGTCGCGCACTTTCCAGAGATGCAGTTTATCCATCCATGTGGCAATGGCATCCCACGGACATACATAGCACCATAATTTCCCTGCAAACAATATGAAAAGAACCAGCATGATCCACCAGATTGTCCATGTAAGTATTGTCGAGAGATTCATTCCGGGATCTTGAATGCCAAACAGGCCGGTGACGATCACCATGACGAATAAGAATACGGTTACCAGTTGCAGGCACAATCTGGTGAAGCGCGAATGAACCAGGCGGGAGATCCAGCCAAATCGAAGCAGATCATAGGTCCGGTATGTGACGCTGCCTTCTGTTGTAGCTGCCTTGGAACGCCCCAACAGGATAAAAGAGAAAATTATAACTGACACGATCCCGATATAAAATACACTTGTCGGAACTCCCGGCATGACATGACCGTTCATTTGCCGCTCCCTCTCCCTCTTCCCGCTGAGAAAACCCACCGGGCTATAAGCCGGCTAAGCGCAACGTCCTTGTTGCGTCGCCGGCACTAGCACGTCCTGTGCGGCGCTATGTTGCGCCCGGCGGGGCCCCCAAATGAAAAATTCTTAACCTTCATGAAAACCACGCAGCAAATCCTACGCAGTGCGGCTGAAGTGGCTGCCGATGCTTTGCGTTTTCGCTACCTTGATCACCTTCCACATGTTGATCGAGAAAACGATAGCTGCCAATGCTGTAATCGCCCCCGCTACTCCACGCGCCACCAGATACGGACGGATTGCTTCATGCACGGTGTAGAAGTTTTCTCCCGCCATTGTCCCTTCGATAATGCCGGCGATCGTGAGCGGAATAAACATGCCGGGGAATCCAATGATTACCAGCCAGTAGTGAAGATTTGCCAATTTCTCGTCGTAGCACTCGCCCCAGTAGGTTTGAACCATCCAGTATACGAAGGCAAACACACCGAACGAGATGAAGCCTAACAACGCCAAATGAGCATGACCGACCACCCATTGGGAACCGTGGATGAAGTCGTTGATAAAGCGAATCGACTGGGAAGAGCCTTGGATGCAGTTCATCACGTAGAAAATCATCGTGGCAACGACAAATTTGCCGACAACGCCAAGAGATTTCTGGCTGTTGCGAATGCTTACGGTAATGATGTAGAACCAGATGAAAGTCGGAATCAACATCCCAACACTGGTCCACTCACCCATCAGCTTCCAGAAGAAGTTAACTGGAGCATCTTTGTACAAGAGGTGGTGCAAGACGGATGGCGGAATGAAAATCGCTACACACCAGAAGTGGACTTTACTCAGCACCTCCGGGTAAATCTGTTTTCCTTCCGTACCCGTCATTTTCGGGATCATGAAATAGAAGATACCTTGTAAACCGAACATAAACCAGCCGTTTACCTCATTGTGAGCGAAAGTCCAGATAGCGAGATTGTCCCGCACGCCTTCCCATGGAATGAAGTTTGCCCATACAAAGTTAAGACCCAGATACAAGATGGATAGCAATGTGAAGTTCAGTACAGGAGAGAAATGCGGGATGTTGCCTTTGAATACGGTAATGAAAATGTTGGATGCAAAGATAACCCAAACAACGGCAATTGCGGCATCTACCCAAATTACCGGTTCGAGATATTCGCGTCCGTCCAATTGGCCGCTGAGAATCGTTGCGGCTACCAGTAAAATCCCGACATGCATCAAGTAGTAGTGCAAATCACCCATTTTTTTGCTGAATAAATCACGTTCAACGACTCGTGGAATCATGTAATACATTCCGCCCATAAGAGCCATAGACAACCAGCCGAAAATAATGACTTGCAAGTGAAGGGCACGCATTTCGATAAATCCAAGAGCACCAGGAATGACATCAGGAGCTACCAGCTTGATGCTCATGATAATCCCCAGTATCGTAACAAGAATTAGATAGAAAGCACTCGTCAACAAAAATTTCTTGGCAACAAGATCAGCACTTGCGAAACTGATGGATGAGCCGTTCGTAGCTTGAACTGCAGAAGTATGCCTCGTCATTTTCTCCCGCCTTTCTTCATTAGGATTGTAATTAACGCTCAAGCGGTGTTTTAAATTCGCTTAGCCATTGAGCAAGTGTTTGAATTTCTTCTTTTGTCAATCTTTCTTTAAATGCTGGCATAATTTTGGTACCATTTGTAATGTAAGCTTCAATTGCCTGTGCATTCATTCGTTTTCCGACTTCGTCAAGCTCAGGGCCAGTGACTTGACTTTGTTGTCCGCGAAAACTGTGGCAGGCGTAGCAGCCCGCTGACTTAAACAGGCGGGCTCCTTCTTTTTCAATCGCAGATGTTCCCCAATAAGGAGCGCCGTGATCGGGAGCAAGTCCTGCATCTACCGTGGTAAAACCCGTAATGAAGAAGAGCAAAAGAAGTGCAGTCGCCCCTCCGACGCTAACAATAAGATTTTTCATATGTTTCTCCTTCCTTTCAAAAATGTGGGAAACAGGCATTTTCTCTTCTTTTTTTTCCTTCCCTCACCTCCCTTAAAAGCAGCGAACGGCTAGTATACGTAGTAGACCGTCTTGGTCTCGTCAACCTCTAGACCATCTTCCGTCATGAGGCGTATCAGGATCGTATATCGACCGGAGGCAAGCTTCGTTTCCGGTTCGATAGAGACGATTTCCTCAAGTTTGGTTAGCGGATCAATCTCGATTGTGGCAGGTTTGACATGAAATGTAGCCTTCTGTCCCGCTACCGGACTGCTTCCGCTGTCTAGCGTCTCCAACTGAATCGCAAAGTTCTGCTGTTTTTGTGTACGGTTTGTAATTTTCAGCTCGTACGGAAGTTTGCCTGAACCGGAAGTGGTCGAAACCGTGGTGTCTTGTTTCTGCTTGACGGCCAGGTCGATTCCGTCATCGATGGCCACCCCGATCAAAAGCACGGCGCTGAACAAGAGAAAAATGCCGCTTATCATCAATGTCTTGCCGTCGAACAACGGTGTTTTTTTCTCTTCCGGGAGAAGCGGCAAAAACGAAAGCGACAAGCTGTTGAGAGATCCCTTGACAATTCCTTTGGCAGCCAGCTTCTCCGCCTTCATACCGCAAGCCACCATACACTCGACACAATTGATACATGGATCAGACTTGGTTAATTCCCTTGGCTTTAGCTTCATCAGACAAGCTTTGTCGCAAAGACTGCAGTCAATGCACTGTTCCGGATCAAAGGTAATGCGCAATGCGGAGTTTTTCTTGGCCTTTTGCTGCAGGATGCCGTACGGACACATCGACTGGCAAAAACTGTGGCGAATGATCAACAAATCAATCAACCCAGCCACGCTAAACTTGGCGAACAAAACGAGAAACCACGTGGGAGGTCCCAATGTAATCCACGACCAGATTACCTTAGGCGCAACGAAGTACGAGACGAGCATGGTGTAGAACCCCAGCATCAGCGGAATGGAGAGAAACAAGAGGATAATTGCCTGGGCCAAATTTGCGATTTTTTTGCTCTGTTTTTTCACTCGCTTGAATTCCCGCCATTTTTTGACGATTACATCGCCAAGCTCAGACCAAGTTGTTTGAAAACAGAGCCAACCACAGAAAATTCGCCCAAAATTGCGAGCAATCAAAGTAAGAATGATCAAGGACAAGACAAAAGCAATGACTGCCAAATAAAGCTGATTAATAAAGAAGTGCTTGCCTAGAATTACAAACCGGCTTTCCGCCATATCCAGCCGAAAAATATCGAGAATGGGTGTAAGCGTCATCAAGAGGAGAAACAATACCTGGGTGATGCGGCGCATTTTTCTCGTATATTGTATGGATGGCTGTTTCCTCAAATCATTCACCCCCTTGCCAAAAACTTAGCTGAATTTCCAACTTCTTCTTTACTATTACCGAAATGTAAATTAGTCTGATATGATCTAGTTCACAGTTCACAAAAATTTTTTGTAAAAAATCCCTATAAACACCATTGGGAAAGTTACCTGTATTGATTGTTCGAAGACGATCCCAACATTCAAGCAAGTAGTCATCTGTCCCCGCTGCGGAGCCAAATTTGCCAAGCGGCGCGGTCAATTCTTTCGGCTAAAAGAAAAAGAAGGCAATTTTGAGAAGATCAAGAGCCGATTCTAGTAAATTTTTCTAGTTCTGATATAATAGTAACGATTGAGAATATTTCGGCAGCTTGGGCAGAAGGTAGGTTTTCCCATTGCGCAAAGTACATATCACCTCGGCTAAACCGGGAGACATAATTGCCAAGACGATCTTTACTGAAAACGGCAACGTCCTGCTTGGGACCGGAGTCGAACTCAGCGATCGCTTTATCGAACGGCTTAAAAACCTAGGGATTGACACCGTTTACATCGAAGACAAACATACGACGGATATTATCCCCGAAGACATCATCCGTGACGAAACTCGTAAAAAAGCAGTTGAAACTGTGTATAAAACCATGACCTCCTTGATGGATTCCCCTGTTGTGAAAGGGCGTCCGTCCTTGCCCGATTTGGGAAAAACCTTTCGCTCCGTTTTCGGTGACATATTAACCGATATTAGCTCCCGCAAGGAAATTTTGGTAAACCTGGCCAACTTGCATATCATGGACGGATATCTGTTTCACCATTCAGTCAACGTGGCTGTCCTGGCCGGTATTATGGGCATCTCAAAAGGATATAACCGCGATCAGTTGTTCGACTTGGGAGTTGGAGCGCTGCTTTTTGATATAGGCATGACCAATCTTCCCAAAGAATTATGGAATAAAAAAGGCCCGCTCACGGACGAAGAACGTAAACGAGTCAACAATCATACAGAGGATGGCTATCATATTCTGCGCTATCAGCACGATATTTCACTGTTGTCAGCCCATTGCGCCTTGCAGCACCATGAACGCTTCGGGGGCACCGGATACCCACGGGAATTGAAAGAGCAGCAAATTCACGAATATGCCCAAATTGTCTCCATCGCTGACGTATATGACGCTCTTATTTCGCCCAGATCATACCGCCAAGGCTACACACCCAACGAAGCGACAGAATTTCTGATGGCAGCCGGGAATACCTTGTTTGATCTGGACCTGGTGAGAATTTTCTTGCGGCACATTTCCGTATATCCAATCTCTACGACTGTCTTGCTAAATACCGGGCATGTCGGGGTTGTCTCCCATGTCGACCCGATTGCTGTCCATCGACCAACCATCCGAATTATTCAAGAACCGGACGGCTCCCCTACGCCATCTCCATACGAGCTTGATTTGAAAAAAGAGATCCATCTCATAATCATCAAAACCGTGTAAACAAAAAGAAGAGGTACTCCTTCCAAAACGGAAAGACCTCTTTTTCATCGAATTCTACTGATTCATCGGAAGCACGAAACTCTCTACCATCCGAAATCAAGCAAAGTGTAGAGTACAAAACCAACAGATAGCATAGCAGAGAAAGATGTGAGTCCTACCACCCACTTCTCTTTGCAACGATGCCTGATCAACCGATAAATCGAGAAAAACACCGTTGCGACCGTCATGATAATCATGAACCTTCGCAGCCATAAAAAACCTTGCATTGCTGCCATTACCTCGGTAGAGCCTCCTAAAAGGAGTAACACGGACATGTGAAGCCAGTGGTGGGAAGATGCAAAGAAAGAGAGGATAACGGAAATAACGGATGTGGTTGCAACACTTGTCTTAGGATTCATTCTGTTCCCTCCTCACTTTGGATAATGAATCCGTAAACGTTTGAAAGCTTCGCAGAATTTGAGTTTGCTCTTCTTTCGATAATCCCTTCAGGACAGACTCATAAAAACTGACAGATTGTTCTCGAACCTGCTGAATGGATCGCTGCCCTCTCTCCGTTAACGAGGCCAATACCTCACGCCGGTTTGCTTCATTTAATTCTCGCTGAACAAATCCGCCTTTCACCAAACTGTCTACCAGGCGGCTTCCCGTACTCCTGTCCAAATGCAACCTGTCTGACAGTTCTCCGATCGTTATTTTCTGTTTCTCCAGCTCTTGTAACGCAAACACCTGTGAGAGAGATAGGGAATACCCGCACGGTGTTACGCTCTGTTCCAACAGTCCAAATAGCCTAATAAATCTTTGTACTGTCTGACGAAGCTCTAATATTTGATCGCGCTCCATCAAAACACCTCCGACGTAAAGAATCAATCGCAAGAAATTTTAATTGCGATAAACATCAATTGTACAAAACATTAGTTGAATTAAACGATATTTGTATCATACACATATCATGTTCAAGTTGGCTAAACCTGTCAATATTATGCAGCTCCATTTCTTACACCAAAAAGAAAAAGGTACCCAAGGCTGATGACCCTGAGTACCCCGTCTTCCAGATAATCCTCTATAACATCCCTTTTTCCCGCAAAATCGTATATTCTTCATCGCTGAATACTCTTGATCTGGTCAGGAAACGTACCCCTTCCGGACCTTCGAGCGAGAACATGCCGCCCCGTCCCTCTACCACATCGATTATGAGCTGGGTATGCTTCCAATACTCGTATTGGGCTTGGCTCATATAGAACGGACAACCGCCGATTTTTCCCAACAACACATCGTATTCGCTTACAAGAAATTCGTCGGCAGGGTAACACATCGGTGAACTGCCGTCGCAGCACCCTCCTGATTGATGAAACAAAAGCGGACCGTACTTTTGCTTCAGGCGTTCGATCAGTTGCAGTGCTTTTTGTGTGGCTAGAACTTTTTGTACTTCTGCCATACAGATGCCCCCTTATCGCCAATCCCTTCAGCTATCATATTAAGAGGCGATACAATGACAGTCAACCGCCGATATTTATACCGGTGTCTCTATGAGTGTCTCTATGAGCGCTGTCGTCAGAAGAAGCCCAATGCGTCTTCGCTGTAGCTGACTAACAGATTTTTTGTCTGTTGATAGTGGGAGAGCATCATTTTGTGGGTTTCACGTCCGATGCCGGATACCTTGTAGCCGCCGAAAGCCGCATGTGCCGGATACGCATGATAGCAGTTCGTCCAGACACGGCCTGCTTGTATCTCTCTGCCCAGCTTGTATGCCGTGTTTACATCGCGTGTCCATACACCGGCGCCTAAGCCGTACAGCGTATCATTGGCGATGTCAAGAGCTTCAGCCGGATCTTTGAAAGTGGTGACGGATACGACCGGCCCGAAGATCTCCTCTTGGAAAATGCGCATTTTGTTGTGCCCTTTAAACACAGTCGGCTTGATGTAATAACCTCCTGCAAGGTCGCCTTCCAGTTGATTACGTTCACCGCCAATCAAGCACTCCGCACCTTCCTGTCGTCCGATGTCAAAGTAGGATAGAATTTTTTCCACCTGTTCTTGGGAAGCTTGCGCGCCAATCATGGTATCCGTATCAAGCGGATTGCCCTGCTTGATCGCGGCAACACGGGCGATTGCTTTTTCCATGAACTGATCGTAAATGGATTCTTGGATCAGAGCGCGTGACGGGCAAGTGCAGACTTCCCCCTGGTTGAGAGCAAACATGACAAAGCCTTCCACTGCCTTGTTAAAGAATGCGTCGTCCTGCTTGCAGACGTCTTCCAGGAAGATATTTGGCGACTTGCCTCCAAGCTCCAGCGTAACCGGAATAATGTTATGGGAGGCATACTGCATGATCAGACGTCCAGTCGTAGTTTCACCGGTAAAGGCAATTTTGGCGATTCGGTTGCTGGAGGCAAGCGGCTTCCCTGCTTCGAGTCCAAATCCATTGACGATGTTGACCACACCGGCCGGCAGCAAATCTTCAATTAATTCCATGAGCACTAGAATAGAAACAGGTGTCTGCTCGGCAGGTTTCAGTACGACGCAGTTGCCGGCAGCAAGCGCAGGAGCCAGTTTCCAGGCAGCCATAAGAATCGGGAAGTTCCATGGGATGATTTGACCCACCACACCCAACGGCTCCTGGAAATGGTACGCTACCGTATGTTCGTCAATCTGGCTGATGGTGCCCTCTTGCGCGCGAATGCAGCCTGCAAAATAACGGAAGTGGTCAATCGCAAGCGTCGTATCGGCGGCAAGTGTTTCGCGCACAGGCTTGCCGTTCTCCCATGTTTCGGCGACAGCCAGCAATTCTTTGTTTTCTTCCATGCGATCGGCAATTTTGTTCAGAATGTACGACCTTTCCGTCACGGAAGTACGCCCCCACCTGTCTTTAGCCGCGTGTGCCGCATCAAGAGCCAGTTCGATATCTTCCGCACTCGATCTGGCTACCTCACAATATACCTGGCCTGTCACCGGTGTGATATTTTCAAAATATTCTCCTTTGACCGGCGGAGTCCATTTGCCCCCAATGTAGTTGTCATAACGCTTTTTAAACGTTACTAATGAGCCTGTTTGTCCCGGTTGGGCGTAAATCATACCCTTATAACCTCCCTTTTGGTGCCTGAACGGCATTATTACTAGATCATATTTTCGGAAAGCATCAAAAAGAACCGAAAACCCTTCCAAAAAAAAGAATCTGTCTCTGTGAGGAAGACAGATTCTGCGTTATCCGGTTATTTCTTCGGGATAAAAGGGCTTTGGGCCTTGCGAATTACGTTGATCATCACTTGCTGGTTAGGATATTCTCCCTCCTGATACTGCTTGACAACTTTTTCAATGTCATAAGCAACGCGCTCTATCGTCACCCGGTAACGATCCTGTTCCGCTTCGACAATGGCATATGAAGAACGGGCCAATCCATCGAAAGGAAGACCGACGCTGCCGATGTTGACCAGACACTTTCCGTTTACGTACCGTATGTAAGGCAGGTGGATATGGGCATACACATAAAGAGATGCTGGCTTCGTCATCAGCTTTTCTTCCAACTGCTCCTTTGGCGTTTCCGGCAACACGATTTCAAACAGGCTGTCTGGTGTAGCATGAAAAGCGTGCAGATCAAGCGAATCCGACAAGGAAAGCGTAAGCTCGGACGGCAATTCCTGCAAATAACGCAAATCGCTCTGATCCAGGCGGGAAACGATCCACTGCCGCTCTTCGTTCATGATGTCAAGGATATGATCGGCTACTTCTCCCTGTTGAACCCCCCTTACCGTCCATTCGTCGGCATTACCCTTGATCACCGTAGTATTCAGTTCCCGCACCAACTCGACAGCACGCTTCGGCTCAGGTCCCCGGTAGGCGATGTCACCCAGCACATAAATTTGGTCCACTTTTTTATCCTTTATGTCAGCCAGTACGGCTTCCAGTGCTACCGCATTCCCATGGATATCCGAAATAAAAGCCATTCTCGTCATTGAAAACTCCTCCCGTTTACATGTCCAGATATTGGTGATATGGAATAGGGTATATTATAATGGTGACAAACTCAATAACTGCCTAGACAATTGAAATGGACACCATCAGTTTAAGGAGGATTACACATGGAGCAATTGGCGCCTAAAACATGTACGATTGATCGTTTGGTAACCGTTGAGGAAGACATCAAGCGTGTGCTTAGCGGTGAAAAGACGGCAACCCGACGCAACGGACGCTATGCAGATCCCGGCGAAATCATGGAGCTAGAAGGAAGAAAGTTTGAAGTACATAAGGTATATCAGCAAACGCTGGGCGAGTTGACAGATCAGGATGCCCAGGCAGAAGGATTCGCCGATTTGGAGAGCTATAAACAATACATTTTGTCGATGCATCCCGGCATGCCGTGGTTACCGAATATGAAAGTATGGGTACATGAGTTCAGACCGGTCTGAGTTACCGAGACTTCAAATTCTTATTAAAAAAACAGTGTAGGCTCATCCTTCGGGGAGCTACACTGTTTTGGCTTGGTTATTGCAACTTTGGAGGATAATACATGTACCAGTGGATTTTGTATTTACATATCGTTAGTGTCGTCGTTTCCATCGGACCCGTGATGATCTTTCTTCCGATGATCAACAAAATGCGTGAGGCAGACCAGACGAAAATTCTAGTACTTATTGATGTTTTCCGCTCGATTGTATGGGGTATCAAACACGCCGGACATGTACTTGTCACAACTGGCCTTTTGCTTATGTGGATGGGGGGCTGGGGATGGAAAAACTCTTGGCTGTTGGCCACATTCATCATTATTATGGGAACCTTGTTTTTTATTGCACGCGCTTTTACGCCAATTCTCAACCAATTGGAGCAAACCGGGCAGGACCGCTCAGGCTTAATCAAGCGATTGACGAATGCGACAGCAGGCTATATTTTCATCATGCTGATTCTATTATTTCTGATGGTACTGAAGCCTAATCTATGGTAGACTCGTCGTCATCCATATTTTCCAGATCACTTAACTTCGACATCATAAAGGTAAAGCTGATATAAAAAATATCGGCGATAACCGTGTTAAAAGCATGGAACCAATAGGAATTCATCGCATAACCAAAGGCAATCCCCAATCCAATGACAAACAGGCTGAATTGAAACATTCCTGGCTCACCGCCTAACGTATAGAGGATTAAATCCTTCTGCTACTAGTTTAATCTATTATGAGCAAAATGTTCACAAAAAAATCACAAACATTTCGTTTATTTTTCGATTCGTTTTGACAGGAAAACTCCTTCCCGAGTCGGAACCCGTCTCCTGCTCCCGCCTATTGTTTGATTGTCAGGCTGCTGTATAAAATGAAAGAGAAGCATTATTCAGAATAGAAAATTTAAAGAAATGAGCGATGAACGATGGATTCAAAAGGTATCAAAGTGATTACGCATGCAAGCACGTTTTTTGCTCCAATCCTGGTTCCGCTGGTAGTCTGGTTGCTGATAAAAGAACAGGAGCTTAAGAATTTGGCGATGGAAGCCCTCATCTTTCATATCGTCATCAGTATCTTCATTTGGATTTCTGCCGTTCTCTCTTTCCTTTTGATTGGCATTCCGTTTTTGATCGTATTTTTCATCGTGGCTTTCTATTATCCAATCAAAGGTATTTTCTATGCGCTGCAGGATCGTCCGTTCCATTACCCGGTGATCGGTTCGTTCCTGAGATAAAGAAACCACCCGACTCAAGCTGTCATTAGGTTCCAAAAAATAAAAGATGAGAGGATATTCGTTCAGTCTGACATCTTCTCATCTTTTTTATGGTTCGGCTATCTTGTTTATCGTACAATGGGCCTGACTAATAACCAACTTCAACTGATGCTATCACTACATATGCGAGGTCGTTTTTATCTTCTTTGTCTGCGAGGACAACACCGCTGGATGTAAGCATTCCTCCCTCTATCACTTCAAACGACACCTGACCGTAAGGCAATTCTCTTTTAACTGCATCCAAGTCTAACTTTTCCTTGTCGGCGGGAACTGCTAATCTTACATTCACTTTCATGTTATTAATGTCGTTATCAGGAAGGACAGATCGCAAGCCAGGCATTGAATTATGATGGATCGCATTTTGAACGGCTCTGACAGATGCCTTGGTCACGTCTTGTCCATGGAGGTCAATTCCCATTCCGATTTCAATAAACATTACTTTTTCCATTCTAATTCGCTCCTATTTTCGAAGTTGGGTGCAGCTTCATGTTCTCTTTTATCTACCGTAATTATAGCAAAACGTTCCATTGTCAGGTTACGAATGATCCTTCAACAAATGACGTGTCTTTTAATCCTTGTCGGCTAAATTTTTTTCCAGGAGTTGAATGAATTTTTGAAGTTGCTGATTTCGTTCCTCATCATGCTGGTCCTTTGTTTTCATAAACTTTAACACACTGATTAGAAAGTAGATGATAAATACGTAAAACGACAACATGACAAGCATTGGAATCAGAGCGAAAAGTCCTGGCGCGCCAAAATTCATCATGTTAAAACAACTCACTCTCTTATATTCTATCTTGACCATTTACCTTGGCAATCTTTCCCTGAGTTGATTTTACCATGGTTAGCCAAGGATCTACCAGCTTGACGAGCTCTCAGAGTGTCGTCTTATCGATAATCGAATCTCCTGGGCAAAAGGGTAAGCTACGCGCAAAAAAAAGAGGATGTCAGTTCTTATCATGAACCAACGCTCCTCTTTTTTTATGCTCTGTTTATTGGTTTTTGTAGACGGTATCAATCGTTCCGCCGCCCAGGCAGATTTCCCCATCGTAGAAGACGACAGCTTGTCCGGGTGTTACCGCCTTTTGCGGTTGGTCAAAGATCACTTCACAGCGGTTTCCTTCCAACGGACGTACGGTTACGCCTTGGTCAGGCTGACGGTAACGGAATTTCGCCGTACAGGTGAATGCTTGATCTGGCTTTTGCTTGCTGATCCAGTTCACGTCGGTGGCAATCAAGCCGGTTGAGAAGAGTCTGGGATGAGTGGAACCTTGCGCTACAATCAATGCGTTGCGCTCCAGATCTTTATCAACGACAAACCACGGCTCACCGCCGCCAATTCCACCGCCGATCCCCAAGCCTTGCCGCTGTCCCAACGTGTAATACATCAATCCCTCATGCTGACCGATGACCATGCCGTCAACCGTTTCGATCGGGCCTGGTGTTGCCGGCAGATAAGTCCGGAGAAACTCTCGAAAATTGCGTTCACCGATGAAGCAAATGCCTGTGCTGTCTTTTTTCTTGGCCGTAGCCAATCCTGCCTGTTCGGCGATTTCGCGCACTTGTTTCTTGGGCAAGTGTCCAATCGGAAACATCGTCTTGGAAAGCTGCTCTTGGCCAATGGCATTCAGGAAGTAGGTTTGATCTTTATTCTCGTCTGCTCCACGCAGCAATTGATACTCTCCGTCGCGTAACTCCACGCGGGCATAATGACCGGTTGCCACGTAATCGGCACCGAGGCTCATTGCTTTGGTTAAGAACTCGCCAAACTTGATTTCACGGTTACACATGACATCCGGGTTGGGAGTGCGTCCCTTGCGGTATTCATCCAGGAAGTATTGAAACACTTTTTCCATATATTCTTTTTCGAAGTTAACGGTATAATATGGAATGCCGATCTGGTCGCAAACCCGTCTGACGTCCTGGAAGTCTTCTTCTGCGGTACAATGGCCGAATTCATCCGTGTCATCCCAGTTTTTCATAAAGACCCCGATGACATCATATCCTTGTTGTTTCAGCAAGTATGCGGTAACAGAGGAATCGACGCCACCGGACATTCCAACAACTACCCGTGTATCTTCTGGTCTTTTCATCTTTCCGATCCTCTTTTCTTTTACGCAATCTATAATGGGTTTCCCCATTAGCTTAACATGTTTACACGGAAAATACATAATGTCAATATGAAAACCTTCCCGTAAGTAAGAAAACCACCCGTTCAGGTGGTTTCTCAAGTCCTTCTGGCTGTGTCGTCGTTCGTTTTCGTTTAGACAGCGTACATTGACTGACGAAGCTGCTTGATGTCTTCGTTCTCCAAATATTCGTCAAATGTCATGCTGCGGTCAATAATTCCCTTCGGCGTAATCTCAACGATCCGATTCGCCACTGTTTGGACGAATTGATGGTCGTGCGAGACGAACAGCATGGTTCCGTCGAAGTCGATCAGGCCGTTGTTCAAAGCGGTAATGGATTCCAAATCCAAGTGGTTGGTTGGTTCGTCAAATAACAGGACATTGGCGCCGCTTAACATCATGCGTGCGAGCATGCAACGAACTTTTTCGCCTCCGGATAAAACGCTTGCTTTTTTCAAGGATTCTTCTCCTGAAAAGAGCATGCGGCCTAAGAAACCGCGGATGTACGTTTCGTCCTGCTCTTTGGAAAACTGGCGCAACCAGTCGACCAAATTCAACTCTACGTTGAAATACTCCGAGTTATCTTTCGGAAAATACGCCTGGGAAGTTGTGACACCCCAAGTGAATTCACCCTCATCCGGTGTAAGCTCGCCCATCAAGATTTTGAACAGAGTTGTCTTGGCGTGTCCGTTAGGTCCGACCAGCGCAATTTTGTCTCCTTTGTTTACGGTTAAGCTGATGCGATCCAGCACTTTCTCGCCATCAATCGTTTTCGAGAGATTCTCGATACTAAGAATATTCTTGCCCGCTTCACGATCTGGTTTGAAGTTGATGAACGGATAACGGCGGGAAGATGGTTTAATGTCTTCCAGCGTAATCTTGTCCAGCATCTTTTTGCGGGACGTTGCTTGCTTCGCCTTACTCGCGTTGGAGCTGAACCTTGCGATAAACTTTTCCAGTTCCTTGATTTTTTCTTCTTTCTTCTTGTTCTGGTCCTTTGCAAGCTGCAGAGCCAATTGGCTGGATTCGTACCAGAAGTCGTAGTTGCCCACATAGATTTGAATTTTGCCAAAATCAATGTCGGCGATATGCGTACACACTTTATTCAAGAAGTGGCGATCGTGGGAGACGACGATGACAGTCTTTTCGTAATTCATCAGGAAGTTCTCCAGCCACTCGATCGATTCCAGATCCAAGTGGTTGGTAGGTTCGTCCAACAGCAGGTTGTCAGGGTTGCCGAACAACGCCTGGGCAAGCAGTACACGAACCTTTTGATTCCCGTCTAAATCTTTCATCTTCTTCTCGTGCAGGTCTTTGGGAATTCCAAGTCCGATCAGAAGCTCGGCAGCATCCGATTCAGCCATCCAACCGTTCAGCTCGTCAAACTCGGCTTCCAGCTCAGACGCTTTGATCCCGTCCTCATCAGAGAAATCCTCTTTCATATAAAGAGCGTTCTTCTCTTCCATAATCTCATAAAGACGGGCATGCCCCATAATGACCGTTTTCAACACTTCATATTCGTCAAATTCGAAGTGGTTCTGCTTTAAGACAGCGATTCGCTCACCGGAAGAAATAATGACCTCGCCGTTGGTCGGTTCGATTTCACCGGACAAGATTTTGAGAAAGGTTGATTTTCCAGCACCATTGGCACCGATCAAACCGTAACAGTTACCTGGTGTAAACTTGATGTTAACGTCTTCGAAAAGCGCGCGTTTTCCGTATCGCAACGTAACGCCGTTAGCATGAATCATTTTCTTATTTTCCTTTCTTTGGTTAAAAAACTCCATTAGTCTTTAATTATACCATAACTCTAGTTCTATCGGTAGGAAATCGGGCAAAATACTATGGGTATTTTAATTTCCCCGATTGATCTCTTCCACCAGTTCCGACAGCTCTGCCCACCGTTCCACCAATTGTTCCAGTGTGGCAGAAAGCTGCTGTTCCTCTTCATAAAGCCTTTGAGCCGTTTCAAAGTCGCTGCCCGCAGCGGCAATTTGTTCTTTGACCAAAGCCAGTTTCGCCTCCACTTCGCCAATCCGTCCTTCAATCTCGTCCCAATCCTTCTGATCCTTGTAGGAGAGACGCTTGGTACGGTTTTGCCCACGGCCAGATACAGCCTTCTCCGACGCTTTGGCTTGTTTTGCCGCCTCTTGGGAAGCTTTTGCCTGCGCTGCGTCTTCTGTTCGCTTCAGCTCCAGATACTCGGAATAACTTCCGGTGAATTGTCGAATCACTCCATCCCCTTCAAATACGAAAAGACGGTCTACGGTACGGTCGAGGAAATAGCGGTCGTGGGAAACCGTAATCACGGCACCGGGAAAATGCTCCAGATAATCTTCCAAAACCGACAGCGTCTGAATATCCAGATCATTCGTCGGTTCGTCCAGCAATAGAACATTGGGCTCGCTCATCAGGGTGCGCAAAAGATATAACCGGCGCCGCTCTCCCCCTGACAGTCTGGCAATCGGTGTCCACTGCTGATGAGGAGGGAAGAGGAAACGCTCCAGCATTTGTGACGCTGTAATCACTTGTCCGTCGACAGTGCGAATTACTTCAGCCGCTTCCTTGATATAATCGATAACCCGCAGCTGCTCGTTCATCTCAACGCTCTCTTGGGTGTAGTAAGCCAGTTTCACCGTTTCTCCGGTCTCAATCGAACCGGCATCAGGCTGCAAGCGGCCTGCGATCATTTGTAAAAGCGTGGTTTTGCCGCTGCCGTTGGGCCCGATAATTCCAACCCGGTCTTGCGGAACGACAATATAGCTGAAATCCCGGACCAGCGTACGGTCAACGAAACTCTTGCTTACGTTTTCCAATTCAATCACTTTTTTGCCCAAACGGGACGATCCGATGGCCATTTCCAGCTTTGCGGCAGGAGCGTTGGTTTCTTTGGCCTGGATATCTTCAATTCTTTGAATCCGGGCTTTTTGCTTGGTTGTTCGCGCTTTGGCGCCCCGGCGAAGCCAAGCCAGTTCGCGCCGCAGCAAATTCTGCCGTTTACTCTCTGACGCTGCTTCCTGTTCTTCGCGTTCAGCCTTTTTCTCCAGAAATACGCTGTAATTGCCCTCATAGCTGTACAGCTTGCCCCGATCAATCTCCAGAATCCGATTGGTAACACGATCAAGGAAGTACCTGTCGTGAGTAACCAACAGCAGACTGCCTTTGAAACGCGACAGGTACTCTTCCAGCCACTCAACCGTCTCGTTATCAATGTGGTTTGTCGGTTCGTCCAAAATTAACAGGTCAGCCGGCTGAATCAATGCCCTTGCCATGGCAACCCGTTTGCGCTGGCCGCCTGACAACTCTCCCACTGCCTGCTGAAATTGGGTGATCCCCAAACGGGTCAGGATAGATTTCGCCTGCGTATTGGCGTCCCAGGCGTCAGATGCATCCATCTGCTGCTGGAAGTGGAGCAGTTGCCGCTGTTTTTGTTCATTATGCGGATCTTGTGCCAACTCCAACACGGCCTTCTCATAGCCGCGAATCGCCCGCATCAATGGCGAGTCACCGTAAAACACCTGATCCAGTACGGTTGACGTCTGATCAAATTCAGGAGTTTGCGGCAGATATTCAATCCGGTATTGCCCGGGATGAATTACCTTGCCTGAATCGGCTGTCTCTTTTCCGGCGATAATCTTCAGCAACGTCGATTTTCCCGTTCCGTTAACCCCGATGACCCCAATACGCTGTCCCTCCGGAATGGCAAACGAAATATCCTGAAACAACACCTTCTCACCGAAACTTTTTGATACACCCTCCACGGTTAAAATATTCATCTTTTCATCCCCTAAACTGTAAGATGACCCGCTCGGCAACAGCGAACGCTCTGTCGGACGGAGCTTTAAATTTCGAAATAATATTCGTTAAAAGAAGCGCAATTGTTCAAAGTGGCTGCTGCCTGCCGGCAAAAAGTTGGAAAAAGCGACGCCTACCAAGCGAATTCCGCTCGCATAATCAAAAGCGTCCACCAACTCTTCCAAAGACCTTTCCCACTCGCTTGGATTCTCCACCCGGCATTGCTTCGTGCGCTGAGTGAAGTTACCGTATTTAATCTTCAGGGTGAGTGTCTGCGGATGCAATCCTTCCTTTTGAACATCCTCGCTTACTTCTTGCAGCAGCTCACGGGCAACTCTAAAAACAAAATCCCGTTCCGTCACATCAAACGGCAAGGTTGTTTCACGGCTAAGTGATTTGAGCGGCCGATTCATCTCGATCTCCCTGTCATCTTCACCGCGAGCCAACTGATACAATTTCCTGCCATACTTGCCAAACAGACGAATCACTTCTTGCAGAGGCAAGCTCCAAAAATCTTCAACCGTACGGATTCCCCGGCGCGCCAGCATTTCCTGCGATTTTTTGCCGATTCCGTGGATGACACCGACAGGCAGCGGACGCAGTATTTCCAGAACCTGATGCGGACGAATGACGACAAATGCGTCAGGCTTTTTCAAATCGCTGGCAATCTTGGCAAGCGACATATTACCAGCTATTCCGATGCTGCAGGTAAGGCCTGTCTCCCGCCTGATCCGTTCCTTGATCTCGCGGGCGGCTGGAATTACGTTTTCGTAATCGGACATATCCAGATACGCCTCATCCAGGCCAACCGGTTGGTACAAATCCGTATACTCTGAGTAAATTGCTCTTATTTCAGCCGATTTTTCTTCATAACGGCGGTAACGGACAGGCAAGTAAATTCCCATTGGGCATTTCCTTCTTGCCAAGGCAATCGGCATGGCCGAACGGACGCCGTATCTTCTCGCTTCGTAGCTGCACGTGGCTACTACTCCGCGATTGCCGGTTCCTCCGACGATAACAGGCTTCCCGCGATATTCAGGATGATCCAGTTGCTCTACACTGGCGAAAAACGCATCGATATCCATATGAATAAACTTTTTCATCCGGGGAACTCACCCAAACATACATTCTCTTATTCATATTATCAGTTTCCTTGCCGCCAAAAGCAACCCATCCGGCAGACGAACGTTGCAGATAAAAAAACCCTCTCTACCACCGTAGAAAGGGCTTGATTCACTATGTAGGTCGGCACACAGAAAAAATCCACTTATGGCTGCTTCCTTCCGGACCTGACCAGATTCGCGGCTTTTCTGTTGCCTTGATTGTAGTATACACTCTTTTGGTCAAAAAGAAAAGAGTAAATTGCAGCCAATTACTGCTGTTCCCCCTCTTGTGATCAAAGTCACAGGCTGTTACACTTGCAATATTAGGTATAGCTCTATTACAATTCCGTATGCTGCTATTTCTGACTGATAACGGGCTCAGGAATCTGCTAACGAGGTGATCTTATGCCAAATCGCGACGGAACCTTTACCAGTCAAATCTCTACGAGTTACATAGAAGAGCTTTTAACACTCGGCATCAAACGGACTGCAAACGAAACAACGCACTTATTTTTGGATGGAGAAAAAGCCACTCACATTTTTTTCATTCATTCCGGCAGTGTGCAGTTAACCAAAACTACAGCAAATGGCAAAGAATTAACTTTGGGCGTTTGCGGAGCCGGCGATCTTGTAGGATTATTCGGTTTGTTTGACCTTGATGTCATCTACAATGCGACAGGTACGATGATAGAAAATGGAGAAATCACGGCTATACCTCGTGGCAGCCTGGAGAAAATGTTAACACAAAACGGCGATTTTTGCGTTGAATTTATGCGTTGGATGGCAACCGTTAACCGGCGAATGCAATCCAAATTCCGTGATTTACTTTTAAACGGAAAAGCAGGGGCGCTTTATTCTACCTTGATCCGAATGTGTAACACATACGGAACACAAACAGATACAGGCATTCTGATCGATCTTCCCCTGACCAACCGTGAGCTTGCCCAGCATATTGGCCTTGCCAGGGAAACCGTCAACCGTATGCTGGCAGAACTAAAAAAACTGGATGTCGTTGAAATAAAACCAAACGGATATCTTGTGGTTAAAGATCTTCAATATTTGAAAGATGTTATTTTTTGTGACGACTGCCCGCCTGACATTTGTCAAATATAAACGAATCCAACCTTATACCATTGGAAGCCTGGCGAGCAGACATCTCCAGGCTTCTTTTTTACTCCTTCTCTTTTTCGGCTTGCTCTTGCTGCGCTGCTTCCATTAATTTTTTCATTAAGATGTGCTGGGGCATGTGCATGATTTGTTCAATCGGCACTTTCAACTTTACCGACAGCATTTTGGCTGTGTCCAGGGAAATCGGGTTGGGTCTCACGTCTGTTCATCCTCCTTTCTCCTGATTTATTTACATTCGCTTAGTATTTCCTCCATTATCTCTGTCGGAACCGGTTTGGAGAAGAGATAGCCTTGCATTTCTCTACACCCTAGCTCGAGTAACATCTTCATCTGTTCTTCCGTCTCCACACCTTCCGCTATCACTTTCCGCTTCAGGCTTCTTGCCATGGCAATAATTGCTTTGACAATGGCTGCATCCTCTTGATTCTGAACAATTTCTTTAATAAACGACTGATCAATTTTAAGTGAATCAATCGGAAATCTTTTCAGGTAATTAAGGGAGGAATAACCCGTACCAAAATCATCAATGGAGACTTTGATCCCCATCTCCTTTAGGGCATGCAATTTGTTTATTGCCAAATCCACCTGATGCATGGCCATACCCTCTGTAATTTCCAAGATCAGATAGCGTGCCTTAAGACCTGTCTCTTCTAGCACGCCGGCAATCCGCTGAACGATATTGGGCTGTTGAAATTGTAACGGTGACAGGTTCACCGCAATCGGTATAGCAGGCAGCCCTTGATCTTGCCAACTTTTGTTTTGCCGGCAAGCAGTCATCATCACCCATTCACCAATTGGTACTATGAGCCCTGTCTCTTCAGCAACAGGAATAAATTCTGCCGGGGAAAGCCAGCCATTGACCGGGTGTTGCCAACGTAAAAGTACCTCCATACAGATAATATTCCCTGTCACGATATGATACACAGGTTGATAATGCAGACAAAATTCTTCCCGCTCGATCGCTTTACGCAGGGCATGTTCCATTTCCAGACGCGGAAAAAGCTTGGAATCCTGTTTGCATTCGTAAAATTTGTAGTTGTTTTTGCCGCTCTCCTTGGCTGTATACATCGCTTGATCTGCGTATTTCATCAATAAATCGGCAGATACCTCACCGCCGTTGTATACCGCAATGCCAATGCTGGCCGTCACGTTAAACTCATATTGTCCTATCGAGACCGGGCGCTCGAGCTCCATGAGGATTTGTTCGGCAAGCCTGCGAATCTCATCCAGATCATAAGCCATACGCATGATCACAACGAACTCGTCCCCTCCCAAACGGGCAATCGTAGAATGGCTTGATTGTAATGCCAAGAGACGCTCCGCGATTACTTTTAACAGCATGTCTCCCTTATCGTGACCCAAGGTATCATTCACAATTTTGAAACGATCCAAATCGAGGAACATGATGGCTAAGGGCTTGTCCATTTGCTTGGCATCCTCAAGGGCCCTCGTCAGCTCTTCCCGGAATAACCGGCGATTGGGCAGACCCGTCAGTTCATCATGGTAGGCCATATTCATTAACTTCTCTTCGAAACGTTTGCGCTCCGTAATGTCCCGTGTGATGGAAAGGACGTGTGTGCATACACCCTGCTCGTCAAAAATGGGAGTTAAAATGGATTCTCCGGACATTTTTCCATCAGGCAGGAGGTATGAATCTTCATAAACGATGGGTTTCTTGGCAAAAACCGCTTGTCTGTATTTATTTGCTAAAAAATCAGCCATTTCCGGCGGATAAATATCTTCAAAAAATTTACCGTAAGCATCTTCCGTTATTCCGGAAAACCGCTTGGCCGCCTGGTTGATCATAACGTATTTGAAACGCAAATCTTTTTCTACCGCCATCAAAAAAACAAGATCTGAGATTCCCTGGCAAAGTAACAAAAGGTTTTTTGCATTTCCAAAGAAGGTTTGTTGATTTTCGTTGATCATGCTACCTTTTCCCCTTTTCCACCGTTCGTTACCTAATGTATCGTGTATGTTTGGGAATGTCTAGAAAAAAGTTGACCAATTTTGGCTCCCAATGTGTAAGAAAGGCGCAGATAGAATGTATCTGCGCGTTTCTCATTTGCTTATTTTATTTCCCGTAGTTCCTAAAGTTAAAACACATGGAACCCCATAGCCAATCGCTCCTGGTTTCGCCATTTTCTTCAAGTACCGAATGCCCCGTTCGCATTTTCTGCAACGCTCGCAAACATCAGAAGTGACGATTTTCATGTTAAGCTGGACCCGATCGGATGCAGGCTTATTTTTTTTCTTCAATTTTTTGGCCATGCCCTGTTTCCCCTTCCGCATTCAATCCCTGCCATATCATATGTAGAAGGAAACAAGGGGTTCCAATGCGTCTTCTACCAGCCAAAAATGGTTTTCATCAGACTGGGAGACTCTTTCGCCGGATACAAGACGTATAAAAGCAAATAAGTGGTAACCCCGGTGCAGGCAACGATCAACCAGGTAGCGGCTGTCCACGGACCGATCCGTTTATGCTTGGAAAAATTGCCCTTCAACCCCAACCAAATGGTCCAGATCCCGCCAATTGCCACCAAGGTCGCAAGCAGAATATGGAAAAACAAAAATATCCGGTAATATTTCTCCAATTCTGCCGGCCCGCCAAATAAAGAACTGCCGATAAAAACGATGCGGGAAATGTACAAAATGAAAAACATCGAAGCAAACACACTTGCCCATTTCATCGTTTTAATGTGAGCTTCTCTCTTCCCCTTTTTGATAAGCGCCCATCCGTAGGCGACCAAGATCGCACTGATCACGATAAAAGACGTGCTGATCAAAGGCAGTATTGTCATTATGTAATCACATCCTTTCATCTGATAGTATATCAGAATCCCGTCCATTCTCCATACGGTACCATTGATAAAAAATCAATCCGATAACGGTGGCGTAAACAATCTCCTGAATCAACTTCATCAAGACTCCGCCCAACTGCTGATCTTCCAGGGGGGTGAAAAAATCAAAGAACGGCAAAGTGGTCTGATAGGAAGCGTAAAGCAAGTGATCGGCAAAGATGATCAGCGCACATGCGGGTGTCAAGAGCACTCCATTGGCAAACATATACGCAATTTTTTTTATGTGGGAAAGCCCCTGTCCGTTTCTTGGCGGGCATAAGACAGTCCACCACATGCAAAAGGACGTAATCTGCAGCATGAAATGATAGCTGCTCAACATAAGTGGATGATTATGCAGAACATCAAAAACAACCGGCAGATGGTACAAGGAAAAGAGCATATTGAAGGCCACAACCGATAATAGCGGCTTCGTCATAAATTCTATAATCGGACCAAGTTGCCGGTGACGAGCGAGAAACCAGAGCACTTGATCAGGTAAGCCCAACAGGATCAGCGGAGATACGAGGAAAAACATCAGCGACTGCTGAAGCATATGCAGGCTGAAAGAGTAATGGTGGCCATAGTAGGTTAGCGGCGTGCCTTGCGCAATATAGAAGATCAACAACCCGCTCAAAAAATATACTCTTGTTGACACTCTGGCACGCTTGGCTACCTGCTTTTGCTCATGGTTTGCCCCGGCAGCTGCCAGGTAAATTACAGCTAGTCCCATCGTGATCAACAAAATGTCCAATGGCCACAGCTGCATAAAGCTGCCTTCACCCGTAGTTTGATGGTGATGCTGCACCTCTTTTTCCTCCCTTCTAAGAGAACCCAACCGGCTATAACATGTGTCACAACGCACAGCACGAGGCGAAGAAACACAAAGAGGAGGACGGATGCCTCATCCTCCTCTTGCTTTTTTACCACCACATCCAGTAAATCGCGGTTACAATCGCTGTCAATGTCACAACGGCTCCCGAAGCGATTCCGATGATTGGACCGCGGTGTCCCTTCTGACTGAGGTGCATCCAGTAGAACAACTGAAACAGCACTTGTATGATGGCAAGAGCAATCATAAATGGGACAGCAAACGCTTTATCTGTCGTCATCACGGCAATAAATGCCAAAGCCGTCAGGACGATCGACAATATAAAAGTAACAAGATGCTTCCTGGCGCTCTCATGCCGCTTGAACCGCGGTCTGTTTGACTCTTTTTGATCGACACTCATTGCGTCAACCCACCTTTCCCATCAGGTAGACAACGGTAAAGATGAACACCCAGACCACGTCTACGAAATGCCAATACAGGCTGGCAACGTACAGCTTCGGTGCGGTAATGAGTGTAATGCCTTTCTTGACGACTTGCAGCTGAAGCGTCGAAATCCAAAAGACACCAAACAATACGTGTCCGCCATGGAAACCAACCAACGTGTAAAATGCCGAGCCAAAAGCGCTTGTGGAGATTTTATGCCCTTCATGCACATAATTAAAAAATTCGTATACTTCCAAGCCGAGAAACGCAAGACCTAAGAGAACCGTGACCGTAAACCAGGATTGAAGCATTCGCTTGCTGCCCCTGTGCATGCCGAGAATCGCCAGAACACTGGTCAAGCTGCTGGTTAACAAGATAAAGGTAGAGGCTGCCACAACAGGCAACTCAAACAATTCTTGTGCGGTCGGGCCGCCTGCCACCTGATTTCTGAGAGCGATAAAGGTGGCGAACAAGCTGCCGAACAAAACCGTTTCCCCCCCAAGAAACAACCAGAAACCCAACACTTTGTTTCTTCCTTCAAGGGTTGCTCTTTCCGGTTCGTCGGGAAGATTGGATGAGGTTAGTGTATGATTGGCTGCCATTTACGATCTCCCTCCTTTGCCACGAGTCAGCTCGTCAGCATGGATGTGATAACCGTGATCATCCACGATGGAGCGGATAAACATGCAAACAACGGTAATGAGAAGACCGATGATAATGCAAATGGTCTGATGGTACATAAAACCGAAGCCCGCAATAAATAAGCCGACAGACATCACAAACGGCAAGATGGACGGTGATGGCATATGAATGTCGCCAAGCGGTTCAGCCGGCTGCATTTTCTTGGAACCCTTCATCTTTTCATACCAGAACGCATCAAGACTTCTAACCAACGGCGTTTGGGCGAAGTTATACGCTGGAGCCGGAGACGGGATCGTCCACTCCAACGTGCGGGCGTCCCACGGATCAGCAGGTGCTGTTCGCGGCTTGTGAGCGGTAAGCCAAATGTTGAATAAAAAGACAATTGTCCCTAATCCCATCGCAATGGCCCCAATGGTACTGATGAAGTTGCCTGTCTCAAGCCCCTGATTGGGGAGATAGGTGAAAACCCGACGCGGCATTCCCATCAGTCCAAGGAAATGCTGCGGGAAAAAGGTAAGGTGAAAGCCTATAAAAAACAGCCAGAAATTCCACTTGCCCAGTTTTTCACTCAGCAATCGGCCAAACATTTTGGGCCACCAATAGTACAAACCGGCAAACAAGCCGAATGCCATGCCGCCCACAATGGTGTAATGGAAGTGAGCCACCACGAAATAGCTGTCCTGGAACTGGAAATCTGCCGGAGGTACGCTGAGCATTACACCTGTCATGCCGCCAATCACGAATGTTGGAATAAATCCCAAGGCAAACAGATTGGAGGTTGTAAAGCTGATTTGCCCGCCCCAGAGAGTGAACAGCCAGTTAAAGATTTTGATTCCTGTCGGCACCGCTATCAGCATCGTGGCGATAGCAAACAACGCATTGGCGACCGGTCCTATTCCGACGGTAAACATGTGATGCACCCACACCATGAAGCCCAAGAAACCGATGATGATAGTGGCAAACACCATGGCGCTGTAACCAAATAACCGTTTGCGTGAAAAGACGCTCACCACTTCCGAAATAATCCCGAACGCCGGCAGAATCAAAATATAAACCTCCGGATGACCGAATATCCAGAACAAATGCTGCCACAAAACCACGTTGCCGCCATTTCCTACGTTAAAAAAATTGGCTCCGAACAGGCGGTCAAACATTAAAAGCACCAAACTTACCGTAATCGCCGGGAAAGCGAACAAAATCAACGCGGAAGTGATAAAAGAAGTCCAGGTAAACAACGGAAGCCGCATAAATGACATCCCTGGGGCTCGCATATTGATAATCGTCACCAAAAAGTTTATTCCCCCGATTAACGTACCGATGCCGGCGATTTGAAGCCCCAATACATAGAAGTCAACCCCATGTCCGCTGTATTGATTGGTCGATAGCGGAGTATACGCCGTCCAGCCCGCATCCGGTGCACCGCCCAAAAACCAGCTGGTATTGAGCAGGACTCCTCCCGCAAAGAATAGCCAGAAGCCTAACGCGTTAACGAACGGAAATGCAACGTCCCTCGCCCCTATCTGCAGCGGTACAACAGCATTCATCAAAGCGAAGATAATCGGCATGGCCGCCAAAAAAATCATCGTAGTTCCGTGCATGGTTAACAATTGGTTAAAAGTCGTAGCACTTATTAAATGATTATCCGGATACATTAACTGCAAGCGCATGAATATGGCTTCCAGACCGCCGATGAGAAAAAAGAATCCTCCGGCAACCAAGTACAGGATGCCGATTTTCTTATGATCAACGGTTGTTAACCAGCTCCATATTCCCTTATGCTGCGGATGTGCTTGATGTGCAGTCACGAATGTTCCCTCCTATTCCTTGTTTTTTAAACTGCTCAAATATTCGACAAGAGAGGTGATTTGATCTTGAGACAAATGGAGATCTGGCATTTTACTGCCGGGTTTCACTTCTTGCGGGTTCTTCAGCCACTTGGCCAATTCTTCCTTGTTGTTTGGCTTGATGCCTGCCAACCATTCACGATCAGCAAAATTCGTCAGGTTAGGACCAACCCGGCCGCCCTGACCCCCGATGGCATGACAGCCCAAGCAGCTTTTTTGGAAGACTTGAGCCCCTTGTTTCGCCTGGTCTGCTGTAACTTCTACCACCGGGTTCTGCATCTTTTTGACCCACTGATCAAACTCTTTTTGATCAACCGCAATCACTTTGAAGTCCATCAAGGCATGGGAAGGTCCACACAACTCGGCACACTTCCCTTTATAGATGCCAGGTTTGTCCGCTTGAAGCCACATGGTATTTGTCATCTTCGGATTGGTATCCGTCTTGCCGCCTAATGCCGGAATCCAGAAGGAATGGATCACGTCTTGAGAGGTCAGTTCAAATTGAATTTTCGTTCCTATCGGGATGTACAGCTCTTGCGCCGTCACAATCCCCAGTTTCGGATATTCAAATTCCCACCAAAATTGATGACCCGTTACCTTGACGACAACGGCGGACTTGTCATTTCCGTAATTTTTGGCAAGTTGAAACGTTGTCATAACAGTTGGAACTGCCAAAACCAACAGCAGAAGAATGGGGATAACCGTCCAAATGATTTCCAGATTGTGATTGCCTTCTACTTGCTTGGGCAGCTCAGTTTGTCCTTCTCTTTTGCGGAAGCGGATAATAACGTACAAAAAAATTGATATTACGACCAAAAAAACGCCAATCATAATGTAGAGAGCTAGTTTCATCAATGTTAGTTGATTTGCTGCTACAGGCCCTGATGGTTGCAACGTTGATAAGTAAGGATCGCCACAACCTGTTGTCACCAGTGCCAATCCCATCAGCATTGGCACTAGACGCCACAAGTGTTGCCAACGATTGTTCATGACTTACAACCCCCGCTTTCTTCGTAGTAGATTCTTCTAACTTTCTCCTCTGCCTGGTCTGTTGCTGCTCTTTTTACCTACATATGTGACTTTTATCATTTTCATTCCTGTCCTTCATTCTCTTAAAGCGGGGTTATGAAATCTTGCTTCAAATTCATTCACAAATTTGTCGTAAAGAAAGCGTTTTCCGAATACATATGAAACACAAAACAAACATACTTGGCCCGGGCAGGTGAAGAAGATGGTTCAAATGATCAAAATGAAAGAATATCGCCGGAAGAAAAGATATTGGAAATACGTGGAAAACTCGGGGTACTACTTATTGCTCTTCATTGTTGGGGTTTGTTTTTGCTTCTTTTTATTTGCTTTCCTTCGCTTTCTTTCTTTGCTTTTTCCATGGCATTAATACGCCAATTTTAGAAGCCATTAAATTAGAAAAACGTTGTCCTTTCGTGCCTTCGTTACAGCTTGCGCAGTTGCGATCAAGTCAGGCTTCTCTCATCGTCAGGAAGTGGTCAAAACCGTAGCATCGGCCTTCGTATCGCTAGCTTGACCACTTATTCTCCTGACGATTTTTGCCCACTCGGCTTAAGCTATCGCAGTGCCGAGCGGGGCCCCAGCGAGCGCCTGGGCTAGCGCTGTAAGAATCGCTGTGAAATGGACAATCGTTTTTCTCCACTGGCTGAGCAAATGGAAAGAAAGTTTAACCACTTT
>JBHGXW010000064.1:0-24708 GCA_041920465.1 Paenibacillaceae bacterium | reverse complement strand
ATAACTTACGTGGCGCCGGTCGGGGCCCTTTTTCTCCTGACGATTACGACAAGCCTGGGCTTGCGCTGTAAGAGTCGCTGCGAAATGGACAATCGTTTTTCTCCACTAGCTGCGCAAATGGAAAGAAAGTTTAACCACTTTCATCATGTAAAGTGGTTAAACTTTCTACCCTGAAAATAAGTGTGCCATTTTCATTCATCAGTGGTGCCGAAGAAGTCGGCATGAAAGTCTTATATAGTGAGAAAAACGCCTCCGCTTTTCATGAACGGAGGCGCAAGATTTTACAATTCTTCGTTTTCCAGTTCGGCAATCAGTGTTTCAAAAGTGGCTTCCACTTGCTCCCACTCTTCATCGTCTTCAATCGGTTGAAGGGTGTCGGTCCCGTCATAACGGAGGAAGTGAACTTCGTATTCTTCCTCTTCCTCTTGATCTACGGGAACCAGGACAAGATAGGAACGGTCTTCAATATCAAAGATGTACATGATGCGAAAATCGCGTGTCCCTTCCTGACCGTCTTCGGATAAGGCGATAACCTCTCCTACTTCGAACTCATTCACCATATCGTCACTCATAATCTGTTCACCTCGATTTGGCGTCCAGATATCCCTGCAGGATAAAAGTGGCCGCCATTTTGTCTATGACTTGTTTGCGTTTCTGTCTGCTCACATCGGCGGCAATCAGCATTTTTTCTGCGGCCATGGTGGTTAATCGCTCATCCCACAGATGGACAGGAAGAGAAGTCTCTTCTGCCAAGGCCGCGGCAAATGCTTGACATATTTCACCCCGCGGTCCGATTGTGCCATTCATATTTTTCGGAAGACCGACGACAATTTCCTCAATCTGAAACGTTTGAATCAACTGATTCAGACGGGCAAAGTCTTTTTCCCTCGACTGCCGCTTGATCGTCTCGACGCCCTGAGCCGTCCAGCCCATTTCGTCACTCACGGCAACACCGATGGTTCGATCCCCGACATCTAAACCTAGTATTCGCATGATGAACTCCTCATTACGAGCGGTTAGCGGAAAGGTACCCCTTCACCAGTTCCTCAATCACGCGATCCCGCTCCAGCTTACCTATCAGGCTACGTGCGTTATTGTGGCGTGGAATGAAAGCAGGATCTCCAGAGAGCAGATACCCTACAATCTGCGTGATGGGATTATACCCTTTTTCTTGAAGTGCCTGGTAGACAATTGTCAGCGTCTCCTTCACTTCCGCTTCGCTTGATTCCTTAGGTACCGTGTACTTCATGGTATTGTCCATTGAACTCATCACCAACACCTCGATTCATGTGAGATCCTCTAGTCACTCTCGGTTAGCGTGTATGCTACTAATATTCGCTTTCGTTAAAGGAAATCCTTGTCGGTTGGAATCTCTTTAGCCGAAATTATTTTACCATTGTTTGACTTTCTACCAAGCTGTACACGTAAGACAGGGCTTCCGCCAGTTTGGCCGGCTCTTTGCCGCCTGCTTGCGCCATATCCGAGCGTCCGCCGCCGCCGCCACCGCAACGGGCAGCTACTTCCTTGATGATTTTGCCGGCGTGGAATCCTTTGTCCATCAGGTCTTTGGTTACGCCTGTAACGAGGTTTACCTTGTCTTGGTCAACCGCGCCAAGGACGATAACGGCTGAACCCAGTTTGTTCTTGAGTTCATCTACCATACCGCGCAGGTTATCCATATCGGTAGCCGAAACCTGTACGGCCAGAACCTGTACGCCGCCTACTACTCTTACTTTGTCGGTCAGGGCAGCCGCTTCAATATTGCCTAGCTTCGCACGTAAGGATTCGTTTTCACGCTGTACTTCTTTTATTTGATGCTGCAGGGCTTCAACACGTGCAGGAGTCTCGTGCAGTTGCGGAGATTTTACCGCTTGAGCCACTTCGCGAAGGGTAGCCAACTGCTGATTCAGGTATTGGAACGCTCCGCGGCCGGTTACCGCTTCAATACGTCTTGTCCCTGCGCCAATTCCGCTTTCGCTGATGATCTTGAACAGGCCGATCTCCGCGGTGTTGTTGACGTGGCATCCGCCGCACAATTCCAAGCTGTAATCGCCAACCTGAACCACGCGCACGATGTCGCCGTATTTCTCACCAAAGAGAGCCATGGCACCCATTGCTTTGGCTTCGGCAATCGGCTTGTGCATGATGTTGACACCGATGTTCGCCCACACCTTCTCGTTGACGATGCGCTCGATTTGCTCCAATTCCTCCGGATGAATCGCGCTGATGTGGGTGAAGTCAAAACGCAAACGCTCAGGTGCTACAAGTGAACCTGCCTGGTTGACGTGTGTACCCAGCACATCTTTCAGCGCCTGATGCAGCAGGTGAGTAGCCGTATGGTTCTTGATGATATCCATCCGTGCTTCACGATTCACTTCCGCACGAACTTCTTCCCCAAGATGCAGTACGCCAGCTTCTACTACAACCGTATGCACGTTTTGACCCATTGGCCCTTTTTGTACATCGGTTACCCGCGCTTTCACCGTATCGGAGGTAAGCGTTCCTTCGTCGTTAATCTGACCGCCGCTCTCTGCATAAAACGGGGTGGTTTCCAGCACGACTTGGCAGGTTTGGCCTTCCTGCACTTCCTGAACCAATTGATTGTCGAGGATCAAGGCGGCAACTTTGGTTGTTGTTACCAATTCAGTATATCCAACAAACTCACTCTTAACCGTCAAATCGCTAAGCGGCCCGCCCTGCGTCTGCATGCTGTCCACATCCTGGCGGGCAGCACGGGCGCGTTCCCGCTGTTCTTCCATTGCCTGGTCAAAGCCTTCACGGTCTACGGTAATGCCGTGTTCAAGCGCGAAATCTTCGGTTAAGTCAACCGGGAAGCCGTACGTATCATACAGTTTGAAGGTATCTGCTCCGGACAGTCGGGTTTTTCCGCTTGCTTTGGTCTCCTTCACCATCTGCTCAAGGATAACCAGTCCTTCGTGCAGTGTTTCATGGAAACGTTCTTCCTCGGCACGAATTACTTTTTCGATAAAGGCGCGTTTCTCCACCACTTCCGGATAGAACTCGCCCATCATTTTGCCCACAGTCTCCGTCAGGCTGTAGAGGAACGGCTTTTCGATTCCAAGCAGTTTGCCCATGCGCACGGCGCGGCGGAGCAAACGGCGGATGACGTAACCGCGGCCCTCGTTGGATGGAAGGGCACCGTCGCCAATCGCGAACACAACCGTACGGGCATGGTCGGCGATTACTTTGAGGGCGACGTCTTTCTCAGGGTCTTCCTTGTATTTCACACCGGAGATTTCGCAGGTTTTTTCGATTAATGGGAAGAGCAGGTCCGTTTCATAGTTGTTGTCCACGTCCTGAATAACGGAGGCCATACGCTCCAAGCCCATTCCGGTATCGATGTTTTTCTTCGGCAGCGGCGTATAGGTATGATCAGGGTTGTGGTTGAACTGGGAGAACACCAGGTTCCACACTTCCAGATAGCGCTCGTTTTCGCCGCCCGGATAAAGCTCCGGATCGTTCGGATCATTGCCGAAACGTTCTCCGCGGTCATAGAAGATCTCTGTATTCGGTCCGCTTGGGCCTTCGCCGATGTCCCAGAAGTTGCCTTCGAGGCGGATGATTCGTTCTTCCGGAATACCTACTTTTTTATGCCAGATTTCAAATGCTTCATCATCTTCCGGATGGATGGTGACGGAAAGTCTGTTCGGGTCAAAGCCGATCCATTCCGGGCTGGTCAAGAATTCCCATGCCCAGAGAATCGATTCTTCCTTGAAATAGTCGCCGATGGAGAAGTTCCCCAGCATCTCGAAGAAGGTATGGTGGCGCGCTGTGCGGCCTACATTTTCGATGTCGTTGGTGCGGATCGATTTTTGCGAGTTGGTGATGCGCGGGTTATCCGGAACTACCCGTCCGTCGAAATATTTCTTCAGCGGAGCCATTCCGCAGTTAATCCACAAGAGAGACGGGTCATCATGCGGAATCAACGGTGCGCTTGGCTCAACATGATGGCCTTTGCTTTTAAAGAAATCGAGATACATTTGCCGGATTTGGTTGCCTGTCAGTTTTTTCATCCTTTTTCCCCCTTCATGAAAATAAAAAAGTCCTCATCCCTCTCAGGGACGAGAACTGTTCTCGCGGTACCACCCTGCTTACAGCCGAAATTGAAATAATGAGTTCTGCTGTCGCTTTCAGGACTTGTAACGGAGTCATCCGCCGGTTTTTGCCCGGTCTTCGGAATAGCATTCGGCTACTCTGCTTCTGGACGCCCTCTCAACCATGGAGCATCCTCTCTGTAGAAGGGTTTTAGCCTACTCGTTCCTTCATCGATCAACCTTTTGCTTTTATCTTTTTCGATTATAGAGAAAAAAGCGGCAGACTGTCAACTTTCATGCAAAATTAAGGCGATGCGCGTAATGATCACCTTGCAAATCGCCAGAATGGGGACCGCTACAATCATGCCGATGATCCCGCCAAGTGTTTCTCCCACCAGAAGGGCAAAGATAATCGACAAAGGATGCAAATGAAGGGATTTCCCCACAATGTTCGGTGATAAAATATTGCCTTCCACCACTTGTACGACCAGATTGATCAACACAACAAAAAGAACGGTTTTGGTGGAGATGGTTAAGGCGACAATAAGTGCAGGAGTTGCCCCGAACAAGGGCCCGATATACGGGATTACGTTGGTGATACAAACAAATGAAGCAAGCACAAACGGATAAGGCATGTGAATCCACCAATACCCCAGATAGGCCATGCCGCCCACAATTAACGCCACCACCATCTGGCCGTGAATGTACTTGCCGAGCGACTCATCTATGTCCCGGATAATATGAAGGGTCTGTTTGCGGTATTTTTGCGGAATGATCAACAACATGGATCGCTGGATATCTTTCATATCTTTGAGCAGATAAAAGGCGATGAACGGAATCACCGCATAACCAAGCAGCTTGCCGATTGTACTTTTGGCATTGGTAGCAAGCTGGCTGATCGATTGTGACATTCGTTCCTTCGACTGGATGATCACCCGATCCACACCGTTTTGGACGCTGTCAGGCAAAAAATATTTATTGGCTTCCCATTCGCTCATCCAGGAGTGATACCAGCCGGTCAGACGCGGCAAGTCATCGGAAAGCTCAATTAACTGCTTGGTGAATACCGGTATCGCATTGATCACGCTGATGGAGAAGAGAAGGACAAACAAGGCATAAATTAACAGCACGGCCACCAGCCGCGGTACTTTCCGTCTCTCTAAGAGCATGACAACCGGATGCAGCAAATAAGCGATCACCAGCCCGCCCAGAAAAGGGACCGTTACCTCCTTGACCACCAGCCAAACGTGATGGACGATGGGGCGAATCCACCATAAGAGACCCAGAATGACCAAAACCAGAATCACGTTGATGGCGGCAGAAAAGAAAGGACGATGCTTTGGCTCCATTCCGCTTGGCTCCTCCATTCTCATTCCTTTTTTTCTAGGGTGGCACATCCCTCTTTATCTCATGCAAGCTTGCCAAATCAGAAAACCCACCCTGTACCTGGGCTTGCGCTGTAAAAGTCGCTATAATATGGACAATCGTTTTTCTCCACTGGCTGCGCGTTTGGGTATGAAAACAAAAACCCCTTTCACCAACATTTGGGTAAAAGGGGCTGACATTCAAATAGCATAACCTTCTGTTACTTCACGATTGCGCGGGCGAATAAGCGCCCCGCTTTCCACAAATCTCGACGAGAGAGCGGCCATTGTTTCAGCAGCATAAAACGGCTTCTCCGCTTTGGCATCAGCAGGTAGCCGATTGCTGCCAGTAATCCCCCGGTAATGATTTTCCCGAGTAATCCGCGTCCGAACATGCCAACTCCTCCTTCGTTTCATGCCTCAGATTTGGGCAGAGATGGTTGGTTCATCGAAAAACAAATCGTTGAGCGAATGCAGAGACCCGTCTTCCTCGACTTGATAAATCGATGATACCTGATTGCCGACCAAACTCATCTCTACGAAACAGTTCCAGCAATAATACTGGTTGGTTCCGATTTTTCCAATGTCTTTACCACCACAATTTGGGCATCTTACTTGCATGACGCCATCCTCCTTGCTTTCCTTACGACAGGATACGATTTGTTTATTTACGAAACGATGAGACTCTTCTTCCCCAGAACCAGGGCAGGAGTAATCGGCAGACGTTTTCGTCCTTCCGTCAAGTCAACGATCCAGCCTTGAGACAATTCACACGCTACTAGTTTCTCCCAGTCCAAGGAAAAGTAAACATCTTCTACACTACCCAAAAAATCACCGTCTCGCGTAAGGACAGGCTTACCCTTTAGTTTTTGCTTGCCTGTAACAAAACCGATCGTATCCTGCTTGTTCAACTTTTGCATGGAGGTGATTGCGTCTTTGCCTTCAACGGTTAGGAAGTCTCCTCCAACCGCGAAAATCTTGCCGGAAGGAATGTAAGCCCCAGAATGGAACCAGCTTCCATCTCGTACAACAACGCCCAGCCTGCGCCACTCCATATCACAAAGAATGTCGTTGACTGTCCCGATCTCTTCTCCCGTTGACAGGGTGATGACCGGCAGCCCCAACACATCCATTGCTCTATGCATAAGGGAACCCCCTTCCGCCTTCTTAGTATCTGGCGGACCAGCCTGGCGCATGCTGAGAAAACTGTACCAGTTACAAGTTTAAAGATTGGCAAAGCCGCTCTTTCAGGTAGGAATATCGAACACCTTCATCATGATTTTCAACAGCCGTCCGAAAAGCTTCCACTTCACCGCAAAGAATCAGGTAGGATTTGCTCCGGGTCACACCTGTATACAAAAGCTTGCGGCGCAACATCCGGTAATAATTGCGAACAAGCGGCATGATGACAATCGGAAATTCGCTTCCCTGGGATTTGTGGACGGAACAACAATAAGCCAATGTTAATTGATGGTATTGCGACCGTTTGTACACCACTTCCCTGCCGTCAAAGGAAACCACCATCATCTCCTCATTCTGCTCGTTCTCATTGGCATAAAAGATGGCCACGATTTCGCCCATGTCACCATTAAATACTTGTTCATCAATATTGTTGACCAATTGCAATACCTTGTCCTTTACCCGAAAAACTGTCTCGCCGAATGTGACCTCGCGAACCCCTTCCTGTTTGGGATTAAACAAGGATTGAAGCTCTTCATTTAACTGATTGACTCCTGCCACTCCCTTATACATGGGGGCAAGAACTTGAATTTGTTTTGGTGTATACCCTTTATTTACGGCTCCGACGCAAATTTGTTTCACAACACTTGCAATTTCTTGTGGCGAACTGATGAAAAATCGGCGATCGTGCGCCGGAGTAAGCAAATCGGCAGGAATCTGGCCCTGTCTGATGTGGTGGGCGAGCCTGATAATGGAAGATTCCTCTGCTTGCCGGTAAATTTCATGCAGTTGTACCTGCGGCAAGAGATTGGATTGGATGAAATCAGCCAATACATTGCCAGGGCCTACAGACGGCAGCTGATCCGGGTCTCCTACCATCACGATCTGAATATCGGACGGCAGGGCGCGAAACAGTTGATTGGCCAGCCATACGTCTACCATGGACATTTCGTCGATGATCACCAGCTTGCCTCTGACAGGATGATCCTGATCATGCTCAAAGCCGGTTCCATTCCAGCCAAGCAGCCGATGAATGGTCATAGCCGGAAGCCCGGTTGTCTCAGACATCCGTTTGGCGGCACGTCCGGTTGGTGCAATCAAAAGAATGGGGAACGGATTCTCATGGGCAGAGTATTGGGTTTGATCCAGCGAAATCCCGTGAAGTTCTGCAAACACATGGCAAATTCCGCGTATAACAGTCGTCTTTCCCGTACCTGGCCCTCCGGTTAAAAGCATGATGCCGCTTTGAATCGCTTTCTCTACCGCTTCCCGCTGGGTTGGCGCGTACGTAATGGCCAACTCTTCTTCTACCTGGCCAAGCGCCTGATAAAATTCGGAGACAGGAAAGCTGGGGAGGTCGGATCGTTCTGCAAAGAACCGCATACGCTTCGCGAGGCCAATCTCGGCAAAAAACAAACTGGGCAGATAAATCCGTTCATCCTCCCACACTACCCGCTGCTCTTCAAACAGATATTGAATGCTGCGCTCCATTTCGTCCTGGGTAAACGTATGTCCGCCGCACTCATGCAGTAAATTCATGGCTCGTTCACAAAGTTCCGCAAGCGGCAGATAAACATGGCCTTCCCCATATCCTGCTTCCTGCAGAACAAATAACGCCGCCGCTTGCATCCGCTCCACGGAAGCAACGCCAATGCCGATCGACCTTGCAATTTCATCCGCTTTTTTGAAGCCGATTCCTTGAATATCTTCTATCAGTTTATAAGGCTGTTCCATGATGATATCCATGGTTTCCAGCTTGTACGTCTGGTAAATTCGCAAAGCGAGATGGACACCAATCCCGAATTCATACAAAAATACCATCGTCCGTTCCAACGAACGATGTTCCAGCACGGATTGGAAAATCTGGCGTGCCCTTTCTTTGGAAATTCCTGGTATTTCCTCCAGACGCTCCGGCTGCTCGGCGATTACGGTAAGGGCATCGACACCAAGATGTTCCACAATCCGCTTCGCAGTCTTTTTCCCGATCCCGCTGAATAATCCGCTGGCCAGATACTTCTCAACCCCTGCTTTGGTCTTGGGCGTTTCCCGTTCATAACGGTTTACCATATATTGGACGCCAAATTTGGCATGATGCTTCCATGTCCCGTAAAATGTGTACAGTTCATCCGGGTGAGGTCTGGGGAAGTGTCCGACGATAATCACTTCCGATTCTTTATATTCTTCGGTCGTCTCCTCAATCTTGAAACGAATCACACCGTACCAGTTCTCTTCGTTATAAAAAATTTCATGGATGATGTAGCCTCGTATATACTTCTCTGTAAACAAGGGAAGCGTCTGCTGCATAAAGAATCTCCACCCAAAGGAAATAGATAAGTAAAAATCCACTTTTGCAAAGTGGATTTAAAGTACATCCTTAAATTGTAAACCTTTTAACCATTTCTGACAACTTCTCCGCCATTTTGGCCAATGTTTCGGATGCGGCACTAATCTCTTCGGATGTAGCGGTCTGCTCTTCAGAGGCAGCGGCAACTTTCTGGGTATCGCTGGCAGCCGATGCTGCAAGCTGAGCGATCTGATCGGCATTGTTCACGATTTCCTGGGTATCCTTGGCAATTGCTTGTGCCGCATGGTTCATCCGTTCAATCTGGTTGTTCACATCGTCTACCGCTTTCAAAATCTGTCCAAACGCCTTGCCGGAATTGGCTACACCACCGCGGCCCAATTGGACAGCTTCCGTGGTCTCTTCCATGGCGGACACGGCATGTTTAATCTCTTCATGAATCGTCAGGATCAGCTTGGAAATCTCCTCAGCCGATTGTCCCGATTGTTCGGCAAGGCGGCGAACTTCATGGGCAACCACAGCGAAGCTTCTTCCCTGCTCTCCGGCACGCGCGGCTTCGATGGCAGCATTAAGAGCCAACAAATTGGTTTGCGCACTCATCTCACGGATAATAGTGATGATGCCCATTATGGCTTCCGATTGTTCACCCAATGCGCGGACCACTTTTTCTGTCGATTGAACCTTTGTGGTGATCCTGTCCATTTCTTGCACTAAATCGTTCATTGTTTTTTCGCCTTGATGGGCGAACTGGAAAGCCATATGCGAATCCTCCGTCACCCGGTTGGCGTAGGAAGCAATTTGGGTAATATCTTCTCCAATTCGATGCAGAGATTGGGTCGTTCGTTCAACTGTTGCGCTTTGTTTATCCGAACCACAAGCAATCTCGGTAGCTGCAATCGAGATTTGTTCAGACGCGCGGGCGCTTTCCAGTGAGCTTGCTGTCAACTCTTCCGAAGAACTGGCTACCTGTTCCGAGACAATTTGAACCTCTTGGAGCATTCCGCGGAATGCATCCATCATTTCGTTGTACATCGCGCCAAGCTGTCCGAATTCATCCGTGCGATCCAGCGGCACACGCTCGGTAAGGTCACCTTTTTCAGCTTTTTGCATCGCGTGAACGAGACGTTTCAGCGGAGTGAGGATCCGATACACAATAAACACACCGACGAATACGGAAATCAAGCTGGCAACGATGCTGATGACAAGCATCATCATTTTGCTTTTTAAGAAAGGCTGCAACAGATCGGCTTTATAGCTGCCGATGCCCAGAACCCAGCCATTTGGCAGCGTTTCAAACACGGAAAGCTTGGGTTCCCCCTGAAACTCGTATTCCAAATATCCTTGCTTTTGCTTGATCATTTCTTGTATGTACCATTCGGAAGACAAATCTTTGCCAATCACATCCTCTTTCGGATGAAACAATGCCTTGCCCTTGCTGTCGATGATAAAAGCGTATCCTTGCATACCGTAAGGCTTGTAGTAACGCTCGGCCACGTCTTTGGTGATTTTGTCGATCTCATCTCGCTCTGAATTGCTGGGATTTTCTGATTCCGTGTACCTTTTCAGATCTTTTGCGACCAAAGATGTTATATACTTCAGGTCAGCAATCGTCAAATCATAAGCCGCTTTTTCAGCATTCCGGTATTGCAGATATCCGGCGGTCAAAATGGGAAACAGCGTGATAATCAGTATCGTGATGATCAATTTAAATTTGATGGATGAAAAACGAGATACATTTTGCACGCAAAAACCTCCTGCCTACTTCCCGGAAAAACGAGAGCTGTTATCATTTAATCTAGATAATATATTAACATTTCCTGCCACTCACCGTATATAGCTTGTTAATATGAGGATTGAAATATTTTCAACAAATTTATGAAAAAGAAAAAGGAAGAACAAGTGTCCTTCCTTAGTCGTCCTTCCATTATTACACTATGATTGAATCAGACGTTTCGCGATGGTTACCACTTTTTCGGCTGCCGCTTCCACCTCGACAACCGTATTGGTGGAGCCAAAACTGAACCGAATCGCCGATTGTGTCCGCTCTTCCGCAAGCTTCATCGCTTCCAGAACATGGGAGAGTTCCAATGAACCGGAAGTGCAGGCAGAGCCGCTAGCTGCAGCAACTCCTTCCAGATCAAGGTTCATCAGCATGGTTTCCGTATCTATCCCGATAAAGCTGACATTCAGAATATGCGGCAAAAAGTGCCCGTGATGTCCGTTCACTTCAAAGCGGATACCGGCCTTTCGCCAAACCTGCAGCATCGCTTCGCGCATCGCCAGATACTTTTCCCGATTCGAATCTCTCTCTTCGGCAGCAATCTGAACCGCTTCTGCAAACCCGACAATACCTGCCACATTTTCCGTACCCGCACGCCGTTTTCTTTCCTGCGAGCCTCCATACAAATGAGGAGCAATCTTGACATGACGTGCTGCGTACAATGCTCCAATCCCTTTCGGCCCGCCGATTTTGTGGGCTGACACCGAAAGTAAGTCAATCGGCAGATCTTTTACCTGAATCTGTTCCACTCCGAAAGCCTGGACCGCATCGGTATGGAACAAAATCTCTTTTTCCCGCAGGATTTCACCGATTTGACGGATTGGTTGAACGGTTCCCACTTCATTGTTTCCGTACATGATCGTGGCCAGAACGGTATCTTCCCGAATCGCATTTCGCAAATCATCAAGCAAAACCATTCCCGTTTCGTCAACGGGCAAATAGGTTACTTCAAATCCAAGCTGCTCAAGATGTTGGCAGGCATGCAGTACCGCATGGTGCTCGATCTGTGTAGTGATGATATGACGGCCACGCTGCTGATTCGCCATGGCCACTCCAAAAATAGCCAAATTGTCTGCTTCCGTTCCGCCGCTGGTAAAGATTAGTTCACCCGGATTGGCCCCCAGTTCTCTGGAAATGGTCTCGCGAGCTGCTTCCAGCTTCTGTCTGGCGAGACGGCCAAATCCATGCGTACTGGACGGATTCCCGAACGTCTCCAGCATGACGGTGTTCATCGTTTCCACTACTTGCGGATGCATCGGCGTGGTCGCCGCATGATCCAGATATATCAAGCTTTTCATTGTATATCATCACCTGTTCATTTCGCGATGTTTCCCACAAGATCTTAAATGTAAAACATGTAGCTATCCGTACGCCCATCATCTTGATAGCTGATCAAATCCTTCAGGGTCGTCGAATCGAGAACGGAAGAAATGCTGTCGCGAATTCTTAACCATAAGTACCGCTTGGCCGGATCTTCTTCCTCCACGAATTCAACCGGACTGATCGGACCTTCCAGCACGCGGATCACATCACCGGAAGTAATTTCTTCCGGCGGTTTGGACAACACGTATCCGCCGTACGCTCCACGGATGCTCTTGACCAGACCGGCATTTCTCAAGGGGGCGATCAATTGTTCCAAATAATGTTCCGACAGTTCATGGCGCTGCGCGATGCTTTTTAGTGAAACAGGACCGTCGCCAAACCGGTTGGCAAGTTCCATCATAATGGTTAGACCGTAACGGCCTTTCGTTGAAATCTTCAATGTACAACTCTCCTCTTATCATTCACAATGGAAATCTTGGTTCATGAATGTTTTTTCTAACTGGAGCCCTTTTTGCCACACATGAGCCGGGCCCATTCGGTCTATCCTACATTACTAGGAGGTGTTGAAACATGGCAACAAACAAGCGATCCGAGCGGGGACGAAACCATCCGTCCGATCAATTGTATGACGTTCCGGCAGGCACTTTGGCTCACAAGGCGCGATACGGCGCGAGCGAAACAAGCAAAGAGCCCAACATAAACGGGGATTTGCCGAACAAACCGGGCGGAGATGCACGCACCTAAAATCCATCCGGCTGTAGCGAAACTCTTTGTTTGCACAAAGAGTTTCTTTATTCGGGATGACGGCTTCGGCGGGACTCCTGCCGCTCCTTGATTACCTGCTCGTAACCAATCTCCTTCGGCTGATAAAAGCGGTATTGCACGCCATCGGGAAAATACTGCTGGGGCACATAACCGTCCGGATAATCGTGCGGATACAAATAACCCTCTCCGTGACCCAGCTTCGCCGCGCCTTTGTAACTGCGGTCTCGTAAATGCAGCGGAACGCTTTTGTGTCCGTCGGTCTGGATTTGGGCAAGCGCTTTGTTAATTCCCAGGTAGGCGGCATTGCTTTTCGGTGCGGTGGCAAGATAGGCCGTAGCTTGGCCTAAGGGAATTCGCCCTTCCGGCATCCCGATAATCTCGAGCGCCTGAAAGCAGGAAATCGCCACGGAAAGCGCCTGCGGATCAGCATTTCCAATATCTTCCGAAGCGGAAATAATAAGACGTCGGGCGATAAACCGGGGGTCTTCCCCCGCATCAATCATCCGGGCCAACCAATAAAGCGCAGCATCGGGATCGGAGCCTCTGATTGATTTAATAAATGCGGAAATCGTGTCGTAATGGTTATCTCCGTTTTTATCATAACGTACGGCACGGCGCTGGATGGATTCCACCGCAACGTCCAGATTGATCCGGATCGTTCCGTCTGCTGACGGCGGGGTAGTGGTCACAGCCAGCTCCAGCGCATTCAACAAGCGTCTGGCGTCTCCTTCCGCATAGCGAATCAGGTGCTCTTTGGCCTCCTGTTCCAGTTCGATGGCCAACTCTCCCAGTCCTTGTATTTTATCGGTAAGCGCCCTGTCCATAATCTGTGCCAGCTCCTGCTCGTTTAGCGGATGAAGCGGGAAGATTTGGGAGCGGGACAAAAGAGCCGAATTCACTTCGAAGTACGGATTTTCGGTAGTAGCGCCAATCAAAATGATGGTGCCTTCCTCTACGAATGGAAGCAGCGCATCCTGCTGGGATTTGTTGAATCGATGAATTTCGTCCACAAAAAGCGTTGTACGCCGATTGCCCATAACCAGCCGTTCTTTGGCTTCGTCTACGATTCTGCGAATATCGGCCACGCCGGCTGTCACGGCGTTCAGTTCGGCGAAATGGGATTTGGTTGTATTGGCGATCACCTTGGCCAGCGTAGTCTTGCCTGTCCCCGGTGGACCGTAAAATATAAACGAAGAAACCTGATCTGCTTCAATCGCTCTGCGAAGCAGTTTGCCCGGGGCGAGAATATGGGACTGGCCGATTACCTCATCAACGGTACGCGGCCTTAGCCTTGCCGCCAATGGTCTGGATCGATCAGCAGATTGCTCTTCATATGCAAACGAAAATAAGTCCATGCGGCATTAATTCCTTCCATTCCAATAGGATCTATCTTCATTCTTTTATCATACCATAAAAATGGCCAACCCGAATGGGCAACTCCGACACTGGCACGTCCTGTGCGGCGCTACGTTGCGCCCGGCGGGGCCCCCAACTTTTAAATTCTTATCCGTCAAAAAAGACCGTTTCATCTGGAGAAGGGAAACGGTCTTTTTTATATTGATCAGCCCTTCTTTGGCTGCCAACCGAGAACATCCCGGACAACGACACTGGCGAGAATCAAACCGGCAACAGACGGAACAAACGCGTTGCTTGCAGGCGGCTGCTTTACTTTGCGAATCGGCGAGTCAGGATTGGTGACGATCTGGTCGCGTACGTCGGTGCGGATGGTAACCGGAATCTCCTTGGAGTAAACCACTTTTACTCCCTTGTAGATCCGTTCTTTTCGCAGTTCGCGGCGGATAACCTTGGCGATCGGATCATAGCTCGTCTGGGAAATGTCAGCCACCTCAAAACGGGTCGGGTCCATCTTGTTTGCAGCTCCCATGCTGGAGATGATCGGAATATTGCGCTTCTTTGCCTCCAAAATCAGATGAATCTTGGCGGAGACCGTATCCATCGCATCCACGATGTAGTCTATTTGGTGAGCGAATAATTGCTCAGCCGTTTCTTCATTGTAGAACATATTGAGCGTTACTACCTCGCACCCGGGATTGATGGAAGCGATGCGCTCTTTCATTAATTCGGTCTTTGGTTGGCCAATTGTATGCAAGTTGGCATGAATCTGACGATTGATGTTGGTAATATCAACGACGTCTTTATCCAACAAAATAAGCTTCCCTACCCCTGTGCGGGCAAGTGCTTCCACGGTAAAGGATCCAACACCGCCGATGCCGAGTACAGCCACGGTCGTATTTTTCAGTTTTTCCAAGCCTTCGGGCCCAAACGCCAGTTCACAGCGAGAAAATTGATGTAGCATGCGAGAAAACACCTTTCACATTTATGATAATCTTGATCGGAAAAGTAGGATTGAAACACGGGAAAAGAGCCCCAGTATGCCGTGAGCAGCCACAGTTTTGAACCTGCGGCTCAAAACTAAAGGGGCATCACGAACATCGCAGGGCTCTATTTTTGAAGTAATCGTACCATAAGAATATTATCGTATGCAAGTTTTGCGCCCCTGCCCGGCCCAGTAGAGTGCCGCACAGGACGTACCGGTGCCGGCGTTGGCTCAGGACAAGGCGTTTTAAGCCGGCCAAAAGTCTGGTGGGTAACGTTACGCTTTTACTTCTTCCTCTTCCTTCACCGCAGTAACCGCAATGTGAAGCTGCAGCAATTGATCCAAATCTACTTGGCCCGGTGCGTCTACCATCAAATCGCTTGCGCTTGCCGTTTTCGGGAAGGCAATTACTTCACGCAGGTTGGTGCGGCCGGCGAGAAGCATGATCAGACGGTCGAGACCAAGTGCGATACCGCCGTGTGGAGGAGTACCGTAGTCGAACGCATCGAGCAGGAATCCGAACTTCTCTTTTGCTTCCTCCTGGCTTAAGCCGAGGGCCTGGAACATCTTTTCCTGTACATCCCGTTTGTAAATCCGCATCGAGCCTCCACCCAACTCGTAACCGTTGAGCACCATGTCGTATGCTTGCGCACGCATCTCTCCCGGATTGGAGTCGAACAGATGAAGGTCCTCGTCTTTTGGACGGGTGAACGGATGGTGCAGCGCCACATAGCGGCCAGCTTCCGCATCCCATTCTACCAACGGGAAGTCAACTACCCAGAGGAAAGCAAATTTGCTGTGGTCAATCAAGCCCAATTCATCGCCAAGCTTGGAGCGAAGCGCACCGAGAGCGTCTGCCACCACTTTTGGCTTGTCGGCAACAAACAACAAGAGGTCTCCTTCGGTGGCATCCAGGCGAGCTTTAAGTGCGTTAACCTCTTCTTCCGTGAAGAATTTGGCGATTGGCCCTTTGATTTCGCCGTCCTTGAAGCCCATCCAGGCGAGTCCTTTGGCTCCATAGCGGCTGGCGAATTTGCCCAGATCGTCTGCTTCTTTCCGGGAATAATGGCCGCAACCCTTGGCGTTGATCGCTTTTACCTGGCCGCCGCTTTCTACCGCGCTGGCAAATACTTTGAATCCGCTGTTTTTCACCAGGTCGGAGACATCAACAAGCTCCATGCCGAAGCGCACGTCCGGTTTATCGGAACCGTAGCGGCTCATCGCTTCCGCGTAGGTGAGACGCGGGAACGGAGTTGGAATTTCGACGCCGATTGTCTCTTTGAATACGTGCGCCACCATCTTTTCCATCATCGGCAAAAGTTCTTCCATCGGGAGGAAAGAGGTCTCAATATCCACTTGGGTAAATTCCGGCTGGCGGTCGGCACGCAGGTCTTCGTCACGGAAGCAGCGCACGATTTGGTAGTAACGCTCGAAACCGGATACCATCAAAAGCTGTTTGAACAACTGCGGAGATTGCGGCAGCGCGTAGAACTCGCCCGGATGAACACGGGACGGAACGAGATAGTCGCGTGCTCCCTCCGGTGTGCTCTTGGTCAGCATCGGCGTCTCTACTTCCATAAAACCGTTTTGATCCAGGAAGTCACGGAAAGCTTTGGTCGCCTTGCTGCGGAGCATGAATGTACGCTGCATCTCCGGTCTGCGCAGGTCCAGATAGCGGTATTTGAGGCGGATTGATTCATCCACTTCCACGTTGTCTTCAATTTGGAACGGAGGCGTTTTTGCTTCGTTCAGAATGGTGATCTCGGAAGCGACAATTTCAATTTCACCAGTTTTCAGCTTCGGGTTGACCGCTTCCAAAGAGCGCTCAATCACTTTCCCTTTTACAGAGAGTACATATTCTCCGCGTACTTTGTCGGCGATTTCCCAAGCTGCTTTGTTTACTTCCGGATTAAAGACGAGCTGAACAATCCCCGAACGGTCTCTTAAGTCAATGAAGATGACGCCGCCAAGGTCACGGCGTTTGTTCACCCAACCGTTCAGTGTAACCTCTTGGCCAACATGTTGTTTGCTTACTTCTCCACAAAAAATCGAACGATACACCTGTATTCCCTCCAGATCAGTTTTAAACGGATTTCTGAATAAGAAAAGACTTCGTCCCTTTTGGTTCCGTGAAAGCATTCAGAGAGGAAAAACTGTCCGTTCCGTAACGCTTCGCGCCCCTTTCAGGGGTATAGAAGCTTTTCACAGGAGCTTCTCATCTGACGACTCTAATTCCTTCCTTCACTCTCTTCACTTTGCCATGCATTCACAAGGAACACACAATGGGACGAAGCTCTTTCCTTTTCATAGCCGTTGGATGAAAGTTTAACCACTTTAATAGTTTAAAATGATTAAACTTTCTTCTTATATAGTGAAAAAAGCTGCCGCTTCTTCCATTTTTACTTCCCGCTGTTCGCCCGTCGCCATTTCTTTCAACACAATGGTTCCTTTGGCCAGTTCTTCTTCCCCGATAATCGCCGCATATCGTGATTGATAACGGTCTGCCGCTTTCAGCTGGGCTTTCATTTTGCGTCCCAGATAATCCATGTCAGCAGAAACACCCGCAGACCGAAGCTGATCCAACAGCACAAAAGCTTTGCCTTTTGCCTCCGGAGTCTGAATCACCACGTAGCAATCCAGCGCTTGTTCGACCGGCAGCGCAATTCCCTGTTTCTCCAAGGCAAGAAGCAGCCGCTCAATGCTTAAAGCAAAGCCGATTCCCGGCATATCCTCGCCGCCGATCTCGGCCACGAGACCGTTGTATCTGCCTCCGCCGCACAGCGTTTCAACCGCCCCGATCTCCGCCATCTTGATTTCAAATGCTGTCAACGTGTAGTAATCCAAACCGCGAACCAGACGAGGGTTGATCGTAAACGGAATGTTCAATGCCGTCAAGTGTGCTTGAACCTCCGCGAAGTGCGCTTGGGATTCTTCGCTTAAATAATCAAGAATGGACGGTGCGTCTTTGGTCAAGGTTTTGCACTTATCCATTTTGCAGTCCAATACCCGAAGCGGATTGCGATCCATCCGGGATTGGCAGTCCGGGCACAACTCTTCACGGAACTGGCCCAAGAACTGGAGCAGTTTTTCACGGTGTCTGGCGCGATCGGCAAGTGTGCCTACACTGTTCAATTCTACCGTGATGCCTTTTAAGCCGAACTCTTGATAAAAACGAACCGCAACAGCAATGGTTTCGGCATCAATCGCCGGATCGCTGGAACCGATCGCCTCAACCCCGAATTGGGTGAATTGACGGTAGCGTCCTGCTTGCGGGCGTTCGTGACGGAACATTGGACCGATGTAGTACAGCTTGGTAGGTTGAATCGGCGAGCCGTACAATTTCTTCTCGACGTATGAGCGGACGACTCCGGCTGTTCCTTCCGGGCGAAGCGTCAACTCGTCTTCGCCGCGCGATTCCACACTGTACATCTCTTTCTCGACGATGTCGGTTGTTTCGCCAACACCGCGCTGGAACAGCTCCGTGTGTTCAAAAATCGGCGTGCGGATTTCTTGGTAATTGTAGCGGCGGCATAGATCGCGCGCTTTGGCCTCGATATACTGCCAAAGTTCAACCGTTCCCGGCATAATGTCTTGTGTGCCGCGCGGAATTTGAATCTTGGACATAATTTTCCCTCCACAATTGATCGAACTTGCAAGAACCTTCCATGAAGCAAACTACCATTTGAACGCAATCAAGCGATGAGAAAACAGAAAACTCCCGCCCCCAGCATGATGCATTCACGCCAGGGACGAGAGTTGAATATACTCCCGTGGTGCCACCCTTATTGGATCAAAGATCCCACTCTTTCACCATTAACGCTGGTTCACGCCCGTACGTTACTGAGCAGTTCCTTTTGCCTTTCACGCGGGTCCTCCGGGAGGTCATTCGCCAAGTCGTCACAGAGAAGTGCTTTCAGCCACGGCACTTCCTCTCTGTCTATGCGTTTCCTGGATACTTGGTCCCTTCATCAGATCAATATGATAAAAACTTATATCAGATCATAGCAAATGCAGGAAAGAGAAGTCAACTACTCTCCCACGAAAACTTTTTCTACCGTGTAAATCTCATCGAGTGCGGAGAGCTTCTCTTTCACCAGCTGTTTATAGGTTTCATTGTAGGTTTTCGGGTCTTTGGGGTTGGGCCAGCGGGTTAATTGTCCGCTGCCCGGCTTCATCAGCTTGGAGACGGCGCCGCAGCCCAGCCCGAGAATGGTTTGGACTTCTTCCATGATCATAATGTTGTAGATGCTTTCATGCCCTTCCTGAGCATAACCGACATTTTCCAGGTTGCCGAGGATGTTTTTTTGCCGGTAGAGGTAGTAAGGCTGGTAGCCATGTTGTCTTGTCCAATCGGAGACCATCTGCATCATCTTCAGGATTTCGCTTCGGCTGGCTACCTTGTACCGTTCCTTGTTCTGTGTCATATCAGAGGCTCTTTTAAAGGATAGGGTATGAACGGTGAGCGACGCCGGCTTCAGCCGCTCTACCTCTGATAAGGTGTGCTCCATCTCGGCCACCCCTTCGTTGGGCAACCCGATAATCAAATCCATGTTGATGTTGGTAAGCCCCATCGCTATGGCCAGCTCGTATTTCTCGATCACATCAGCCACCGAGTGATGCCGGCCGATAGCCAAAAGCGTCTCGTCGGTAAATGACTGCGGATTGATGCTGATCCGGTCAACCTTCCACTGCTTCATCACGTCAAGCTTCTTGGGAGTGATCGTATCCGGACGTCCCGCTTCCACTGTTACTTCCCTTACCTTGTCCATGTGGGGGAAAGACTCGTGCAAGGTGACAAATAACTGATCCAATTCCTCTGCGGTGATGCTGGTCGGGGTTCCGCCGCCAAAATAGATAGAGGTAATTTTCCTGTCGTGCCGTTTCAACCATTCTCCGATCGCGCGGATTTCATAGTGCAGACCTTCCAGGAATACGTTCACATTCTGCTGCTGCGCTTGAATCGCGTAAGCCGGGAACGTACAGTAGGCACATTTGGTCGGGCAGAACGGAATACCGATATAAACGGACAGCTCACGGTCAACCTCGTATAAATCAGGCACGACAGCCAGTTGCCGATCCACAATCTCCTGCAATAAATCAAGTTTATACGGCCGAAGCATATAATCCTCACGCAAATGACGATGAGCTTCCTCCCGGCTCATGCCTGAGGTGAGAAATTTGTGCAACAGCTTGGTCGGACGGATGCCGGTGAGAATGCCCCAGCCCTGCTCCATTCCGGTAAACCGTTCAAGCAAGGTTAACAAGGTGTAGCTGACCGCCTGTTTGGCCGTCTTGCGCTCCCCTTTTTCCGTTCTTTCTTGATACTCACGTTTATAGTCGATATCGTAATGCTGATTACCCGCGGCCAGTTCCCCACGGACACGCACCCCGCCAGTTTCGGCGCTGACAGACAGGGCAATCTTGAGACCGTCCTTCGTCTCGTCCCACTCCGATACATATTTCACTTCTGGGTCTTCATAAAAGAGAGCGAGAATAAAGCCGATCTCCCGTTCAAACGAATGACCCGTATTTCGGACTTGAATCAAAATGGTTCACCTGCTTTTCCAATTCACTAGATACCAGTTTATCGAACGGCAAAAGCATGGTCAATCAAGGCCGACACTTCTTAGCGCTTCATTTTTCGTTTAAGCTCCCGTACTTCCCGCACGCTAATCTCAAATTCCGTTGACAGCTCCACGTCGTTCAGGATGCTTTCTTTTGCCATGAAATCATGAAAATCTACTGAGAAGAGTCGTTTATTGACTTCGTTCGCGAATGTTTCGTTGATCGATTGCCGCATGTCACATCCTCCTTCATCTCTTACTAGTCTTACCGATTCCGGCAAAATCAATAAGAAGAAAACCCACCCAGCGTAAGGATCCTATCCTGGGCTCTTATGTTGACTGAAGCCGAAAAAAGCGGAAACTTGTCGTTTGATGCAGGAAAAAAACACACAAAGCACGAAAGAGTAATGTTGACGGTAAAAACAGGAAGAGAGGGTGAGCCCCATTGTTTTGGCAACGATTCTTAGCCGTTCTCATACTAGCTGGTCTTCTTGTCCCAGGGCTGCCTGCTTTGGCTTCACCAAGTCAAGTACAAGTAACGGTTGACAAGCTGAATGTACGCTCGGGCCCAGGCCTTACTTATAAAGTGGTTTCGCAAATTCCGGCCAATACCAAACTGCCTGTGGTCAAAGAAGAAGCCAACTGGTATCAAGTCAAACTACCCAACGGAGGCACCGGCTGGCTGGCCGCTTGGCTGGTAAAACCCCAGACATCAAGCACGACGGTTCCAAATTTGCCAACCGCAAATTCTTCGAAAACAGCAACAGCTTCCGCTACATATATTCAGGCAACAACAGACGATCTGAATGTACGCTCGGGTCCCGGCCTGACGTTTCCCGTGGTTCAAACCATTGATCAGGACAGTTCTTATCCCGTACTGCAAAAAAACGGGCAATGGGTCAAAATTAAGCTCTCCCCCAATCAGGATGGATGGGTAGCCGGTTGGCTGATTGCTGAAAAATCCGGAGCACAGTCGGTTGCTCCATCGGCGGGGGGGCATGCGTCTATCCAATCAATCGTGCTGCGTGAAGATACATCCGTGTACGCGTCTCCCGATTCAGACGCTCCTGTAATCGGTCAGGTCAGCAAAGGCGATACAATCTCGGTGGAACAAGAACAATCCGGCTGGTACAAAATTACCTATGACGGACAAACAGGCTGGATTCACACCGACCCGGTTTCTTCATCACAAGCTTCGGGAAGCAGAGCAGCCGATACAACGCCAATACCCACCGTTCCCCAACAAACACAAGGAAAGGCGACGATTCTGAATCCCGACACCAACATCCGCTCCGGTCCCGGCACGGCCTACCAGATAATCAAACGGGTTCAGGCGGGCGAGCAATATCCGATCCTCGCCACAGAAGGGGAATGGTTCCGCATCCAGTTGACCGACGGGACAAGCGGCTATGTAGCCGGCTGGTTGGTGAATGCTGACGGTGTAAACAACGTGATTCATGGAGACGTGCTCAAAAACAAAGTGATCGTCGTAGACCCGGGACACGGCGGGGAAGATACAGGAGCATTGGGGACAAGCTTTGCCACCCTGGAAAAGACGATCAACCTGCAGGTAGCCACCGCTCTGAAGAAGAAACTGGAAGCAGCAGGCGCCAAGGTAATTATGACGCGAAGCGATGACCGCCGTCTTACGCTTCAGCAGCGTGTGGATATAGCCGTCCAAAACAAAGCTGACTTGTTTGTCAGTGTCCATCACAATACCGCTCCCAACTCGTCGGCAAACGGCACGATCATCTTTTACTACAAAGAAGGAAAATCAAGCAAGCTGGCTTCCCTTGTCCAATCGGAAGTGGTCAAGGCCACCAAATATCAGGATTTGCACGCCCAGTTCGGGAACTACTTCGTCCTCAGGGAAAACCCGATTGTCTCTATCCTTTGCGAAATCGGATTCATCACCAACTATGAAGAGGAGCTTCGCCTTCGCTCATCGAAGCAGCAGGATTTGGCGGCAGAAGGGATTTATAAAGGGATTGTGAAGTATTTCGCTTCCGAGGACGGAAAGTAATTAAGAAAAGACTTCGTCCCTCTTCGCTCTATTTAAGCTCGCTTGGAGCGTCTACCGTCCGCTCCGCTCACTTCAGAAGGGAGTCGCCCTGCGCTTTGTTTCGCTTAAAAGGAGCTGGGAGTGGACGAAGTTTTTCTTCTGCTGAACAAAAGGAAAGAAAGTTTAACCACTTTCATAATGTAAAGTGATTAAACTTTCCAATATCATTCGATATCATAGAAGAAGTGTGCATAAAGGAGATTGGGCTCCTTGTTGCACACTTTTTAGCAGCCTTTATCATTAACCGTAAATATTTTTGGGGAGCGTGAATACCGTGGAGCGTGTCACCTTTACAAATTCAAGAGGAAAAACCCTGGTGGGTCACTTCTATTCTGCTGATTCAACTGCCATTATCATATTGGCACACGGTTTTATGTCGGATAAATTCTCGAAAGGAAGATTCCCACGCCTGGCTGAAGCCCTTTCCCGCTCTGGATTCAATGTATTGGCATCTGATTTTAGCGGCTGTGGGGAAAGCGATGACGACAGCTTGACGGTTGCCAAGCAGGTGGACGATTTGCAGTCGGCCATCCGGTTTGTGCAGGCAAAAGGTTATCACAAAGTCGGCCTGTACGGTCACAGCCTTGGCAGCCTGATCTGTCTGAAATCCTATTCCCCCGACATTTCGGCCATGGTTTTATCCGGCGCATTAACAGATGCCATGCACTACAACTGGGAAGAGCATTTCAGCAAAGAACAGTTGAGCGAGCTTGCGGAAAAAGGATTTATCACCGAGACTCGTTCTGAAGGAATCAGAAAGACGATCATTATCGACAGGCAGATTCTGCTCGATTTCGAAACAATCAACCCGGAAGAATTGCTTAAAAATGTGGTCTGTCCGGTTTTGATCATCCATGGAAATAACGACGAGGAAGAAGTGCTTCTTTGCGAGCGGTCGAAAAGGGGAATGAAATACCTTTCCAGCGACTCTCAACTTGTAATTATTGATGGAGCCAAACACAATTTTTTGGATCATTTTGACCAAGTGGTTGAGTTGGCTGAGAAGTGGTTTGTAGAGCATATGGGTACATCGATTGCCAAACAAGTCTAGTATGGGTGTCTATTTAATCTCAGGGTGAAATTGGAAAATTCCCCTTTCCCTCTATATATTTAGCTCTTTTCGTGAATATTTTTGTTAATATGAATAAACCATTGTTACCAAATGATACCAATTGAATGTATAATGAGAAAAACTTCGACTAGGGTGAGAAAAATGAATAATGATGAAACCGTTATTTGAAAAGGTTTCATCCCTTAGTCGGAACATCTTTCTCGGAGTCAAGTCTCCCCGCTGCACACTATTGTGTTTTTCGTCCGTCTGTTCAAGCGACTGGTATTATTTTTTTATCGTCTCGTACACGATCATCTGAAAGCATTTTTAGTTACCAAGCAAATCCAAATCCTCGGATTTCAAAAAAGTTCCATTATCATCTGCTATAACTGAATTCGGGAAATCTTTTACAAATTTCTTAATAAATTGTTTTGCTAATCACATGCTCCCCTCTTCTCTACTTACTTCGATTCCGAGTGATAGCTCCGGGTTCATGTTGTAATTTTTTTAATATAGATACCTCTTCTCCGTCTAGGTACTCCAAATTATTCCCGCGATAGTAAATCCAAATAACTGCTTCCCCTTTTTGAAAGATACATTGATTATAACTTGGAGACATATCTATTACGCCTCCAAGATGGTGTACATACTTATAAAAAGGTATCCTCCGTCATAGAGTGTTTGTAAATAAGCTGATAATTTTGGACATATTATTCCACCCAAAGGAAACTTTTTAAAACAATGCATATATAAACCATGTTTATTACTCATTTTCAGTAAGATAACTTAAAAAGTCAGACATCCAATCGATGTTTGATCCATATTTATTTACATTACGTTCCCACATATTCAAAAAATTCCTCTTCTCCTGTGCCCATTTAGGATAAAACTTCTTGAATGTTTCAAAAAATAAGCTGTCGCTTCC
>JBHGXW010000063.1:0-5845 GCA_041920465.1 Paenibacillaceae bacterium | reverse complement strand
GTGCCAGTTGTAGTCGCGCTGTTGTCGCTGGTTGTAGCTGTGCCAGTTGTAGTCGCGCTGTTGTCGCTGGTTGTAGCTGTGCCAGTTGTAGTCGCGCTGTTGTCGCTGGTTGTAGCTGTGCCAGTTGTAGTCGCATTGTCGTCAATGATAATGATTTGTCCTTTTGGCTGCCAATCGACGGTTGCCTGAAGGTTTTCACTTACAAAGCGAAGCGGCAGGAAGAGACGTCCTTTCTTAATTACAGGCACTGCATCCAATGTAACGGTTTTATCTCCGACCAAAGCTTCTTTTTTGTCGAGGTAGAGAATAATTTTTGTTTCGCCGCGGGTAATCACCACAGAGCGGGTAGCCGGATCCCATTTCACATCTGCTTTTAGAGCTTCACTAATCGCGCGGATTGGAACCAGTGCTCGTCCGCCTTGGATGAATGGCGGTTGGTCAAATTGCGGTTCCATGCCGTTGACGAATGCCTTAAGACCTTTCACACCTGATTTTTCATAAAGTTCGCCCAATTTTGCAAAGTGCTTGCGATCGCCTTTTTGATAAGCGCGTCGAAGCAGCTCTTTTTGCACTTCGATCGCTTGCCCGAGGTCGGATATTCCTTCCAAAGACTTGACCAGTTCTTCATACTCAGCATTTAATTCAGCCGTAATTTTTTGAGCCTTTTTCAGTTGCTGACGCAGTTCGATCAACTGTTTTTTTGTCTTCACCGCTTCTTTTACGATGGCAGAAATTGCTGCTCTTGCTTCTTCAGAAACCGGAGCATTTGTGCTGTCGGAATCTTCATCCGTTAATTTTGTTTGAGCACTCTCTTTATCTTTTTTCTCTTCCTGATTTACTTCCTTTTGTTCATTTCCTTTTCCCTTGTTGACATGATCTTTGCTGCCTTTGTCATAGACGGAGATTTTGGTGTCAACGTCAATGCTTGTTTTTGCAAAAGTTGCCGGAGCGCTCGCCAACAAAAGAGCTGCTGCCAAGGATACGGATACTGCTTTTTTCATTGATGCTTCCTCCTTAATCTGTTGTACCCTTTAAACGAGCAAGACCAGCAAAAGGTTGCAAAAATGGACAATTTTTTATTTTATATATTGGGGTTTTATTCCATTGATAATTTAGGCTTCATTTACTATACTGAAAAATGTTGTGTATCAAGTAAATAGCAAACCCTCATCAAACGGTGAGGTAGAGGTCGCGGCTTTTAAGAGTAATCTGTCCGAGATTCAGAGAAAATCAATGACTACAGATGAAAGGAAAAGCCGCCGAAGTCTCCTTGCATTCTCTGTGCAAGGATGCTGGGTCTGTTCTCGAAAGGGGCAGAACTGTCACACATACTTCCCGGGTATGTGTGATGTGCTATCTTCAGCGAAGGTATGATGCGGGTTTTTTTGTTCATACCGTCCAATCTTGTGGCGGTATTTTTTATTCCCGAAGCATACCTCTCGCAAAATAGAAAAAGAGGTGTGATTTATGAATCAATCGTCAAGTACTTCCCAGCAGCTGAAACGGGGGCTGCAAGCAAGGCATCTAACCATGATCTCCATCGGTGGTTCCATCGGGACGGGGTTGTTCCTCGCCAGCGGAGCTTCCATTAACTCCGCGGGACCGGGGGGCGCACTGGTAGCTTATCTTGCGATCGGAATTATGGTTTACTTCCTTATGACGAGTTTGGGAGAAATGGCTACGTATATGCCTGTACCGGGGTCTTTCAGCACATATGCGAGCAAGTTTGTCGATCCTGCTTTTGGTTTTGCCTTAGGCTGGAATTATTGGTATAACTGGGCGATTACCATTGCCGTTGAGATTTCGGCAGGGGCGCTGGTCATGAAGTTCTGGTTCCCCGAAAGCTCCTCCTTTCTCTGGAGCGGCTTGTTCCTTCTTATATTATTTGGATTAAACTACTTGTCGGTAAAAGGTTACGGGGAAGCTGAATACTGGTTTTCTTTCGTGAAGGTTGCCACTATTGTTATCTTTTTGGTGATTGGCACACTTATGATTTTCGGGATTATGGGAGGAGAAGCTGTCGGCTTTAAAAACTTCACCATTGGTGATGCTCCTTTCCACGGCGGATTTATGGCTATACTGGGCATTTTTATGATCGCCGGATTTTCATTCCAGGGAACAGAACTGGTCGGGATTGCGGCCGGCGAGAGCGAGAATCCGCGAGAGACCGTTCCAAAGGCCATCAGGCAAATCTTTTGGCGAATTTTACTATTCTATGTATTGGCCATCCTTGTTATCGGTTTGCTGGTTCCTTATGACAATCCTAATCTTGTCCACAGCAACATTGAAGACATTGCGCTGAGTCCGTTTACACTTGTTTTTCAAAAGGCAGGATTAGCCGTTGCAGCTTCTGTCATGAACGCAGTAATTCTTACATCTGTTCTCTCCGCAGGTAATTCGGGCATGTACGCTTCTACTCGAATGCTCTGGGTGATGGCAAAAGAGGGAAAAGCTCCTAAATTCCTGGCGAAAATCAACTCACGCGGAGTTCCCGTGAATGCCCTGATTGTCACCACGCTGGTCGGAATGCTTGCGTTTCTGGCTTCCCTGTTTGGGGACGGCACTGTCTACATCTGGTTATTAAATGCCTCCGGTATGTCCGGTTTTATCGCCTGGTTGGGGATCTCGATCAGCCATTACCGTTTCCGTAAAGCGCATATGGCCCAAGGGCGCGATTTGAGCGAATTGCCGTACAAGGCCAAGTGGTTCCCGTTTGGCCCGATTTTTGCCTTGATCATCTGCTTTATCGTCATTCTCGGACAGAATTATACGGCCTTCACAGGTGATAAGATCGATTGGAACGGAGTGCTTGTTTCATATATCGGATTGCCGCTCTTTATCTTGGTATGGTTAGCCTATAAATTTGTAAAGAAAACAAAGGTTGTTCCACTGCACAAGTGCGATTTTTCCACGGAAGAGACAGACTAAAACAATAGTTCGGCAATCATTCTGGCCTCCTTGCTGTTAATGGCAGGGAGGCCATTTTCCATAATAGCCCCCTTTCTAATAAGTTTGCTTTACAACGAAACAGTGTTATGTTATATTCATTACGCAAGGAGGTACCGCCAAATGGAACAAGAACTGATTTCAAAAAAGGAACTGCTGGAGTTGACCGGAATTTCGTACGGGCAATTATACCGCTGGAAACGGAAAAACCTGATTCCTGAAGATTGGTTTATTCGCAAGTCCACGTTTACCGGACAAGAGACATTTTTCGAGAAACAGAAAATCCTGGATCGAATCAACAAGATCAAGAACCTGAAGGATGACTTGTCTTTGGACGAATTGGCAGACATGTTGACGCAAAACGACTTGTCGGGTATGTCTCCGCCTAACCTGAACATCGCTTTATCAAAAGAACAGCTAATCGAACGAAACATTGTTTCGAAATTAACTTTAGATTTTTACATTCAACAGCTGGGAGACGTTTCTCTCTTTTCGTTTGCCAACATGCTTTGCGCATTTGTGCTGGAAAAATTGCTGGAAACGGGAGAAATGAATCTGGACGAAGGAAAAATGCTCCTGCAGACGTTCGAGGATCATTACAAAAAATTGGAAAGAAAACATTCTGAGTTGATCTTTATTCGCAAAATGGGAGTCTCTTCCTTTATCTTGGCTTCAATCCCAAGCGAAATATACTTTGACAAAGGAGTCAAGATCGTTACCCGGCTCAATTTGTCAAGCTGCATCGAAGAATTGAGAATGAAACTAAATGGAACGGAGGGGCGGTATGAATAACGCAATCCGCAATGATTTGACCATCATGGGCAATGGAAGTTCGTCAGGCGGCGTTTTCAGGGAAGTAAAAATTTTCGGGGATGCCATCATTGACGGTGACCTGGACAGCCTCGGTTTCAGATGCACCGGTACGGCCCGAATTACCGGCAACGTAAAAAGCACATCAAGCAGCATTGTCGGAACTGTCGATTTAAAAGGCAATCTGGAAACCGGCGAGGCCAAAATTACCGGAAAACTGGATGTCGATGGCAACGTGAAAACGAAAGAGATGAAATCTAACGGAGAGACCCGCATTCGAGGCGGTTTGGCCGGCGAAGAGGTCAATCTGGAAGGCCTTTTTACCATTAGAGGCAACTGCGAGGCGGAAAGGCTGCATATGAAAGGTGTTTTTACAATCGGAGGGTTGTTGAATGCCGGAACGGTTGAGATGAAGCTTTACAGCAAATGCCAGGTAAAAGAAATCGGCGGAGAGAAAATCGAAATTCGCCGCGGAACCGGTTCCGTTTTGAAGCGATGGATCAGCTTTCTTTACCTACCTTCCGATTTTTACAAGGGCATACTTCAAGTGGATACGATTGAAGGTGACGACATTTATGTGGAACATACTTCAGCCAAAGTCATCCGCGGGACGAATGTGACCGTCGGGCCGGGCTGCAGCATCGGGTGCGTGGAATACGCGAATCTGTTTCAAAAAGCGGACGATTCGACAGTAAGCAGCCATAGGCAAGTGTAAGGAAACCGTGCGGGGGAGGATCACGATGATGGAAACTCAAAAGCGACGCGATTTAATCATTTCCGGATTTATGGGCGGCCAAGGGGGCGTCTACAAGTCCGTGACCATTCACGGCCAGGGAAAAGTGCACGGAGATTTGGACTGCATCGATTTTCTGTGCAACGGCAGAACAAAAATTCAGGGCGGCATGAAGGCGGAATCTGCGGAAATTCACGGATTTGCTCATATTGACGAAAGCTGCGATTCAAATAAGCTGATCATTCACGGCAACACAACCGTCGGAGGAAATCTTACCGGAGAAGAGATTGATATTAACGGCTTTCTGGACGTTAAAGGCAATTGCGCTGCAGAATCGTTTCATTCCAAGGGTGGCTTTCGCATCCATGGATTACTCAATGCCGACACGATCGACATTCATCTCCATGCGCGATGTGAAGCCAAAGAGATAGGCGGAGGCTCGATTCGGATCCAAAAACCCGGACTCGCCAGTCGATTTCATAAATTGATCCAATCGATTTTTCCTTCATTCGACGTTTTATCAACGGAAATAATTGAAGGTGATGACATCCATTTGGAGAATACGCGGGCCAAAGTCGTTCGGGGGACAAATGTGACGATCGGTCAGGGATGTGAAATCGGTTTTGTCGAGTACAAGCAGCATTTTCACCGAGACGAAACCGCGAAAATTACCGAAAGCAGGCCCGTATAAGAAAAGGAGAATGCTTGATTATGATGGCGAAAAGAAGTAATCTGGGGCTCGTCCGCAAATTTTGGATCGAGTTGCCGAAGCGCTGTCTTCCTCGATCGCTCAGACGTTTGTATGGACCCTCATCCCTGCCGTATTGTCGCTTCTGTGCGTGTTTTTGATGTCGAAAGAACGGCTGATTACCCCGACAGCAGGACCAAAGAATGGGAAGGAGCCTTCGAAAACATGAAACGCTTCTTCTCATATATCGGATTGCCACTCTTTTTATTGGCATGGGCAGCCTATAAAGTTGCAAAGTTCAGGCCTCCTCTCGTAGAATACGGGGAGGCCTTTATCTTCAGTTTCCTCCTTCCTAATAAAGCAGCCTGATTTCTTGTCCTTCAGAAAGAAGTTCAATAAATGTCCCATTTTTAATAATGCCGACGTCCGTTCCGTAAATCTTCCCAACCTGCTTGATAATGCTGCCGTGGGTAATGACAAGGATCTCTTTGTTTTCACCTGAATTGTTGATTAGCTTATGTAATCCTTCGCTTACCCTCTGCCGGACTTCTTTCTGAGACTCAACGCTATAAGGGGAATCCGTTATTTCTTCGCAATTAACAAAATACCGCTTTTCTATAAACTCCATTGTTTTACCCTCCAGTTCTCCAAACCCGCGTTCCTGGAAT
>JBHGXW010000058.1:0-9026 GCA_041920465.1 Paenibacillaceae bacterium | reverse complement strand
TTGTAACATCTTCCTTCGTCCCATCTTTATACACGATGGTGGCTTTGATCGGAAACTCTTTTTCCCTGTCACGTATTTGGATGTTTTCGTTATCTACGATCAGCTTCGAAGCTTCTTTGGGGGAAAATGGAGCAAGCTTTGCCATATAGAGATTTCCGTTCTTCAGCGCAAAAATTTGATAACCCTTATCTTCTGTTTGAAATACTGAAATTGTTTTGAAAGAAGTGTAGTTATTCTCTTTTTTCCTTTCCCATTCCCATATACGCTTTCCATTCACACCTAATCCATATAAATGAAATGTCTGTGATGGGGCTAATATTGCAAATCCGCCGTCTTTCATCTGTTGAAGGTCAATAGATGTAGCCATGATTGTGTTTTGCCATTTTTTCTTCCCAGATGAATCATATTTTTGGATAGCTATCTTTCTTACATACATGTTGTCATCGAACGGAGAATCCTTTTTGGTACCAATGATAAACCCGCTATCATCGGTAAACAGCAGTTCATCATCGCTTTCTAGATAACTTTCAAGTTTTTTTTGCCATATCGTCTTTAAATTACTCTCTATTTTTACAGCATAGTTACCACCGACCAAAAGAAAACCGTCGTCTTTGGTCGCTTGTGCCCAGTTGATTCCATTCGTCTTTGAATTCTCTTATGTTTTTCTGCTTATTTCGGAACCTTCCTTATCCAGGGTAATAAAATGAACATTCCCCTTATATGTCTCGGTGTAGACAAGGGTATAGTTTGCTTTGGTCTCCTTAACAGTCGCTAAATTGAATCCTGAGCTTTGCAATGGATACTTCTTCTCCCACTGAACGGCACCACTCTCATCTGTTTTGATTACATAAGGCACATTCTCTGTGTTGTCTTTTAAACTGCCGTCATCCAGATATTCTTGAACTCCATCAACAAACGACACTCCGCCAGTAACCTGCAGGTCAGGGTGGGGGGAGATTCCCGTATCCAGAACAGCAATTTTTACACCTTGTCCTGCCTGATTATGTTTTATTGCCACATCAGCCCCTATATCATGAATTCCCCAAGGCATTACTTGAGTCTGCTGCTCGATATATTTAATCCGTTTCTTTTTTGATGTGGATGTGCTTTTTTTGGCAATAGTTACTTCTGGATCTTCTTCTATGTAGGCCACATTTGGATCGTTAAGTACTTGCTGATATTCCGTCGTGCTAAGCTCAGCAACGATTATGGAAGGTGTAATCTGTTCCGTATCAGAGTTATCCACACTACTTACGCTCAAATGCTTTACGCTGGAACTAGTCTGCACTCCTTTCTTCAAACCAATCAGGTAGCGTTTGGTTTCTTCCTCCGCGCTATTCTCCTTTCCATGAAATTTTTTACAGAATTTCCACACAGACAAGATTTGTAAGGAATACCAAAATAAATGTAAATAATTTCCTTTCATTTTAAATTTCGACAAATCATTCATTTGACTATAGGGAAAATTTGTGATTCATCTCTAAATTCCGATTATCTTCAACATTTTGACAATCACACGTTAATGATCAATGGTTTATAATCACTCGGCCATAACTTACGTGGCGCCGATCGGGGCCCTTTTTCTCCTGACGATTTTTTGCCCACTCGGCTTCAGCTACGCTTAAGCCGAGCGGGGCCCCAGTGAGCGCCTGGGCTTGCGCTGTAAGAGCCGCTGCGAAATGGACAATCGTTTTTCTCCACTAGCAGCGCAAATGGAAAGAAAGTTTAATCACTTTAGTAATTTAAAGTGATTAAACTTTCCTATATAGTGAGAAAAAGAGCCCCGTCCTTTTGGCGCCCCTTCTCTTCAAAAAACTTATCCAGTTCTTACACCGTTTTTGCTTTTTCCACCTTAGATTCGGCTGTCTCCGCCACCGCTTCCGCAGCCCCTTCTGCTTCTATCGCTTCTTCCTCCTTCGCTTTCGGAGCCAACACGCTGACGATTACTTCAAGCTCGTCCAAACCAATATCTATGTTCGGATTCATATTCAAGTCTTTCACCAAAATGACATCTCCTACGTTTAAACCATCCACGTTCACGGTAAACGCTTCCGGAATATCCATAGGCAAACAAGATACCTCTATGCTGTGTCTTACCAGTGATGGAATCCCGAACTCCGTTTTTCCCTCCAGGTGAATCGGCACCGACGTATGTACTTTTTCATTCATGTTGATCTTTTTGAAGTCAGCATGAAGCAAATTGCCTTGTACCGGGTGACGCTGTAATTCGTACACCATTACGTTATGCTCTTCCCCGTTAATTTTCAGCTTAAACGGCAGATTCGTCGGCTGCTTTCTCAGTGCCTGATTCAACTCTTTTCCTCTTACTTTTACCGATAGATTGTATAAATCGTTTCCGTAGACAACAGCCGGAATCCATCCTTCACGCCGCAGCCTGTAATTGGAGTTCCCTTCTGCAGACTCTCGAATAAAGGCTTGAATCGTTTGCACAATAAAAAACCTCCTCCGACAAAACTAGAAATATCTTCCCTTCTAGCTTGTCCATTTGAGGAGGTTTTGAATCAGTCTGATGAGTTTCTCTTATTAGTCGAACAATTTGCTGACTGACAATTCTTCGTGTACGCGAATAATCGCTTCCCCAATGATTGGTGCAACGGAGAGAACCTTGATCTTGTCAATCATTTTATCCTCGGTGAGCGGGATGGAGTTGGTCACGACCAGCTCACGGATTTTGGAATTGGCGATACGTTCGATAGCCGGACCGGACAATACCGGATGAGTGCAGCAAGCGTACACATCACGGGCGCCCGCTTCTATCAACGCACTGGCAGCCAGCGAAATGGTACCGGCCGTATCAATAATATCGTCAATGATAATCGCTGTTTTTCCTTCAATGTTTCCAACGATGTTCATCACTTCCGCCACGTTTGGTTCAGGGCGGCGCTTATCGATAATGGCAATTGGCGCTTCGAGGCGTTCGGCCAATTTGCGGGCACGGGTTACGCCTCCGTGGTCAGGAGAAACGACTACAATATCCGACAACCCTTTTTGGCTAAAGTAATTAGCGAGAATTGGCACACCCAGCAAATGATCTACCGGAATATCGAAGAAGCCTTGAATCTGGGTAGCATGCAGATCCATGGTGATCACGCGATGGGCACCGGCTGTTTCGATCAAATTGGCAACCAGTTTCGCTGTGATTGGATCGCGGGCACGTGCTTTACGATCTTGGCGGGCATATCCGTAATAAGGAATTACCACGTTAATGCTTTTCGCGGAAGCTCGTTTCAAAGCGTCTACCATAACAAGCAATTCCATCAAGTTTTCATTAACCGGAGCACAAGTCGGTTGAATGACGAATACGTCACTTCCGCGCACGCTTTCATTCAATTTAATTTGACATTCACCGTCGCTGAAACGAACCGCTTCCGCATTTCCCAGTGGCAATCCGATATGTTCAGCGATTTCACGGGAAAGCTGTTGATTCGCATTACAAGTAAACACCTTTAATTTCGGGTCGCGATAGTTAGCCATTACCTTAAGAGACCTCCCGTTAGTTTTCCTTTTTTTGCTTACGTGGCATTTTGGCCGCGTAGCCTAGTTTGTTCACTTGACGTTCTCGTGCGATAGCGAGAGAATCGTCCGGAACATTTTGGTTAATGGTTGATCCAGCGGCGATATAAGCACCTTTGCCAACTTGAACCGGAGCAATCAGATTGGTATTGCATCCGACGAAAGAATGATCTCCTACGATTGTTTTGTGCTTAACCGCACCATCGTAGTTCACCGTAATCGTTCCACATCCGATGTTTACCCCTTCTCCTATCTCCGCATCGCCAACATAGCTGAGATGAGGAACTTTGGTTCCTTTACCAAGTTTGGCATTCTTCAATTCAACAAAATCCCCGACTTTCACCTGTGGGCCGATATGACTTCCCGGTCTTACATAAGCGAAAGGGCCAACCGTCGCTTTCGTCTCCACATGGCTATCTACGAGAATAGAATAGGTAATCGATACTTCATCTTCCACAATCACATCAGTCAAATCCGTTTGCGGCCCGATCACACAATCTTTGCCGATGACGGTTTTGCCACGAAGTACAGTTCCCGGATAAAGAACCGTATCAGAGCCAATCACTACTCCAGTTTCAATATAGGTTGAAGCCGGGTCGATCATGGTTACTCCATTGCGCATATGGCCTTCATTGATTCGTTTGCGCATGTAAGCTTCCGCTTGAGATAACTGCAAGCGATCATTTACCCCCATCGTCTCGTCAGGATCCGAAGAGACATAGGCAGAAATGACCTCGCCGGCATCACGTAGTATCCCGACGCAGTCGGTTACGTAATACTCTCCTTGTGCGTTATCGTTACGTAGCTGAGACAGCGCTTGCAAGAGCTTTTGGTTATCAAAACAGTAAATGCCTGTGTTAATCTCCGTAATCGCTCTTTCCTCCGGCGTTGCATCCTTGTGTTCAACTATACGCAACACTTCTCCATTATCATTGCGAATAATTCGACCATAGCCGGTAGGATCCGACAAATTGGCAGTCAGTACGGTAGCAGCCGATTGCTGTTCTTCGTGATACTGAAGAAACGCAGTCAACGTTTCCTGAGAAAGCAGCGGAACGTCCCCGTAAAGGATCAAGGTTGTCCCTTCTTTCTCCTTCAGGAAAGGTGCCGCTTGTTGAACAGCGTGGCCTGTACCCAGTTGTTCGGCTTGAAGAGCATAGGTGACTCTATCACCCACTGTCTCTTTTACCGTTTCCGCCCCATGACCAACAACAACGACGATATCCTTCACCTGCATCGCTTCCAAGGTATCAATCACATGTTGAACCATTGGTTTGCCACATACCGGGTGAAGAACCTTATACAGCTTCGACTTCATTCGCGTGCCCTGTCCGGCAGCAAGAACGACGGCATGTATAGTTGACATGATAACCTCCAGCATATAAGTTCCATCATGACTATATCTTAATCGTATAGTGATTTCAAGAGAAGGTGAGTTATTTCCTTGACAAATTTGACGCCCTTTCGCAAGCCAGCTAAGATTAAGAAGATAAATTTCTAATAGTGATGATTTTCAGGCAACTTTTTCGAATATTCGTGAAGGAGAGGAGTATCTTGATGAGAATCGGAACATACATCCTGACGGGCTACCTCGGGAGCGGAAAAACAACTCTCTTGCAGAAACTTCTCGGCTATCTGCAAAGCCAAAGCAACCGGGTTGTCGTCATGGTAAACGAGATGGGTGAAGAAGACGTAGACGGCGAACAGTTAGAGGGATTCGGGTTTCCAGTCAAAAAAATGCTTGATGGCTGTATTTGCTGCTCGATTCGCGGCGAATTAACCACCGGCTTGCGCGAAATCGTAACCAACCTTCAACCCGAACAGATCATTATTGAAACAACCGGGGCAGCCGATCCTATTGACATTGTAGATGCCTTAACCTATCCCGAGCTGTATGACCAAATTGAATTAAAGGGCATTATCAGCGTTGTGGACACATCACGGTACCTGTCGCTTACTTCACGCTTTCATTCTACTAGTATGCTGGTCAAAACCATTCGGAACCAGATCAAGTATGCCGATTTGCTGGTATTAAACAAAATAGATCTCGTAAACGAGGAAACCCTTGCCAAAGTAAAAACCAAAATTACGGAATTAAACCCGAAGGCACCTCTCTACACGACTGTTCATAGCGAGATGGATTGGCCTGTACTCCTCAGCGTCAAACGAAATGCCGTCCAGATCGAAAAAAGTGACCAAGCTGTTTCTCCCCCTGTCCAAACGTCAATCGGACGATTCTCACCGCTGAACAAGCTGAAGCAGACACTGGGAGGAAAATCATCTTCTTTCTATCACAGTATCGAGTCCTTTTCCTATCATTTCGCGGGGCCGGTTGATCCTCTGAAATTTGAGAACTTTTTGTACGACCTTCCGAAAAATGTGTACCGTGCCAAAGGATTTGTCTCGTTCATCAATCAACCGGGAGTCGTTTCCTTTCAACATACCGACAACCAGGTGATGCTGATTCCTTACGATAACTTTTCCCCCAAGCAAATTGCGGTATTCATCGGTGAACAGTTGGATAAGGAACAAATCATCGGCAAGTTGGAAAAGTGTTATTCCCGCCTTTAATGGCAGTTAAGAAAAGACCTCGTCCCTCTTAGTTCCGTGAAGGCATTCAGAGATGAAAAACTGTCCGTTCCGTTCATTACGGAAGGGAGTCGCCAAACGCTGCGCGCCCCTTTCAGGGGTATAGAAGCTTTTCACAGGAGCTTCTCATCTGACGACTCTGATTCCTTCCTTCACTCTCTTTACTTTGCCATGCCTTCACAAGGAACACGCAATGGGACGAAGCTCTTTCCTTTTCATAGCCGTCGGATGAAAGTTTAACCGCTTTACATTATGAAAGTGGTTAAACTTTCCGATTAATATAAAGAAAACCCACCCGACAGTTAGCTCACGCTTTTCGGATGGGACTCCCAAAACTTTCCATTCCAATTCGTTATTGCATTTCCTCAATCCGGATAGCCCGGGTGTGCGCGGTATGGCTCCACACCTGATTGTTCTTCGTAAAAAAGGCGTAGAAGAAAATCGGCAGCCAAGTTAAAAAGAAGATGGGCAACAGCAATAGGCCGAGATATGCCCTCAGCGGAACTTTCTCCAAAAAGAGCGCCAAGACTGGCAGCATGTAAAACAAAATGGTTGATGCATAGATCAGCCAAGAAGGCAAGATTGTCGCGATCGGCAATGCTTCCACGTCAAATAATCGTCCCAGGAAGAGAAGGGACATCAATGTGACGATCAAAACGTACATCGGCTGGAACAAATAAAAAGCTGCGTCCAGCATTCCGATGCGCATTTCCTTCAATCCGTTTTTCAGAACAGTACCAATGTAACGTCCGGCAACGTCATAGTGCCCCTGCATCCAACGCAAACGCTGGCGCATTGACGCTTTGAGATCAAGCGGCTTTTCGTCGTAAACCTTGGTATCGTGTGCCCAGGTCGGGTAGATTCCCCGCGCAATACAGCGGGTGGCAAACTCAAGGTCCTCCGTTAAACTGGTTGCCCCCCAGCCCATATCTTTCAACAGGTTGCTTTCGATACACAAACCGGTGCCGCCTAATGTGTTTGGCAGACCTAAATTGTGGCGAGCCAACTGCCACATCCGGTTGGTGAACCAATAGGTAACAGCATAGGAGAGAGTAATCCATGAATCAAACGGATTTTTAGAATCAAGATAGCCTTGGATAACCTTGGCACCTTTGCACAAACGGTCATTCATTACCGTCAAAAAGTTCTTCTCAACCAAGTTGTCGGCATCAAACATGACAACAGCATCGTATTGTCTTGGCATGGCCCAGAGATTTTCCAGCATCCACTCAATCCCGAAACCTTTTCCGCGTTTGCTGTTGTCAAAGCGCTCACAAGCAATCGCGCCATGCTGTCGAACAATTTCCGCCGTGTTATCCGTACAGTTGTCACAGATAACAAAAATATCATACATCTCCCTCGGATAATCCAATTGCTTCAAATTCTCAATCAGTGGAGCAATAACTGCGCTTTCGTTGTGGGCCGCGACCAGTACGGCAAACGTTTTTTCCGGTTTATGCACCACTGTTTCCTTTTTACGGAACAGCCCTCCGCATGAAACCAACGTTTGGTATGTGCTGATGACCCCAACCGTTGTACTAAATCCGATGAATAACCCCTCAATCAAACCCTTCAATGCACTCATTGTTTCTTCTCCTCGACCTAACCATTTTTTGGATGGGTAGGTATTGTTTTACAACTTTTTCTCTATTCACTATTTGGGAGTTTACACGAATCGCTAAACCCCTGCAATCAGTCAAAAGTGGTGAAAATGTTAGTATTTTCTTCGTTTCTTTCAACTGTTGGCTTATTTGCGTTCTAACGTAAACATACTCGTTCTTTTCAAGCCTTTAATGCTTTCTCTATCACCATTCCCTCGTTTCTACCATCCTATACGAAGAAAATCAAGCAGAAAAAAAAGCCTTCTACTCAAAAAGGCCCGGGACGAGTATAGAGGAGGAAGAAGCCTTTTTTAACTTCACCCTTCTCCTAGTTTATATCACCATGAACTTGGCAAAATGTCAAGCAATTTCCTAAGATTATGGCGAGCCTGCTAGGAATTGAACCTGAACACCTGGTTCAGGAGACCAGTGCTCCATCCGCTAAGCTATAGACTCTCAATACCAGTTGCAAAAAGCAGCAAAAAAAGAGAAGAAAAGCTTTATAAAAGCTTTTCAACGAGTCATTGTATAATTGCTTTACCATCGATGTACAATTGAAAAAATGGCGTCCCAGGAGAGATTCGAACTCCCGACACACGGCTTAGAAGGCCGTTGCTCTATCCAGCTGAGCTACTGGGACGTAATGGAGGGAGTACCCGGATTCGAACCGGGGGATAAGGGTTTTGCAGACCCGTGCCTTACCACTTGGCTATACTCCCGTGTATGGGGCGATCGATGGGAATCGAACCCACGAATGTCGGAGCCACAATCCGATGCGTTAGCCACTTCGCCACGACCGCCACAGATTATGAAGTTTGGCAGGGGCAGTAGGAATCGAACCCACACCAAAGGTTTTGGAGACCTTCGTTCTACCTTTAAACTATGCCCCTATGGTAGCGGCGGAGGGGATCGAACCCCCGACCTTTCGGGTATGAACCGAACGCTCTAGCCAGCTGAGCTACACCGCCAAATTTTTGCAACCAAATAGGAATGGCGGAGAGTGAGGGATTCGAACCCTCGCTACGCTTGCGCATACTAACGGTTTAGCAAACCGTCCCCTTCGGCCTCTTGGGTAACTCTCCACTTGCACCCTCAAAACTGGATAACGAACCGCTCGCATCAGCTTCCCCATTCGCTCACGTTGCCCGTAAGGCAAAAGTCGCTCAGGTGAATGATGCTCGCTCCAATATAAGCTAAGGAATGGACGTGGATAAGTCCTCGACCGATTAGTACTCGTCAGCTCCACACGTTGCCGTGCTTCCACACCGAGCCTATCAACCTCATCGTCTATGAGGGGTCTTA
>JBHGXW010000036.1:0-13428 GCA_041920465.1 Paenibacillaceae bacterium | reverse complement strand
AAAGCGAATGGTAAAGCTAATAAAGCAAATGCAGCCAGCTTCGTAAGAAGTAAGGCTGCATTCTTTTTGATGCCGTCGGCATCAATTATTGACATGAACCCATTATTAGAAACCGAGAGAGCACTTTTGCAGTGCTCCCCTTTGGTTAGGTTTTTTTGTCCGGCGTTTTTGTTAACATGTTAATTGAAGATACCTGTAGGTGTTGAAAGGTGTGTTTGGCCATGCATAAACCGACGGAACTTGTCTATTGTATCAGGTGCCAAAAGTTGATTAAGCCAGAGAGTGCCAAGAATATCTTCAGAACCGGGTTTTATAAGACTGAATTTCCTCTGGCGGAATGCAGTCCATGTGCATCCAAACAATCAAACTGATCTTACGGGAGGTAACATGTTTATTCAAAAATGTCAGAACTGCGGCTATAAATCGTACGGCAGCTCGAATAAAGGAAAGTGGATTTGTCCGTATTGCATAACGGAGATTGAAATGAAGCAGTCAAACGATCAGGAGAAGCTAACACTGCCCAAGTAATATATGATTGAAACATACATAAATCCCCTCTCGTTCCTCGGAATGAGAGGGGATTTCCATTTTATTCAAAGTATGAAATTACCAGGTAGGTCTATCGTCTCTATGAAACATAAGTGCAATCGGATAAAGCCTGGCATCAAAAAATAGGACGACTACCTCAAATCGCGAATTGGAAAATCTTTTACCCTTACAAAATTGGATAAGCTGTATTAGGATTGAAACATAGCCAATTGCTATAGAAAACCCATAAGATTAGGAGGAAAGAAATGACGAAGAGAAACTGGCTTAGACACGCTACACTTGCCGTCTTATTGAGTACGTCCCTAATGCTGATTGGTGAAAGCGGACAAGCTTTGGCTAGTACCAGCAATACGGTAACCACCCAATCCTCTACCAGCATCGGCAAAAATATCATTAAGGCAGGAGAAAAATATCTGGGGACTCCCTATAAATATGCTTCCAGCCGCTATGACAAATCAACCATGGATTGTTCCGAGTTTACAATGTGGGCTTATAAAGAAGGGGCCGGCATTGATTTGGGCAAAGGCGGCGCAAGATCCCAGTACAAAAAGGGAACGCCGATAAAACGTTCTCAGCTGAAAGTAGGCGATCTTGTCTTCTTCTCTACGCCGGCTACGATGAAATATCCGAAAGGTTCAATCAAGCGAATTGGGCACATAGGAATTTATGCGGGTAACAACAAGGTACTCCACACATATGGAAAAGGTGGAGTCAAATACAGCAGCATGGCTAGCGGATGGTGGAACGATCATTACGTCGCCGCTGTAAGAATAAATAAATAACGATCTACCGAAATTGAACTACCATAAAATAATTGGCTATGTTGGACCGTTGTCTTCACAGAAAGGCAGCGGTCTTTTTGTCGACTACAGCTCTGCTGTTGCCAAAAGGCTCGGCAATCTCCGAGTTTTCTTAATCGCTAGCCCGATAAGCGGATACAGGCTGATAAGTGTTGATCCCATAGATGAAATACAAAAAGAAGCCCGATCACAAGGAAGGATCAGGCTTCTGTGGGGATTGGATTACTTTTCTTTGCCAGCCAAATCGGTTAAGGCTTGAGTCAATTGATCATTCAGTTTAGCCAGAGCTTCTTTATCAATAGGGTTAGCTTGGGTACCGGCAATGGTTGGGTCTAATGCGTCTTCCACTTTTTCATAGAGGTCAGGATATTTCTCTTTTACTTTATCTTCAAACACTTTCCAGGAATCTTCCAATTTTGGTCCTGCTTCTTTTAATTTGGCTTGATCGCCGGACTCAATCAGTGTTTTCAGTTCTGCGGTAGTTTCCAGCATTTTGGACACGCCGGATTTAATATCGGCTGGAGCGGCAGTCTCACTGGAACCGGACGTTTGAGCCGGCTGTGCTTGTTCTTGTGCAGCAGGTTGAGCTTGTTGAGAAGCTTGTTGGTTTGAGCCGCAGGCAGCAAGTCCCAAGCTGGCTGTGAGTGTAAGAGCGATCAGTAAGATTGCTGATTTTTTCATGATTCGTTCCTCCTGGTAATAGGTTATCTGTATGTTTTGGTAGGGTAATTTATTGTGTAATGGTTTCTTGTTTGCCAGCCGTCAGCTTTTTACGCAAAACGACAGCCAGAGCGCTCAGCACCAAAAGAAGCTGTGGTATGGTGCTTTCCAAGGATGGATATAAAGCCAACAAGTCAACGCTGGGTATTGACAGAGGTGAAGATGGAATCACATCGGCCAGTTGCAAACTGTGAATACCCATACCTGTGAACTTCACGCAAAGATAGAAAACGATGATGCTGGATACGATGAAGAATGGGCGAATCGGCAATTTCAAGCCAATGATAATCATTAAGTAGGCGAGAACGGCTAGAAGCCCAAAGCCGAAGAGAAGTCCAAGCAGCATGTCTTGCAAGCTGATTTGGTTCACCATGCCGATGAAGAAAAGTACCGTTTCCGTTCCTTCGCGAAAAACAGCGAGAAACGAGATGATACCGAGAGAGAGCAAACGGCCTGCGTGCAAAGCTGTCTCGCTTCTGCTCTTAATGAATTGCTGCCAGTTGGCAATATGAGATTGGCTGTGCAGCCAGTAACTAACATATAACAGCATAACGGCGGCAATTACCCCGGTCCAGCCGGCGATCAGCGCGTTGTTGTTTCCGAAAGCTCCGGAATCAAAAATGAACTTGACGACAAACGCCAAAGCGGTACTAATCAGCAAACCGCTGCTGACGCCAGCCCAGATCCACGCTTTTCCTTTGTTTTTTCCGCTGTTTTCGAGTTGGGCTGACTTATTGACGTAGGCAAGCAGGGCGGTAACCACCAACAACGCTTCCAAGCCTTCACGGATGATGATCATCATGGCGTCCCACATGGTGTATCCGCTTTTGGCAGCAAGCGGAGTCAGATAGGCGATCATTTGGTCAAGCGTGGAAAGAGCACCCTGATAATCAGGCGGGTTGGCCGAAAGCATGGCGCTTACGGTAACCATGTCGCGTTCGCTATCGCTGTATACTTGGGCAGATTGTGCGACAACCGCACCCTCGATGCTCAACCAGGAATCAGTCACATGATCCATGGCTTGAAGAGCGGCAGTCTGATCTTTTGCCGTCACTTTTGCTTTTGCTTCTTCCAGGAGTTTAATGAAATCGGCAAGGGTAATGCTCTCTTGCTTAAATGCTTGGCCCCCGGCAAATTGGCCGCGAATGAACTTTTCATTGACGGCTTGCAGGCTTTCCAGAGCTTTTACAATCTCGTCCTGCTTGTTTATAGCTTGAGCATAGACGACTTTTCCCATGGAAGACTCAATCTCTTTATAGGCCTAGGCAGATTCCTCTTTAACCCCGTCCTCGATATCGCGCCATGTGGAGTTAAATTTCTTGTAGGCTTGTTTGGCTTCATCCAGTTTGCCTTGTTTGGCAAGGTCTAACGCTTGTGTAACGAACTCTTCTGCTTTCGTCATGTTCTCTTTGGCGGTTCCCTCTGCCAAAGCGGTAAATGGCACAAACCAGAGCATGTTCAGCAAGAGAAGAACAGTTAGAATCAGGCCTTTGCGCATGTTGCCACCTCTCTTACGCTGCGTAAATATGAAAATACGCTAACAATGATAATAATTATCATCCTCATTCTATGCTTTGTCAATATAAAATAGGGAATTAATTCAATGATTTGCGACTTTCCGTCCATAGGCACATTTTGGTTCCCTCTGCACATAGACTGATGCAGTGCAACTACCAAGAAAAGGGGAAGAAGAAATGCAATTTTACTATGGCGAAAAGATGCCGCTCAGGATTTTGGATGAAGGAGAGTTCTGGAAGCATCAGGAAAGCGAACATATAGATGTGATTCAGGCCACTTTTTCTATGAAGAATAAACGGTCGTCCCTCTAGCATCAATCCCTCCGTACCAATCCCTTGCCAGTCTAATTGAGTGAAAGGGAATTTTTGGCAAACCGGAAAAGTTTCGTACTCTTTTTTCCATAGATCGTGATTTTCTGTATAATTCGTATGAAACATTTATCCAGTTTGTAATTCTTGTCAGTGAACAGGCTGGGAAACAGGTGGTTGAGAAACAGGTGGCTGGGATACAGGAGTCTGTCAAAAGCAATGAGAAGAGGTGGATGCTATATGAACCGATTTGCCCAAACGCCAAAGCCGCCGTACTACGCGGTCATTTTTACGTCGCTCCGAACCGAGGGTGACAACGGATACACGGAGATGGGGGAAAAGATGGTAAAAATGGCGTCCGCGCAGCCCGGTTTTCTTGGAGTAGAGAGCGTTCGTGACGCATCCGGCTTTGGTATCACGGTGTCGTATTGGGAATCAGAAGAGGCGATTAAACAATGGAGAGAGAACGCGGAACACCGCATAGCCCAGGAAAAAGGAAAGGTAGAATGGTACGAGCACTTCATCACCAGAGTGTGCAAGGTGGAACGATAAAAGCAAAAATCCGATTCTCTAGATGGAATCGGATTTTGTTTTGCTTTCAAACGTGGGCGGCTTCGAAGCGCTTGAAGCGGGTATGAGGATGCGGCTCTTGGCGAACAAAAGCAGCGATACAAGGAAGCAGGCGGCAGCAAACAGACTAACCGAGTGAAATCCGAAGAGTCTGGCGTACAACAGACCGGCCAATGCCGAACCGATCGTGGCGCCGCCGTACATCAGCGAATTGGCAAGGCTGGCAATTGTGCCGCGGGAAGCAGGATCAATCGTCTGCAGCGAGCCCATCATAATCGGGAAGAGCATCCCGCCCGCGAGGAAAACCAGTACAAACAAGGCTTTGACAAATACGATGCCGGGAGCGAAAGGCAACAGCAAATAAATGCCAATGATTGCCGCCATCGTTGTCGCAAAGGTCCGATATGAGCCAAAGCGTTGAACCAGGTGGCCCCCAACCAGACTGCCGAGCAGATTGCCTGAGCCAAGAAGCATCATGGTAGCGCCGATGCCTGTCAAATCAAGTGAAAACGAGTCGGTGAGGTACGTCCCGATGTAGGAGAAGGCGGCGAAATTGCCCATCTGGAAGATGAAATAGGCGATAAAGGCTTGTTTGGATGATGAGGCAGCAAGGACGTTCCGAAAGCGTTGTACAATCGAGATACTGTTCGAACCGATTTGAGCAGGCAGTGTGGGAATCCATCTATGTAAGGGCAGAATTAATAATAAACTGAACCCGCCTAAAATAAAAAACGGAACGGACCAATGAAAGTCGGCGAGCAAGCTGCCAAGCGGAACGCCAAGTAGCTGGGACGCGGATAATCCTGCGGTTACGATACCCATCGCTTTGACAATTTGTGTCGGAAAGACAAGAAAAGGAATGGCAGCCCAAATCTGCGGGGAGACGAAAGCAGCGCTGACTCCAGCCAAAAACCGAAAGACCAGCATGGAGTAAAACCCGTCTGCCAATCCGCACAGCGCAGTGGTGGCCGCGAAGGCAAGCAAGCCGTACTGCATTACTTTTTTCCGGTTCCAGCGATCAGACAAGGGGCCTGCGATCAGTGCGAAGATGGAATACCCGAGAGCATAAGCACTTACCATCCAGCCGGAGAATTCAGGAGATACGGCGAAATTTTTTTGTAAGGTTGGAAGCAGCGGGGAGATGAGAAATGTATCCGTGCCAATAAAAAACATCATCAGAAAAAGAAGAAAGAGAGGTTTCATCGATTTAGTCATTGCATTACAGCTCCTTAATCAATAAGTTCATTAATTAAATAACTTTTTAACTAAAAGGTAAAAAAAGAGGAATTCCTGTTCTTACAAAGTTTCCAGGAATCCCGGCAAAAAACGTTCAAATGTCTCTGTATCAATGGTAATGTACTTCATTTGAGAATCTTTGCGCACCTTGATCAAGCCAGCTTCACGCAAGGTGCGGAAGTGATAAGAGGCATTTGATTTGGACGCTTCGCACTGTTCACCTACCTCTCCACAATTCATCTCCGTTTTGTTGTGATGCAGGGTTCGAATGATTTCGATTCGTGTCTGGTCGGCCAAAGCCTTGAAAATCTTGATCCGTTGTTCGTCAAAATGTTTTTGTTCAATATTCATAGAACTACTGTACAACAGAATCAGCAAGGAATCAACTGCTTTTGGAAGAAAATACATGGTACTGCTGAAACAAATGAGCAAGCTGAGAATTAGCGTCAAATTGTGAGTGAACGATCTTACAGTCTCTTGAGCACCTCACGAAAACGGCGGATTCCCTCTTGTATCCGTTCAGGCTTCTCCCATGAATACGTCAACCGGATATAGCCGGGTTCGCCCCCGTATATGCTGCCCGGTGTAAACAGGATACCTTGCTGGATAGCGGACGAGAGCAGAAGCTTTTCGGGAACGGGCTCTTTCAGCCGGCACCAGACGTGATAGCTTCCCTTAGGCACATTCCAGTCGGCATAATCGGACAATTCTTGTTCAAGCGCCTGAAGCATGAGATTTCGTCGATTGGTCAATTCGGTTTTGATCCGTTTGATTTGTTCCTCCCACAAGTGTTGGGTTAGATAAGCCGCAACCAACTGCTGGGAGATGGAGCTTGTGCCGTAGTCCATCTGCTGTTTGGCGTCAGCTAGCCGGTCAATCACCAGCTTCGGCCCGACAATCCAGCCAATGCGCAAACCGGAGGCCACGGTCTTGGACAAACTGCCGATATAAATCACCGAGTTGCCATTCCCCTGCTGATTTAACGCCATTATGGACAGGGGGAGATTGGTATCATCCAAGGCAACCGCCCCGTACGCATCGTCTTCGATAATCGGAATACGCAAATCCGCACAAATGCTTAACAGTTCTTTGCGCCGCTTTAGACTGAGAATGGTGCCGGTCGGATTATGGAAGGTTGGATTGGTAAAAACCATGCGAATTTTATGCTTTTTATAAAGCGTCCTGATTTCTTCCGGGCGCAATCCTTCCTGATCGACGGTGAGACGGTAGAGGCGAAGTCCGGCAGAAATAAACAGCGGCAGAGAGTAGGTATAGGAAGGACCCTCCATCGCAACGGCATCTCCCGGATTCAACAGACAGAGCGTGATAATATGAAGAGCTTGCTGGGCACCGGAAGTAATCAGGATCTGGTCAGGGGTAACGGCAATCTTGTCATGTTTGTGCAGATGGTTGGCAACCGCTTCTCGCAAATCAGGATCACCTTTGGCGTCCGTGTAGTGAAGGGAGAGGGACGGAGCCTTTTTTCGCAGGAGTTGATCTACGGCGTCCACGGGTATCAGCTCGGGGGCCAGTTCAGCCCTTGCCAACTGGATGACAGCCGGGTCATTGGCAGCTTCCCGCATGATTTTGACCAGCGGCAGAGTGGGCAAGAATGTCCCACCGCTGGTGTAGCTCTGCCAGTTGGGGATGTTTCTGGGAGCTACACCCCAAAGCTGATTGTTTACCCATGTTCCGCTTCCCTGTACCGATTGAACCAATCCTGTAGACCGCAATTCTTCATAAGCGGCCGTAACCGTGCTGCGGTTCACCTGCAAAGATTGGGCAAGCTCCCTCTCTGTAGGCAGCGAGGTGCCGGGCAAGAGATTTCCGTTCAGGATTTGCTCTTCATAATAGCGGGCGATTTGTTTGTAAAGCGGTTCTGAGCTTGATTTTTCCGGTTTCCAGCGCATGTTGGACTATCTCTCCCTACTCCATCGGAAAAATTGGTTGGTTTCTTCATAAGCCAATTGGTTGGAGACAAAAAGGTATTTTCACTTTACCATAACTTGTAAGGAAGGGATAGGAGATGTGATGAGATGTTACGTTGGGATGCAGAGACACGAGGTCTCATGTACGGCTTGTTGGGGGTAATTGGCTTTAGCCTGACGCTGCCCGCTACCAAAATTGCGGTCTCTTTTTTTCATCCGGTCTTTGTCGGGCTGGGAAGGGCGTTGGTTGCGGCAGTTTTGGCCGCTATGCTTTTGTTGATTCGCCGTGAGCGCTTCCCTAACTGGGCGGAAACCAAGAGCCTAATCATTGTCTCCCTGGGAGTAATTGTCGGGTTTCCGCTGTTGTCAGCGTGGGCAATGGAACGGGTGCCGGCGACTCACGGTGCGATAGTGTTGGCTTTGCTGCCGCTTGCTACCGCAGGAGCCGCGACGTTTTTTGCAGGAGAACGGCCGTCCCGCAGCTTTTGGCTGGCCAGCGTGATTGGCAGCATGACGGTGCTTGCCTATGCGATCTATTCCGGAGTTGGGCATTTGCAGCTGGCTGATTTGGCACTGGCAGGAGCAGTCGTCTCAGCGGCAATCGGCTATGCGGAAGGTGGAAAGCTGGCCCGCACGTTAGGGGGCTGGCAGGTCATCAGTTGGGCACTGCTCCTTGCTGCCCCGTTTTTGCTCTATCCGGTAGCCAGGGAGTTACCGGCTGACATTTGGGCTGCCCCCACAAAGGTTTGGCTCAGCTTCGGATATGTCAGCGTGATCAGCCAATTCGTAGGCTTTTTTGCCTGGTATCGCGGCTTGGCACTGGGCGGAGTGGCCAAAGTAAGCCAGACCCAATACCTGCAGCCATTCTTTACGATCCTGGCATCTGCCGTTTTAGTGGGTGAATCGATTTCATTGGTTTCCATTCTGGCTGCCGTCATTGTCATTGCGGCTGTCGCCAAAGGGAAAAAGGCTCCCGTTCTGCAAGATTAAACAGAAAATGTCGGACGGTGCCGACGATAAATAACTACTTCAAGCCTTTTAATATTGTCACCTTTATTTTTAACGTTAACGATTGAGAATGCTCCTATTTCTTTGGTACATTGTGCATGAGTTCCACCACATGCTTGTTCATCTATGTCTTGAATAGCTACTAACCTAACATTTTGAATGGAAGAGGGGAGTAGATTAACAATGGTTTTAATAGAGCCGGGAATCTTTCCTATCTCTGCACGAGGCAGAGTACGAGTTGTAACCGCATGACTCTCCTCTATGATCTGACTAATCTCATTTTCAATATAAGAAAAGTATGATTCTGGAACTTTCTCTTCAAACTTAAAATCGATACGCGCTCGATTCTCGTAAATCTCATTACCGGTAGCCAACGCACCAAACTTATTGTACAGATGGCCTGCGATGACATGAAGAAGCTCAGCCTCTACACTCTCTGGTTTTAAATGGGTTGCATCATTCAAATAATGGACAATTTGACCTTGTTCTCGTTTAACCTTAACGACATGAAATACATGACTCCCCTGTCTTAAAATCCCTGTGTCGGAGGGTTGGCCGCAGACACGATTTCTGGTAACTGTCATGTAAAAATAATTCTTTTTCCAATGAAATTTCCCCTTAGGATTTTATGGTTGAAACAACGATAACAACTGCAAAATAAATTAAGATACCACCTAAACATCGATCAAACCAATAATTATATCGTTCATAAAAATCCCTGAACTTTCGATATGAAATGATAGCTGATAAAGAAATAAACCATAATCCAACAGCTAAAACGATTTCCAAGCCATAAATCCAACGAACCCAGTTGCCCGTATCGGTCGAAATAAATTGAGAAAAAATGCTCAGGAAAAATAGCGCGGCTTTTGGATTCAAAACATTGCAGAGAAAGCCTTCACGAAATCCCTGCTTAAACGTTTTGTTCTCATTTGTTTTTTGGTAATTGGTTTGACTATGTCCATTTTGCGGTGTTGACCGAATAGCTTGAAATCCAAGCCATAATAATCGCTTAGCGTGGTAAATCCGCGTTTTACTGGCGGTACCCCTGTAAGAAGTACAACAGCCCTTTATCTTGATGGATAAAGGGTTTTCATAATGCTTATTAGTTATGTTTTGTTATTAACTTTACAAAAGTAAGTTATTTTGGTATGCTTCAATCAAGTATTTAATGTTTTCCTGAAATTTTTATTTTATATGAGGTGATATAGATGAAAGTAAGCATGTTTGGGCCAAATCAGCAAGCCGTTGGAGAATTTGACGGCGGCAAGATTACCGAGCAAAAACCGATTGGATTTCCCGGGGAGGGATCAGCCGTAAAACGGTTAGGGCCGTTGTTTTATTGGGCGTGGATGCATTCGCCGGTGGAAGGGTATATTCCGCCTCATCCTCACAATGGATTTGAAATCATGACCTATATGCTGTCAGGAAAAGCATCACACGGCGATTCCTTGGGGACGCGGAGCGTGGTGGAAGCAGGCGGAATTCAACTGATGCTGACAGGGTCCGGCGTTTACCACGAGGAACGAATCATTGGACCTGATGCGGAGGGCTTCCAAATTTGGTTTGAACCTCACCTGGCGCAGGCATTTAAACAGGAGCCGTCGTATCATCAATTCGAGCATGAAGAGTTTCCGAAGCAAAAACAGGATGGGCTCCTGATCAAAACCGTTATAGGCGATGACTCTCCTGTCAAAATCAAGACAGACGCCAAAATGTGGGATATTCAGTTTGAGCCCGGATCTGCTTATACTCATGTTCTTCCGGAAGGGTATTATTTAGGGATTCTGGCTTTCCGTGGAGACGGGTTTTGCGGAGATGACCATTTCCAAGAAAGAGATTTTGTTGTCGTGGAAAACAGGGATAACAAGGAAGCGGTCGTAACTCTTCAAGCCAATCAGGATCGCAAGCTGCATCTCATCATCATTCAGACGCCAATATCCGTAGATTATCCACTATATCCCAATCGATAAAACAAAAGACTGTACACTTAGGTGAAGGTGCCTGATTTCCGGGCGCCTTTTTCCCTATATACGAAAGTTTAATCACTTTATTTTTTGAAAGTGGTTAAACTTTCTTTCCTTTTGTTCAGCAGAAGAAAAACTTCGTCCACTCACAGCTCCTTTTAAGCGAAACAAAGCGCAGGGAGCGAAAGAAGGAAAAGAGTCGGCATTCTTTACACCATAGAGAGGCCAAGTGGGTTTCTTGTCGACTCCCTTCTGAAGTGAGCGGAGCGGACGGTAGACGCTCCAAGCGAGCTTAAATAGAGCGAAAAGGGACGAAGTCTTTTCTTAGTGCTTATCCGTTACATCTCTCCGTGAGTTTGATACCGATATATTGAAGAAATTCGATGAAAATCGCCGAAAAAACGAGAAATAAAGCGATAAACCCAAAATGCAAACAGGGATAGTTATCAAAGGTCAAAAAAGGTCAAACAAACAAATTGCTTCCTTTGACAGCCAGATGTATGATAAGGGTAAGTTAAAGATCAAAGTTAGTCAAAGTCAAAGATGATTAACTTAGTAAGGAGATGATCGGAATGTTATGTGCTCGCTGTCAAAAGAATGAAGCACGGATTCACCTGCAGCTGCAGGTAAACCACGAGAAAAAAGTAATGGATGTATGCCCGGAATGCTATGCCGCCATCCGCAAAGAATCGATGAAGGGGGTATTCTCATCTCATGGTTCGCTGTTTGATCAATGGATGCCCGGCGCATTCAACTACTCACTCTTCTCGTCCAGCCAGGAAAGCCAGGATATACCCGAACAAGGAGGAGGCTGTTCGCTTGCCCAGCCAGCCAAAGAAGAGAAGAGTGTGTTGAAACAGTATGGCCGCAATTTGACGCAGATTGCGAAAACCGGTCTGATTGATCCGGTAATTGGCCGTGACTTTGAAATCGAGCAGGTGATTGAGATTTTGAACCGACGCAACAAAAACAATCCGGTGTTAATCGGAGAACCGGGTGTCGGGAAAACAGCGATTGCCGAGGGGCTGGCGCTTCGCATCGCAGAAGGCAATGTGCCTGCCAAGCTGCTGAACAAGGAAGTGATCTCGCTTGATGTGGCTTCTTTAACTTCCGGAACCTCTTACCGCGGCCAGTTCGAGGAGCGCATGAAGCAGTTGATCAAAGAATTGCAGGCAGAGAAAAACAAAATTTTGTTCATTGATGAGATTCACCAGCTTGTCGGAGCAGGGAAGACAGAAGGCTCGATGGATGCAGGAAACATTTTGAAGCCTGCTTTGGCTCGCGGGGAACTGCAGGTCGTCGGTGCCACGACGCTTAAAGAGTACCGCAGCATTGAAAAAGATGCGGCTCTGGAACGGCGTTTCCAACCCATTATGGTAAAAGAACCGTCTGTGGAAGATACAATTCAGATTCTTAAGGGACTTCGCCCAAAATACGAAGCGTATCACCATGTAACCTACCCTGACGAGGTGCTGGAAGCTTGTGCAACACTTTCTCACCGCTATATCCAAGACCGTCATCTGCCGGATAAGGCGATTGACTTGCTGGATGAAGCGGGCTCCAAAGTGAATTTACGCAGCCATCAGGATGATGCCGACAAGCTGCGCAAGCGCCTCGCAGAGATCGCTGCCGAGAAGCAGGCAGCCGCAGCCAAAGAAGATTATGAACAGGCTGCACGCTTGCGTCAGGAAGAAATTCTATTGGAGGCGAAAATCGAAAAACTGGAAAAAGATGAGGTTTCAGGCAAGGTATCGGTCGAAGATATTCAAGTGCTGATTGAGAACAAGACGGGTATTCCTGTCCGCAAGCTGCAGGCGGCAGAGCAGGAGAAGCTGAAGAATCTCGCGGAACGCTTGAATACAAAAGTAATCGGCCAAAAAGAAGCGGTAGACCGTGTCGCCAAAGCTGTCCGCCGCAGCCGCGCAGGGTTTCATAGCGGCAATCGGCCAATTGCCTCCTTCCTGTTTGTCGGTCCGACCGGGGTTGGAAAGACAGAGCTGACCCGTTGTCTGGCAGAGGAGATCTTTGGTGACCGCAATGCCACGGTTCGCCTTGATATGAGCGAATACATGGAGAAGCATACGGTTTCCAAACTGATCGGTTCGCCTCCAGGCTATGTCGGCCATGAAGAAGCAGGACAGCTGACAGAGCAAATCCGCCGCAAGCCATACAGCATCCTGCTTTTGGATGAGATGGAGAAGGCACACCCCGATGTGCAAAATATGTTCTTGCAAGTGCTGGAAGACGGACGCTTAACCGACAGCCAAGGACGCACCGTCAGCTTCAAAGACACGATTGTCATCATGACGACCAATGCCAAAGTGCTGGCCGATCATTATCGTCCAGAGTTTCTCAACCGAATCGATGCAATCGTCAGCTTCAATTCCCTGGATAAAGAACATCTGCTGCAAATCGTTGATCTGATGCTGAACGACCTTCGCCAAAACCTTTCCAAACAGAAAGTGACGCTAACTGTAAGTGACGAGGTGAAGGTGAAGCTGGCCGAGTTGGGTTACGACCCGGCGTTTGGCGCACGACCGCTCCGCCGAGTGATTCAGGAGCAGTTGGAAGACCCGATTGTCGATCTCTTGTTGGACGAAACTTCAGTAGAAGCGGTATCGGCAGAGTTGGTGGACGGTCAAATTCAAGTGAGCAAAACGAAATAACAATAAAACGCCTTCGTGAATGAACTGCACCCCAATTGTTAGACACACCTAACAAATTGGAGGTGCAGTTTTTCTATGGCTAAATTTTCTTCAGAAGATAAATTGTCCGCTGTTCAACGTTATTTAGATGGCACAGAGAGTTATGCATCTATTGCTAC
>JBHGXW010000007.1:0-50568 GCA_041920465.1 Paenibacillaceae bacterium | reverse complement strand
GTGTATTTAAATCCGGCATCGTCCGGCTATAGCGTACTAAACGGGATATTGTCAATCATCATGCTGATCTTGGGAGCCGTCATACTGATTACAGCGCTGAGAAACTGGGTCAAGCTCTGGAACAGTCCGCGAGTTGGGCTTGAACTGAACGTAAAACCAGCAAAAACAGCATAAGAGTGCCTACCCGGCTAAAGCGATAACAAAAACAGGCGATACACTGTCGCCTGTTTTTGCTGTATGCAAAAGGTTTTTCTATCATCCCATTCTGTTTGGTTTTGTATAGTACATGTGGAATTGGGAAGAGCGGAAACCGACATATATCTTAAGCGCTCACACCTATTTTTGTGCTTTTCCCGATTTCTGAAGAGATGGATTTTTGAATGTAAAATAAGTGCGACCAACCACCACCAAATGGTGGTTCTTTGTTTATTTTTATCTGATTTTTACCCTTTGCCTGATCGGGACATCATAATATCCAGCGAACGATCCCCGCAATTAAACAGTAAATCCAGAATAGACAGGTTCGGGATAAAATCTCCCCAAAGCTGCTGATAGACTGGGTGAACAAACTCTTGATAAACGATCTCGATTCCGTTTGAGTGAAACAGGTTTTTGTCGATGTATTTTTTCGTACCGGAACCAAACAAAAAGCTCGTCGCACCAATATATTTGCAAATACCAACAATCCGATCATTTTTCGAGCTGAATGTTTTCCCGATTTCTGAAGAAAGCAAGATCTCTGTCTTAATATTCAGCTGATTTTTAATCAGATGGATCAGGTTAATATTCAGTTCCGCCAAGTATTTACAATCTTGGGAGTATGCCTCTTCCAACAGCCCGATATATTTTTTATAAAAGGGTGAATTGGAATAAGCAAGCTTAAGGCTGTTTAAATGTTTTCGCCGCCAATTGCTGTTAAAAATTTCTATTTCATTGATCAATTGGAACGCTTTATTTTTCAGTGGTACGGTGAGCATGATTTCACCGTTTGAACCTTTTACTTTATTGCGATTTGTAAAAGAGCCCATGGAATATTGCACATCATCTACAATAACAAACCTGTCTGATAACGCCATTTTATGGAAGAACCCAATCCAAGGAATATAATTGGGTTGATGCATGGCAACTATCATCTGCTTCCCCCACTTTCACTTAGTTGGAATACCTCGCAGCTGCCTGATCCAATTCATGAGTCTGCCAACTACGATAGATCACAAGGCCATTCCGATTTACCCATAAAGTAATCTATGACCAAGAAAAGAAAAAGGACTGGGTGATTACAGAGGGGCTAACAATGGATTTTGGTCTGACCCCTGTCAAGTAGACAGATAAAAAATTAGTGCGTAAGTATAGTACGCTGAGTCCATCCGTTGTTTAGGTAATTATTTACACCTCATACTTTTATTCTGGTGTGTATGTTTTTCTGATTTTCCCCATAAAAATTCCCTCCATGGTAGACAGTACAGATCTGTCTTTTGCCTGTCTACTATAGAGGGATCATACCTAATTCCTATTTCTGCTCCTTGCAGCCGACGGAACGCAAGATTAATCATCAAAATATGTACCGTCCGCATGTCGATCACGATATTGTTTCGGTGTTAAGCCGGTGTACTTCTTAAAAAGGGACGTGTAGTAACTCTGATTGCAAAATTTAAACAAAAGCGCAATATCAGAGATGGTAGAATCGCTGTGCAGCAAGAAATACTTTGATTCCTCAATTCTCTTTCGGTTAATGTATTCGGAAATGTTCATTCCTACTTCTTCTTTGAACACCTTGGACAAATAGCTGGGGTGAACTTTTGCGTACGCGGCAATTTGATCGAGTGATATGTCTTTAATAATATGATCATAGATAAATGCGACTGCCTTATTCACAACATACTGATAGGTAGTCAGCTTTTCATTTTTTAATGCTTTCATAAACGAATAGAGCATTTCGTATTCAAGCTGGATGAGACTCTTCTGGTCATGAGTCTCTTCAATTTGCTGGATATAGACGTCACTCAGATTATAGGCATTCTCCGGATGGACTCCGCCTTTAATAATGGCACGGGTAAACAACGTACAAGAACAGATGAGTGAATTTTTCAGAGAGCGAAGAGAGTCTGCTGCAAGTTTGGCCCGCTCCATTCTATTAATTTCATCCAAAACAAGCTTGGCTTGCTCTAGCTCCCCTCGTGTGATGGATCGCAAAAGCTGCTGCTCCAGCTCATAAGAAGGATGAGCGTAATAGTTTTGCTGATTTTTGATTCTAGCCTCCAGGAACTTCCGGATCATCGTATTTTGAACTTTATTATCTCCCATGCAAATCACTCTTTTTCTGTAAAAAATTAATAAAAACATTAAGATTTCAATATAATTATATAATCCCAATGAATAAAATGATCTCACAAAGGATAAGGGGGTATTGAAAAAATGAAAAAGTGGTTTTCAAAAATGTTAGCGCTATCATTAGTGTCGGCCTTAACTTTAGTTGGTTGTTCCAGCAATGAGAACGCCGCTTCAACCAAGCCTGCTTCCGGTGATTCAACCGCCACCGCCGCGAAGAAAATCGAGTTGAAATTTGCCGCACAAAACGATAACACGCCGGCTACCCAAGCACTTATCGATGAATTTAATAAGAAGCAAGATAAATATGAAGTCAAATGGGTGCAAATGACAAATGATTCTGCTCAAATGCACGACCAACTTCTAAACTCCTTGTCAAGCGGTTCTGCTGAATATGATCTGCTTTCTCTGGATGTCGTCTGGGCCGGTGAATTTGCCGGTGCAGGCTATCTTGAACCAATTGATGTTCGGATGAAAAATGACGGCTTGAAGAAGGAAGACTTTAACTCCGGTTCTATGGCATCCGGAAATTACAAAGGAAAACAATATACGCTGCCTTTCTTCCCAGACCTGGGGCTGCTCTACTTCCGTAAAGATATTGTAAGTCAGGAAGATGCGGCAAAATTGGAGAGCGGTAACTATACTTATGCTGATCTTTACGCAATGTCAGAGAAATACACCGGCAAAGGCGGCACCAATTACGGTTTTGTTTATCAATCCAAGCAATATGAAGGTTTGACGGTTAACGTGACAGAGTTTACCAAGGCGTTTCAGGATGTTAAGGGCGGACTTGAAACCATGCACAAGTTTGCCACAGCCAAGTTTACACCTAAAGACATCTTAAACTTTACCGAAGGCGAGACGCATACGGCATTTGAACAAGGTCATGCGGTGTTTGCCCGTAACTGGCCGTACATGTTTGGCCGCATCAAAGGAAAAGAAGACGGTGTTAAAGTCACAGTTGAAAACGTAGGAATTGCTCCGCTTCCAAATGGCGGCTCTGTTGGCGGCTGGCTGTTGGGTATCAACAAAAATTCCAAAAATGTAGACGGTGCCTGGGAGTTCATTAAATTTGCAGCTGGTGAAGAAGGCCAAAAAATCATGTCAACAAAAGGCGGCTACTTACCGGGATACAACGCTTTATTAGACAACGCAGAAGTGAAATCCGCGAATGAAATGCTTGCCTACAAAGGGTTCCAAAAAGCGCTTTCTTCCACGATTGCCCGTCCTGTTTCACCTGAATACTCGAAAGTATCTGATACGATCCAAGTAGAAGCCCATAAATACATTAGCTCAGGCCAAGGACTTGATCAAGCGGTAACAGCAGTCCAAAATGCAGTGAAGAGTGAATAAGGAAAGGCTGAAAGGCTCTAATTTTTTAGAGCCTTTTTCTTTCATCGAATGCCTGTTTGGTTCTCGGCTTCCATCTTTTGCTCTGCTGATTTGACAGATTCAGAAAAGAAAGGGTGAAACCAATGAGGAAGATGGGATTGTCACAATATATGTTCATCTTGGCTACCCTGGTGTTATTAGGAGTCTTCTCCATTTGGCCGGTGATTCAATCCTTTACCTATACTTTTTTCGATTATCGCTTGAACGACCAGCAAAAGGCAGGCCTCTATTTAAACGAACGCTTTAATGCGGACCTGTTTAATGAAACGGTCGTATATGTAACGATGTTTTTGGAAGAGGATCTGGGAAATGTGAAGTCTTCTCAGGACCAAAGCAAGGTCAAAGCGATGATAGCTCATTTGGAACAGGTGGGAAAACCATATGAGAAGCAAAAAGGCGTAATCAAAATTAGCAGCGAACAGCGAAGTGAAATCGAAGCGCTTCATAAAGACACTTCATCCCTGGTAAAAGAATTGGCCGGAAAATATGAGCTGGTACATAAGCAGGATCTGCCTGCTCTTGTAGACGACATTCATAACAGTATTATCCCCTCCAATTTTATCGGTCTGAAAGGTTACAAAAACGCTCTTACCGATGAACGAATCGGAATTGCCTTATGGAATACCCTGCTCTTTACGGCGATATCGGTGTCGATAGAGCTTATTTTAGGGTTAGGATTAGCGCTGATCCTCAATAAGGCAATTGGGGGCCAAGGCGTTATTCGGACAACATCCCTGATTCCCTGGGCGATACCGACGGCCGTTGCCGCTTTGATTTGGGGCTATTTATACGATGGCACCAGCGGGATTATCGCCCATTTCTTTGAAGTGATTGGCTTGGTAGACGATTCCCGCAACCTGCTGTTGTCAAGTTCAGGTGCCATGATCTCCACAATCCTTGCAGACGTTTGGAAAACGACCCCGTATATGGCATTGCTGCTGCTTGCCGGATTGCAAAACATCCCGGGTTCTTTATACGAAGCGGCTTCCATCGACGGAGCCAACAAATTTCAGACGTTTTTTCGCGTTACGCTTCCCCTGCTCAAACCATCTATTCTGGTTGCGTTATTATTTAGGACACTTGACGCCTTCCGCGTCTTTGATTTGATTTACGTGCTTACCGGGGGCGGCCCCGGTGGTGCAACCGAGACGTTATCCATCTATGCTTATAAAGTCATGTTTGGCCAGACGAACTTCGGTTATGGTTCCGTTATCGTGATGCTCATGTTCGTATGTGTGGCAACCATTGCGATTGTTTTTGTCAAGGTTCTCGGCACCAACCTAATGGAGAAAAACTGAAGGAGGGACAGTACATGCAAACTGCAAACCGGGGACTTAAGATCACATTTGCGCTTGTCGTAATCGTGTATTTGTTCGGAATGGTATTCCCATTCTTCTGGATTTTTGTCACCTCCTTTAAAACATCCGGAGAGATTTTCGGTGAGGGTGCTTTCCGAATCATCTCGGAAGCGCCAACGTTAAAAAACTATCTCACTGTTCTTTTGGAGAAAGGGATTTTGCAAGCGATAAAAAACAGCTTTATCGTTGCATCCGTAACAACGATTTATGTAATCGCTGTCGCAACACTGACAGCTTACGCGATCTCCCGCTTTGATTTTAAAGGGAAAAACGTGCTGCTTGGATTGATTTTGGCGGTATCCATGTTTCCCCAAATGATCGTCACAGGTCCGGTTTATAACCTGTTCCTGGACTTAAAGCTATTGAACAGCTATGCCATCGTGCTGCCTTACTCCACGATAACCTTGCCGATTGCCATCTGGATTCTGGTCACGCACTTTAACCAAATTCCTTTAGCCTTGGAAGAAGCGGCGAAAATTGACGGAGCATCCTCGTTCCAAACCTTGTATAAAATTTTGTTCCCTCTGGCCGCCCCAGGTGTTTTTACAACGGCCATTATTGTATTTATTTCAGCGTGGAACGAATTCTTGCTCTCCGTATCGTTGAACTCTAACGAAGAGTATCACACGGTTCCCGTGGCCATTTCCTTCCTGAGAACACAGTTTGAGATTTTATGGGGTGAAGTAACAGCCGCAACGACGATTGTCACGATCCCCACTTTAATCATTGTACTGCTCTTCCAAAAACAAATCGTTTCCGGTTTGACTTCCGGCGGTGTCAAAGAATAAGAACATAGGAGTGTTTTCAATGACGTGGACCATCCGCTCAGATAAAAAGCAGCTGGAGAATCTCTTGCAAGAAGAAAGTTTATTTTCTCTCGGAAACGGATATATCGGTGTCAGAGGCAACTTCGAAGAGGGATATTTTGAAGGAGCAGCAACCATTCGCGGCACCTATTTGAATGCTTTTCACGACGTAATCGATATTCCGTACGGCGAAAAGCTGGTCGGGTTCCCTGAAACACAGCAAAAACTTTTGAACATGATCGATACCCAAACCATTCGCATTGCTCTTGTGAACGGCGCAGAAGAGGAGTGGTTTTCCCTCTTTTCAGGCGAGGTTGTTTCTTATCAGAGAGAACTGCAGCTTCATAAGGGAATTACGGAGCGCACGATTCATTGGCGTTCACCATCCGGCAAAGAGGTGAAGCTTCATTTCAAACGTCTGGTTTCATTCACCGAATTGGAGCTGTTTATCCAGGAAGTAACAATGGAACCGGTAAATTTTCGGGGGAAGGTAAAAATCTCCTCCATCTTGAATGGAGATGTCTCCAATTTTGTTGATCCCAATGATCCCCGCGTCGCTTCGGGACATGCAAAGCGGCTAACGGTCACCGATGTGAGAATCGATAATGACCGTGCAGCGATTGAAGTCGAAACGTATCGTTCAAAACTGAAAGCTGCTTGTGCCGTATGCTGTGAAGTTACTGCTGATCATCATAGAGAACATGTAAAAAGCAAGACTTCAATAGAATCCGTTTTTACTTTTGAGTTAACCGAACCAGTAGTATTTACGAAAAAGAGCGTGTATACAGATTCGCTACGCCATGGCAACCATCCTCTGCAAAAGGCATTCGAGATTCAGGCAAATTTGGCGAACTTGACATTTGCCCACGCTTCGCAAAAACAAGCGGCATTTTTGCAGGACTTTTGGCGGCATGCAGATGTGCATATTGAAGGAGACCAACGACTTCAGGAAGGTATACGCTTTAACCTCTACCATCTGCTACAGTCTGCCGGGCGTGATCCACATTCCAATATTGCTGCAAAAGGCTTGTCCGGCGAAGGATATGAAGGACATTATTTCTGGGATACCGAGATTTATATCCTTCCCGTTCTCTTGCTGACAAAACCGGATCTGGCCAGGCAATTACTCATCTACCGTTACTCCATTCTGGATGCGGCAAGGGCAAGGGCAAAAGAAATGGGACACCGGCAAGGAGCGCTGTTCCCATGGCGTACCATCTCGGGAACAGAATGCTCTTCTTTCTTCCCGGCGGGTACAGCGCAGTACCATATCAGCGCGGACATTGCCTATAGTTACATTCAATATTATCTTGTCACCAAGGACATCGAATTCCTGAAGCAATACGGCGCGGAATTATTATTTGAGACAGCGCGGCTTTGGATGGATACGGGCCACTACCATGACGGCAAATTTAAAATTGATGCTGTGACGGGTCCGGACGAATATACGTGTATCGTAAACAATAATTATTACACGAACGCAATGGCGAAATATAATCTAAAATGGGCCAGTCAAGCATACGGTATTTTGCAGGAGCATGCTTCGGAGGCGTTGTACAGCCTGGCGGAGAAAATTCAGCTCAAGGAAAACGAAGTGGAAGAATGGTTACAGGCAGCCAATCGAATGTATTTGCCTTATGATCAAGCGTTACAAATTAACCCGCAGGACGACACATTCCTGCAAAAAGCGGTTTGGGATTTTGAACATACACCAGATGAACACTATCCGTTATTGCTGCACTACCATCCGCTCACTCTCTATCGTTACCAGGTGTGCAAGCAGGCGGATACGGTTCTTGCCCATTTCTTACTGGAAGATGAACAGGAACTCTCCGTTATCAAGAATTCCTTTGATTACTATGAAAAAATCACAACCCATGATTCTTCCCTGTCATCATGTGTATTCAGCATTATGGCCGCAAAGGTCGGCTATCTTGACAAAGCGTATGATTACTTTATTGAAACGGCTCGGCTTGATCTTGACAATACTCACGGCAATACGAAAGACGGATTGCATATGGCCAATATGGGCGGCACATGGATGGCGATCGTGTTTGGCTTTGCCGGACTTCGGATCAAAGAAGCGGGGATTTCCTTCCATCCAACCATTCCCAAGCAATGGACATCCTATTCATTTTCTCTGCAGTACCGCGGTTGCCTGCTTCGCATTTCAGTTTTCAAAGATCATTTCAGCATCGAAATCGTGGAAGGCGAGTCATTACACGTAAAAATCAACGAGAGAGATTATCAAGTTGAACCGAACCAGCCTCTAGAAGTAAGACTGCCTGCTGCTGCATCTACTATGTGAAAGAGACAGTAAAACAAGCCCGAGAGCGCACACAGCTCCAATGGGCTTGTTTTATTTTCTGGCGGCAAAGGCACTTAATATTTCGCTTAGCTTTAATTCGGAAGTGGAAGGAACGATCCAATCAGCGTGGTGCAAGCTTTTCGCATCTCCAACCCCGACAGAAAACATTCCGGCGGCATTTATCGCTTCAATTCCGCTGGCGGAATCCTCGATGCCGATACAGTATTTCGGCTCCACTTGCAACTGCTGGGCAGCCGTAAGAAAGATTTCAGGGTCCGGTTTTCCCTTTGAAATTTCTCTGGCATCGACAATGGTTCCAAAAGATTCTGTTAATCCGAGGGAATTCATTACGGTAAAGGCATTTTTGCTTGCCGAAGCCAATCCAATCTTGATCCCTTTCTCTTTCAGCTCTTCAATCAGTTCGGTAATTCCCGGCAGTATATCATTCTTTGAAATATTTTGAATCAGCTTTTGATAATGTTGATTTTTCCTATTAGCCAATTCCTCTTTTTCTGCCGCAGAAAAGCGATCTTCCATTCCGCCGTGAGCCAGAATAAGCTCCAAGGAATCGATCCGGCTGACCCCTTTTAACCGCTCATTAAATTCTCGGTCAAAATGAATTCCCACTTCATTTGCAAGCGCTTTCCAAGCGATGTAATGATATTCGGCCGTATCGGTAATAACCCCATCCAAATCAAAAATAAATGCCTCAACCTTGTTCGCATCCATTGCTACTCCTCCTTTCTCTCTATTATAAATTATCGTTGTTGGCAAAGGTACCGAAGAATTCCAATTCGTTTAACTGATTTATATCTAGGGGCGAACCGATGCAGAAGCGTGAACAGGGAAGAAGACAGCAGGAGGCGGGCTAAGCAGCCCGCCTCATAACCATTCCAAAAACTCCAGCCGATTGCCGAAAGGATCTTCCAGATAAAAACGGGTAGCCCCTTCCAGCAGTTCGTCGTCTTGGTACGCAATGTTTCGTTGTTTCAAATGGGCTCGCAGGCCGTCCAGATTTTTCACGTGGAAAGCGGGATGCGCCTTCTTCGCCGGTTGGAAGTTCTCCTCCACACCGATGTGCACCTGGTGCTGTCCGCATTGGAACCATACGCCGCCGCGCTTTTGCAGCTCTTCGGGTTTCGGTATTTCCTTCCATCCCAACACTCCGCTGAAAAACTCTCTGGCCTGTTGTTCACTTCCCTTGGGAGCAGCCAGTTGAATATGATCCAATCCGTAGAAATCAAAAGACATGCCTGTTTCCTCCTTGATTAAAGTTTCACCAGACGAAACTATGTGTCACAATGCAGAGCTCACTTTTATTATACTGCCAATTCCCCCTTTTTTCCAGATGCAAAGAGCGTTTCCTTTTCCCTTACAGTTCGTACGTCCGAAATGTGAAAAGTCCGCCTCTGTCTAAAAGAGACGGACTTTTCCGCTATTTTCCACCGCGCACGCTGTCAACTGCCTTCCCTAGGTGCTTTGAGAGAAAAAAATTACTTGTCGGGTTTAAAACATGCCAAGAACTATTTGTGAAAACAAAACAAGAATAATAACACCAACAAATATGGCACTGTACTGTATTACTTTTTTCAGATGGACATTCTTATTATTTAAATATATAGGCAGCAAAAAGACATTCAATAAAATCAGAACTAAACAAGTGACAATTAAAGGGAACCCAATTTTCATGACTTTCGATCATCCTCAAAAATAAGTCTCATATTTATTTTTTTATCGTGGGATTTCTTCCTAACTTATATCAGAATATTGTAGTTCAACATTCGCATGATTAGCTATTATTTCTACAGCTACTTTAGCAGCTGACAAACCCATTCCAATAGAAGTTAAATATGCAATTATTTTGGCTGATGATAAACCATCAGCACTCTTAATAGCTGCATAATATGATGCAGCTGCAGTTCCTACATATGCTGCAAATTCTGCTTCTTTAGATACCAGCCCATCAATTGCTCCTTTAAATTCATACAACTCTGCTTTATTATTAGATGTTTGCTTCAAATAAACTCCACCTTCACCATTGCCACAATCCCAATAATATGTTCCGTCAGATTCTTTACTAATTTTGTAGTAGGCTCCCCAAATCGGATCGTTAGCTTTCCCAATGATGGTGGCAGTGGTGCTTATTTTTTGTGTATTTTTTCCTTTTTTGTTATTTTCACTCATTATAATCCACGAGACTTTTCCATCTTTTTCAAGTTTGACTGTGCCTGTTTTTTTCCAAAATACAGCAATAATTTCCTCATTTTCCGATGATACTTTTACTTTTCTAACTTCCTTGCCGTCTTCTAATACTTCTATTTTGTATTCTACTCCGTCGATTGATAATGATTCAATCACTTGTGAATTGGTATGTTGTGTCAATATACCACTTGCGAAAGATGGAACTGATGATGTTGTCAGTAATGTTAAAACTAATGCGCTAGAAATGATTACTTTTTTCATTATTATCCTCCTTATTTTTGTTAAACTATATATCTATACCATATAATGTAATATTTGTAAAATATTTTTCTTACTTTCTTGCACTTCTTATAAATTTGTTAAGTTTTTTATTTTATGTTCATGTAAAATTTGATTCCATCCGGTTTGCTAGTAGTTGAATGGGACACAACGAAAAAATAAAAGGCTACCTATCAGGGGATAGTACTTCGAAAAGAGAAAAGTCCGCCTCTGTCTAAGAGAGACGGACTTTCGGAGTGACGGCAAAGCCTTTATTTTTTATAAAAAATCTCAAAACGATCGCAAATCTCCTCCAGCTTCTCCAGTCTGTCATGCAAGTGTTCCGCTTTTTCCTTCCCGACGGATGTGATCAAAGCGTTAATCAGACTGAGCGGGGCAACAAACGAGTCAATGAAGGAAGGCATTTGGCTTGATGCTGTGAGCGAGATGTCCGCATAAGGAATAAGCGGCGACAACAGATTATCTGTAATCGCAATCGTATTCGCTCCCTTTTCCTTGGCATATGACATCATCTGGATGGTGCTCTTGGTATAGCGGGCAAAGCTGATCCCCACCACTACATCAGATTCCGTCCAGTCATACAGCCGTTCGGAGATTGTTTCTACCGACTGAAGCAATTCGGTATTGCCGAGAATGATATTCAGGTAGTATTGCAGGAAAACCCCCAATGATGCCGCGCTCCGATTGGCAACCACGTATACATTTTTGGCCTTCAACAGAAGCTCCACGGCCCGCCGAAAACTCTTAATATCCAGTTTTTCCATAGTAGATTTGATATGGGCGATATCATCCTGAAAGATTTCATAGATGCCTTTTTCTTCTTTCTCATAGACCTGCTCCGACATATGCAGCCTGTCCACTGTGGTCAACTGCCGCTGTACGGAATCCTGCATATACTGCTGCAGCTCAGGATAGCCGGAGTATCCGAGAAAGGTAGCAAACCGCACCACCGTAGCTTCGCTCACACCTGCCATTTTGGCCAATTTGCCTACGGTAAAGAACGGGACGGAATTGGTGTTTTCCAAAATATATTTGGCAATCTTGAGATGAGATTTGCTCATATGCGACGTTTTTTCCGCGATATGCTGATAAACATTTGGCATTGCTTACGGCTTTCCTCCCTCCTTTTGCTTACACCTTGGTCAAGACCAGGCCAAACAGGGCGACAGCCATGCCTAGCAGCTGATAACTCTTTAACCTCTCTTTAAAAATCAGCAAGCCGGCAATCATGACAACAATGCAATTCAAGCTGATGATGGGGAAAACCACGCTGGCAGGCCCGTTTTTTAGCGCAAAAAGATAGCAGCTGTAACCAATCGTGCTCAAAATGCCGACCAAGCTGGCGATTTTCATCTCCGTCTTATGCTTCGCCAACCGCATTAACTCCTTACGCGCAAAAAGCCCCAAAAATATTAGTCCGCCACCGTACATCGACACGAGCATTTGCAAGAAGTCAACGTGTTCGTAAGAGGCAACTTTCAAGAGAAATCCGACGGAACCAATGGACAAGATCGCAAACAAGCAGCGTAACAGCCACGGCTTATAGTCAATCCGGATTTGTTTGTTGGGTTGGTACTGAATGACGATGACTGCGCCAATCATGAGCATGACGCCCAGCCAGTGAAGCATCGGGATCGACTCCGGGAAAAACAGCGCCGTCGCCAAGACAACCACAATCGTATTCATCGCAATCAATGTTGATGTGATACTGGCTGGGCCTTTCTCAAATGCACGTGTCATCTGGATATTGCCATTCGCATTGAGAATTCCAATAAGCGAACCGTACACCATCGCCATAAAGCTGACATGAAGATTCCCCTGAATAAGGGTAAACAGCAAAACAATGAGGAAAGCAACCAAGTAAAAAAAGAATTGAATAAACACTTTGGATAAATCCTTTGTCGCTCCCCACTTAAACAGAGAATTGTTAATTCCGAAGCATAAAGCCGTACCGAACGCCGACATTAACCATAGCATGTAGTTCTCTTCCTCTTCTTGTATTTCTCTATCGTATCTATATAGCTAGATTACAATAAATGAAATGATAATTTCAACACAACGAAACTAATGAAATATATATTTCTCAAATAAAAAACCGTCTTTGCGATTGGTTTTGTTCAAAAATTCCAATCAAAATGCCCGTCAACTGACGGGCATTTTTTTACATACTTTCCAAAGATTTGCGCGGAGAACGTTGATTCCCCTTTTTGTTTTTGATACTGCCGCCTTTCGTGAAGCCGTCTCTTCCTTGGGCTCCTCTTGCCTGATTTCTTCGTTCCGGCTTGAATTTGGCCAATACCTTTTGCTTTTTGATTCTAAGCGGCATTTCTTCGGTTAAGGTTACAGGCGTTGTGTTCGGCTCTTTGGTCAGCATTTTCAAGGCCGCAGACAACAGCGTTACCGAATCTGTTTCTTCCAGCAGCTGCTCCGCCGCCGATCGATAATTGTGAAGTGCCCCATCTGAAACAATGTCCAGCAGTTTCTCAATCACTATGCGCTGCTGTCCTTCAATCGCCTCAGCCATGGTTGGAATAGGCCGGCGTTCCATTTTCCGATTGGTCATTCTCTCAATGGTTTTTAAATGCTCGATTTCGCGCGGAGTGGCAAACGTAATCGCCAAACCTGTCTTGCCGGCACGTCCGGTACGCCCGATCCGGTGAACGTAGCTTTCAGGGTCTTGCGGGAGATCAAAGTTAAAAACATGTGTAACTCCGCTAATATCAAGACCCCTTGCAGCAACGTCAGTCGCCACCAACACCTCGATCGACCCTTCCTTAAACCTCCGCATGACGCTGTCCCGCCTGGTCTGATTCAGGTCCCCGTGAATTCCTTCCGCGGAATATCCCCGTTTATTTAAAGCCTCCGATAATTCATCCACTCTGCGTTTGGTTCTCCCGAATACGATCGCCAATTCCGGGGTGTGGATGTCCAACAAACGGCAAAGAACATCAAACTTTTGCTTTTCCGGAAGCTCCATGTACTGCTGCGCAATGCTGGGCATGGTTACTTCTTTGGCTTTCACGCTGATGATCTCCGGATCTTTCATAAACTTCCGGGCCAGCTCCTGTATTTGCTTTGGCATGGTGGCAGAGAACAGCAGCGTCTGGCGTTCCAGAGGGATCTCTTGCAAAATCGTCGTAATATCCTCAATAAATCCCATGTTCAGCATCTCATCCGCTTCGTCCAAGACTACCATGTTAATGGTATGAAGGCGAATTGTTTTTCTTTTCATGTGATCCATGAAACGTCCCGGGGTCGCCACAATAATTTGCGGCCGTTTCTTCAACGCTTTTATTTGTCGGGTGATGTCCTGCCCACCGTAAATAGGTAAAGCGCGTACGCCCTTGAATTGTCCAATCTTGTTTAATTCCTCAGCTACCTGGACAGCCAACTCACGGGTTGGAGCCAAAACCACTCCTTGAATCTGCTCTTCATCCACACTCATCTTTTCGACAAGCGGGATGCCAAAAGCAGCCGTTTTTCCCGTACCGGTTTGCGCTTGTCCGATGAGGTCTCTACCCTGCAAGGCAATCGGAACAGTCTGGTCTTGAATGGGGGTTGCCTCCTCGAATCCCATCTCATTCAAAGCACGCGTGATTTGATGATGAAGCCCAAATTCATAAAAAGTTGCCAATGACGTTCATTCTCCTTTGGTTCAAATATAAGATGCCCATTCCTTAAAATGGCCTAAAAAGAGGGCAATATTCCTTTTGGAATATGCCCTCTGGTCTCGTTCGTTCGTATATAAAAGAATTATAAACGAATTACGTTTGCAGCTTGTGGCCCGCGGTTTCCTTCAACAATATCAAATTGAACTGATTCGCCTTCCTGCAAGCTTTTGAATCCGTTCCCTTGAATCGCGGAGAAGTGAACAAATACGTCATCTCCATTTTCGCGTTCGATGAAACCGAATCCCTTTTCAGCATTGAACCATTTAACTTTTCCGTTCATTTTTTGTGGCCTCCTAATTAGTATTGATAAAAAGTTGAAAACCGTAAACGATCTTTGTCCTGAAGTTATATAACAAGAGGCCGCAAAAATTTTTTAGGATTTTCAACTCTTTTAGCTAATGAAAAGCATACCATTTTCAGCGTGACAAATCAAATGCTGTTACAGTTGGTGTATTTTGCCACCCATCTTAGCAAATGTCTCAAATGTGTCACTCTTGGCGCGTGTTGCTAAGCAAATTTGCGTATAGTATGTAAGATGAGAAAGAGTGAACAAGCTCGTTCGCCGCTCCGATCGGCGGACTCCCTTTCCAATCCGGCTTGCTGGCAGCTTTCTCTTATACCGGATCCTTTGCATGCAGCAATAGTTATGAAAGGGGGATTCCATATCGAATATTCCTTTGCTTCGCAGTTTACATACACTCAGGGAGGGATATTTGTATGTTTTGGCTAGAGTTGTTGATTGTTCTTTTCAGCATTTATATGGGGGCTCGGATTGGCGGTGTCGGCCTCGGGGTGATGGGCGGTATCGGGCTTGGCGTTCTCACCTTTTTCTTCCACCTCCAGCCTACTTCAGCACCAATTGATGTTATGCTGATGATCATTGCGGTGATTACCGCAGCGGGAGCCCTTCAGGCCGCCGGCGGTATGGATTATTTGGTTCAGCTGGCAGAGCGGGCTTTGCGTAAAAATCCATCGCGCATCACCTTCATGGGGCCAGTCGTTACGTATCTGTTTACCCTTTTCGCCGGCACCGGGCACGTCGCCTACTCCGTCCTGCCTGTGATCGCTGAGGTTTCCCGCGAGTCCGGCGTAAGACCGGAAAGACCCATGTCCATCTCGGTTATCGCGTCGCAGCAGGCGATTACAGCCAGCCCGATTTCGGCAGCTACCGTTGCTCTGCTCGGTTTGCTCTCGGGTGCCAACATTCAACTGATTGACATTTTGGCTGTATGTATTCCTTCTACCTTTATCGGCTGCATGATCGCCGCGTTCGTCGCCAACAAAATGGGAAAAGATTTGAAAGACGACCCTGAATACCAAAAACGTCTTGCCGCCGGCCTGATCGAAAAGAACGAAAGCGCGGCAACAAGCAAACCGCCGGTCAAACCGGAGGCCAAATACTCTGTTCTGTTGTTTTTGTTCGGCGCTGTGCTGATTGTTTTGCTCGGCACGTTCCAGGACCTTCGTCCAAGCTGGATTGTGGACGGCAAATCTACACGGCTGGGCATGCCTGCTGCCATTGAAATTGTTATGCTCTCCATCGCTGCATTAATTATTATGCTGTGCAAAGCGAAAGTAGAAGATGTTGTGAAAGGAAACGTATTTATCTCCGGGGCACAAGCCGTTATCGGGATCTTTGGTATCGCCTGGATGGGCGACACCTTCTTCCAAGGCAACATGGATTTCTTGAGCGGATCGATTAAAGATATGGTAACCAGCGCTCCATGGCTGTTCGCCTTTGCTCTGTTCGTTCTGTCGATCCTCCTTTACAGTCAGGCGGCTACCGTACGGGCTCTCATGCCGCTGGGAATCGCGCTTGGCCTGCCGCCTGCCGCCCTGATTGCCATGTTTCCCGCAGTTAACGGATACTTTTTTGTACCGAATTATGGTACTATTATTGCTGCGATCAACTTCGACCGTACCGGGACAACCAGGATTGGCAAATACATTCTGAACCACAGCTTCATGATTCCGGGTCTGGTGGCAACAGCTTCCTCCATCGCAATCGGCTTTTTACTTATTCAATTCATCTTATAGGAGATGCATAAAATTGGAAAAGGCAACTAAAAAACGGATTGAGAAAGATTTCCTCGGGGAAAAAGAAGTTCCCCTAGAAGCTTATTACGGCGTTCAAACATTACGGGCAATGGAAAACTTCCCGATAACCGGATATCGCATTCACGAATCATTAATTACCGCTATGGCCATGGTGAAAAAAGCGGCAGCGCTCGCCAACATGGAAACCGGCCAGTTGAACAAACGAATCGGACAAGCGATTGTGGATGCTGCGGAAGAGATCATCAACGGCCGCTTGCATGACCAATTTATCGTCGATCCGATTCAGGGGGGAGCCGGAACCTCTATTAACATGAACGCCAACGAAGTCATTGCCAATCGGGCGTTAGAAATTCTCGGCTACGAAAAAGGCGATTATTTCCAGGTAAGCCCCAATTCACACGTAAACATGTCGCAGTCGACCAATGATGCTTTTCCGACAGCAATCCACATCGCCACATTGATGATGCTGGAAAAACTGCTGGAAACGATGGAAGCGCTGCGTGACACGTTTGCCAAGAAAGCTCTTGAATTCGACCATGTGATCAAAATGGGCCGAACCCACTTGCAGGATGCCGTGCCGATCCGTCTCGGACAAGAATTCGAAGCGTACCGGAGAGTGCTCTCGCGCGACATCGTCCGCATCCAGCAGTGCCGCCAGCACTTGTATGAAGTCAACATGGGAGCTACTGCGGTAGGTACAGGTCTCAATGCCGACCCTCGCTACATCGAAAATGTGGTGAAGCATCTGGCGGAGATCAGCCAATTCCCGATCAAGGGAGCCGAGGATCTGGTTGATGCGACACAAAACACTGACGCCTACACGGAAGTATCTGCCGCCTTGAAGGTCTGCATGATCAACATGTCCAAAATTGCCAACGATCTGCGTTTGATGGCTTCCGGCCCACGTGTCGGTTTGGGAGAAATCTCCTTGCCGCCCCGTCAACCCGGATCGTCCATCATGCCTGGAAAAGTAAATCCGGTTATGGCGGAAGTAATCAATCAGGTAGCCTTCCAGGTAATCGGTAACGACCATACCATTTGCCTTGCTTCCGAAGCCGGACAGCTCGAACTGAACGTGATGGAACCGGTGCTTGTGTTCAATCTGCTTCAATCGATCAGCATCATGAACAACGCCTTCCGCGTCTTCAAGGATTACTGCCTCGAAGGAATCAGCGCGAACGAAGAAGTGATGAAATCTTACGTAGAAAAGAGTGCGGGCATCATCACTGCCGTTAACCCGCATCTTGGTTACGAAGTAGCTGCCCGGATCGCCAGAGAAGCTATTCTCACCGGCAAATCGGTAAGAGAACTCTGCCTGCATTATCAGGTATTGACAGAGGAAGAACTGGATCTCATCCTCGATCCGTACGAAATGACTCATCCGGGAATTGCCGGTGCGTCTCTTCTCTTTAAAGACTAGAACACCCAAACTTGAAATTTCCTAACTGTGAACAAAAATGGGTACCAGCCTTGGACTGATACCCATTTTTCCATTTACTTACTCGCACTTAACCGATACATGATACTGTCGCCGCCGGGTTTATTATAGTGATATTTGATCCAAAGGTAGTTCTCGATTTCATTCAACAGGTAAAACAGAGAGGCTCTTGTCTCGAACTCTTCTCTTGTCTGCGGAAGGGGGGTTTTTTTAATCTTTTCCCGCATTTCGCTTAATTCAGCAAGGAAGAGATGAGCGGTGTTGCCGGGATGGACGTGTCTGCTCAGCCGTTCCAGAAAATCCGCCATCTGTTCACCCTGCGGGAACTGTTGATTAAGCGTGGAGATGATCGGCAGAATCCTTTCTAATAAGGCAAACTGCTTGTCCCTCATGTCAAAATAATGATAATACTGGTTTTCTTGCCGCAAGAACTGGTTTTCAATTTCCTGCAAAGCCAGACTCTTGGCCCTATGCAGCAAGACGGCCGTTTCGATCATCTCTTTTCCGTCCCAGACGCTTTCTCCCGCCCGCAAATAGATAGAGTATTCTTTTAGAATCGTCGCCATATTCTTTTCGATGGCAGCCTGCAATTCTTTCAGTTCTTTGTCTGCTTTCGGCATATACAAATTCATCAGCAAAGCGACGCCAATCCCCACCCCGATCAGCGCCAATTCGTTCAGGATAATCGGCAAATCAACTTGTTTGTTGGTATAAATATGGAGAATAATGACTGAACTGGAGACTAGGCCATCTTTCAGGTTCAAACGAACGACCACAGGGATATACAGCAGGAGCATCAGCATAATGGTCAAAGGAGAATAGCCAATCCCTTCGAAAAAAATCATGCTGAACACCAACCCCAGCAAACACGCCCCAAACCGTTCAAATGAACTTCTGAATGACCGTTTGCGCGTAACCTGAATGCACAGAATGGTCAGAATTCCCGCTGATGCATAAAACTGCAGGCCCAGCAGATGCGCGAGATAGATTGAGAGGGCTGTTCCAATTGCCGTTTTAATAGTTCGATAGCCAATTCTCACAAGCTTCATTCCTTAAAAAGTAAACTATAGAATATAGCTAACACAGATAGCGGTTTTATTCAACCAGAAATGTTTAAAAAGGAGGGAATCCCCCTCCTTTTATAGCGCACAATGTTCAATTTCAAAACCAAGGTCTTCTATCATTTGATGATCGGCCGTCACTTCTTGTCCAGCGGTGGTCAGATAATCCCCGACGAAGATGGAATTGGCCGCATACAAAGCCATAGGCTGAAGGGTGCGCAGGTTCACTTCCCGCCCGCCAGCCACGCGAATTTCCTTTGACGGGCAAATAAACCGGAACAACGCCAGAACCTTCAGACAGGTCATTGCCCGGGTCCGACCGCAGTTTTCCAGCGGTGTGCCGGGAATCGCGTTCAAAAAGTTAATCGGGATGGAATCGGCATTCAATTCTCGCAACGCATAAGCCATCTCCACGATCTCTTCCTGGCTTTCTCCCATGCCGATGATAACTCCGGAGCAGGGGGACATTCCGGACATTTTTACCTGTTCCACCGTTTCTACGCGTTGTTCATAAGAATGTGTGGAGGTAATCGCAGAATAGTTGGTTTTGCTGGTGTTCAGGTTGTGGTTGTAGCGGTCAACGCCTGCATCCGCCAGGCGCTTTGCTTGTTCTTCGTTCAATATCCCCAAGCATGCACAGATTTTTAGCGGCATGGAAGACTTGATCTCTTTCACCGCTTCAATCACTTGGTTCAGTTCTTTTTCTGTCGGCCCTCTGCCTGAAGCAACGATGCAGTAAGTTCCCGCCTGACGATTTAACGCCTCTTGCGCTCCGGCCAAAAGTGTCTCCTTATCCAGCATGGTGTACTTTTCAATCGGTGCCGTCGAGACGATTGACTGAGAGCAGTAGCCGCAATCTTCGGGACAATGTCCGCTTTTCGCATTGATAATCATGTTTAGCTTTACCTTTTTGCCAAAATACGCTCTGCGCACCGCAAAAGCCGCCATCAATACAGCCAACACTTCATCGTCATCCGCCTGAAGAACAGACATCGCTTCCTCTTTTGACAGGCACTCTCCCTTTAGCGCTTTTTCTGCGTATTCGTTCCAGTTTCTGCTTGCCACAGTCATTTCGGCCATGATTTCAACCCTCTCTTAAAAATTGTTCTGCTTCACTTTGTCTTGTATGGGTAAAAAGATACCCAACTGAAATGTAAACCATATTAGTTAACCAAGTTAACATTTCAGTAAACAAATTGTAGCAGATTTTTCCTGCGAGGAGAAGGTTATACTTCTTTTGCCGATTGGTCAGGGACTGGAACAGGAACCTCGGGAGTGACGGCAGTTTTCATAAAATTGGAAATCATGCCATTCAGATCAAGCCCGGTAGTATCCTTCAGCATCTCCGGGAGTTGAGTCATCAGCCTTGTCACGTTATTGCTGAGCCGGTTGATGCCATCTCCCTGACCGTTTCCATTGTCGATGACAGTCACTTTATCAATGGATTTGATCGGCTCCGCAATTTTGCCCGCCAATTCAGGCATGGTTTTGAGCACAAGCTCAAGCACCGCCGCTTGACCGAACTTCTCATATGCCTCCGCCAGTTTTCGTTTCCCTTCTGCCTCCGCTTCCAGTTTCAAGCGGGTAACTTCCGCTTCTGCCATCCCTTTTGCTTTTTCTGCTTCCGCCAGCGCAAGGCCCTCGACACGTTTTTGTTCCGCATGCGCCTCCGCTTCACGGATAAGACGAATCTTATCCGCCTCTGCCGCTTGTTCAACCGCATATCGGTCCGCGTCCGCTTTTTTCTTCACTTCTGCGTCGTATTGCCGTTCACGGCGAAGGATTTCTTTTTCTTCCAGTTCAATCTCTTTTTCCTTCTTCACGATATTTACTTTCATCTCTTCCTCGGTAACCTTTTGCCGGGTTACCGCTTCTTGCAATCGATACGCCTGATCCGCTTCCGCCTTCGCTCGATCCTGTTCCTGTTTAAATGCGGCTATTTTCAACTCTTTTTCTTTTTCAGCCTCCGCAATATTGGTTTCTTTCAGAAGCTCCGCTTTTTGCGCTTCCTCTTCCGCTTTGGCACGGCGGATTCTCGCTTCCTTATCCGCTTCTGCCTGGGCAATAATCGCGTCGCGTTTGACAGCGGCAATTTCGGGAAGACCAAGCGATTTCAGATAATCATTCTTATCCCGCAGGTCTCTGATGGTAAGACTCACAATGACAAGCCCCATTTTTTGCAGATCCTGAGCGGCAACCGCCTGAATCTCCTGTGCAAACTTTTCCTTGTCGCGGTTCAGATCCTTGATTGCCATGCTTCCGACAATGGCCCGGAGATGGCCTTCCAGCACTTCTTTGGCTTGCCCACGCAATTCCTCATCCGACTTGCCCATAAATTGTTCGGCTGCCGTCGCAATATCTTCAATGGTTCCGCCAATTTTAATAATGGTAATGGAGTCAGCCATGATCGGAACGCCATTCGAGTCGTACACTTCAGGAGTAGAGATTTCGAGAGTATGAGAGTGCAGACTAAGGAAGTTCGCCTGTTGGAAAATCGGAAGAATAAATGCCCCGCCGCCTCGCACAATTTTCACCCGAGCGCCTTGCTCATCCGTCTTCACATTTTTGGAACCAAGAAAGCTGCCGGTTATAATCATCGCCTTGTCTGCCCCAACCGTTTTATAACGAGCAGCAAATACCAGCCCCAACACAACCAACACGCCAACCACTGCGATAATCGCGTAAACTGGAATTGACATCAACACCCATTCCCTTCTTCATTCAAATGTTCAGCATTATAAGGAAAGAACCGATACATATAAAATTTTGTTCTCTACCTTCACGACAACAATTCTTGTCCCTCTCGGAATTCGCACTTTTTCCAAGCTTGCCGCGATGTAGTTGGATCTGCCGCTTGATCTGGTTATGACCACTTCGCCAAAACCCTCTGCCGGAATCGTTGTGAACACTTCGCCAATGCTGCCTTCCAGATCCTTAATCGAAAATGTTGTGGAACTCTCTGCCTTGGACATTGGTTTCACCCATAAGAAGTAAGCCAACACAGCTAGCACAATGCCAAAACCGGCCGAGGCAACAAGTAAAGCTGCTGATGACATGCTTGTTACATGCGAAAGAAAAACACCGCAGCCTCCAAACCCTGTGATTGCCGCTACCAGCGTGATTGGCTGTAAAATGGGGATTTCCATGCCGGCAAAAAAATCACCGGTTATTTCTCCAAACAATAAGGTGACAACCGCATAGACAACTCCAAATCCCAGGCATCCCCAAAACACCACATCAAGGGTGACCATTCATAATTAACCTCCTCTCCGCCACACCTTTCCATCGCTAATTGAATCCATATGCGCCACTATATTCCAATACGAGCAAAAGCAAGAATTGTTTCAAATAAAAGAAAACGCCCGGATCATGGATATCTGAATCCGGGCGCTGATACGTTCCAATAAAATCATGCAATATCGGCAGCCAAAATACTAATCGGGCTCTGGTCGGTTGCCATCGAGAGCACATCATAAACCGAGATCGGAAACATCGGAAAACCGACGTAACCTGGAGTAATCTCATAAAGCGGGAAGTAAATGACCAGCGCCTTATCCGCCAGATAGTATTCCTGATTCGGCGCAATGGACTGAAACGGCTTTACAAGCGGAATGTTTCTTGCTTTGATTTGAGCGGCAATGATTTGAGATATTACTTCCACATAGTTGGATCCGGGTTTAAACAGCTCGCTCAGCTGATAATTCTTGCCTGTGTTCACGTCGAACGTTAATGATTTCAGCAGGGTAAAGCCATGGGCCATTGGATAGGAGTAGGCATAGTTGCTTTGGGTTAAACTTAAAATTCCCCGCTCGTTCGTCTTGATTTCGTAATGTCCGGTCATTTCCATTTTGGTCGAAACCTGATATTTTCCCTGTTCCCGAATCATGGCATGAACCTGGCCCACAATGGCGCTGTTGATCTGATCTTGCACTCGTTTGTCCGATAAACCGTTTACTTGCGGGATATCGATTGTGATCCCTTGAGCCGACATGACTCTGGTGTCAATTCTTACGGGCAATTGATAAGGCATCGTCATCAATCAATCCTTTCAGGCATTCGATATGTTAGCCTATTCAAGGCAGAGCGATTGTGATTGCAGCACTCGCTTTGCTGTTTCAGCACCAGTAATCACTACTGCTTCGATTCCCGGGCCATAACCAACCCCCGCTCCGGTCAAGAACAACCCGTCAATCGGCGTCTCGATGCTTGGGAACTGATTTTGTTTGTCGATTTTGGAACTGTAGACAGAGCCTTCATAGGTACGTAAAAAATGCTGCATGGTTTTCGGTGTAGCTACTTCTGTGAACAGAATACTCTCTGCCGCTGCCGGATCAATCTGCGCCAGTAACTCCCGACAAAAGCCATCCAGTTCCCGTTTGCACGCTTGATATTCTTCACCCGACATTGCCTGATAGCGGGAAGCGTTAGGCTGTGCCCTAATCGTGAAGGCAACATTTCCTGCTCCCTCTGGAACAAGAGAAGGATCAATCTTGGCTGAAGAGTGGTAAGCATAAGAAGTTACAGTAATGCCGTTCAGCGGTAATGTAACTGGTTCAGCCAGATGAATGAAGGTCAGATTTTTATTGAAGAACGGACGAGATAGCGCTGCCGTCCAAACATAGAGCGACATAGACGGTTGAAGCATCCGTACTTTTTCTAGCACTTCGGTTGGCAGATGTGTAGGTCGGAGCAGCTTCTCATAGGTAATCCGCGGATCTACATTGGAGATGACGACAGGCGCATAATACACCCCTTTATTACTCTCCACCCCAACTACGCGGTTCTCTTCCACCAGGATCTCCTTTACATCCACGTTTATTTTGGCTTCTCCACCGTATTGACGAAGCTTGCAAACGAATTGATTGGCTAGTTGCTGTGAACCTCCCTGAGGACGAAATCCGCCATCGATGAAATACCCCATGATGGCAAACATGGTGCTTGCTGGCGTCTCTTTTCCGGCATCTCCTACATACCCTGTCAGCATCGATAACTGCAAATGCAACTCCGGTTCCTGGATGAATGCTTCCAGCAGTTCTCCCCATGTGCGCTTCATCCAGCGGAAAAAATGCGGATGCTTGATTGGGTAGACTAACTTCTCCAACAGTGTTTGCGGCTCATGGGGAATGACACGATCCGGCGCAAATGATTGGCACATTTCTTCATAGGCCGCCCGGCAAGTAGCAAAGAAACCTTTGATTCCCTTAGCTTCATGCGGGTATCGCTGGATGAGCTGGTCTCTCCAGTCCTCCCAATTTTGCGGAATGACGAAGGTTTTGCCTTTATACTGAAATTCATATTGATTTCTCAGCCAAACCAGCCCTTCCCACATGTGGTGTCTCTTCAGAAAATGATTGACTGGTCCCCTTGCCCCAAGCCCGCTAATCGACTCCACACCTGCATCAAATAAATATCCTCCTTTGCGAGTATAGGTTGTGCAAGCTCCTCCCAAGAGGTAATGTTGTTCCAGCACCAAAACTTTGGCTCCGTGGCTGGCCAATTCCACCGCAGCAGTTAATCCACCCAAACCTGATCCAACAACAATCGCATCATACGTATGGTTATTCATGTCATATTCCTCCTGTTTATTAGTACAGACCGACTGGCGGTTTGTTTATTGGTCAAAAAAAAATGAAACGAAAGATTATGAACCTTGACTCGCCCGAAAAGACTTGCGCACTAATGGCGGCACAATAAAGGTGACAAAAAGCCCCATTACATTCCAGATATTCGATAAAAACGCACCTGTTGACCCAACCGTAATATGCACCGCGTACAGAACCGAGAACACCAACGAAATGGCAAACGTAACTGCCCACCCTACTGTCAGCCAATAGTTAGTGGAGATGAACACAGGATGCTCCCAGAACTTTTGTGCAACCGATTTTTTGGCGTATTGCAAGGTAAACGGCTTTCCTTGCAGCAAAGAAATGAAGGTGACGAGAAACAGGATGGCATAGACAAACACTTGTGTCAGTTGAACCAGGTTGATTGAAGGAATTAGGTAAAGAACAGCGATTGAAGCCAGAAAATAAAGCACCTTCATTTTGACAATCGTATTCACTTCACCAAAGCGTCTCTTCTGGAATATAGCCAGGATAATTGCCGCCATCAGTCCCAAGCCAAACCCTGACATTGGAGGATTTACCTCCACCGCAATAATCAGCGGGATAAAATCAACTAAAATCCAGAACATATTCTTCATACCCCAAGTCCTCCCTTATTGGCTGGATAAAAAGATCTTCATGATGGTAAACAAATCGCTCTCATTCAAGATTCCTTCCGTTCCCGGAATGCTTTTGACAACGCGTAACCCATATACATTCAACATGATAAAAACAGCCGTCTTCTTTGCATCCAACTCTTGGGGAATCGCTCCGCCCTTCTGTCCTTCTTCAATCCACTTGGTAGACATTTTCAGCGAAAACTGAAAGAGATTCTGTAGGATGGAAGCAATCTCTGGCTTATCTTTTTGCGACAAGAGATAGATAAAAATCTGATTGGTTACGTCCAGTTTTGGGTCGAACTGCTGGAACAATCCCTTCACAATCGCTTCGAGCGGATTCTCTAAGTCACCATGTTTGGCATCGGAAACCCGCTTTTGGAAATTCTCGTTAATCTTCTCCAAGCTTGATTGAAGCACCATCGCATACAGTTCATCCTTACTTTTTACGTAGTGATAGATTGCCCCTTTGGACAACCCTGTTTTGGTAATGATATCTTGCAGCGTTGTTTTCTGGCAGCCTTTTTCCTTAATTAATTCTTGTGTTGCTGTCAAAACGAGTTGCATTGTTGGATGGGTAGGGATACTAGAGATCAAGTGAAGCCACCTCAATCGTTCATCAGATTTCATGTCTTTAGTATACAGACCGACAGTCGGTTTGTAAAGAGCTTTTTTCTGCCGGCAAAATTCACGAAGAAAGAGAGAAGAAAAATTTTCTTTTAAAAGACGGTGAATCGCTAAGTTATGTTAGAATGGTGAAAAATGAAAAACCTGTTAATGACGGAGTGAGTAGCTTGAAAAAGGTTGAAGCAATTATCCGGCCAGAAAAATTACGAGAGGTTATCGAAGAGCTGCGGGCAATTGAGGTAACCGGGTTTACGGTCACGCAAGTTCAAGGAAGAGGACAGCAAAAACATTCCACCGGTGTATATCGCGGCAAAGCATACACTGTTAATTTGCATTACAAGGTAAAATTAGAAATCATTCTTTCCGACGAAAAAGTACAGCCAACTATTCAAGCGATTATTAAAGCGGCACAAACAGGTGAAATGGGAGACGGAAAAATCTTTGTTCTCCCGGTATTCGAAGCATATAACGTGCGAACAGGGCTTGTTGACGAGACCATTGATGAATTGAATCGGTAATATAACCCATCCGGCTAGCTTAAAAATTATGGCAAAGGATCCTTCATCCTTTGCCTTTTCTTTTTAATAAAATCATTTTTATGTAAGATAATCTTACATTAAATGTTGACTATCCTTACGTTAATTCCTATAATTTAAGTTAACTTGAAAGAGCAAGAATACAGATAAAGATAAAAAGAAGGAATAAGGAGAGAAATCAAATGACAGGGGATGTGACCGTAGCTTTAAACACAATCTGGGTTGTCTTGGCTGCCGCTATGGTTCTGCTGATGGAAGGCGGGTTTAGTTTACTCGAAGCAGGTCTCGTCAGAACCAAAAATGCAGTAAATGTTACCATGAAAATTTTTGTTGATCTGACGGTGGGGGCTCTTGTTTTTTTTCTGATTGGCTTTGGGATTATGTTCGGGCCGGATTTTGCCGGATTATTCAGCTTTGATTTTTGGGGCGCTTCTCAGCATTTGAAAATTGGTTACGATCTTCCTTTGTCTGCCTATGTGCTCTTTCAGATCGGCTTCGCGATTGCCGTGATTTCCATTATCTCCGGGGCTGTAGCCGAACGGATGAGTTTTAGGGCGTATATCATCATTGCCATTTTTGTCGCCGGTTTGCTTTATCCTGTTTCCGGTCATTGGATTTGGAACGCAGATGGTTGGCTTGCCAGGTTGGGCATGAAGGATTTTGCCGGTTCTGCCGCGATTCACGCCATGGGAGGCTGGGCAGCGCTTGCCTTCGCTCATGTTTTAGGTCCAAGAAAAGGCCGGTTTAACTCTGACGGCAGCGTGAACGTATTTGCTCCAAGCAACATTCCGCTTGCCTCTGCAGGCGCATTTATCCTTTGGTTTGGCTGGTTTGGCTTTAACGCCGGCAGCACACTCAGCGCTACTGACACGAACCTTTCCACCATTGCTTTAAATACAACTTTATCTGCCTCAGCAGGCGGTTTTATCTCGATGATTTATACCATGCTTCGCTTTGGAAAGGCCGATCCCAGCATGACCATGAACGGAGCATTGGCCGGTTTGGTTGCCATTACAGCCGGGTGTGCATATGTTGGAGAATATGCTGCCATAATAATTGGCGGATTCGCAGGTCTTTTGGTTATCTGGGGAACGATGCTGATTGACAATCTGAAGATTGATGACCCGGTGGGAGCGGTGGCTGTTCACGGAATTAACGGATTTTTTGGCACAGTTGCCGTCGGTCTTTTTGATACAAAAGCAGGATTATTTACAACGGGCGATTATCATCTCTTTTTCGTTCAATTGCTTGGGGTTGCTGTTGTTTCAGTTTGGGGATTCTTCGGCAGTTTTGGATTCGCCAAGCTGCTGCAAAAAACGGTGGGGCTGCGTGTTTCCAGCAATGAAGAAGACGAAGGTCTTGATATGGCCTTGCACGGAATTCCCGCTTACAATGAATTGGAAAAGTTCAGCGACTCCAATACTCCATATGATTTGAACCAAGTGGTTAATCAAGTTTTCGCTACGAAAGAGCAACTGGAATCGTAAATAAGAAAACCCACCGGGCTATAACTAACGTTGCGCCCGGCGGGGCCCCCAACTTATAAATTCTTATCCGTCAAGAAAACCACTTGGCCTCTCAATGGTGGAAAGAATGCCGACTCTTTTCCTTCTTTCGCTCCCTGCGCTTTGTTTCGCTCAAAAGGAGCCGTGAGTGGACGAAGTTTTTCTTCTGCTGAACAAAAGGAAAGAAAGTTTAACCACTTTCATCATGGAAAGTGATTAAACTTTCTTATTTCATTCCAACTTTCCGTCACTAATTGTTGACTACTTCTTATGTAAATACTCTCTAATGACACTTACCACCAAATCGTGATCTTCCTTTTGCGGAAGCCCAGAGACCGTGATGGTACCGATAACGCCAACGTTTCTGACTCTGACGGGGAAAGCTCCTCCATGAGGGGCATATTGGGCAGGATCGAGCAAATACTTGTCTCTGATTGTTGAATTGATGCTTTTCAAATATAGCCCCATGTAGTATGAACTGCGTTCGAATTGATTGACGACTCTGTTTTTTCTAAGCACCCACTCGTCATTATCCTTTTTCGTACCCGTCATGGCAAAATGGAAAATTTGCCGGTGATTTTTCCAGATCGAAACGGTGACAGCTTGTTTTTTGTTAGCTGCCGCTTCTATGAGCCTGCTGCCGATTTCGTATGCCATTTCGTTGGTGAATTCACGAAACTGCAATTCCTCTTCTTCCCGTAGCAAAGCCTGAAGCTCTTCTTCCAACGAGTTCATTTTCCTCCCTCCCCTCTATTCAAAATGAATAACTCTGCCTTCCCTGCTGCTCTTGATGGCCGTCTCAATCACTTTAATCGTGTTCATCGCTTCAACCGCAGGAACCGGAACAGGACCGCCGCTGGTTATTGCATCGTAGATTCCTTTGTAAAAAGATTCATACGATCCAGGAAGCGTTTCCGCTTTTCCGCTGATTTTCAGATTTCCTGTTCCTACCGTTACCTCTGCATAAAACTGCTCCTGGTCTTTCCCCCAACCAGGCGCTCCCGGTTTTTGTCCTTGCCTCAATGCATCCTCCTGCGGGTCCAACCCGTATTTGATAAAGCTTCCCTTGCTTCCATGAACCTGAAAGCGCGGCCCGGACTGTTTCACAATGCTGCCTGAGTGAAGAATGGCCCTGAGTCCATTCTCGTATCCCAAGACGAGATGGAAGTAGTCGTCCGCCTTGGAGTTAGGTCTTTGTTTAAAGATATCGCCCCACACCGTCTTGGGAAGTCCGAACAAATGGAGTGCCTGGTCGATCAAATGCGCCCCCAGATCATAAAGCATGCCTGAGCCGGGCAGATCCTGCTCCCGCCATCTGTTGACAACTTCCGGACGATAACGGTCATAATGGGCTTCGTAGGAGTAGATGTCACCCAACGTTCCCGATTCAATGGTTTTTTTCAGGGTCAAGAAGTCATTGTCCCATCTCCTGTTTTGGTACACGCTTAGCAGGAGATTTTTTCCCTCGGCCAATTTGATCAACTCTTCTGCTTCCGCGGACGTGTTGACAAACGGTTTTTCTACGACAACATGCTTGCCGGACAATAATGCCTGTTGGGCATAAGGGAAGTGGGTAACGTTTGGTGTCGCCACAACCACCAGATCAATCTGCTCATCTGTCAAAAGCTCTTCCACACTTGCCACTACCTCTGCATCAGGATAATCGGCATGAACCTTTTGCGGATTGCTGGAGACGACTTTCTTCAATTGCAGTCCGTTCACCGATTCAATAATCGGGGCATGAAACACTTTGCCGGAAAGGCCGTAGCCGATTAAGCCAACTTGTACTTTTTCCATCATTTTTCTCCTCCTGTCAGGATCAACTCGATATCATATTTTTCCAGAACTTCTCTCATTTGTTCATCCGGTTCAGCATCCGTCACAATCACATCAACCTGATCCAGATCACAGACACGATGAAACAGTCTTTTCCCAAACTTCGTCTCGTCGGCAAGAACAATGATCTTGTCAGCGCGTTTTATCATCTCCTGTTTCACATATGCTTCGTCCACGAATGATGTGGACAGTCCGTCATGGGTAATCCCGCATGCGCCGAGAAACAGGACATCCACCTGATAATCCTGAAGCATGGAGATGGCACGAGGCCCTACGATATTCCGGTGCCAACCATTGAATTGTCCGCCTATGAGATGTGTTTGGATTTCTTCGTTTCTTCCTAACAATCCGGCAATATCAATAGAGTTGGTCACCACCACATGGTCTTGTGTCGTCAGATTTTCGGCAGCATATTGGACGGTGGTAGCCGTGTCCATAATGATGTAGTCACCGTTTTTCACTAACGAGGCCGCCTTTTTGCCTATCTCCCGCTTATTGCCGTCATCCAAAAGACGTTCTTCGTAGCTTTTCGTTTTTCTGGATAGTGTCGGCAGCAGCGCTCCCCCGCGAATACGGATGATGTCTCCCCGCTCTTCCAGCTTCACGATATCCCGTCTGGCTGAGTCCCGAGAGACGCCATACATCTCGCATATTTGCTCAATGCTGATACGCTGGTGCATTTTTAAATACTGCATGATCAGTGACAGCCGTTCTTCCTGCTGCATCCTGACACCTCCTATCCGCTGGTATTTAGTTACATTTTAAGCTAAACAACTTATGTATTCAATCAATTTTAAGTGAAATTTAAGTGATTTTGAGTAATTTACTTAAAATTTTATTATCGTGACACAAGAAAAGACTTCGTCCCTCTTGGTTCCATGAAGGCCTACAGAGATGAATAATCCGTCCGTTCCGTTCATTAAGGAAGGGAGTCGCCAAACGCTTCGCGCCCCTTTCAGGGGTATAGAAGCCTTTCACAGAAGCTTCTCATCTGACGACTCTGATCCCTTCCTTCACTCTCTTCACTTAGCCATGCCTTCACAAGGAACACGCAATGGGACGAAGCTCTTTTCTTTTCATAGCCGTCGGAAAGAAAGTTTAACTGCTTTAATAATTTAAAGCAGTTAAATTTTCTAACATTACAAAAAAACACTAGGCAAGATGATTGCCTAGTGTTTTGCGGTTTTTATAGAGAAAAAAGAATCAATTAAGCACCAGCTTCAACTTGGGCTTCTTCTTCCAAACCTACACGCTCGTATTCCGCCAGAACCGCTTGCTGGATTTTTTCGCGGGTAGTAGAAGAAATTGGATGAGCAATGTCGCGGAATTCTCCATCTGGAGTACGCTTGCTTGGCATTGCCACAAACATACCATTATTGCCGTCAATCACACGAATGTCATGAACAACGAATTCATGATCGATTGTAATGGAGGCGATTGCCTTCATTCTTCCATCCGTATTTACGCGGCGGAGTCTTACGTCTGTTACTTCCATCATGTTCACTCCCTTTATCTATATGAAACTTAAGTACTATTTCCACATGATGGTTAAGTATTCCTTCTGCTTTTGTGAAAAATTGTAAAACAATTGGTCAAAAATTCTATTTTTCGTCAAGATATGCGACCAGTTCGATTTCCACCTTGACGTCCTTAGGCAAACGAGCTACTTCTACCGTGGATCGCGCCGGGCGGTGATCGCCGAAATATTGGGCGTACACTTCATTCAAACTGGCAAATTCATTCATGTCTTTGATAAAAACAGTAGCTTTCAAGACATCTTGGAACGTTGCACCGGCCGCTTCCAGGACGGCTTGCAGGTTCTGAAACACTTGATTGGTTTGCTCCACGATATCACCGGTTACAAGCGTACCATCCGGCTTCAATGGAATTTGGCCGGAAGTATAAAGGAATGGTCCCACTTTAACCGCCTGACTGTACGGGCCGATTGCCGCAGGAGCCTTGTCGGTAGCGATAAACGAGATTTTACTCATCGTTAGTTCTTCCCTTCTTTAGAAAAGTGATTGCTTGAAAAGTAACTGCCTAACTCAATCTCTATCTGCTTTTCTTTCACGTCAACATCTTGAAGCTTGGCAAGGGAAATATATTCGTCTACAAGACGTTCCGAAACATCAGCCGTTTCTACAAATACTCCGCAACCAACAACCGTTGCTTGAAACTCCTGCAAAAGATCAATCATTCCGCGAATCGTTCCGCCAGCCTTCATAAAGTCGTCCACAATCAAAACCCTTGATTGCTCCGCGAGAGCACGTCGGGCAAGCGACATCGTCTGAATCCGCTTACTGGAGCCGGAAACGTAGTTAATGCTCACGACTGATCCTTCGGTAACTTTATTATCCCGTCGAACAATCACAACAGGAACATTCAGGTAAGTAGCCGTAGCGTACGCAAGCGGAATCCCTTTTGTCTCAACCGTCATCACTACTTCCACATCCTTGTCGGCAAATGCGGATGCGAAGAGCTTACCGATTTGACCAAGCGTGCTCGGATTTCCGAGAATATCGGACATATACAAATATCCGCCAGGCAAAAGACGCTCCGGTTTCTCCAGTTGAGTAATCAATCCTTGCATAAACTGGATTGCTTGCTCGTCATTGGTCCGCGGAATATACTTCACTCCGCCAGCCGCTCCTGCAACCGTCTTCAGAATACCTACGCCTTCGCTTTCAAATGCCTCTTTGATGATCGACAAGTCTTCACTGATTGATGACTTCGCTGAACCGTACTCTTCCGAAAACATCGTAAGCGGGATTAAGGTATGAGGATGAGCAAGCAAGTACTGCGTCATATCCACCAAACGTGCGCTTCTGCGCAATTTCTTCATCCTTCAATCCTCCAAACAAAAAACCGAATATTATGCTGTTAATTTATCACTTATGTACGGATTTACGCAAGTATTTCTGCCTCTGCCATGCCTAACATTCGTACAGCGTATACGTCTTTCACGAACCCGCGCAATGCATTATAGATGCGATGCACTCTGGCTTCCTTTTGTACCAGTGCATATACGGTCGGCCCGCTGCCTGACATCAGCACACCGTCTGCGCCGGATTCAATCATCAAATCCTTGATTTGCTTCACTTGCGGGTATCGTTCCAGCGTAACCTCCTCCAAAACATTGCCAAGCGATTGGCACATCAGCCAGAAATCATGCTGTTCAATGGCTCTCAGCATCTTCTGGGTGTTGGGATGATTCTTGATCTCTGGTACCCTCAGATTACCGTATACATCAGCAGTCGAAACGCCAATCGGCGGCTTCGCCAAAACGACCCAACAAGGCGCCGGTGTTGACAGGTGGGTAATCTTTTCCCCGCGGCCCTTGGCCAAAGCCGTTCCTCCATACACGCAAAAAGGTACATCTGATCCGATTTCCGCACCAATTTCAGCCAATTCGTCAAGGGACAGGTGAAGTCCCCATAATTTATTTAATCCACGCAGGGTAGCTGCCGCATCGCTGCTTCCTCCTGCCAACCCGGCGGCCACCGGAATCTGTTTATCGATGTAGATTCTGACACCCTTCTCTATGTGATAGCGGTCTTTTAACAACTTCGCTGCCTTGAAGGCATGGTTGCGCATATCGTCCGGAACAAAGCTGGCAGAGCAATCAAGACTGATCTCATCATGTCCAAGCAAGGTTAAATCAATCCGATCGGCAAGATCAACCGTGGTCATGACCATTTCCACCTCGTGATACCCATCGGGCCGCTTGGATGTGACGTCCAATGTTAAATTAATTTTGGCCGGTGCTTTGACTGAGATCCGCACCTTCTTCACCTCTGTCATCGATTCTAATTCCCTATTCTATCACAGCGGGAATCAACCATGCCAGTAACGCTATAGAAAACCCGTTCGACTGCTTGTAAAAAGGAATAAAGCCAGGGGGCACCTGGCTTTATCCTGTCAACGAGTTCCATTGGTGTTTTGCTTGGCTAACGCTTCTTCGGCTATCTGGATAGCCCGCTTTACGAGGTTTCCTGCATCGCGGGTGGTAACAGCTCCCCACCCTTCCTGCTTGACAGTGTCATAAAACCCCAGTTCTTTGGCGAGTTCCATCTTGAATTCTTCCGACATGATACCGCGCCTGCGACCCATTGCTTCACAACCTCCTTCCTCGTTGACAAGAATAGTATGCTCCAAACTTGGCAAAAACAAAAACAGCAGAGCTGGACAGCTCTACTGTTGAATGAAAGTAATCCTGATGTGTTCATCGTCACGACATACGGTTAACTCTACGGTCTCCGTTAGAATATCAGCGTAACTGTAGGAGACGCGTTCAAACAGTTGGTCGTCATCTAGTTTGACAACAAAAACAGAAGGGTAGGTTTCTTCGAGGATGCCCGTCCTTTCAACGGTCTTTCGGCGACCACCATTGGCTTTCAGCAGGATGCGCTCGCCAATGTGCAGGTCCAAACTGCGTTTGATATCAAGTAGCGCGTTTCTGGCCATCTTGTATTATCCACCTCGCTTGTTTCTATTATAACAGCCTACTGTTATTGTGTCAAACAAATTTAAAATTATAGCAATGAGTTTCAACTTTTGTCAACGGATTTTTTTCGTATTTATTGTTGAAATATGCCTTTTTACGGCAAAAACACCTCTCTTTACGCAAATCTTTGTTTGCGAAAAAAGAGAGGTGTTCTTTTACGATTTCACGAGCAGTTTTGCAAATGTATTTGACAATTTGGCGAACTCTTCAATAGATAATGTTTCTCCGCGTCTGGAGGGTTCTATACCTGCCGTTTCCAAAGCTTGAATGACCATCTCTTTTTGCTCTTTGCCAGCGAGATTGCTCATCAAGTTGTTCAGGATGGTTTTGCGCCGCTGGGCAAAGCTTGCGCGAACCACACGGAAAAACAGTTCTTCATCTGTCACATCGACAGCAGGCTTCTCACGGATGGACAGCTTTAATACAGCGGAATCAACGTTCGGCTTGGGAATGAATACACTGGCCGGAACATTCATGGCTATCTCGGCCTCAGCATAAAATTGTGCCGCCACGCTGAGCGATCCATAATCCTTGCTTCCCGGTTTTGCAGCAATCCGATCCGCCACTTCCTTCTGTATCATGACGACGATCTGTTTAAGTGGAAGCCGTTCCTCCAGCAATTTCATCAAAATGGGGCTCGTCACATAGTACGGCAGATTGGCCACCACACTAATCTCTTCGTAGCCTGCCAGTCTATTTGCAACCAATTGCTTAAGGTTGAGCTTTAATACATCTCCATGTACGACTTCCACATTTCCATACGGCGACAGTGTATCCTCGAGAATGGGCAACAGCCGCTGATCAATCTCAATCGCCATTACTTTGCCCGCCGCCCGGCATAATTGCTCTGTCAGCGCCCCGATTCCCGGGCCTATTTCGATTACCGCCCTCTCTTTGGATAACTCCGCCGCTTCTACAATATTGTGCAGAATGTTGGTATCCACCAGGAAGTTTTGCCCAAGACTCTTTTTGAACGAAAATCCGTACTTCTCCAATATTTGTTTGGTTCTTGTAGGGGTGGCAATATCTTTTTGTTCCATACAGGTCATTTACTTGGACCCTCCCTCATCCAATTTAGCCAATGCCTCGGCAAACTCCTGGCGGCTGATTTGAAACTGGTTTAAGCGTTTGTGCATCTGTTGGGCGTTGGCATATCCGATTCCTAAGATTTCTCCCAGCTTTAACCGGCGTTCCTTCGCTTCCGGGTGGGCGGTAAGTCCGGCTTCCACCACATCTTGAAAAGAAATTTCCTCTTCCTGTTCCGCCATCTCGGTCTTAACTTCAGACAGCGCGCGTATAATTACTTCCACCGAGGCATTCTCTACTCCGATATCCCCTTTTTTCATTCCCTCTTCCTGTTTGATGAAAGCGTGTTTGCAACCTGGAACAGCCTTGCTGATGATTTTGCGAATTCGCTCCCCCTGATAATCCGGGTCGGTAAAAATAATGACGCCACGCTTTTGCTGGGCCAAACGAATTTTACGGATGGTATACTGGTTGATCGCCGATCCGCCCGTTTCGATGGTATCCGCATTCACAGCCCGTTTAATCGCTGCTGTATCATCCCGTCCTTCAACGACTATAACCTCTTTGATCTTCATCATAAGTCCTTCATCCTTTAGTTTTTTCTCTCAAAAGTAGCATGTCCATCCGAAGGTACCACCAACTTACCACATTCCTCTTGTAAAGAAAACTTCGGAAAAGCAAAAGACAGGAGGGATGCCTCCTGCCTTTGCCTAGGGCTTTTTCGGTCCGATGATATAAACGGTCTTGGCGCGCTTACGTCCAAAGCGATTCGCCTCTGCTTCTGAGCCAAAAAATATGTCGATTTTGTTGCCCTTAACGGCTCCTCCGGTATCTTCCGCACGGCGATAGCCAATTCCGTCAATATACACCCACCAACCAAGCGGAATCACGCTGGGGTCGACCGCAATCGTTCTTCCTTCGGTTGCCCTCATGCCGGTAGCCGTTCTGGTTCCGACGGATGGCGAGTAAGCGGTTAAGCTCACATTACTTAACACCTGCCTCGGGCGGAACACCAGCCCTCCACGAGAAGTAATCGAAGCTGCCCTGACCGTTTTCTGTCCGGTTCCCACCAGCAGAACCTGATCCTGCTTCGAAGCGACAACATCTCGTTTTACCAGCTTGCGGGAAACTTCTTTTCCATTCTCCAGGTACACTTTGTAATGGAGAACGGCTTTACCCGGCTTACCTTTTCTAAGGACACGCGTCTGACCTTTTGTCAGAGTAGCGTCGGCTTTGCGAATTTCCTGAAAAGGTACTTCTTGTTGAACTTGCACGATTTTTTCGTCCAAACGGCTTATCGTAATCTTGGTATCCTTTGAGATCGTCGATGCCAAAGCAGGTTGAACTTTATCCTGTTGCCTGAGAGTAATCCCAGCTTCTTTTAGTACACCAGCTACGTCTCGTTTTACAGTATGTACCACTTTGGTCTGTCCATCTACCAGGACAGGCACAGCCCAGCTCGTTTGCAATTGGATGGTCATAGATTCTGATAGAGGTGTCGTAGCTTGAGGGGTTAAGAGGTCGTGTTCTAGGACGGTAATGTTTTGTTCATTGAGGAATTCTTCAACCGTTTCCGCATGCGTTTCGTAAGTCTTGGCAACGCCATCTAAGGAAAGCGTTATATGCTTTGGCTGGGTAGCTAGGATAAAGAAGAAGCTTACAACGGATAACACCAAGGCAATCCCCGCCAAAGAGAGGATTAACGCCTTTCGCGTCATCCATATCTTGCCTATCTCCATTTTCCACACTCCTTTAACAAAGCCGTCTCGATTTTATGCTACTTTTTCGCTTTTGTCAAATTCCCCCCTTAAAAATCAAGCTGAAAATTTTGCCAGTTGGCAACAAGGTTAGCTATTAGACTAACAGAGTAGCTTTGTAAAATGATAGGCCGTTCTTGTCGATATGCCTGTCGAGCCGCTCTTTTTCGTTCGACATTGGATAGAAAACTGGAAAAGCTGCGTTTTTTTCAACATATGCAAGCCGGCGGCGTCATATTACGTGATTTCGCAAAATTGCGACAAAAGTCATGCAAAAAAAGCACCTGCTTTGATCAGGTGCCTTAGGTGATTATGGTAGCTTAAACAACCGCTTGGCATTATCCGATGTGATCCGCGCCATTTCCTCATAGCTTAAACCGTGCAGATTGGCCATCTCCTCCGCGACGTAACGGACATAGCCGGTTTCGTTGCGTTTGCCGCGGAAAGGATGCGGCGTGAGATACGGACAATCTGTTTCGACCAGCAAGCGATCCAAGGGAACCTGAACAGCTACTTCTTTCGGCTTCTTCGCGTTCTTAAAGGTTAGCGGGCCGCCGAATGAGATGTAGAAGTTCATGTCCAGCGCCATCTTGGCCGTTTCCCAGCTTCCCGAGAAGCAGTGCATGATGCCACCCACTTCCTCCGCCTTCTCTTCACGGAGAATGTCGATAATGTCCTGATGGGCGTCGCGATTGTGAATGACGATCGGCATTTGCAGTTTGCGGGCCAAGCGAATCTGCTTGCGGAACACTTCTGCCTGCACATCCCGCGGCGACGTATCCCAGTAATAATCAAGACCCATTTCACCAAGACCTATCACTTTGGGATGGCGGCTTAATTCTTCGAGCCACTCCAGGTCGGAATCAGTCATGTCTTTGGCATCTTGTGGGTGCCACCCTACTACCGCATAGATGAACTCGTATTTCTCGGCCAGTTCCAGACAAGTTGGGATCGTCTCGCGATTAAACCCGATATTGATAATGGTTGACACCCCGTTCTCGCGGGCACGAGCGATCACCTCGTCGCGGTCTTCATCGAATTCCTGGGCATTTAAGTGAGCATGCGTATCGATCAGCAAGCGAATTCCTTCCTTTCCTTCCTTCACACTTACTTCACAATCGCCCCATTCGGCATACTTGGGTCAACCGTCGCCAATGTAAGCTCTTCTCCTTGGGACGCTGCCAGAATCATGCCCTGCGATAACAAACCGCGCAGTTTAACAGGCTTTAGGTTGGCAACCACAATTACTTTTTTGCCAACCATTTCCTCCGGTTGATAATACTTGGCGATTCCGGATACTACCTGACGTTGCTCATACCCCAAATCGAGCTGCAGGACAAGCAGTTTGTCGGCGTTCGGATGTTTTTCACAAGCGGTTACCTGAGCTACGCGAAGCTCTACCTTGGCAAAATCATCAATGGAGATTTCCTCTTTGGAATCTGACGGTTTATTGGCAGTCTCTGCTTGTGTTTCCGCAACAGCTTGCGTTTCTTTGGTGTCGTTCACAGTAGTTTCTCCCTTCAATGCTTCTTGCTTTTTCTTGTTTTCCTCTGCTTGCTTGCGTGCTTCCGCAGTTGAGGCATCAATGAAGCCCAATTCTTGTTCCATATCCAAACGAGGAAACAACACGTCTCCACGCGAAATCGTAGTTCCCGGTTGGAGCACACCCCATGTTTTGGCGGAATCCCAGCTTTGGGCCTCCTTGTTTTCCGCGATGCCCAACTGCTGCCAAATTTTTGCCGGAGTTTTGGTCATAAACGGTTGAATCAAAACGGAGATGATCCGGATGCTTTCCGCCAGGTTGTACATAACCGTGCCAAGTCTCTGCAGGTTTTCTTCCGATTTGGCCAATGCCCACGGCTGGGTTTCATCAATGTACTTGTTGGTGCGGCCAATCAATTCCCAGATGTGCGTCAACGCATTGCTGAAGCGCATTTCTTCCATATGCTCTTCTACCAGGGAACAGGTTTTGATAGCGAGCGCAATCAGGTCTTCATCGAATTCTCCTGACATTGTCGGCGCAGGCAGAACGCCCCCGAAATACTTCTCGATCATCGCCACAGTTCGGCTTACCAGATTGCCGAGGTCATTGGCCAAGTCATAATTGAGCCGTTGAATGAATGTTTCCGGTGTAAACACCCCATCCTGGCCAAAAGCGATTTCACGAAGCAGGAAATAACGGACGCCATCGGAACCATAACGATCAATCAAAAACTTCGGATCAATCACGTTTCCTTTTGATTTGGACATTTTCCCGTCCGGCATCAACAGCCAGCCATGTCCGAATACTTTTTTCGGCAGAGGCACTCCGAGCGCCATCAACAGAATCGGCCAATAAATCGTGTGGAATCGCAGAATGTCTTTACCCACGAGATGAACCGCAGGCCAATAACGGCGATACTTGCTGTCATCTTCCGACAGATAGCCCAATGCCGAAATATAATTGGACAAGGCATCAATCCATACATAGATGACATGCTCGGGATCGCTCGGCACCTTAATCCCCCAGTCAAAAGTGCTGCGGGAGACACTCAAATCCTGAAGTCCCGGTTTCAAGAAGTTATTAATCATTTCGTTACGGCGAGATTCCGGCTGAATAAAATCGGGATGTTCTTCAATATATTGCAGCAGCTTGTCCTGATACTTGGACATGCGGAAGAAATAGTTCTTCTCTTTTACCTTGCTGACGGGACGTCCACAATCCGGACAGAAGTAACCTTTGTCCGTTTTGGCCTGTGTTTCGGTCCAGAATGCTTCATCCGGCACACAGTAGTAGCCCTCATAATCTCCCAAGTAGATATCTCCCTGATCCAGGAGGCGTTGAAAGATTTTTTTAACCACTTCTTTATGCCTATCTTGTGTCGTCCGAATGAAATCGTCGTAGGAGATGTCCAGCTTATCCCATAAATCGCGAATCCAGTCGACAATCGGATCAATAAACTCAAGCGGTTGCAGACCCTCTTGAGCGGCTCTCTCTTGCAGCTTTTGGCCGTGTTCATCCGTCCCCGTCAAATAGTAGACATCGTACCCTCGCAAACGCTTATAACGAGCCATTGCGTCTGCGGCAATCGTCGTGTAAGCGTTTCCGATATGCAGCTTGTTGCTGGGATAGTATATCGGAGAGGTAATGTAATATGTTTTGTTGTCCATTCCAAATCCTCCCTATCGCTTTTCTTTCAAATAAAAAAGACTCCATCCTCATTGGGACGAGTCTGTCTACCCGTGGTACCACCCAAATTTTCCACCCTTTCACAAGAAGTGGACTTGGCAAGTCTTCATGGACTTATCCTTTAACGCAGGAATACGTCGTAAACTTGCTGGCAAAGCAATGCCGCTTTGCGCAGTTCGCAAACGAGAACTCCGGGACCATCTTCAACCCGTGCACAAATACCGGTTTCCACCTGCTCCGGCTCTCTGGGATAAGGCAAATCGAGTCTACTCTTCCCTTCATCGTTCGGTTATACCTAAATTCACATGCTATTATGTACTACATTATTCGTTCGTAAACCTGCTGTCAAGGGTATCCAACCGCTCATTTCATACCGTTTTATCCACGTGATAAAAACCCTTCGAAAAAATTTTTTGTCGAAAACAAGATTATTTTCGACAATATATGACGGTTTTGTCGTTCAAATTTTCTGCATTTTTTCCAGTGTTTTTTTACATTTATTGGATTATAATATATGATATGTTATCACCATTCTGCATTTTAATGGATATTTTTTTATTCTCAACATAAAAAAGTATACTATTAGTGATAATGACACCCACTAATGCAATAAAATGTAAAATATATTATTGACACCATTTGGAATCACTGGTATGATGATAGCAGAAATATTTGTCGAATAATGACGATTAAAAAATTACACTAGGAAGATAATCTACCATTCCTACAATGTGAGAGGGGAAAAGAACGATGAAATCAACAGGTATTGTAAGAAAAGTGGACGAACTTGGCCGTGTGGTTATTCCAATTGAACTTCGCCGCACCCTTGGTATCGCTGAAAAAGATGCGCTGGAAATTTATGTGGACGGAGAGCGCATCATTTTGAAGAAATATGAGCCAGCATGCATCTTTACCGGAAATGCTGACAACCTCATCTATTACAAAGGGAAAATGGTCAGCCGTGACGCAGTGAAAGAATTAATGAGCTTGGTAGAAAAATCTCCAGCTGAATAATCCGGAAGACTTGAAAACCCCCGTGAACTCGGGGGTTTTTTGTTATTGCGGATAATTCTATTCCAGATGATACTCTTTGTATACGTCCCGTTTGGAGAGGTTCCGATCTTGCGCCACCTTTTTCATCGCATCTTTTTTGCTTTCGCCTTGATCGATGTAATGCTCAATGTGTTGAACGATGGTGAGTTCCTGCCACCATACAAAATTGCCTTCTTCGTCTGCCGCTCCATCCTGTGAAGCACCTGCTACCACGATGCAGAATTCGCCCCGCACTTCTCCGGTTCCGGCCCATTCCACCAGTTCCGACAGCGTCCCGCGGATAAACTCCTCATAGCGTTTGGTTAATTCGCGCGCCAGTACAGCCTGCCTGTCTCCCAGCACCTCCTGCATCGCCTCCAGCGTTTTTCCGATTCGATGCGGTGCCTCGTAGAAAATCAGCGTTTCCGGATAACGGCGCAATCGCTCAAGTTCTGCTTTCCGTTCCTTTTTCTCGCGGGGCAAAAAACCATGGAAGACGAATTTGTCTGTTGGCAAACCGGAGGCGATTAGTGCTGTCAACGCTGCATTGGCACCCGGGACGGGAACCACCGGATAACCTGCTGCAACCGCGTCCCGAACCAATTCAGCCCCCGGATCTGAAATGGCGGGAAGTCCTGCGTCACTTACCAGCGCAATTTTTTTGCCTTCTGCCAACCAGTCCAAAAGACCCTGCCCGCTGGCTTCCTTATTGTGTTCATGATAGCTAACTGTCCGTTTTTCAATTTGAAAGTGATTCAAGAGCTTCCGCGTTTGTCTGGTATCTTCGCATGCAATCACATCCACTTCCCGCAGCGTGTTGAGCGAACGCACCGTGATATCGTCCAGATTGCCGATCGGCGTTGCCACTAAATAAAGAATGCCTTCGTGTGAAGTGGAGAAGCTTTGTTGGCTATTCAATTCCATCCCTCTTTTCCCTGCCGATCCCGATCAGATTTTCCTTATCCGTCCTGGAGAGGCGCTTGATCGACTCTTCCCGCTTCAATCCCCACGAGCGGTTCTCGCCTTCTTCGAGGTAAACCAGTTCGACAGGTCTTCGCCCGCGGGTGTATTTTGCCGCTTTTCCCTCATTGTGCTGATGCAGTCTCCGAGCCATGTTTACTGTATAGCCGGTGTATAAGGTATCATCCGAGCAGCGGAGAATGTACACGAAGTGGCTGTTATGCGAGGGAATCTCGTCTGCCGTAATAGATTTCGTACAATTCATCACAATATTCTTCTCCCTGTTCATATACGATTAGCGGAGGCTGAATTCTTAGCTCCGGTTTCCCGCCGCGCACTCCTTCGATCAGCACCATATTTGGCTCTGCATCCCGCCTTGGGTGAACAAGACGCATCCGCTTCGGCTCAATTCCGTACTGCCGCATCAAGGTGACAATATCGATCAGGCGGGTTGCCCGGTGAACAAGCGCTGCCTTGCCCCCCGTTTTGAGCAGCTGGCTGCTAACCCGGATCACGTCTTCCAATTTTAAGAGAATCTCGTGGCGGGCAATGGCCAGATGTTCATTCTCATTCTGCTCACCGCTTTTCGCCGGCATATACGGAGGATTGCAGGTGACCAAATCAAATTGGCCGTAACCAAAGTCCTTGGCCGCCTCCTTCACGTCACCCAGATGCATGGCGATTCGGGTACCCAAACCGTTTAGCTCCACATTGCGCTGCGCCATGTCATGTAAACGCGGTTGAATCTCTACGCCAACAAACCGGGCATACGGCGATCTTGTGCTCATAATTAAGGGAATCGCCCCATTACCCGTACAAAGATCAATAATTCTTCCCCGCTTCGGAACAGAGGCGAACCTTCCCAAGAGAACAGCGTCCATGGAAAAGCAAAATACTTCATGGCTTTGGATGATTTTGAGTTCATGCGTCAAGAGATCATCAATTCTTTCCGATTCGTATAGAGGAACTTGTGGTTTGTCCATCGTCGTACCTGGTACTCCTTCTCTCATAAAACTGGATAGTAGGGAAAAAGCGACCTGTCCGATCGGGAATCAGGTCGCTTCGTTTTATTTATCATTACTTGCCGTTTAAAAAGGAGAGACAAAAGAGGCAATCGCCTTCTGTGCGCAAGCTGCCGTAGTGAATATTGCAAATATGGAAGCCTTCCGCATACAGTCTTGCCAAATTGTCGTATCCTTCACCAACTACTGCTTTTTTCTTGGCCGTCTTGTTGGTTGATTGGCTCTCAGCTTTTGCTTTGATGGGGGGAGCTTCCTTCTGCGCATCGAGTCGATTCCGCAAATGTTCATTTTCCACGAGCAATTGGCCGTTTTCTTCAATCAGGGCGACAATCACATTTTTTAATTCGCCAATTTCTTGATATAATTCGCCAATTCTCTCTTCTATGCTTGCCATCTTAACGAAGATATCACGTTTCTCCACAAGACCACCCCATCTCCGTTACCAAACCGCTGTTTCCCATAATGTTATTGTTCGATATATACCTCGTCAAGACTAAATTCCATGACTCGTTCCGCTTCCACCAGATCAACCTGTACGGAGCGATCAAGAATATTCAAATTGACAACCTTGCCTGAACCCATCGGTGTCACAACCCTGCTTCCGATATCCGGCAATTCTTCTTTGGCGCTCTCGTAATGATCATTCTCGTATTTCAGACAGCACATCAGCCGGCCGCATAAACCGGAAATCTTCGCCGGATTCAAGGAGAGGCTTTGATCTTTGGCCATCTTAATCGAAACCGGTTCGAAATCACCCAAAAACGTAGAGCAACAAAGCATACGCCCGCAGGGTCCGATTCCTCCCAGCATTTTTGCTTCATCCCGCACACCGATTTGTCTCAGTTCAATCCGTGTCCGGAATACGGAAGCAAGGTCTTTCACCAGTTCGCGGAAATCGACACGGCCATCCGCGGTGAAATAGAAGATGATTTTATTGCGGTCAAACGTGTACTCTACATCGACCAGCTTCATGTCCAACTGATGCTCCAGAATCTTGGTCTGGCATATTTTGAAGGCGTTTTTGGCCGCTGCTTTATTCTCCTCAACCTGTGTTGCGTCGTTGTCATCGGCAATCCGGATCACTTTTTTCAAAGGCAAAACGACATCGTTCTCGCTAACCGTCTTCTTGCCGATTACCACCTTGCCGTACTCAATTCCTCTTGCCGTTTCTACAATCACAAACCGGTCTTTTTCAACCGGAAATTGGTCAGGGTCGAAATAATAGATTTTGCCCGCCTTTTTAAATCGGACGCCAACTACCTCGTACAAATATTATCCCTCCTGGAGTTGAAGAACCAGCCGCTCTAATGCCAACTGTGCATTGGCGTTCCGCTCTATCCGATTTCGCGTCTCCATGGCAAGCGCAATTCCTTGCATCAGTTCAGCTTGTGTCCATGCATACGCCTGTCCTTCAAGCACATCCTTTTGGTCGCTATTGATAATTCGCGCGTGTCGACCTACTTGGATATAAAGGAGATCGCGCAGCCAAAGGATGAACAAATCCAGAAACAGAGGCAGCTCCTCTTTTACTCTATCATTCTTAAGGAAAAACTCTTGTATCGTAAACAACGCTAAGGGGCTTCGTTGCTTGATTTCCTTCACTAATTGTATCACTATACTTCGAAGCTGTGCAAACCAATCTGATTGGCTTAATTCCCTTGCCTCATCCAGATATACCGTAATCTGGGATGCGGACTGCGCCAATCCGGGAGAAATTCCCTCCTTGATCAACTGTTCCGCCAGGTACTCAGGCGATAAAGGAGAAAATGCAATCGTCTGGCATCTGGAGAGGATCGTCGGAAGAATCATGTGGCTGTTTTCCGTGAGCAAGAGCGCAATCACTCCCGCCGGCGGTTCCTCCAGAAATTTGAGCAAGCTGTTGGCAGCCTGCGTCGTCATTTTGTCCACATGTTCCAGGATATACACCTTATGATCAGACTCTAACGAACGCATCGCCATTTCTTTTTGCAACGCGCGAATCTGATCGATTTTCACCGTTGCCCCTTCAGGGGAAATCGTAATGACATCAGGATGGTTCCCCGTTTCAATCCGCTTGCAATTGAGGCACTCGCCGCAAGCATCATGATTCTGTTTTTCACAAAAGAGCGATTGCGCAAGGTGAATGGCCAACCGCTTCTTGCCGCAACCTCTGGGCCCTACGAACAAATAGGCGTGAGCCAGACGGTTATTTCGTAAACTGCCCGCGAGAATCTCGGCAACACGCACCTGTTCTTTAAACGCACTCCACGTCATAAAAGTTCCACCTAAAAATAGAGATTGATCAATAAACCGCGAATTTCTCCAATACGGGCAAGGAGATCAATCGTCGGCGCCTGTTCCGACAAAAGCTCTTCCGCCAATTGCAGCAAGTGGCTGTCCACTTCCTTGATAATCTTGTACAGCCTGCTTCTGCCGCGGCGATTTGTTCCGCGTCTTTCTTCAAGCGCCACGCCAAACTTGACGGCCTCTTCCATGAACCGTTTTACCAGGTTTTTATATTGATAGAAGTCACGGACGGAACGTGAGCGGGCGAGAATTTGACCTTGTCTTTCAATATCGTTTAACAGCTGGTTTAACCGATCCTGTGTTAAACGTTCTCCCTCTCCCTTCACCAAATCGCCGAAGTTCAATTTGTCAATTTGCACATTTTTGCGGGATTCCGTGTTTTTGAACGGATCAAAGCTGGGTCGCAATCCATCGCCTATCTTCATTTGCTCACCCCCGTCGTATCTGCATGCAATGTCATGATCGGTTAAAAAGCATGAAACTGCTCTACATCAAGCACAAATACTGCCGCTCCACCCACTTGCACTTCCAACGGATACGGCATAAAGGTATCTACTGCGCTACCGAGCGGAGAAACGGGTGTTACCATCTGTTTGCGCGATTTGCAACTATGCTGGATGAGATCGATCACTTCCGGGACGCGTTCATCTTCCGTTCCTACCAGAAAAGTCGTATTGCCCGCACGTAAAAAGCCGCCCGTACTCGCCAGCTTGGTGGCACGGAACCCTTTTTTGACAAGCATCTGGGATAGACGTCCGCTATCCTTGTCTTGTACGACCGCGATCACCATTTTCATCGCATTCACCCTTTCTGCTCAGCTTACGTTACCTTTTGGCATCCAGCCAATCATTAAAATCTGCCAATATTTCTTGCGTGATTTGCTCGATACTTCTGGACGCATCAACCACCCGGATTCGCTCAGGATTTTGTTCGGCCAGTTCCAAAAATCCTTCCCGTACCCGTTCGTGATAAGCTTCGCCCTTTTGTTCAATCCGGTCAAGCCCGCTTCTGGCCTGAAGACGCTTTTTTCCTTCCTCCACCGGCACATCCAGCAGGTACGTCCGATCCGGCACCAGTCCTCCTGTAGCAAACCGGTTAATGTGTTCTACCTTCTTGGCCGAAACACCCAAGCCATAGCCCTGATAGGCAATGCTTGCGTCCACGAAGCGGTCACAAACCACGATGGTTCCTTTCTCTAACGCAGGAATCACTTTTTCCTGCACATGCTGAGCACGGGAAGCGGCATACAGCAGAACTTCCGTTGTATCTGCCATTTCCTTGTGTGCCGGATCCAGGATCAGCCCTCTGATCTTGTCGCTGATTGGGGTGCCTCCCGGTTCTCTGGTCAGCAGGACATCGAAGCCCCGACTCTTCAGATTTTCTACGAATGCTTGCACCTGTGTTGTTTTTCCTGCTCCATCCGGTCCCTCAAATGTGATAAATAAACCTCTCAATTGATGTATCCTCCTTATTTGACGATCTGAATCGTCGTAAGCCCTGGATCTTTTGCTCCTTGAAAACGAACCCGGCCTGCTGCCATTTCTTGAAGCATCGAGATGACGTGACCATCAATTCGTTCACCAGGCACAAGCAAAGGGATTCCAGGTGGATAAGGGATCACCATTTCTGCGGCAATTCGTCCTTCCGCCTGTACGAGTGGCATCGGCATCTTGGGCAAATGGATTGCTTCATAGACGGGAATTATCTGTTCCCTAAGAAACGTAGAAGCGAGCAACCCGGATTCAAACACAGTGTCCGCTTCCGCGAGCGGCATGGGAGCAAGCTCTCTCATGGCTCGCCATACATTTTCGACGTCAGCTTGTGAAGTTCCTGTTGAAGCAGCGAGAAGCACGTGATTCCTGTCAACCAATTCAGGGAATATCCCCTCTGCCTCCAAATGGGCTTGCAATTCATGACCGGCCATTTCCCGGGTATGGAGGCAAATCAGGAGCTTCAGCGGATCAAGCGTCGCATAGGCTTTTCCTTCTTGCAAAGCCGCTACCCTGCACCACGGAAGTTCTTCCAGACTCTCTTTCAGCCAACTGAGGCGAGGAAGTACCCGGTCAATTTCCCTCGCTCCTTCTATCACCATATGCCGTCTTGCCAAATCGAGTGAAGCCATCAACGGATATGAGGGGCTGGATGACTGGATCATGCCCAACACCTGGAATAAGCGTTCGCGGTCAATCAAGTCTCCCTGGATGTGCAGCATGGACGACATGGTCATCGCGGTAGCCATCTTATGAGTAGATTGCACCGCGGCGTCCGCACCGCACTGCATGGCCGAAAAAGGCAGCTCGGGATGAAACCCGTAGTGGGCACCATGCGCTTCATCAACCAAAAGAGGAATACCAAACTTGTGAACGGTTGCCGCCATTTTAGCCAGATCAATGCCCATCCCGTAGTACGTAGGATTGGTCAAAAAGACCGCTTTGGCATCGGGATGAGCCAAAAGCGTACGTTCCACATCTTCTCGCCGCAGCCCGGCAGCAACACCTGTTGATACATCAACGGCCGGAACGATAAAGATTGGTTCGGCTCTTGCCAAAATAATGGCGTTAAAAACGGATTTATGACAGTTGCGCTGGACGACAATCTTCTCTCCGGGACGGCAGACCGCCATGATGAGAGCAATATTCCCTACTGTGCTGCCCCCGATCAAAAACCGTGTCTCCTCTGCCCCGAACGCTTCCGCAGCCAGCTTCTGGGCTTCGGCAATAATTCCTTCCGGGTGATGAAGGTCGTCCATTCCGGAAATCTCCGTCAAATCAATGGAGAGTATAGATTGGAAGATATCTTTTCCTTCTTTATCAAAACTATGACCCATTTTATGACCAGGCACGTGAAAAGGATGCGGACGACGCTTCGCATGCCGAGTCAACGCTTCAAAAAGCGGGGCACTCTGCTGCCTTTCCCAAAACGCCTCATCTCTCGTAAACACTTTCCTTTCACACCCTTTTCACCTTATCTCGCAAAACGGTTCTCCTTGATAGAGATACTTTCTGATAGTATAAAGCAAAAAGGCATCTGCTTAAAACAGCAAATGCCCTCTAGGCAACGCTTGGCACCGAATTACGCGTTTTTCTTCAACCAGATCTGCCTCATTTGTTTAATGAAAAACGGATATTTTTCATCCAGTACGTCTGTTTTTACCATCTCTTGTTCACAGGATTGGCAAATGAATTGATCGCAGATGGCGATACCGACTACATGGTCTTCTCCGCAGACGATACAATTCTGGACAGTCCTTTCCATGGTACACGCCCACCTTTTCCACGATATACCCATCATTATACCCTATTATAAGCAGTTCCATTCCAAACGTTCGTTTTTTCCCCCAACGTCCGATAGGCAATCTGACAAGCTTCCATCTCCAGCAGCGGATAACTGGAACAAGCGTCCAGAATCACGGGTCGCCTCATGGCTTGGCCGAATGTTTCAGGGGGCATTTCTCTTATCTGTCGGCTCGTATCCAAGATGATGAGCAGGTCGGCATTTACCAAGGCTTCATGCGGGCTTCTGGCAAGCAGGCAATGGCCAGGCAGATTGTTCGGTATTTGCCTGTTTTTCGTCAGGAACAGCTTGATTTGGCCAAACGGACGGATATCGGGTAATATCTTCATAAAATCCTCTTGGCCGGACCAGACGGCAACTGTCTGGGTAACTGTTCTCTCTGGAAGCTGTTGGAGTTCTCTGTGCAGCCACTCTTTTCTCTCAATTGGCTGAATGGAGACACCGGTCGGATGATCAAAGTGCCAACCCTGTCCAACCCGCTTGTCCATGCCAAGTCCCAGTGAAACTACCTCCAATCTAGCCGACGATTGATCACATCGCTCTCCCAAGAAAGTGTAAAAACGATTTTTCCACTCCAGATAGATCGGCAGGCAGGCAGCGATTTCATCCACTTCGATTCTTTTGCAGATCATGGAGATGATCTCTTCTTCTGCAAGCCGGTGCCTGAGAATCCGTACCCAATTGCTTGTCAGATCGCCTCCAATTGCCGCATGCCGCCTATCCTCAAACAGAAAAAAGCGCACAACATCTACTCGGTGCGCCCCGAAGGCAGCTTGAATCTGGTCAGCCAGCCCATGCGGCGTATTGGGTCCATCCAACAAGATAAACAGCGGATTTAGGCTAGTCGCCGTTTCCCAGCGGTGAATCCACTCAGAAAGCCGAGCTTCTGACAACTGGCCGCAAACGTACAGGCCGCTTACTTGCTTCCCTCTTGCAACGGCTTGTTCTTCCGTGACCAGTTCAACTCCTCTGTTTCGCCAAATCTCGATAAGTGCCGGATCCAGCAGGGATTCATCCGAACCAAAAACCAGCGTCCACGATCCTACCATAACAGTCTGTCTCCTTCACAACCAACCACCGGTGTTATTGCTTCTCTACCAGTTCTTTATTGTTTCCTGCTTGTCCGGATTCCATAAGTGAGCAGCCCGGCAAAAAAATGAACAAAATGGTGTCAACTTGGGAGAAAAAAGAGACGATAACCATAACGAGAATACCCACCTACAAAAAAAGGAGGCCTGTCATGAAAGAACAGACCATCTACAACTATCAACTGCTGTATCGTTTTCGCTGGCGATTGCCAGGCTACTTGTTTCAATTGGCCTGTCTGGGCGGGTTACTCTATGGGGCTTCTCGGACTTTTCCCGTTCGCTTGCAAGAATTGATTGTTTCCTTGGCAATTCTGGCCCTGTTGCCAATCATCCACATTCTGTTGTTTCGCCTGTACGCTTATTCGGCATCAACGAAGCCCAAGCTTTCTCCCGACATGCTGTTTTGTCCGTGGTGGGGAGCGGGAACTGCCTATCCGGCTGCTCTTGGATTTTTTCGGGCAGCAGAAAGTACAGTCTGCATCGGAAGCATCTGTATTCCGGCTGCATTGTTTGCCTGGCTTCCGACAAGCTATGGCATCGACTTTTTGATCGGTGGAATCGTCTGGACAATTCCCCGTTTGCTTGGTCTTCTCTATTCCTTCCGTCAGTCGAAACATTGCCGAATCAAATATGAAGCGAGAAGTATTGCCTTTCTGTTAACATGAGCTACATGATATACATCTTCACGGCAACCAAGGCGAGTAGGCCGGGGATTCTTAGGAAGCCAGCCAAGAGTGCCGTCACCGGATTAATCGGCAGATGGAAACCGGCCATCTCTCCTACCAGATTGGCAAAGAACAAAAGG
>JBHGXW010000028.1:0-57063 GCA_041920465.1 Paenibacillaceae bacterium | reverse complement strand
GCTCGGTGTGGAAGCACGGCAACGTGTGGAGCTGACGAGTACTAATCGGTCGAGGACTTATCCACGTCCATTCCTTAGCTTATATTGGAGCGAGCATCATTCACCTGAGCAACTTTTGCCTTACGGGCAGGGGGAGCGAATGGAGAAGCTGATGCGAGCAACTCGTTATCCAGTTTTGAAGGTGCAACCTTGTTGTAACAAACCTCATAATTTTATGGAGCTGTGGTGAAGTTGGAGTTCACGCCGGTCTGTCACACCGGAGGTCGCGGGTTCGAGTCCCGTCAGCTCCGCCATTTAATCATAAGAAGTAACGGAGACTCTCACCCGTGCCGGGTTCACCCTCGAAGCTAGCACGCAATGAAGTTCAGCTCGGGTACCACCGATACTGGCTTGCATGGGAGAGAAATCGACGTCGAATCGCCAGTAGTTGCGAGTACCGTCAGCTCCGCCATTTTTTTCTTAACTTCCCTTTGGTTCGGTAGCTCAGTCGGTAGAGCAGAGGACTGAAAATCCTCGTGTCGGCGGTTCGATTCCGTCCCGAACCACCATTTCACGCGAGCCATTAGCTCAGTTGGTAGAGCATCTGACTTTTAATCAGAGGGTCGAAGGTTCGAGTCCTTCATGGCTCACCATGAATATATCCGGTACATTACATTTTGCGGACGTAGCTCAATTGGTAGAGCGTCGCCTTGCCAAGGCGAAGGTCGCGGGTTCGAGACCCGTCGTCCGCTCCATTTTATTTTATCGAGTGGGAAGGTCTCTCACCCGTACCGGGTTCACTCTCGAAGCCAATTCAATGAAGTGAGACTCGAGTACCACCGATCCGGCTTATCTTCGAAGCAAATTCGACGTAGAAGCGCCAGAGTGGCGAGACCCGTCGTCCGCTCCATTTTGTTTTTTCGTCTGTTCCAAATTAAAAAATAAAGGTATAACACCACTTGCCTTGAAGCAAAGTGGTGTTTCTTGCTTTTGGGTGGATGAACACTTTTGGATAGAAAGTCTCTACCTAAGCTTTTCACTTGAGGGTGGGAATCGGATTTGGTACGATACAGAGGTGTATAGCTTCAAGATGTGCGGAGGTCATATGAAAATCAGCAAAAGCATGAAAAAAAACACGGTTGTAAACTTCCTGCGTGATGCCTCCTTTTTTGCGGAAAGAGGGTTGCGCCTGTCACGGCGGTTTGATTACGCAAGAGCACTGCGATGTTTTCGCCGAGCCGTTGAACTTGATCCGACAAATGCAGCATATCATTGTCATATGGCCAGCATTTTAGCAGAGATGGGTAAGTTCCAGGAATCGAACGATATATTACACGAAATTCTCGACAACATCGATCCGAATATGGAAGATGTCTATTTTTATTTAGCGAACAATTATGCCAACCAAGATGACTTCGAGATGGCGGAAGAGATGGCGCTTCGCTATTTGCAAATTGCCCAAAAACGCTCATTTGTCGATGAAGCGGAAGAACTTCTCGATTACATTTACTTTGAACTGAATTTGCCGCCCCGTCATTTTCTTGACTTTTCGGCGAATGAAATTGTGGTTAAGCATGAACAAGCGAGAAAATGCCTGGAGGAAGGGCGGTTCCTTGAGGCGATCGTCCTCTTAACGGAAATAAACGAGTTAGATCCCCACTTTATGCCGGCCTGGAATAACCTGGCGCTTGCTTACTATTATGCCGGTGACTTTGACAAGGCGCTGGCTGTCATTAATGAAACAATTACGCGGGATCCGGGAAACTTGCACGCTTTATGCAATCTGGCCGTGCTGCTGTCCCATCAAGGCAATATATCAGAACTGCTGCCGGTCATTGCTCAATTAAAAAAGGTTGTCCCGTTTCATCCGGACAATGCTTATAAATTGGCAACGACAATGGGAATTTTGGGTCAGCATGAAGATGCCTACCGCTTTTACCAGAGGCTGATGAGATTTCCTTACTATGCTGATGCGGCAACTTATCACTATGCGGCCATTTCTGCTTATTTGTCCAACCATGAGCAGCAGGCGATGAAGTGGTGGCAAATGGTCAAGCAGTTGGATCCTGAATCGGGTGTTGCCGACCAGTATCTGCAGAAGCTCCGCAACCGTAATGAAGGAGAAGAGAAAGAGGTTATTCCGTACCATTATTATCGTCTGCCAAAACGAAGCAAAGAGAATTGGACGAGTTTCGATGATTTTCGGACGGACCCGATGATACGCGCTTCTTTGCTATGGGCGCTCCAGTATGGAAAAGAGGACGCCAAGCAAATGGTGATTCAGACGTTGGCGATGATTGGAGACGATGAAGCGAAGCACACGCTGTACAGCTTCAGCCAAAACACCGCTGATCCGGAATTACAAAAATTAGCATTATTAACATTGAGCGAGTTGGAGGCACAATATCCTAAAGATGCTCCTCGTTCACCGCAGAAGGAAGAGTCTGCCGAAGCCATCCAGGTAGAGGCGCTAATCCGTGACCAGTTGGAGCGAGGGGACAGGAAGTTTGGAGGTTGGGCGCTTCGCTTCTGGAACCGCTACTGTGAAGAGACTCCCGGCCAAAAAACGGCATCCATCCGCAAATCGATCGCTTGGCTGGCAGCGTTGGAATACTTGTATGCCAAAAAAAATGGAATCAAACAAACACAAGAACAGACCGCGCAAAAATATAATGTATCCTTATCTACTATCGCGAAATGCATTAAAGAATTAAAGAAACTTGATTTAAATAAATTCTAACTTTATAATAAATATAAATAAGGATAGAAAACAAGTTCAGTAGTTCTATCGTCTGGAGGTAGTTACTATGAGTGAGCAGGCAAAAGTATACGACGTAATTATAGCCGGGGCAGGACCTGCTGGTATGACGGCGGCCGTATATACATCTCGGGCCAATATGTCCACCTTGATGATTGAGCGCGGGATTCCGGGCGGACAAATGGCCAACACTGAGGAAATTGAGAACTATCCGGGATTCGAGTCCATTCTCGGTCCTGATCTCTCCAACAAAATGTTTGAGCATGCCAAGAAGTTTGGCGCGGAATACGCTTATGGAGACATCACCGAAATCCGCAACACGGAGCCATACAAAACCGTTGTGGCAGGTGACAAAGAGTATTTGGCCAAAGCGGTTATCGTAGCTACTGGTGCAGAACATCGATTGCTTGGTGTACCAGGCGAAAAAGAACTGTCCGGGCGTGGAGTCTCATATTGTGCGGTATGTGACGGAGCCTTTTTCCGCGGCAAGGAGCTGGTTGTCGTCGGCGGCGGCGACTCAGCGGTTGAGGAAGCGGTATTCCTTACCCGTTTCGCCACAAAAGTAACCATCATCCACCGTCGTGACGAGTTCAGAGCCCAAAAAATCCTGCAAAAGCGCGCATTCGAAAACGAGAAAATTGAAGTCATCTGGAATACGGTTGTAAAAGAAATCCGCGGTGAAAACGTTGTTCAAAGCGTCCTTCTGGAAGATGTGAAAACAGGTGAGCAGCGTGAATTCCCAACCAATGGTGTTTTCATCTATGTGGGAATGGACCCGCTTTCCTCAGCCGTGAAAAACCTGGGTATCACCAATGATGCCGGTTATCTCTTGACCGATGAACAAATGCATACCAAGATTCCGGGAATCTTCGCTGCGGGTGACGTACGGGAGAAAAATCTGCGTCAGGTTGTAACGGCAACAGGTGACGGTTCCATTGCTGCTCAAGCGGCTCAGCACTACGTAGAATCTTTGAACGAAAAATTAAAGGAACAAAATGTCACAATCTCTTAACCTTTTTGTAACATTGCTGAAATATTAAAGCGTTACTATAAAAACATGAATTGACCCCCTTTTCTATACGTTACTTTCTACGCGTGGCTGAGATAGAGCCTCGCCTTTTTTTTGTTGTCAATAAACGACAGGCACCAAAGACTTCGATTAGCGAAACGGTTGTGGTATTCTATTGAAAGAATCAGAGGAGGCGAAAAAGGTGAGTGAACAATCCAAAGAACGAGCGGTTAACTTGCTAATCATTACAGGCATGTCTGGGGCCGGTAAAACGGTAGCTGTGCAGAGCCTTGAAGATCTCGGGTTCTTTTGTGTAGATAATTTGCCGCCCATCCTGATTCCCAAATTTGCCGAATTGATTAAGCAGTCTGGCGGCGGAATCGAGCGGGTTGCTCTGGTCATTGACTTAAGGGGCCGGGAGTTTTTTGAGAACCTGTTTGAAGAGATCGATAAATTAAGCGAGATGGAAGGAATCAGCTTCCAAATCTTATACCTTGATGCCAACGATCAAACGCTTGTGACCCGCTACAAAGAAACCCGGCGCAGGCATCCGCTGTCTCCAAACGGTTCACCGCTTGAAGGGATTCACTTGGAGCGCAAAATCCTGCAGGAAATCAAAGGCCGGGCAAGTCAAATCATTGATACGTCACAATTGAAGCCGGCGCAATTGCGCGAAATCATAATTCATCAATACTCACAGCAAAGCTCTCAACTTACCATAAACGTATTATCCTTTGGTTTCAAATACGGAATTCCGATTGACGCCGATCTGGTGTTTGACGTGCGTTTTTTGCCCAACCCGCATTATGTGGATGACCTGCGTCCCAAAACGGGCTGTGATGCCGATGTGGCCAATTACGTAATGAAGTGGAGCGAAACGCAAGAGTTTTTAACCAAGCTGCTTGATTTCCTTTCTTTCACGATTCCGCATTATCAGCGGGAGGGCAAAAGCCAGTTGGTCATCGGGATCGGATGTACGGGCGGCAAACACCGCTCGGTAGCGATTACCGAGTATATCGGCCAGTATTTCAGCAAGGAATTTCCTGTTCGGGTAACCCATCGTGACATGGAGAAAAGCAAGTAAGCATAAGCTCATAGATACACATACAGGAACTTTACAGAGAGAGAGAACAGCCTGATCATTCCCAAAAGGGGAAATTGAGGTGAACTATGACAGCAAGAAGAAGGGGAAAACAGCCACAAGAGCAGTTGCGGATCGTCGTCATCGGTGGCGGCACCGGTTTATCCGTCCTGTTGCGCGGACTGAAGCAAGAACCGGTTCACATTACCGCGATCGTCACTGTTGCAGACGACGGCGGAAGCTCGGGAAGGTTGCGTGAAGAGATGGATATGCTGCCTCCGGGAGATATTCGCAACGTACTCACGGCTTTGGCAGATACAGAACCGCTTATGGAAAAGGTTATGCAGTACCGGTTTTCCAACGGAACGGGATTAGCAGGTCATAATTTGGGGAATCTACTAATTGCAGCAATGAATGAGATTACGGGAGATTTTGTTGCGGCAGTGAAAGGGTTAAGCCGGGTGTTGGCAGTACGCGGTGAAGTATTGCCTGCTTCCAATCAGTCCATTTTCCTTGGGGCAGAGATGGAGGACGGCTCGATTGTCTGCGGAGAGTCCCAAATTCCGCTGGCAGGCAAGCGGATCAAGCGCGTTTTCCTCGAACCGACGGACGCGGTGCCTTTGCCGGAGGCGTCCCGTGCGATTGCTGAAGCGGATGTGATTTTGATCGGCCCCGGCAGTCTATACACCAGTATTTTGCCGAATTTGTTGGTAAAAGGCCTTTTTCGTGAAATTATCGCCTCCAAGGCTCCAAAGATATATATTTGCAACGTGATGACCCAACCGGGGGAAACAGACGGGTTCTCTGCCTCCGATCACGTCAAAGTCATGTACCAGCATGTTGGGGAGTCGTTTCTTGATATGATAGTCGTCAACAATGCTGATATTCCTTCGTATGTATTGGAGAAATATGCGGAGAAGGGTGCCTCTCCTGTACGCTGTGATATGGAGGAGTTGGCCAAATTCGGCTTTCCAATCATTGCCGAACCGCTCATAACCTATGGAGACGGCTACTTGCGGCATAATGCAAGAGCTGTAAGCGAACGCATTGTAGAGTTAACCAGACAAAGAAAGGAGTGAGGGACATGTCATTTGCCGCCCATGTGAAAAAGGAATTGACGATGCTCGAAGCTCCTACATGTTGCAGCCGTGCCGAATTAGCCGCATTGATCAGGATGAATGGAAGTATTCAATTCGGCAACGGGCGGTTTATCCTTGACGTATCAACGGAAAACGCGGCCATTGCAAGGCGCATCTACACATTGACCAAAAAGCTGTTTCAGGCGCATGCGGAGTTGCTCGTCCGCAAAAAGATGCGGCTGAAGAAAAATAACGTGTACATTGTGCGGGTTCCCTATCATGCGATGGAAATTCTGGAAGATCTGCGGATCATGGACAAAAACCTTTCGTTTTACCCCGGAATTTCCAGCGATTTGATTCAAAAGTCATGCTGCCGTGGAGCTTACCTGCGTGGAGCCTTTTTGGCCGGAGGATCGGTCAATCATCCTGAAGCGACAAGCTATCACCTGGAAATTTACACGTCTTATCAGGATTTTTGTGAAGCCTTAACCAAACTGGCGAACCGTTACCGCTTGAATGCCAAATGCATCGAGCGGAAAAAAGGGTACGTCATGTATATCAAGGAAGGCGAGAAAATCACGGAGTTTTTAAGCCGGATTGGCGCACACCAGGCCCTGTTGTATTTTGAAGACGTACGGATCGTCAAAGACATGCGCAATTCCGTAAATCGCTTGCACAATTGCGAGATCGCCAATATTAACAAAACGGTTAATGCTGCTACCCGACAAATGGAGAACATCCAGTTGATCCAAAAAGAAATCGGTCTGGAAAATCTACCGCCAAGATTAAGAGAGGTTGCGGAATTAAGACTATTACATCCCGATATCAACCTCAAGGAACTGGGCGAGATGCTGCCCAGCGGCAACGTAAGCAAATCTGGAATAAATCACCGTCTTCGGAAAATTAACGAAATCGCTGACAAATTAAGAGAAAAACAAAATATTTCCGTTCTATAACATGGTATACTACTGATAATCAGGACTGAATGTAAGGAGGTACCTTGATGGTTAAACAACAAGTACGGGTAAATTTAAAAACTGGTTTGCAAGCGCGTCCGGCTGCTTTCTTCGTGCAAGAAGCAAACCGGTTTGCTTCAGAAATCTTCGTGGAGAAGGATACCAAAAAAGTGAATGCCAAAAGCATTATGGGGATCATGAGCTTGGCAATCAGCTCTGGTACGGAGATCACCATTTCTGCTGAAGGACCGGACGCTTCACAAGCAGTTACCAATTTATCCAACTTGGTAAGCAGAGAAGAATAAGAGGTATGAAAAGATAGTCGATATCATCTGACTATCTTTTTGTTTTATTACTATTTGTTGTGTAAATAACGTTTAAAAGTTGTAAAATGTGGAATATAAAAAATTTTTAAAAAAGTGTCGTAATTTCATTAGATTTGAATATAATATGTTACAAGAGGATTGTGAAATCATACGGTTTTATCCTCATTCTAGAAAGTGATTTTTTTCACTTGCTTTTTTAATCTGATCTTCTCTTCCGAAAGGAGTGCTTACATGCACATCGTAGTTTGCGTCAAGCAGGTACCTGACACGAAGATCATCAAGATTAACCCCAAGACCAACACGTTGGACAGAAGCAGCGCCCCAGCCATTCTTAACCCTTATGATGCCCATGCGGTAGAGGAAGCGGTTCGCCTGAAGCAGCAGCATGGCGGAAGCGTAACCGTATTGTCGATGGGGCCACCTCAAGCCGTTAGTGCCATTCGCAAATGCGTAGAGATTGGTGCTGATGATGCTTATTTGATTTCTGACCGCGCTTTTGCCGGAGCAGACACGCTGGCGACAAGCTATGCCTTGTTTAAGGCGCTTGAGAAAATCGCCAAATGGAAGCCGATTGACCTGGTTCTCTGCGGAAAAATGGCGATCGACGGTGACACTGGGCAAGTTGGTCCCGGTATTGCAAGACGGCTCGACATTCCGCCGCTTACCAACGTCAATTTCATTGAATCAGTTGACCTCAACCAAAAACGCATTATCGTTCATCGCAAACGTGAAAACGGATACGAAGTGATTCAATCAACGCTTCCTTGCTTGCTTACCGTAGAAAAAGAAATTAACGAAGTATCCTACTCTCCTCTTCCTAACATGATTCGCGCAGCAAGATTTAATCCGGTTGTCTGGTCTGTGGATGACCTCGACAACGTGGACCGTGGACAGTTGGGCTTAAAAGGTTCTCCAACTGTTGTAGGTAAAATGTTTGCTCCTCCCAAATTAGAAGGCGGCAAAAAAATCGAAGGCACTCCCAAACAACAAGTAGAGAAAGTTCTTGAGTTGCTTGCGGAGCGCAAAGAGCTGTTCACCTGGAAAGGAGGAGCATGAGATGGCAATTAACTTGGACGAATACAGAGATGTATGGGTGTTTATCGAACAGTTTGAAGGCAAGATTGCCGGGGTTTCCCTGGAGTTGCTAGGAGCGGGCCGTAAACTGGCCGACAAGCTGAATGCCAACCTCTGCGGCGTGCTACTTGGTTCCAATGTAAAGGAACTATCCAAAACTTGCATCGCCCACGGCGCAGACATCGTGTATGTAATGGACGCGCCGATTCTCAAAGATTACCGCTCTGAGACTTACATGCGCGGGGTCGTCGATCTTTGCAACAAGTATAAACCTGAAATATTCCTGTACGGTGCCACTTCAACCGGCAAAGACCTGGCAAGTGCTGTTACGACTGAATTGGCAACCGGTCTGACTGCCGATACAACCATTTTGGATGTAGATGCGGAAGCCCGCCTGTTGGAAGCAAGCCGTCCTGCATTTGGCGGTAACATTATGGCTACTATCCTCTGTAAGAACCACCGCCCTCAAATGGCTTCTGTTCGGCCCAGAGTTATGAAAGCGCTTGAACCTGACTTCACACGGACTGGCAAAGTAATCGAAGAACCGTTTACCATTGAGGAAGAAAGCCTGCGTACCAAGGTGCTGAAAGTCGTCATGAACGCCGGCAAAAAGGTAAACCTTGAGGAAGCCCATATTATTGTGGCTGGCGGTAAGGGATTGCAGGATCAAAAAGGCTTTGACCTGTGCAAACAGTTGGCCGATGTCCTCGGCGGAAGTGTTGGGGCCAGTCGTGATGCGGTGGAAGCTGGCTGGATCGGACATGAACATCAAGTCGGTCAAACAGGTGTCACCGTAACCCCCAAGATTTATTTTGCGATCGGTATTTCCGGTGCCGTTCAGCATGTAGTGGGCATGCAGAATTCCGAATTAATCATTGCCATCAACAAAGATCCGAATGCCCCCATTTTTGAAGTTGCCACTTATGGCATTGTGGGTGACGCGTTTGAGATTGTACCTCTTCTCATTGAAGAATTCAGCAAGTGGAAACCGCAAAAACAAGCTCTAGAAGTAGCAGCAGCAGCTGAACAGGAAGGGGAGAGCGTACGTGGCTAATAAGTTTGACGTAATTGTAGTCGGTGCAGGTCCTGCCGGTGTTGCCTGTTCCATTACTTGCGCCAAGGCGGGGCTTAATGTGCTCTTGATCGAACGCGGGGAATATCCTGGCGCGAAAAACGTAATGGGCGGGGTTTTATACCGCAAGCAGACGGAGGAATTTGTGCCGGAGTTTTGGAAGGAAGCACCGGTTGAACGTCCCGTCATCGAACAACGATTCTGGATGCTGGGTGAAGAGTCTGTCCTTACATTTGGTTACAAAGGTTTGGAATGGGCACAAGAGCCGTATAACTGCTTTACCGTATTGCGTGCCAAGTTTGACCAATGGTTCGCCAATAAAGCAGTGGAAGCAGGCACTCTGTTGATTAACGAAACGGTTGTAACAGAGTGTATCGTGGAGGACGGACGCGTGGTTGGTGTCCGTACCGACCGCCCTGACGGAGACGTGTACGCAGATGTGGTTGTGCTGGCAGACGGAGTTAACTCTCTGTTAGCCAAAAAACTGGGCTTCCATAAAGAACTCAAAACGGATCATGTGGCATTGGCTGTTATGGAGGTTCTTAAGCTTCCGGCTGAGAAGATCGAGGATCGTTTCAACTTGGAGCCAAATCAAGGCTGTACAATCGAACTGTTCGGGGACGCGACGAAGGGAGCAGTGGGTACGGCATTCATCTACACTAACAAGGATTCCATTAACGTGGGTGTGGGTACTACCCTTTCCGGTTTAATCAAGGCGAAACTTCGTCCGTACGATCTCTTGGAATACGTGAAGAACCATAAAATGATCAAGCCGTTAATCAAAGGCAGCGAAGCACAGGAGTATGCAGCCCACTTGATTCCTGAGGGCGGCTATCATGCGATTCCGAAAATAGTCGGCAACGGTGTGCTTGTCGTAGGGGATGCCGCGCAGTTGGTTAACGGTATCCACCGTGAAGGCTCCAATTTGGCGATGACGTCCGGCAAGATTGCGGCAGAAACGATTATTCTCGCCAAACAAGCAGGCGATTTCACAGAGAACATGCTCGACAGCTACCGTACCCGCTTGATGGAAAGCTTCGTCGGTCAAGATTTGAAGAAATACAAAGACGCTACTCATACGTTTGAAACATATCCGCAGTACTTCAAAGAGTACATCCCGATGATGAATGAAGCAGCAAGCGCATTCTTCACGGTTGATGGCACTCCGAAGAAAGAGAAACAGCAGCGGATTCTCAAGTCGATCCGTGAAAAACACGGCACAATGAAGCTGTTAAGCGATATCTATAGAGCATGGAAGGTGATGAAATAATGAGCCAAGTGGAAAGAACGAATACCCTTGAAGCCAAGCAATATCTTGTCCGCTTTCGCGCAAACACAGAATCCCATCTTCATGTTCTAGATTATGATATTTGTGCGACAAAATGTCCGGATAAGCTTTGTACCATCTTCTGCCCGGCAGAAGTTTACAAATGGGAAGATGTTGGCCGGATGGCGGTTGGCTATGAAGGATGTCATGAATGTGGAAGCTGCCGAATTGGCTGTCCTCATCAAAATATCAAGTGGGAGTATCCCAAAGGCGGCCACGGAATCGTTTTCCGTTTGGCGTAATAAAAAAACCTGCGATGAAAAGACCTGCTTCGGTTGTTCCGATGCAGGTCTTGTTTTATTTGTTAGATTCATGCGTGAAGAGGAGTACCAGCAGCTTGGGATGCAGGTCTGATCGCCGGGAAGAATCGAATATGTGCCATTTTGTTGGGAAAACCTACAGGTAAGCGTGGAAGCAGGAGGAATGCGAATGACAGTCAAAAAAGGAAGATTGCCCGATTCCCAGCATGAGTCCCGGGAAGATGCGTTCATCGATATTGATCGCATGGTAAACGAAGGCCTCGGCGGCGGTATAGTAAGCAACCAAAATGGCTTAATTGAAGAAACATCAACAGACACAATGTCAGGTTCTTTCAAAATGAACAAGAGTAACGAACTGGACAACTAAGAAGGAGGACAAAACTCAAAATGGACCTAAACCGTGCTCAGCAAATCATTCAAGCGAAGGAAAAAATTCAGGTGACGTATCAAGGGATCCCCGTTTGGATCGATGGGCTGGAACCAAACAGACAGAAGGCCCGCGTTCATACAGAAGGAGACCCGACAGATACCAAAACAGTTGACATTGCCCAACTGGTCGAGCAGTAAATATTTCGAAATGAAAAAGGATTGGAACACAAGTTCCCAATCCTTTCTCTTTATGAAAGTTTTTATTTTTTGGCAGGAGAAGATGTGATTACATCGTCGATCAAGCCGTACTCCTTGGCTTCTTGTGCCGTCATGAAGTTATCGCGGTCAGTGTCTTCTGCAATTCTCTCAATAGGTTGGCCTGTTCTTTCCGAATAGATCTTGTTGAGATGTTCACGCATTTTCAGGATGCGTTTTGCTGCAATCTCAATATCGCTTGCTTGCCCTTGAGCGCCGCCAAGCGGTTGGTGAATCATGATTTCGCTGTTAGGTAAAGCATAACGCTTCCCTTTGGCTCCGGCACAAAGCAGGAATGATCCCATTGATGCGGCTAGCCCAACACAGATGGTGGATACATCCGGTTTAATGAATTGCATGGTGTCATAAATCGCCATTCCGGCAGTAATCGAACCACCTGGGCTGTTAATGTAAAGGTGAATATCTTTGTCAGGATCTTCAGCCGCTAAAAAGAGCAATTGAGCCACTACACTGTTAGCAACTACATCATTGATTGGTGTTCCTAAAAAGATGATTCGATCCTTCAGCAGGCGAGAGTAAATATCGTAAGCGCGCTCCCCGCGGTTGGTTTGTTCAATTACGGTAGGTATCAGGTTCATGTTCATTCCTTATTCCTCCTCTCTATACAAGAATATCATACACGAAAGGTCAACAAAGGTCAAACACTTCGATACATTCTCCCTATAATGTATCCGAAATACTGGAAGCTAAAACCTGTCACCTGGAAAAATAATCCGTTACATCTAGAGAGAGATGCGATTTGTATCGCGGATTGCCGTACCCATTGCCCCGAGAAACATCATCCAGACTGCGAAGCCAGGAATCCAGCCCAAGAACGGAATTTGCAAAAGGGTGTAGACAGCAAAAACTCCGAGGAATTCCGCCATCAACGGATGAAGCGGCCAATGGTACCTCCTGACAAGGCGTGTTCCCAGCCAAGTCCCTACAAAAATCTTGGCAACATAAGTCAAGATGGCTAACGAGAAGATCAGTGTCAAAGCAATCGGGATGCCGATCACACTGATCAGAAGCACAACGGCCAAAATAGGAATTCCGAAGAGCAGCAAGGCACCGAAGCCGAACATAGAGGGCTTAACATGATCAAACCGTTGGTGTATCTGATATAGTGCTCTTGGGAACAAAAACCGAAGCAGCAACCAGATAATCAACGTGCTCAACAAGGACATCAGAATGAACAGCACGGGGAAAAATACCGACTTTTTCTCGTGCTTAGGCTCTAGTTGGGTGAAGACTTCTTTGCCTTGTAGCTGGGCTCCCGGCTCAATAGTGGCATGCTGCGGACTGGAATAAACCAAATCACCGTTTATTTTTGCAGTGGAGCCCACATAAATATTGCCAGACCGCAAAAAAGCAGTCCCTCGTCCCAGTTCACCGGTTATCCGCATGTTGTTGACGAACCCGTTTGCATTTTTATTTACTCGGCCCAACAAATCGACAGACTCGGCAAAAGTCAGAATGCTGCCCGAAATATGTCCGTCGCTTGCCACCACAAGGTTTTGCGTAAATGCAGTGACATTTCGCGTTAATGTACCGCTAATCGTTGCCTGCTCGGTAAACGTTCTCAAATTGCCGTCTATCTTGCCTCGAATAGTCGTATCTCTTGCGAATGAGATGAGGTCTCCCTTGATTTCGCCGTTAATCTGCACACTTTCGGCGAATACATAGATGTCACCGTCAACCATTCCATCGATGATTGCTTTATTGGCGTTGATAAACAAATCGCCCGTATAAACCTGACCTTTTGGAAGCACAAACATGCCTTGCTCCGTTGCATGTAACGCGAAAACGGCTGTTCCAAAGCAGGTAAGCAGAATAAACAAGATTACCAGAACATAGCATGCACGTTTCATTTTTTCGACACCCCTTTGGATTCGTCCCAATGTCCGTAGGGGTTTTTGTATATGTTCAAGAAGATAAGACAGCAGAGTAAGAAAATAAACATCACGGAAACCGAATAGATATCGGGCAGTGAAAACAGAGAGTCGGCGTTTTCCCGTAACCAGAGCGTGGAGGCCCAAATAACGGTGTGCCGCCAAACTTGCCAGACTGATTTGATCCACTCATACATCCACCCTTGGAAGTAAAGTGCCAAATACACGAAGATTCCGATTGCCGCACTTAATACCAGGTAAAATCGGTACGCGAATTTCCGGCAGTAACTCTTATGCAATTGGGCAATCGCATCGATTTGAATCAGAGTAGATGGTGCCAGCTCGATATGGACAGCCTCAGGTTCCTGTGTAAATGAGTGACAGAAAAAAGATTGTTCTCTTTGCCATTTGGCGAGAGTTTCCTGACAAACGGAGCAATCCAGCAAATGACTGGCCGCCTTCAAATTTTCTTCCGCGCTAAGTTCTCGATCGATGTACATCATCATGGTTAATTCGTCAATATGTGGCATCGATTGCCCTCCTTTGTACCTGCTGCTCGAATAATTGCTTCAACTGTTTGCGGGCACGAAACAGTCGTGTTCCAACTGTGTTTTTGCTCATACCGACGATAGCACCGATTTCGTCATAGCTCATTTGATTGGCAAAGCGGAGTGTAACTATTAGCCGGTCTGTCTCGTCTAAGTGTGCAAGAAGCTCATGAAGATGGGTAACAAATTCTTTTTGGATGTAATCATCTTCCGGATTGCCATCGTAATGGGCAGATTTATGAATTTGATGGTGGAGTTGATCAACTTCCATCGTAATCTCCCTCTTTTTGCGTAAAAAATCAATACATGTGTTGGATACCAGGCGATATAACCATGAATGAAATGGATAAGCCTGATCGTATTTATGCAGATTTTGTGCCACCTTCAGCCAGACTTCGTTATTAATGTCCTGGGCATCGTGGTAAGAATAGATCATTTTTTGGATGATCCGATAAGCACGCTGCCCGAACAACTGGACAAGCAAGTGAAACGCTGTTGCATCTCCGTGGAGAAACTGTTGAATATACCGGATTGCCTGCTGGTTTATCCGGAACAGTTCGTCTCGCTGCGATTCATCCATCGTTATACCTCCTTTCAATCTTGGATTACGAAATTGGCCCGCCAACAATTTCAAGAAGAACCCAGATACTGGTTATGTTATCCACAAAGTTATTAACAATTTGTTAACAGAAACGTTCGTTCGTAGGATGAAATCGAAGAAACTGCCCAGAAACCGCATAGGAAATTGTCTACATAATCCACAAAGTTATTCACAGATTTCACAAGCTGTGAAAACAAGCTGTGGACAAACAAAAAAGACAAACAAAAAAAGAAGGCTTTCACCTTCTTTTTTCTCCGCAGGTCGGGCAAGGATCGATATCCTTTGCTTTACATTCTTCACAGAAAATCGGCAATGGAGTTGTATTTTTATGCATAGATATGACTCCTTTCGGTTCAATCCATACTTTTCCTTTTTGACTTGTCCAGCTACTTACAGACTATCACTAAATAGGCTTCAAGAAAAGCGTTTTTGTCCGTCTAAATTATGAACACATCAAATTGTTGAAGTTCAATCAAATTCATAGCAGAAGAACAGGCAACTCTTCGGTACGAGAAAAATAAAACCTCCGTATTACTACAGAGGTTTACTGTACAGCTATATGGTACGCCCGAAGGGAATCGAACCCCCGCACGCGGTTCCGGAGACCGCTGCTCTATCCACTGAGCTACGGGCGCATGTATAACACCTACCTTACTTATTATATTGAAAATCTTTTTTTTCGCAAGTGAAACAGTAAAAAGTGCAAAAACTGTTAAGGAGCATTAATGATAAGCCAACAAACCTTTAACAATTCTACCAATTGGTGTTAACAATTATCCGCTAGTATCTGAATTGTTCGATTGTTTCAAATAAATAGCGATAGCCAAAGGAGTAGGAGGATTGTTAATGAAAAAGTTTGTCGGCCCAATTCTTGGCTTGTCACTGTTTTTTCAGACAGTGGTTCCGGTCATTGCACAAGCTGAATCAACTGCTTCCGACACTGTGAAATCGGTCCAATTCATCGGCATGGACGCTCCCAAAACACTGGATGAACGAGCCCAAGCGTATACGAAAGCTTACGTCGAGGTTACATACAGCAATGGAACCAAAAAGAAACTTCCGCTTTCTTATCAGACTCTTTACAAAACCACGGATGAAATCGGCGGAATCAATCCGGGACTGGCTATTGACGTACATGGCAAGCCAATTATGGATACAAGTGTTGCCGGTCAAAGCGTGCCGTTTATCTCTGACGGTCCGGACAGCAACGACTTAATTGAAGTGAAGGGAGCGTCTGCTACCGGCAAGGGTGGAAATCCCCTGTACCTTGTCACTCACTACGAATATATTACCAGAGACAACGCAGGGAACAGCGCTTATGGGATGATCCCTGCATCGATGAGTTTGACCACCATCAACCAGGACAAGAAAACAGGACAATTAACACCGGTAGCAGTGAAGAAAATCGATTTTTCCGGTGTAAACGGGTTGTGGATTCCCTGTAATGGTTCCCAATCCCCTTGGAATACGCATTTGGGCAGTGAGGAGTATGAGCCTGACGCCCGCGCTTATGAAGCAGATCCGACCAAAACTTATGTAGGGGCCTTTACCAAGAGTTACTTTCAGGATGAGCGCAAAGGAAATCCATATTACTACGGATTTTTGCCGGAAGTAACCGTAAAACCGGATGGCTCCACCGAGGTAGTCAAGCACTATAGCATGGGACGAATTTCCCGAGAATTGTCCATGGTAATGGCAGATAACCGGACGGCATATATGGGTGACGACGGCGGCAACACGATGCTGTTTATGTATGTTGCGGATAAAGCCAAAGATCTCTCCGCAGGAACGCTGTATGCGGCGAAGTGGAATCAGACAAGCGACAAAGACGGCGGTTCAGCCAAACTTACCTGGATGAAACTGGGACACGCGACGGATGCAGAAATTAAAGCTTACGCCGACAAGCTGACGTTTAGCGATATTTTCGAAACAGCAGACAAAGATACCCCAGGTTTTTCTAAAATCAGAACGTATCCTTCAGGAAAAGATGAGTGGCTGAAGGTAAAACCGGGCATGGAAAAGGCGGCAGCCTTCCTGGAGTCACGCCGCTATGGCGCCATTCTGGGAGCAACTTCTGAGTTCAACAAAATGGAAGGTGTCACATTCAACGCAAAAGATAAGAAAGTATATATCGCCATGTCTAACATTTCCGGCGGCATGCTTGCCGATGACAAGGCACCTGCTGACGACATCAAGCTGCCGAAGCTAAACGCCGGCGTAACGTATGAACTGTCTCTGGACAAGAAACAAAAGGATTCTCAAGGCAACGAGATCAAGAGCGATTACGTGGCGACACAGATGAAAGGTCTTGTGCTGGGGGAAGACCTGAGTGCGCCAGACGAAGTAGGCAATACGGCTGTCGTTGACAAGGTAGCCAATCCGGATAACCTTGCCTACTCAGAGAAGCTGCGTACTCTTTTTATCGGGGAAGACAGCGGCATGCACGTAAACAACTTCCTCTGGGCATACAATGTGGATACGAAGAAACTCTCCCGCATTCTCTCCGTACCGGCTGGCGGCGAATCTACCGGTCTGCAAATGGTTGAGAACATAAACGGATTCAGCTACCTCATGAGCAATGCCCAACATCCGGGTGATCTGGAGGAGAGCAAAACCATTCCGGCAGATTTGAAAGAGCAGCTTGCCGCCAAAATTGATAAGAAAGCTGGTATTGTAGGCTACCTCCAAGGGATTCCAACCATGAAGTAAGCGCCTTTTAAAATTTCCTGAACACCTGCTTGTCGTGATTTTTGACAAGTTGGTGTTTTTTTCTTTGATCGAGAATTTTTTATTGGCAGGAAAATTGCATGGCTGAGCGAAGCATTTGCATATATAATAGAGAAAGAATACAACGAAGTGGGGGGCGGAGCCGGTAATGAACATGGGATTTGGTTTGTATCAAGAGCAGACGCTTAAGCTGGTGATGACGCCTGAGTTAAGGCAGGCTATTACGATATTGCAATATTCCGCTGCGGATTTGCTTTCTTACCTGCAAGAGCAGGCATCGGAAAATCCGGTGATTGAATTGCAAGAAGTAAGTGCTGCTGCTGAGTTGCTCGAAAGAAAAAGACCGCAGGAGCGTGTAGAGTTTGATTGGAAGGAAGTCATCAGCAATCAAGCTACAGGCGATTATTCGGTTAATAAAAGTGAAAGCACTTACAATCCGTTGGATCACGTGCATGCCTCCGATAAAACACTGTACGACCATTTAACTTCCCAATTGGGGTATGTGAAAGGGCTGACCAATTGGCAGAAGCAAATCGCTCTTTATTTAATTGGAAATCTGGATGAAAAAGGATATTTGGAAATCACCTTGGAGGAAGCGGGGGAGCGGCTGGGGGCGTCTGCCTGTGAGCTGGAAGAGGTTCTGAAAATTATCCAGCGGTTTGATCCGGTTGGTGTGGCTGCCCGCAGTCTGGAAGAGTGTCTTACCTTGCAACTGCATTATGAAGGATTTAATGACGAGTATACGCTGGCTGTAGTGCGTGAACATTTGCAAGATTTAGCAAATAATCGTTTTTCCCGGATTGCGGAGAAACTTGGGATCGGCATCCAGGATGTTCAGGAAATTGCTGACATTGTACGGACATTAAATCCGCGTCCGGGAGCAGTATATGGCTCTGGTGAAACCAGATATATTATTCCGGATGTTGCTGTTGAAAAGGTGGGCGATGAGTATGTGGTGTTTGTCAATGACTCATCTACACCACGCTTGTCCATTAACCGTTTCTATGAAAAAATGTTGAAGGAAAACAAAACCCAGGATGAAACCCGGCAGTTTATTCATGATAAACTGAATGCAGCGCTTTGGCTGGCCAAAAGCTTGGAGCAGCGCCGGCTTACCTTGTTGAAAGTGACGCAGGCAATTGTGGAGGTGCAGCGGGATTTCTTTGAGTACGGTATCCATTATTTGAAGCCAATGACGCAAAAAGAGATTGCGGAGCGCGTCAATCTGCACGAATCAACGGTTAGCCGTGCAACGAGCAACAAATACGTACAGACGCCGCGTGGAGTATTTGAACTGAAGTATTTCTTCACCTCTGCGCTGACCACAGCTTCCGGTGATTCGGCTTCGTCAGAGAGTGTAAAGAAACGCATCAAAGTGTTAATTGATCAGGAAGACCGCAAACATCCGCTCTCCGATCAAAAATTATCAGAATTGTTGGCTAAAGAAGGAATTGAGGTTTCCAGAAGAACCGTCGCCAAATACAGAGAAGAAATGATGATCGCTTCTTCAGCGAAACGGAAACGATATTAGCATGTCTTGCTCGGGGCTATGCTTTGTCGGGCGGGGGGCCACGTTAGTTTTAGCCCGGTAGGTTTTCTAATGTAGAAACTTTAACTGCTTTAAATTGTTAAAGTGTTAAACTTTCTCTCCTTTCGTTCAACAGAAGAAAAACTTCGTCCACTAACAGCTCCTTTTAAGCGAAGCGGACGGCAGACGCTGCAAGCGAGCTTAAATAGAGCGAAGAGGGACGAAGTCTTTTCTTATACAAAATAAGCAAGCGTGAAAGAGGTAACAACCAATGAAGGCGGAGAAGCTTCCTTTTCAAATTACGATATATGGCCGTCCGGGCTGCCACTTGTGTGATGATGTTGAGAAAATGATCAAACGATTACGAAATGACTTCCCCCTGATTCTTACATTGGTGGATATTACGCAGGATGACCAGCTGCATCAGAAGTACATGTTTACGATACCGGTTGTGGAGATAGACGGAGATGAAGCGTTTCCGTCAATCACTTCTGTCGTGACCGAGTCTGAAATGAGAGAAGAGCTAGCGAGAAGATCCATCATCCGGGCGTAAGAAAAACAAAAAGAAAGTATGAACAAAAACCGAAATAAAAGGAAGAACCTTGCCACCAAGACAAAAATGCGCTACTATACGAGTATAAGGTTTTTCTTTTTTTTGTTAACCGCGGGACAAAAAATGCATTACAGGGACACAATCAGTCCCACTCCTTAAAAAAGGAGCTTGATCATGCGTCAGTTAATTGAAGTCCAACAAAAATTGGTACCAGATCTGTTGGAAACCTTGCGCAAACGGTACACCTTGCTTCAGTCGATTTATCACCTGCAGCCGATTGGGCGAAGAGCTTTGGCGCAAACCATGATGACAACCGAACGGATCCTGCGGGCAGAAGTTGACCTGCTGAAGGAAATGGGGCTGCTTGACGTGTCTCCCATCGGGATGAGCTGCACAGCCGAGGGGGTTCGCGTTTTCGAACAAATGGAGGAGATGGTGGGAGAGATTTTCGGACTGACTGATCTGGCCCGCCAACTGGAACAGCGATTAGGTATTGAGCAAGTACTGGTCGTACCCGGAAACGCTGACGCCTCCGATTGGGTGAAGCAGGAGCTTGGACGGTTTGGAGCCAGAGTGCTGAAACAATCCGTGCATGAAGGAGATGTAATCGCGGTAACTGGCGGGTCTACAATAGCCAGCGTTGCTTCTCAGCTTGTGCCTGCCCCGGTGTTTCGCAGTGTGCAGTTTGTGCCTGCAAGGGGGGGATTGGGAGAAAAAGTTGAGTTTCAGGCGAATACGCTCGTCTCGATTATGGCTTCCCGAACAGGCGGCACGTACCGCTTGCTCCACGTTCCCGACCGGCTGGGTACCGATGCTTTCCAGTCGTTGATGGCTGAACCGCAAATTGCCGAAGTGTTGTCGCTCGTAAAATCTGCGCGTGTCGTCCTGCATGGAATCGGCGATGCGTTTACCATGGCGAAGCGGCGACAGTATGGTGCGGAAGAACTGGCAGAGTTGCAAAAAGCCGGAGCAATATCCGAAGCTTTCGGGTATTACTTCAATGCTGACGGTGAAATCGTCCACCGTATGCCTACAATCGGGCTTCATCTGGAAGATGTCAAACATGCAGAAGTTGTGATTTCCATCGCTGGTGGAAGCAGCAAAGCACATGCAATTCTTTCCTTTGCGAAACAGAAGTGCCAAAATGTACTTATTACGGATGAAGGAGCAGCCCGCGCTCTCCTTGCGAAAACCGAATAATAAGGAAAGGAAGTTTTGGCACGGATGACAACCCTGCAGTATGTACCCATTGTTAGTTTGATTCTCAGTATCAGCATTGCTTTAATGCTTGGCTATCCTTTGGCCTTGGCGCTTGCCGCTACAGTGGCAATCACTTTCATCATCGTCAAAAGACTTGGATATTCCTGCAGCCAGCAAATTCGTTTCGGCTTGTATGGAGTCATGCAAACCAAGCCTGTCCTCCTCATCCTTTCCTTAGTGGGAGTACTTATCCCCTTGTTCATGATGAGCGGGACGATACCGGGAATCATCTATTACGGTCTTGAGATCGTCAATGTCAATTTCTTGTTGATCATCGCGTTTCTTTTGACTTCGACTGTTTCGTATCTGTTGGGAACATCGGTGGGTACACTAAGTACAGTTGGGCTTTCGCTGATTGGAATTGCCCATGCAGCACAGATGCCGCTTGGGATGATGGCAGGGGCACTTATTTCAGGTGCGATGGTGGGAGAGCGTTTTTCACCCGTGTCCAGCAGCAGGCTGTTGACAATCAGCAGCATTGACGGTGATGAACGCATCGATACATTTGCCAGAAAAACGGGTATCGTCGGATTCGTTTTGACAGCGGTATTGTTTTTCTTGCTTGATCTGTGGCGTGTAAACGGATCGGCAAGTGAAGCGATTCTTAACTATCAAAGCTTGCTGGCCTCATACTTCAACGTTTCATTCGTGGTAATGAGTCCTCTGGTTGTGTTGATTGTTTCGTTTTTATTAAGGGTAAAAGCGATTCCCTCCCTGTTTCTGGGTATTATTGCTTCCTTTCTCCTGATGCTGTTCAATCGGCCGATGGGTCTTGAGGAGTTCGGTAAATCCATGCTCTTCGGATATGATCTCAGATCCGGTACGGCTTTGGATGCCTTGGTTCATGGCGGCGGAATGATTAACATCCTGAATGTTTTGGCGCTCATTACGCTGGCTGGATTCTTGAATGGAATCTTGAATCAGACGAACTTGCTCAAACCGATTGTCGATAAGCTGATGGGCCGGACGGGAACCTTGGGCAGCCTGGTAGCCAAGAGCGTGGCTCTCTCGTTATTTGTTATCGTGATTAGCTGCAATCAAACCATACCTTTGCTTGTATTGGGCAATACGCTGATTACCCGCTTCTCGCAGTTCGCGGACGGCAAGGAATGGCTGGGTAGAACCATGCTGGATGCTACGCTCGTGATGCCGGTTTTGGTACCTTGGAACGGGCTGGCAATGGTAATGAGCGTAACGCTTGGTGTTCAGACGGTTGATTCGCTTCTCTTTATGCTGTTCCCACTGATCTTGCCGATCGTTACGATTATGTTTGCTTTTATTCAAGCCCCGAAGAAAACGGGCGAGTTGTCTGATCAAACTAACAAAGCATCTTGATTTCAAGAGCTGGATAATAGAGGAGGTTTTTTCAAATGGTAAAAGTAGGTATTAATGGATTTGGCCGCATTGGACGCAACGTATTTCGCGCCGCATTAAAAAATCCTAATATTGAAATTGTTGCTGTCAATGATTTGACTGATGCCAAAACACTGGCTCACCTGCTCAAATATGACAGTGTTCATGGAACACTTAACGAAACTGTAGAAGTTTCCGGCAGCAACCTGATCGTTGGCGGCAAAGAAATCAAAGTTCTTGCTGAACGCGATCCTGCTCAATTGAAATGGGCTGAATATGGCGTAGAAATCGTGGTTGAATCCACTGGCCGCTTCACAAAACGGGAAGATGCTGCCAAACACCTGGAAGGCGGCGCGAAAAAAGTGATCATTTCCGCTCCTGCAACCAACGAAGATATCACCATTGTTATGGGTGTTAACGAAGACAAATATGATCCAGCCCAACACACTGTGATCTCCAACGCATCCTGCACCACCAACTGCTTGGCGCCATTCGCGAAAGTTCTGCTCGAAAAATTCGGTATCGTACGCGGTTTGATGAACACCATTCACTCTTACACCAACGACCAACAAATTCTTGACCTGCCACACAAAGACTTGCGCCGTGCCCGTGCAGCTGCAGAAAGCATCATCCCGACTTCTACCGGTGCAGCAAAAGCGGTTGCGCTCGTACTGCCTGAGTTGAAAGGCAAACTGAACGGTATGGCTATGCGTGTACCTACACCTAACGTATCCGTTGTTGACCTCGTAGTTGAACTGAAAAAAGACGTAACTGTAGAAGAAGTAAATGCGGCATTGAAAGAAGCGGCTGAAGGCCCACTCAAAGGAATCCTTGCATACTCTGACGAACCGCTTGTTTCCCGCGACTACAACGGAAATTCTGCCTCTTCTACAATCGATGCATTGTCCACAATGGTTATCGATGGCAACATGGTAAAAATCGTTTCCTGGTATGACAACGAGTGGGGCTACTCTAACCGCGTAATCGACTTATGCCAATATGTTGCACAGCGTGGTCTGTAAACCTTACAATAAGTACGGTGTGAACAGAAAAGGGAGAGTAGCCTTAACCTCTCCCTTTTGACTTATCTCTTGTAGTAAGATATTACAAGTACCAGAAACTGAGGAGGATCCGTCGTGAGCAAAAAATCCATCCGGGAAGTCGATCTCACAGGAAAACGAGTCTTTTGTCGTGTTGATTTCAATGTTCCGATGCAAGACGGAGCAATTACGGATGATACCCGTATCCGTGCCGCTTTGCCAACCATTCAGTATTTGGCGGAACAAGGCGCCAAGGTGATTCTGGCCAGCCATTTTGGCCGTCCAAAAGGCAAAGTAGTGGAAGAAATGCGCCTTACCGCTGTAGGCGAACACCTCGCCAAACTGCTTGGCAAACCGGTCACCAAGCTGGATGATTCCATCGGGCCTGAAGTGGAACAAGCCGTAGCTTCCATGCAAAACGGCGATGTGATTCTGCTGGAGAACGTCCGCTTCCATGCAGGCGAAGAGAAAAATGATCCAGCCCTTGCTGAAAGCTTTGCCAAACTTGCTGACATTTTCGTCAACGATGCATTTGGAGCAGCTCACCGGGCACATGCTTCCACTGCGGGAATTGCGAGTTATATCCCTGCAGTTGCAGGATTTTTAATGGAAAAAGAAATTCAGTTCTTGGGCGGCGCTCTATCCAATCCTGAACGTCCATTTACAGCAATTATCGGTGGTGCGAAGGTAAAAGATAAGATTGCGGTAATCGAAAACTTGCTGACGAAGGTAGACACGCTGATTATCGGTGGAGGAATGGCCAATACGTTTATCAAAGCCCAAGGCTATGGCGTTGGATCTTCGTTGTGCGAAGAGGATAAGCTGGAATTGGCACAAAGCCTGATGTCCCAAGCCAAAGAACGCGGTGTAAACTTATTGATGCCGGTTGATGTAGTTGTAGCCGACAAGTTTGCGCAAGACGCACAGACACAGATTGTTTCCATTGATGCGATTCCGGATGGCTGGATGGCGCTAGACATTGGGCCAAAAAGCGTGGAGAAATTCCGTGAAGCGATTCAGGCCTCCAAAACAATTATTTGGAACGGACCAATGGGCGTATTTGAAATGGATGCGTTCGCCAAAGGTACAATCGGTGTAGCGGAAGCAATGGCTGCTTCTTCCGGAATGACCATCATCGGCGGCGGCGATTCCGTTGCTGCGGTTGAAAAAGCGCACGTTGCCGATAAAATGTCCCACATTTCTACCGGTGGCGGAGCTTCTCTCGAATTTATGGAAGGCAAAGAGCTACCGGGTGTTACCGTGCTGCAAGATAAATAAGAACCGTCAATTCGCAGAGAGGAAGAGATAGGATGAGAACGCCAATACTGGCCGGGAACTGGAAAATGTTCAAAACAATTGCGGAAGCAAGCGACTTTGCTGCCCAATTGTTGAAGTCAGAACCAATCTCCAATGTAGAGAAGGTGATTTGCGCGCCTTTTACAGCCTTGCCTGCATTATCCCAAATCCTCAAGGGTTCTCCTTATTCGCTTGGTGCGCAAAACATGCATTTTGAAGAGCAGGGAGCCTTTACCGGTGAAATCAGTCCGCTGATGCTCGCCGAACTGGGAGTGGAATACGTAATTATCGGCCATTCCGAGCGTCGCCAGTATTTCAATGAGACGGATGCCACCGTGAATAAAAAAGTTCTGGCTGCCTTCGCACATGGCATCAAACCGATCGTCTGCGTGGGTGAGTCATTGGAAGAGCATGAAGCCGGACAAACGGAATTGGTCGTAGAAAGCCAGACCAAGCTTGCTTTGGAAGGAGTGGCGAAAGAGTCGCTAAAAGACCTGGTTATTGCTTACGAGCCAATCTGGGCAATCGGCACCGGCAAGACATCTTCCGCCGAAGAAGCCAACAAGACGATCGCTTATATCCGCCAAGTAATTGCTGAATTATATGACCGTAGTGCGGCTGAGGCGGTTCGCATCCAATACGGAGGAAGCGTGAAGCCGGACAATGTAGCCGGATTCCTCGCACAGTCAGACATTGACGGTGCGCTTGTCGGCGGAGCAAGCCTCACAGTAGACGGATATACCAGCTTAATCGCTGGTGCAAGTGCAGCAAGGGGGTAACGAGGATGGCGAATCGACCAAAACCGGTTGCGTTAATCATTTTGGATGGGTTTGGACTGCGCAACGAAACGTATGGCAACGCAGTAGCGCAAGCGAAGAAACCTAATTTTGAGCGTTTTTGGAGCACGTATCCGCATGCCACATTGCAGGCGAGCGGTATGGCTGTAGGCCTCCCCGAAGGACAAATGGGCAACTCCGAAGTGGGACACCTTAACATCGGAGCGGGCCGCGTAGTGTATCAAGACTTGACCCGCATCACGAAAGCGATTCAAGAAGGAACATTCTTTACCAACGAGACACTTCTCGGTGCAATCAATCATTGCAAAGAGAAAGGGAAAAAACTGCATTTGTTCGGACTCTTGTCCGATGGTGGCGTACATAGCCATATCACGCATTTGTATGCCATTCTGGAATTGGCAAAGCGGGAGAACTTCCACGAAGTGTATGTCCACGGTTTCTTGGATGGCCGGGATGTGGCGCCGGATAGTGCGGTTGGCTACATTGAAGAATTGGAAGCCAAGATGAAAGAACTGGGTGTTGGTAAGCTTGCCACCGTTCAAGGACGCTATTATGCAATGGATCGGGACAAGCGCTGGGAACGTGTTGAAAAAGCATACCGAGCCATGGTGTATGCCGATGCACCGCATTACGACGATCCGATTAAAGCGGTTAAAGAATCCTACGAGAAATCGATTATGGACGAATTCGTCATGCCGACTGTGATCGTTGATGAACAGGGGCAGCCGATTGGCCGAGTGGAAAGCGAAGATGCGATTATTTTCTTCAACTTCCGTCCGGACCGGGCCATTCAAATGTCCCAAGCGTTCACCAATGAAGATTTCCGCGGATTTGATCGTGGCGAAGGAAGACCGCGCAACCTGTATTTCGTCTGCTTGACTCATTTCTCCGAGACAGTTGACGGTTATGTGGCTTACAAACCTACCAATTTGGACAATACGATGGGAGAAGTTTTGGCGCAAAACAATCTGACGCAGCTTCGTATTGCCGAGACGGAGAAGTATCCGCATGTTACTTTCTTCTTCAGCGGCGGCCGTGAACAGGAGTTCCCTGGTGAGAAGCGGATTCTCATTCCGTCACCCAAAGTGGCTACCTACGATTTGAAACCGGAAATGAGCGCATACGAAGTGACGGAAGCGGTTGTCAAAGAGATTGAAGCGGACAACTTCGACGTGATTGTTCTCAACTTTGCCAACTGCGACATGGTGGGACATTCCGGCATGATGGAGCCGACCATCAAAGCGGTGGAAACGGTTGACGAATGTCTGGGTAAAGTGGTCGATGCGATTCTGGCGAAGAACGGGGTTGCCATTATTACCGCAGACCATGGAAATGCCGATTACATGCTTGATTCGGAAGGCCGTCCGATTACTTCCCACAGCACGTTCCCGGTTCCGGTGATCGTAACCAAACAAGGCTTGACTCTGCGCGAAGACGGCATTCTGGCTGATTTGTCTCCAACCATGCTGGAACTGTTGGGCGTGGAACAACCAGCGGATATGACGGGGCGTTCTTTGATTCAAAAATAACCTTCCATCCATACATCTAATAAAGGAGTTGTTTCAATAATGGCTATCATTACTGACGTTTACGCTCGTGAAATCCTTGACTCTCGCGGCAACCCTACTGTAGAGGTAGAAGTGTATTTGGAAGATGGCTCCATGGGCCGTGCAGCTGTGCCATCCGGCGCTTCCACCGGGGCTTATGAAGCAGTTGAACTTCGCGACGGCGACAAATCCCGTTACCTGGGCAAAGGCGTGCGCAAAGCGGTAGAAAACGTGAATGAGATTATCGCTCCAGAAATCATCGGCATGGACGTATTTGATCAGGTTGGTATCGATATGACCATGATCGAGTTGGACGGTACGCCTAACAAGGGCAAATTAGGAGCAAACGCAATCCTTGGCGTTTCCATGGCCGTTGCCCGTGCGGCAGCTGCTTCCCTGGGCATCCCGCTTTACAATTATTTGGGCGGATTCAACGCGAAGACACTGCCTGTTCCGATGATGAACATCTTGAACGGCGGTAAACACGCTGATAACACGGTAGATATTCAAGAATTCATGGTAATGCCGGTTGGCGCAGAATCTTTCACCGAAGCGCTCCGCATCGGGGCTGAGATTTTCCACTCCCTGAAAAAAGTGTTGGGTGCCAAAGGCTTGAATACAGCAGTAGGTGACGAGGGCGGATTTGCTCCAAACCTGAAATCTAACGAGGAAGCGATCACAACCATTCTGGAAGCGATTAAGGCGGCTGGCTATGAAGCTGGCAAAGACGTGTTCCTTGCTCTTGACGTAGCGGCTACTGAAATGTATAAAGACGGCAAGTATCATTTTGAAGGTGAAGGCGTAACCAAAACAACCGAAGAAATGATCGCGTTCTATGAAGATCTTGTAAACAAATATCCAATCATCTCGATCGAAGACGGTTTGTCTGAAGACGATTGGGAAGGCTGGCAAGCATTGACCGAGCGTATCGGCGGCAAAGTACAGCTGGTTGGCGATGACTTGTTCGTAACCAATACGGAGCGCCTTGCTCGCGGTATCGAGCTCAAAACCGGCAACTCCATTCTGGTGAAAGTAAACCAAATCGGTTCCCTTACTGAAACCTTTGATGCGATCGAAATGGCGAAACGTGCAGGTTACACAGCTGTTATCTCCCATCGCTCCGGTGAAACCGAAGACTCCACCATCGCAGATATTGCCGTGGCTACCAACGCGGGTCAAATCAAGACAGGTGCACCTTCCCGTACTGACCGCGTGGCGAAGTACAACCAGCTTCTCCGCATTGAAGACGAATTGGGTGACACATCTCGCTACGGCGGCTTGAAAGCTTTCTACAACCTCAAAAAATAAGCAGATCAGGCATAAAAAAGGACATCTTCCTTCGATGGGAGATGTCCTTTCTCACGATATGTATGAAATTACTTTTTCTCGGACAACCATTTGGCAACCGCTTTGATTTCTGCATCTTCTTTCAAGAGGCCAGCAGGCATGCCGCCTTTACCGTTTTTAATGATGTTTTCAATTTCTTCAGGCTTGTACTTGCTGCCTATTTTTGTCAGGTTAGGGCCGACTACACCTTCAAGGTTTTGACCGTGGCAAGCAGCACAGGTTCCTTTAAACACTTGCTCTGCGTTCACTTCTTTAGGTGCAGATGGGGCAGCTGCGCCGTCTTTCGCTTGTTCGCCATGTTGAGGCGGGAACATGACGGAGATTGCCAGTGCAACGATAAATATGAGGAGAAGAATACCAAATGAAGTAAAAAAGGCCTTCGCAGAATCGACTACGTCATTTTGATTCATATCCTTCTTGAAGTTGGAACCAGCCATGAAATAATGACCTCCTAAAAAAAAATAAACGATATAAATGTAATTTTACGGCAAAAGCTTGACACTTGCAAGGCGAGTCACCAACCGACAAAGAATATCCACATTTTCGTAACACGCTCAATAGGAGGCCAAGGCTAAATCCCTTGCTGATTCCTTCTTTCTATGTTACATTTAGATAGATGTCCATTTTGACCGCTTTCTATATCCTTTCAATACTTACGTTTCACTATGCGAATATGATAAAGACTTGTTTGAGGTGAATACAAACATGGTTACGCTTGCGAAAGTGTTACTGGCGATTTCTAGTATTGGATTAATCCTTGTGGTGCTGCTTCAGTCCGGAAAAAGCGCAGGTCTCTCCGGAACCATTTCCGGCGGAGCGGAACAGTTAATGGGTAAGCAAAAAGCACGCGGTATCGATGCAGTGCTCGGCAAATTAACAACTGTTTTTGCCGTCTTATTCATGGTGTGTGCGATTCTCTTGGGTTACTTCCTGAAAAAAATCGGCGGATGATTACGATAGCTTTAAAGACAGCAAGTGTAACGCTTGCTGTCTTTTTCGCATTTGATGTGGTTGACGGAAAGAGATTGCGCAAATACTACAATAATAATGGTGTTAGAACCCCCACCCTGCTATAAGCCGGCTAAGCGCATCGTCCTTGTTGCGTCGCCGGCACTGGCACGTCCTGTGCAGCGCTAAGATGCGCCGAGCGGGGCCCCATATTCAGCAAAAAAAGGAGCCTGCCCATGAAAGAACAAGACATTCTTTCGTTTATGCGAGAGCAAGCTTACCATCCGATGACCGTTCAGGAACTGGAAGAAGCTTTTCAACTGAAAAACTCTGATGAATTTAAAGAACTCGTAAAGACATTAAATATACTGGAAGATCGGGGAGAAATTATTCGAACCAGAACCAACCGCTACGGTGTGCCGGAGAAGATGAATCTGATCCGGGGACGTTTGCAGAACCACCCTAAAGGATTTGGTTTCGTCATCACAGAAACCCCGGGTGAACCTGATATTTACGTCCATGCCAACGATATGAATGGAGCCATGCATGGAGATCTTGTCCTGGTTCGCGTGGAAAAAGAGACAAATGGCGCACGTCTGGAAGGGCGGATCATCCGCATTGTGGAGCGCGGCATAACCGAGGTGGTCGGAACCTTCCAGGATGAAACGCACTATGCTTTTGTCATTCCTGACGACAAACGGATCGGCAAGGATGTGTTCATCCCTAAAGCCGCTTACAATGGTGCTGTGGACGGTCACAAAGTAGTTGTGAAGATCGTTCGCTATCCTGAGATGCGAGCCAATCCGGAAGGGGAAGTCATTGAGATTTTGGGACACAAAAATGATCCCGGAATTGATATTCTCTCGATTATTCGCAAATTCGGGCTGCCGGAAGCTTTTCCAACGGATGTTCTGGAAGAGGCGGAAGCGGCACCTGATCAAATCAGTGAAGAAGAAATTCGCGGACGCCGTGATTTGCGGGATCGCATGATGGTGACGATTGACGGTGCAGACGCGAAGGACCTGGATGACGCGGTTTCGCTGGAAAAGCTGCCAAACGGCAATTACCTGTTGGGGGTACATATTGCCGATGTAAGCTACTACGTAAAAGAAAAGTCGGCGCTGGACAATGAGGCTTACAAGCGCGGAACCAGTGTCTATCTTGTCGATCGCGTAATCCCGATGATCCCCCATCGCCTGTCCAACGGCATCTGCAGTCTTAACCCCAAGGTTGACCGCTTGACTGTTACTTGTGACATGGAGATTGATCAGGAAGCTAATGTGGTCCAATACGATATTTATTTAAGCGTGATTCGTACCAACGAGCGAATGACTTATGCTGATGTGCGAAGCATCCTCGAAGATAAGGACGAAGAACTGATCGAGAAATACAAAGAGCTTGTCCCGATGTTTCAGATGATGGAGGAGCTGTGCCTCAAGCTGCGGAGAAAACGGATGCGCCGCGGCGCGATAGATTTTGATTTCCGCGAAGCCAAAATTTACGTCAACGAAGAAGGGGTACCGACAGATATCGGCTTCCGCGTGCGTTCCATCGCCGAACAGATTATTGAAGAATTTATGCTGGCAGCGAACGAGACGGTGGCGGAACACTTCCATTGGATGAAACGTCCGTTTATTTACCGCATCCACGAAGATCCTGACCAGGAGAAACTTCAGGCTTTTATGGAGTTTGTGACCAATTTTGGCTACAGTGTACGCGGCAAAGGCAATTCGGTTCATCCTCGCGCCTTGCAGCAGCTGTTGGAGGAAGCCAAAGGAACACCGGAAGAAATCATCATCAGTACAGTGCTGCTGCGTTCAATGAAACAAGCGAAGTATTCTGCAGAGAGTTTGGGGCACTTCGGCTTGGCAACGGATTTTTATACTCACTTCACTTCACCTATTCGCCGCTATCCCGATCTGATTGTACACCGCATGATCCGCGAATGGATTGAGAACGGCGAGGAAATGAGCGCAGAGAAGGAAGCGTACTGGGCAGAACACATGCCGTTGATTGCCGAGCATACATCCCAGCGGGAGCGTATTGCGGTAGACGCGGAACGGGAGACGGATGATCTGAAAAAAGCCGAGTACATGGCTGCGCACATTGGCGAAGAATTCGAAGGGGTTATTTCCGGTGTGACCTCGTTTGGAATCTTCGTCGAACTGCCCAATACGATTGAAGGGCTTGTTCACGTAAGCTATCTCACGGATGATTATTACCATTATCATGAGAAAGCCTATGCGTTGGTCGGTGAGCGCACAGGCAAGCAGTTCCGTATCGGGGACGTGGTACAAGTACGGGTAGCCAATGTCAATGTCGATGAACGGACAATTGATTTTGAAATCGTCGGCATGAAGAAGAGCGCTCCCCGCTATGACCGCAAGCCCAAAGTAATCGAGGGGCGGGCAGCACGCAACCAGCGGGGAGGGCGCGGAGAACGGGCGAAACAAAAAGAGTATGGCCCTGCCGCATCTCGCCGCAAAAAAACGAAGGATAAAGGCCCTGCCACTGTCGCACCGGGCTTTGATTTGGCCTCGCTGCACGATGATTATGATAACACCAGGACAGAAGGCAAGCGGGAGAAATCCAAAGCATTCTGGGAAGACCTGGTTCAAGCCAAGAAAAAGAAGAAGCAAAAAGTGGTCAAGGCGGCCAAGCGCAAAAGAAGGTAACGTAAGCTTTGGCAGTTTTCTTGCCTAATCTGTTGCCGCCGTGATAGATTATTGTTAAACAATCCTTTCCCATTCGGATCTGCGAGGTGATCAACATGTCAAAAGAAAAAGCGGGAACCAAAACCGTAGCACAGAACAAAAAAGCGAGACACGACTACTTCATCGAAGACGTTTACGAAACAGGAATCGCATTAACCGGGACTGAGATCAAATCCATTCGCGCCGGACGGGTACAGCTAAAGGACAGTTTTGCCCGTATTGAAAACGGGGAAGTTATGCTTCACAAAGTGCACATCAGTCCTTATGATCAGGGCAACCGGTTTAACCATGAGCCGGAGCGAACACGCAAATTGTTGATGCGCCGCGGCGAGATTCTGAAGCTAATCGGCCTTACCCGTGAAAAAGGCTATTCGTTAGTGCCGCTTAGCATTTACCTCAAAGGCGGTTGGGCCAAAGTAGAACTTGGTCTTGCCAAGGGGAAAAAGAATTACGACAAACGCGAAGACATGAAGAAGCGAGACGCAGCCCGAGAAGTAGAGCGAGCGCTTCGTGAGCGCCAAAAGGCTTAATTGAGCCAAATTGCCGAATCTGGCAATAATCTCACGTTGCTGAACTGATATACGATATGCTATATTGAGTGTACTACCACATCAGATATCTGAGTGAGTAGTGTGACGGGAATCGGTTAACAGCTTTTTAGTAACTTTAGGTCTTTTGCAACGTTTAGGTCTAGGTGGTAAAGTCGTGCTTTTCCACCTAGACGTTCTTATCTTTTATTCTTTGCTTACCTTCTAACCTGGGGGCGTTCTGGATTCGACGGGGATGGTAGAGCATAAGAAGCGAGCCGGGGGGCTGCGGACCTCGTCAACAACGCGGAAAGCCTTAACTGGCAACAAACAACTTTCTCTCGCTGCCTAATACCAGCGAGGCTCTATCACTCCATCGCCCGTGTGGCGTGAATAGGGCTCACTTCTAGCGGGATACGCCGGAGGCTTCCGCCTGGAGCCAAAGGAAGAAGACCAATCAGGCTAGGTTACCGACTGGCGTGTCGTTCCGCAAGTCGATAGCCGAAATTCTATAGAACGACTGCGCTCGGAGATGCTTATGTGTCGCTGTTTTCGGACGGGGGTTCGAATCCCCCCGCCTCCACCATGCAAATCCACAATTTTGATCTTGAAGATAACATCTACATGCTCTTTGTAGACGATGACCTTTTCAACATAGTGGCTGATGAATTTCTTGATTTCTGGAATGTTTCTTGATGTTACATAGTCCTTGAACGTAGCGAACAGTTGTCGCAGGGTATCCTCTGTGATGACTGTTTTTTTGCTTTTCAGCTCGAGATCCTTGATGCTAAATTCCATAGTGTTTTTCTGCTCCTCCAGTTCTGTCATTTTCTCCAGGAAAGCGGATTGGGTGAAGCCTTGGGCAACCGCTTGTACGATGTTGTCGAGTTGCCTGTTCACGTCCTGCAGTTTGGCTTTTAGTGCCGACAACTCTTCCTGCCGTTCAGTGTTCAATGAGTTCTGATAGGCGTTCAACTGCTCGACCAAGTGGGGGATCACCTCGTTGTTGAAAATTTTGGAGTGAAGCTCGGATATGACGAAGCTTTCGATGTGCTCCCTTCGCAGTTCCTTATTGTCGCAGTTCTTTTTGTTGTCCCGATTGCCGCATCGGTACGTTACATACCTCATCTAGTTTCTGCCGATTGGGCGGGAGTTGCCCATCATGGCGAATTCTTGACCGTGATTCTCTAGGCACTCGCCGCAGATGATCAGACCGCTTAGGAGATAAGATTCTTTTGCTTTGTACGCTGCTGGAGCCCGCTTGTTGGCTTTCATCTTTTCCACGACATTTTGGTAATCGTCAGCGGAGATGAGGGCTGGCATTCCGCCTGGAACGCGGATCACGTCTTCGTCGTCTTTCACTGCATGTCCGTTTCGCTTGCCGAAAGCGTTTTTGCTTGCGGTCTTGTTGAAGACATACACGCCTGAGTACTTTTCGTTTCTCAGGATGTCGTGTATGCTGTTCTTACCGAAAGGTTTGCCCAGCTTGGTTTTGTAGCCTTTGGCGTTGAGTGCGTCGATGATCTTGTTGTAGCCGTACCCATCCAGGTACATAGAAAAGATCATCTTAACTGGAGCAGCTTCTGTTTCGTTGATGACGTACTGTTTGGTGACCGGATCAACGTCGTAGCCGAGGGGAGGGAGGCCGCCCGTGTGCTTGCACTGGTAGGCATTTTCCTTCATGCCCTTCATCACTTCACGGGCGAGGTTTTTGCTGTAGTACTCGGCCATTCCCTCCAGCAGGGACTCGAGAATAACGCTTTCCGGTGAGCCGTCCAGGTTCTCGGTGACGCTAACCAGCTTGACCCCGTTTTGCTTGAGCTTGCGTTTGTACGTGGCACTATCGTACTTATCACGGCTAAATCGATCCAGCTTGTGAACGATTACCACCTCAAACAGTCCAAACGAGCTGTCCTGAATCATCTTTTGAAATTCGGGGCGCTTATCCGATGTGGCGCTTTTGGCCCGATCGGCGTAGACCTTCACGATGTCGTAGTGGTTACGTTTGGCGTAATCCTCGCAGGCCCGGATTTGCGCGTCGATTGACTCGTCGCGCTGATTGTCGCTTGAGAATCGAGCGTAGATGGCTGCTTTTTTGTTCATGTCTGTAGTCTCTCCTCTCGTAAAGTGTACCCCTCCCGTCGAAGGGAAGGGGAGTGGGTTATCTGTTTAGTTCTTGGTACATCTTACCGAGAAGTGCAACTGCAGGAGCGTAGTAGCGACGGTCAGCGTCGTAGTCGGTAGGTTCCTCTCTGATGACAGTGAACTTCTCTGGCAGGTACTGTCTGTTCTTTAGGTTTTTTCTCGAAATGGTTGATTTGTGGAATTGAATCATTATTTTCATACCCCCTGAGGTATAATATCTGTTCGAAAGGCTTCTCGGTTCGTTTTTGACTAGGTGGACGGTACGCTACCATTTTTGTGGCGAGGGTGGCACGAGGCGGAGTTTTTTTGGCAGGGGGGGGGAGTTGAGGAGTTTTTTCTTCTGCGAATTTTTCTCAACAACCGCCACCACCGCCACACTTGTTCCGAAAAAGCTTGTCCCATCTTGGATGTTGCTGTGTGGCGGGGCGTAAAGTTGTCGCCACTGTTTTCGCCACAGCGCCACCCTTCACCCTTGGTTTCCACAAGTTGCTGTTTTCAGCGCTTTGTTGTGAACCCTTCTGTGGCAATGTCGTCGATGTCATCCACTTCCTCGTTATCTGAGGAAGAAGTGAAGGGATCATTGATTGGTTCTTTCCAGCGGATGCCTTTGAGTCCTCGCTTGCCTTGGGAACCTTTGAAAAGGTCAAACGGGATGCCCTTTTCTTTTAAAACGCCTTTTAGGTTGTCCGCAAACTTGATCTCGCTGTAATTGGATGCGTAGCCGCTCTGGTCAGCCCAACTCAAGAATTTGGAGCGCAGATCCTTGTACGAGATCGAATCGTGGCTTTCACCAGCTTCAATCATGTCGTCCGCAAAAATCCGAACAGGATTGAGCGTATCCGCGTATTCCTGCACGGCCTGATCTACCGCAGACGATTGGGTGAACTGGTATTTGTTTTTCCGTAGGCGCTTCAGCCCCTCGAGCGCGAAGTTCAGAATCCCTGGCAGCTCCGCTTTCAGTTTTTCTGGAAGGTGGACATCGGCATCTTTGCTTCCAAACGTTTTGTTGAAGGGCAGGATCACCAACCGCCGCAAGAAACCGTGGCTCTTGTCCTTTGAGTAGGGCAGGTTATTAAGGGCAAAAAGAAGTTTACAAATTGCCTTGTACATGAAGCTACCTCCGTGCTTGATCTCTACTCGTATCGGTTCTCCCGAGACGATCGCCTTGAAGTATTGCGTGTTCAGTTCTCCGCTGCCGACCTCGTTTTCGGTTGACACGTTGATCAGTTTGCCGACGAGATCGTATCGAGCGAAGGATCTATCCAGTTCTTGCAGGGGAACGGCAGAGCAGTTCTCTTTACCGGACAGCTGAACCACCACATCCGCCAGCACACTCTTTCCATTGGAGCCCTTGCCGTAGAAGATGAACGCCTTTTGAGCCTTCGTTTCTGCAGTGAGGCAGTAGCCGAGAATTTCAGCTGTCAGCTTGATGCGCTCCTCGTCACACTCGAAAACGTCGTTCAAAAACTTCATGAACGTAGGGCACTCGGCTTTCGGGTCGTAGCGAATCGGCACCCGGATGCTGGAATAGAGCGCCTTGTTGTGCGGAACCAGCTGAAACGTCTCGAGGTTGAGCATTCCGTTTTCCAGATTAATGTATTTTCGGTTGGCGTTCAGCTCGTCCACCCGAGGAGCTTCACGCTTGAGAGCTTCCAGGTATTGTTCCTCCCTTTTCACCGTCCAGAAGTTGGGCGCGTACTGATGGAGAAAGTCGCGGAGGATTCGGGAAAGATTGTTCATGTCCATGTACTTCCAAACTCCGTGGTCCCAGTGGTAGAAGCGGTCTCCTTCGCTATATAGCAAGTCGTGATGCTTTAGAATGTGGGCGGCGAATAGGTTTCCGTTCAGTCCTGTAATTTGGTCGTTCTTGTCGAAGGAGAATCCAATCTGTTCAAGATCCTCACGTTCAAGCCTTATACTGTCTTGCTTTTGAATAAATGCACCCGGACTGTTCGTAACCTCTCCCTTGTCGTTGACGCGGAGTTTGCCTTGGAAACATTTCCGAATCTGTTCCTCGGCGCACCCAAATGTTCTGCAGCGAACCATTCCCATCGGGCGGATCATTTGAATGCGGCTTTCGCTTCCAGAATTGTGTTTTGACGATGCTCTGGAAAATTCCAGCGCCTCGTTGATGCATCCTGCGTTGACCAGAAGGGTACTCCAGAGGAACCAGTCTTCCTCGTGAAGGCCAATTCCCTTCTGAATCTGCAAATCGTTTGCAAAACGTGGGCAAGAACCGGCCAGAAGGTCTAATGGTGACTTCTTTACTGTGGTGGATGCTGAAGACCTGGGACTGTTTGTCATGAGCTGCACCATCCAGCCGGGAGCTTCCGCAAGTTCGATCTCATCTGGGCTTCTCCCGTCCTCCCATTCGTAGGAGCCGTTGTTCAATATGGAGGGAGGAAGGACAGTCATTTGTCCTTCCCCCAAGAGGGCGCATTCACAATGTTCTGACGTGCCAGAAATGGTGTACTTCCTAAGTGTGAGCCCCGGTGGAATGCGGTACAAATAACGCATCCCTCCGTTTGGTGTAGGGAACTGCCAAGTTGGGGGGAGATCCCCGTGACTTATCTCGTCCAGCATTCGATAACCTTCCGAACCGTCCACGTCAATGCCGCAAATTCCACTGGCTCCACCTAGTAGCAAGCCGATGTTGCAATCCGGAACTTTTTCCATCCACTTGTCAATTTGCGCCTCGTCAGGAACCGTAGCGTATTGCCACTTTTTTAGTAACGGCACTTTGCCAGGTCGGCTGCAGGTAGCGTCGTGTTTGCTTGCTCGCTTGTGGTAAGAGGGTGAGCAGAGTGGGAAAACGGGTAACTTGTGGACGGAAGCGTAATAGAGAAAATGGTCCTTCATTTGTTGCATCACCTCTGCTTTCCATCGAGACTTAATAATAGTGATTGGGATAGAGCTTTTCTGAGTGATCGATTGATCTAAAATCGTGAACAAGGATGGATCTCCATATTTTTTTTATCCCCCCTTGTTGAAGCAATTGTTTGGTTTGGTAGTCGTCAAGCTTTTCTGCTTTGATACTTATCCCGAGTAACTTTTGATACAGGGCTTCCTCATCAGCCAATGAATTTTCCTGATCAAACCACGTATCGGGATCAATCACTCCTTTTGTGAAAGTGAATGACTCGAGATACGTTTGGAAATTACTCATGAGATTTACCAAATCACTAGGATCATTGAAGTAAAGAGGGAATGGCGGGTACCAATGTGCTGAGACTATTACGGGATCATCCAAAATGAACACATCATTTGGAGGGAGAATAGAACGTGTTAGCCTGTTCAGTAAAGCTTGAAGAGCCTCCTCTCTTTCTGTTTTAGAGAGCTCGGTTAATAAATTCCCGTTACAGGAATCGAAAGTTGCCGCAATTTTGTAGAGAGGGATCTGTTTATCACACATTTCTTGGATACACAGAAAATCCTCAGGGGTAAGTGTCAGGTTATTGCTAGTCATGGAAGCTACCTCCGTTCATTTGGTCAGTTCATGACCTTTCATGTTTGTTGGTCGAAAGATCCCGCTCCGCTTTGGAAGCACAGCGGGATCTTTCAGCTCCATTTGACATGCTAAGTTGTCAAAGGAGGACGGATGGATTTTATGGTTCGAAAACGTATTTCACAGTCTAAACAACTGACTGATGATGAACGTCACTTCATAGTTGGATATTCCGAGTTTACGTAGCTTTTCGGATACACGTGGACCATAGTAATTAATGTGATTTAGGACATCATTAACAGTCGAGACGAATGGTCCATCACCAGCATAGCAGCGAATCAGGAATCGATTGCCACAGCTAGTAAAATCATCCACGTCAAAGGTGTCGATCATCTTTTTCATAACTCTCTTTGAATCGACTCTGGTATGGCCAAAATCAACTACAATCTCGTAGTCAGGCATAAATAGCCCTTCTGGCTCATCATCATTATCATGATTGAGCACAATGTCCCAATCCATCACTTCAAGGTCAAGATAGAATTCTTCATCAATTTGCTCTTTAATGATGTGCTTGATGAAGAGTTCACCATGCTCTGCAAACGCATCTCTTAGCTTCATCTGGTTCTGGCTTACCAAGAAATCAGAATCCAGAACTGGAAAGAACTTGAGAATATCTTCAGGTTGGTTGGGTGGTTCTTTCATAACCTGAATTTTGCCTTCACCAAGCAAACGGTTCATGAATGCTCTTTCCTCAGCAGATAGTTTGAAATTTCTTACCGTAACAGTTAGGTCTTTCATTTGATCGTTCTCCTCTCATCTTTATGTACCAGTGCTTCTGTTAATTAGCCTGGCTACATTACCTATTGTATCTATTCATTTTTTGGGCTTTTTTCATTCATAAAATCAAGATAATATGAAAGAAATAACGATTTTTCATGCATTTAATGAATTTTAGCTTGAATGCGTCAGGATGCCCTGATTACAAAATTCATTTTGTTGCACCAGTTTATGGAGTATGTCAAGCAGTTTTTTTCATATTTTTAAGGGGTGTATTTGGATGAAAGGAAGAAAGCGGTCGAACACGGCAGAAATAACGCAGAGAAGGGAGTTGATCTTATCGTTGGTGGATGAGAAAAAGATTAAGAGCCATCGTGAACTGTCTCCGTATTTACAGCAAGCGGGGTTTACAGTTGGACTATCGACAATTTCAAGGGATCTTGATGAAATGGGAATTCGAAAGAATAGTGAAACGGGACTTTACGAATTAACGAATAAAAAAGAACGTCAGCAGACACGTTTTCGTAAGATTGTTTTAGAAGGTCAGGTTGATTTCGTCCAGGCACATCTTCAGACAACGCTTTTTAAAGTAAATCCTTTGTACGCAGAGCTTTTTGCTGTTACTATTGAACAGCAACTGGCTGACCGGAAAATTCCAGTCAGCCCATTTATAAGTCCAACTGGAGCCGTATTATTGGTTTATGACGATAGATTACGAAAAAAACTATTGAAAACGCTTATAGAGCTAGGTTTCCCAGTGAAATTGAAGCGAAAGTCTCTCCAGCCAGATTAATTGTCTAGTAAGTTACTTTACCAACTCATTGTGACTCGTTTACTTTTAGATAGAGATTAATGGCTTCCGATACTAGCCAACTGTAGCTAGTAATGTACCGATCCTTTTTTAATTGCGCGATTTGCTGGACAAGTTTTTTGTCGAGGTAAATCGTCACTTTCTGGTGCTGTTCTACAAAAGTAGGGCGTTTCGTTAGGGGAGAGCGGTACTTTTCTGGTTGCCGGGTATACGTTAGACCGGGCTGATCTTCTGGCATCCAGGTGGTGAAACTATCGTATTCTGTTATCTCTTCCGATGGTAAGTTTTCAGCGATTTGATTGTCAGGTGATAGGGACTTATGTGTTCCCCAGTCGATTCCGTATGCCGACCTATTCTCCTTTAGAAAATGTTCATTCAATCCAAACAAATCTAGATTGCGTCGTTCAAACATACTCATCCCTCCGATTAGTTGTCAGTCGACGTCGTCGTACGCGTCGACTTTTATCAATTTGTTCCTCTGTGTGTGAAAGCAAAAAAAATGGGGCAAACCACCGTCTGCCCCTGAATCTACGATGTTGACCTGATCAGTCTCCTACAACAGTTTCGCACGTAGCGCCTCTTGATCAATCCCTTGCTCTTTTGCTACTGTTGCAATCGCCTGCTCTCGACTCATTCCATCCAGAACCAGTTTCGCGATGATCCAGATCACTTCTTTCAAGATCGGATTCACGGAAAATGCCCCCTTTCCCTTGTCATCTTTTCGTTCCCAAACGAATCTGAAGTGTGGCAAGAATGATGGATAACCACATCACCCCCTCAGTACTCATCTGGGAAGAGCATTGTGCAATACGTCCCGGAATCAATCACCCAGATCGTCACACCACTAATCGGTTCCTTGACGCCTTCCACGTAGAACGATTCCCGATGCTCCGGCTGCTCCTGCCGATTGATCACCTTCTGCAGCAGCTCTCCGTCCACCATTTCCACCGACAGTTCGAACACCTGCAAGTAGTCCAGCACGTCGCCTCTCGCCTTGCGTACTTCGATCGCCCGCCAGAGTGCCATCTGAATGGCTGGTTCGATCCGATCCGCGATCCCTCTGGTGGCGTACCTGTCCCCCGAAAACGTCGCTTGGTTTCCCATGCTCACATGTCCCCTCTCTCTTTCAGGCTGTAGTAGGCTCCTTCCGATCCGACGATGATGTGATCGAGAACGGTGATCTCCAAAAGCTCTCCGGCCTTTTGGAGATTCCTTGTCACGCTGATGTCCTCCCGGCTAGGCGTCGGATCGCCCGAAGGATGATTATGGGCCACGATCACAGAAGCGGAGTTTGCCAGAATCGCTGCCTTGAACACTTCTCTCGGGTGAACGATGCTGGAATCCAGCGATCCGATCGACACCGTGTGGATCGCAGTCGGCTCGTTTTTTGTGTTCAGACAAAGCAAAAAGAACTGCTCCCGGTCCGTTTCGTCCAGAAACGTCAGGAACAGTTCCACCACATCCCTTGCCATTCTGATCCGGCGTTGCGAGTAGAGGAGGCTCGATTCTCGCACCATTTTAACCCGTACTATGTCGACACGTTTTGCGGCTTCTTTGACCATTTTCATTCTACATGCTCCTCGAGCCATGATCCGAGTTCTTGATCATCCGCTATGGCTTCCGCCGAGAGATAAAAGGCCATCCCGTACTCGTTGGTGTAGATCACGACCACCTTGTACCAGCACTCGCCGTTTCGTTCCACCTTCTCAACGAATTCCGGCAGGCTCCCCAGCAGTCCGCCGTCATCCCTTCTCAAGCCGACGACGCTCAGATCCCGCAGGTTGTCCCCCTTTTCCAGCACAACCATGTAGCCGTATAAATCCAAGGTGAACGCTTCGTCTACTCCGTCGAAGTCGAATGCTTCTTTTAGTTGGTTAAACTCATCTTCTAGGTACGAAAGGAAGCCATCTGGCAAAGCTTCAGCCTGCCGGAGACAGCGTAAGTCGGCAAGTGTTTTAATCGTCCTCAAGTTAGTTCCTCCTAACGAAAGAAGGCACTTTCTCTATTATTGATGGGAAAGATGCCTTCACAATTTTTGATAAAATTGTTTCAATTGATGGTAGCTGAATGGTTTTATCGGGAGTTGGTGGGGGATGGGGGGAGGGTAATCCGAAATTTGTAATGGTCATATAATCACCTCCTGTTTGTAGAAAAATAAGAGCCTACCACCCGAAAAAGGTGGTAGGCATTGGCGGTCAATCGTGTATTTGCAATACATCGATTGCATAATTATGATATCAGTTTATCAGTGAAGTAGTTTCATTTTTTGGTAAAATTTATATTATTTGTTAAACCATTTTATTTATCTCGACCTCTTTTTGGATAGATTTGCATGTATTTCATGGGTTTAATTAATTCTTGATATACTCAACTTCACTTGGAACGAGTTTGTCGTCTTTATGAGCAAACCTTAATATAGGGAATGAAGGGTATGGCATACTTATTTTCACATCGCCTACTGTAGATTCTCCTTTCTTGATAGCATTCAAAATTGGGTCCACACTCCCTTCAAATTCTTGCTTTGGATTTAGTGTTCTTACGATGCTACTGAAAATGATGTATCTTTGGCTTTGATCCGTATTTAAGTAGTTTTCAATAGCCATACTCATGTAACGTATATTTCCTTGATTGTCAGTGGTTCCTGAAATCTGAAAATTTGACAAAATGTTGCCGGAACCACTGAATGTTACACTAAACTTCCTTGTGTTAGGATCGTAAATATACGATGCTCTCACATGATTCGGTTTATAACCATTTTTATTCAATTCAGCATCGATTTCCATACTCTTTTCATTGAACCTCTCGACAAAATCCTGCGGTGTAGAGTAAATAAGATACTCCGCTTGCAGTTTTTCTGGCTCTCCCAAAGTAGTTTCTTTTGAATTATTTGCAACTTGTGGGGAAAGATTTGTTACAGGTGTAGCATCTAAACTGGATTTTTTAGGGCTTTGTTCAGTTTCATTTTTCTGATTTTCTTGATCTACCTGTTTTTTTGCCTTAGCTGCAATTATTTCCTGTTCCTTTTTCTGTTGGATATCTGCTTCAGTAACAAAGCTATTATCAACCTGTATTGATGTAATCAAAGTAATTAAAGAAAAAATCATACTGAAAGAGAATGCTTTAAAACGAGTTCTTTTTTCAATCGGCCCCCATCTAATAATACATTGTGGCTTAAATAGGCTGATAATTATACCTAAGCAGGAGTACAGGAAAAATAAGGTGAAGAGATCTTCAATCGCATCGATGAATGATTCAGACAAACTAATAAATGAAATGCTAAAAAGTATTAAATAAACTGCTAATACTTTTCCGCGAGTTTTCTTTTCAGGGCTAGAACCAATTAGAACAAATCGGGGATTTATTAATCCTAAGATAATAGCCAAAATTGATATAACTGCAAGAAGTGCCATCACAGGTTTCAGCATTGGCTTGTATTTCCTCTCAATTTATTTCGATTTTCTGGAGAAAAGCTGACGGTTTGGCCAGCTTTTCTCCTATGTTATTATTCAGCTTACTGCAGTGCGCTAGAGATCATATTTACGATATAGTCAATACCTTCTTGATTTGCATCTTCGCCATTAAATTTTAAGTTACTAATATGATAATACTTACCATCGTCATTAAAAGAAAATGTAAATTGCAGATTTGAAGGTTTACCCTCTACGATTTCACCTCTATAGTTGCCGGTAAATATGATTTCTCCATTATTTTCGCTCCATGAGATATCAGAGAAAAGGGTATCATTGAAAATATTTCCGATCGTATCATTAGGTATTTCGATAAGATAAGAATACATAGCCTCTTCAATAAGCTGAGTATCTCCGTTTGGTCTAGGTGTTGCTTGGGGTGACTGTTGTTGACTTGAATCATTTATTGTAGGTGATGCAGTATTCTCGACGGTAGTAGTATTAGTTGTAGAAGGTGAGCTTTGTTGTTCAGATGAAACATTAGATTCCGTTGCGGACCTTTCATTCACAGTGATTTCTTTACCCTCAAACACTTTTGCCAATAATGCAGCCTGCATGAACTGGTTTTGCGGGATGTCATTGAATCCAATGGTATGAATTTCAAATGAACCTTTCTCAGGATCGACAATGAACTGCATACGGGCTTTAACCGTTTGTTGTTGATACTTAAAGTCACCTGTAAATTCTACGATTTTTTGGCCGCTTTCTGAGTCAAAAGCTGTCCATTTGGGGGAACCAAAGAATTTGTCAAAAGCATCCCCGATTTTTTGGTTTGGTCTTGCTTGGAAGTGCCCATCTCGCACAAGGTCGATGTATTTTTGTTCTTCAGATAGCTGAGAAATAAGATTATCGATCGGTGTAACTAAATCAATTCCGATCCATGAGAGAACCTTCAAAAGTAGAATCAGGGTAACAATCGAATAGAATAGCGTTTTTAATACATTAAAGAACTTCTTCCATACAGGTATTTTTTTCTGATCATTTATCTGTTCGGTGATTGACTGTTGTGTAAGGTTTTCTTCATTTTGCACTGTATGCATGGTCTTCTACCCTCACTGTTTTTGAAATAATTTTTATTTTGCATATTGGTGAACGAATATTACTTCTTAGCTAGCCACTTCTCAAACGCTTTCTCAACCTCGGTATAGGTACCTATCTCCTTAGCGAAGGCTTTTTCCCATGTGGCTTCACTACTTTGGATGATCGAATGAACTTTATCCTTGCCGTAGGTCTCATACATGAAGAAAAGTAGAACGGTTCCTTGATGATAAGGGTCTCTAACGGTGATGCCGTCGGATGAGAATTTAATAGAGCTCCGATCCTCCTTTACGCGTTTGATGAGAATATTCACGCTGTCCATATCTTCTCCGTAATGGTAGCCGTAATACTCTTCTATGCCCTGTACGAACCATTCGGGGGCGGTGTAGAGACCGTTCCAGCCGCGACTTTTCTCTTCAAGTACCTTGCGGAGGGGGAGCGTCATGTACTCGTGAATCATCGTGGTTTTGAAGTAAAGATCGTCGAAAGCCCTTCCTGTGTTGGTGCAGCATCTGATGTAGTGGGATTTCGGGGCGAGCACATGGATGATGAAAGATTTGTCATCCTTGCGTTCGATGGACCAGTGACCGACGTCCGCGTAGTCATTCGGCGCGTCATAGATCTTGAGCTTTAAAGGCTTGGGCTGCTTGAGCAGTCTGTCTACATCAGCCATGTCGTTGAATTCTATCTTGGATGAGGCTACAGCAATTTCCAAATACTTGTACATTTTCTTGGCGTCGTCCTTGAAGCCTTTCGGATATTCGATAGTGAAGTATTCATTAGTCAGTGGTGTATTGTCTTGATCTCCACCGCCAACCTTTGCAAGCTCCTCTTCCAGACGCTCGATTTCCTCCTCGAGTTCTTTTATCCGATTTTTTAGCTGGTTGTTCTCTTCACGGAGTTTTTTATTTTCCTCTCGGAGTTGATCGATGTCTCCGTTATCTTCAGTTGAGCCAACAAATTTCACTTCCTGGGTCTTTGCAGATGAGGAAGAGTTTGTGGTAAAGTGCACAGTCATGGTACCGAGAGAATCACCATTACTGTCCTTCAAATTTTTAATAGTTAATAGGAATTCGCCATTCTTTTCAAGAGCTATTTTTGGCTTTACTTCAATGTATTTTTTGGTGGTATTGTATGTAACGGTGATGGTTTGTGCTGTATTATCCATTTTGCTGATGGTAATGTTGTCTGAATTAACAGTCGATTTGTCGAAATCCTTGTCAAACACTATTTTCCATTTCGTTTTAGTTGAAAGATTGCTGAATTCGTAAGTGTATCCCGAAAAAGCAGAAGAGGTTTCTTTTGCTAAAGCCGTACTTACAGTGGTTACGCTTGTAACTGTCGTAAATACTAATGTAATGGCAGTTAGTAAGAGTAGAAGACGTTTTAGCAAGACAATGAACTCCTTTCAAATATGATGGTAAAATTCATTTTTACACAAATAATAAAATTTTCCAATATGTTTAACGATTTTCCTAGTTCATTTTACCTACCCTCCGAGTTGTCGAATTTTGGGTTGTTTTAGCATATTTTCATTATAAGAACTTATAAGTTCTTAAACAATAAAAACTAATAGTATGATATTCTTTTGGGCAAGAAAGACCCCTTCTACCATTGGATAGAAGGGGTGATAGATATGTCTGACCTTCGGAAGTTAGTTGGTGCTCAAATCCGAGTATTACGAAAGCAGAGAGGGTATTCTCAATCAGAATTAGCTACACGAGCAGGTCTACAAGATACTTATATTGGGGGAGTGGAGCGGGGAACTAGAAACATTTCCCTTGAAACATTGGAAAAGATCATCGCTGCGTTAGACGTTGAGCCAGCGGAAGTTTTTCAGTTCGGGGACATTGATACGGATACCGATCTGCACGATAAGAAGCAAATTCTTGAGGTACACAAAGCTCTTCTGATGGAGAGAAGTCTTGAGGAAATTAGAATGGTACATAGGGTGGTCAAAGATATGTTGACCACGTTTGATTCTGAAAAGAACAAGTGATACAAGTACAACCTATGGCGTGATAATACATCAAGTGACTAAACTCGTTGATGATGTCTATCATCTCCCTATTGGAAAGCATATCCATGCTCTTTTTCGATGAGGTTTCCATAAGCACAAAACCCACTCCAGAAAAAACTTGGTAGTGGGTTTTGCCGTTTTAATGTGATTTGCATGGTAAGAATCTTCACTCTTGAAGCTGTTTTTATGATATGCCCTCCTATACATATCAAGGAAATGATATATGTTTATTAACCCTGTTATTCCGGTTAGCCATAACTTTGTATCTAGGAAGATTGGCATAATATTCATTTTTTGTTAGTCTTAAAATTAGTTACTGAATAATCAATCATTTGCAATTTAATATTGTCGTTCTAAGAAACACCGATTCTGAGAGAGGAAAGCATGCTGAATTGCAGTATATTAAATTCTCTTGGACAACTGTAAACTTTTAATTCATGCAAAGGTGATTAGATGAAAGAGATAATAAATAATTGCATAAACATCTATGCAGATTTATATAAAACACTTTTATCTAATAAGAGCGAACGAATAGTGATAGATTCAACTCAAGATATTATTTTCTTAATTAACTTAGTCATGATTGATAACCATCTAAGAAAAAAAGGAGTTAATTTGGAGTATTACTTTAATCAAAACGGGAAGATTGAAATTCGAGACTTAAATGAAATATTAAGAAACGTTAATATTAGAGGTAATAAGGAGCAAGGAAATGAATCTGAATTTGTAGTACCAATTACAAAAATCGAAAAAAACGAAGATGCTTCAAAAATATTTTCTACTTATTTTTTTCAGTTTGAAGGATTAAAAAAAATTTACTCTAGTAATATAATTGACGATTTTCTTGTCTCTTTTATTGAGATAGTACAAAATATTCCTTACCATAGTATGGGGTCTCCTGGATTTGTAACGGTTATGTTAATAAAAAATATTAAAGCAACCTCCTTAGTTCTCACCGCTACTGATTTTGGTGTTGGTATCCCCAAGAGTCTAATTCACCTGAAGTCTCAATATTTCCATTACTGGAATGACAGTTTCGCAGTATCACTTGCTCTTAAAGAGCGGGTATCCAGGTTTAAGGATAACGGCAGGGGAAAGGGACTAGCCGGTGTTTATAATTGTATTAAGCGAAATAAGGGAATACTATGGATAAGATCCGGAAGAGGTTTTTTTGTTCATAAAGCTGAAGACTATGAGGCAGTAGAACTTGATCAACATTTCCCAGGCGTTCAGTGTTTTATAAAGATGGATATTTGATTCAACTGATTCAGTTAAACCACTTGACATAAAAAGGTACCTATGTTAGGTTATAATTGTTCAATTGAACTAGTTGAAGGTGGTTAAAGCAAATGTATACTCTAGATATAGCTACCCTGGAGATTCCGGGGGTCAATAACACTGAGTTCTTAATAACAAGAGAAGAAGGAACCTATATTCGGGAATATATTATTGAACAATTGAGGCTATTACCGGAAAACTCCTGCTTGTTCTTAGACTTCAAGGGAGTAAAGTTTATTGATCTGTCGGGCGGAGATGAAATCGTTGCAATACTTGCATCTAGAATTAAAAGCAAAGAATTTGGAAAACGATATGTATGCTTAATAAATACGACAGAGCAGCATATCTACAACATTGAAAAAGCATTAAAGGATAAGAAGCTATCAGTAATTGTTTATGAAAATGATACCTTTAGGCCTATTGGGGATTTGAATACTTATTTAAGGGACACTTTCGATTTTGTCTGCAAAAGAAATCAGGCCACAGCAAGAGAACTTGCTGATGAACTCACAATACCAATTAACACTGCTAGCACGAGATTGCTCAATTTATATAACGAAGGTTTGGTTATGCGAGAAGAGGATTTGACCGATAAAGGCAATAAGCAATTTGTATACAGTGTGTTTAAGTTTCAATAATACCCTCAATGAGGGTATTTAAATAAATAATGTTCAATGGATTCAATTGAACAATAGGAAGGGGTGAAAAATTTACTTTGTATTATTTTTAAAAAATGAGGGAAATAACATTATATAATTTTTTAGGGGTGATTTGAATGTCTGCAAACCTGGATAATACGGGAGTATTTAATAATAAGGAAGCCGTAGATAATCTCGTGAATTGCTTAAGCGATAGAAAACTAAAACCATTTCCCCACATCGGGGTAGTTGGCCCTAACCCTCATCGAGAAAACACCTCTTCCATTTTTACGGACTCAACCCAAATTCCCCCGTATGTTGTCGGGTATAAGGTAGAGGTTAGCAATAAAGAAGGTCATGGATTATCGGTTAGTACATTTGATTTCACTGTAAGGAAAGCACTTTCGGATGATGATAGCTCATTTGATGTATATCGAATATCATTAAAAACCGATCTTAGTTCGGCTGAAACTGTTGCTAGTATTGATAATTTTTCCAATGGTGAAAAAAACGATATTATTTTAACGAAGAAGGAAACAGGGAGAAGAATCTTATTTGAGGGCGATCTAGTATATCAGTACATATTTTCCTATGAAAAAAACGGGGAAAAAAAATTAACGCCCTGGAATTTACACATTAAGATTAAGAAGGCTCTATCCAAATCAACAGAAGGATCATGGAATATTGAGACAAAGTTTACAAACGAAAGCGATTCAGAGCCAATAACAGGAGATATTCTTGAACTGGAAGCAGATGACCAAATTCCTACAGAATATGTTAAAACTGGTTATCTTATGAATATTTTCCTTCAGGAACATCTTACTGATGCTACTTTTGTTAAGAACGAGAAGGGTACTCCAATTAGAAGGCTATTTAACATTGTACCCGAGAGAGAAGTTACCTCACAAACCATCTTGACTTTCAGGGATTACTATATTGGATTCGAAAAAATATTAAAACTCAAGCCAAGTAACCGGACTATAGCCCAGTTTATTGAGGATTTTAATAAAGAAAATCCAGAGGCTAAGATTTCTCCTTTAATCAGCCAAGTTTTTAACAAGGTTTTTAAATCAAACGAGGCAAAATTCCATAAGTACCAAGAAGAAGGGATCGGGCAGATTTGGAAAGAGATTCATGATCGTTCAGGGCGGGTTAAAGTAATCTCTGTAAGAACAGCGGGGGGTAAAACAGAAACCTTTATGGTTCCTGTAATCCAGTATTGCATTGAAAATTTGAATGTTATCGGGACAAAGGCGTTGGTATTTTATCCAACTAAAGCCCTGGCAAATGACCAAGCTAAAAGAATATTTAAAGCCCTTTACTTCACCAATAAGGAACTACGAGCACAAGGAAAACGAAATATAACTATGGCTCTTTATCATGGTGATATTGAACAACATTCTAAGGACGAGGTTAAATGGGTACCATTTAAATGCGTTAATGATGAGTGTAATGCTCCTCTTGAAGTCGTGTCGAGAGAAATTAATAATACCTTAGTATGTCCAAACTGTGGAGAAAACTATGATTACGTCTGTGTTACAAGAGACGAATCCCACAGGAAATTACCAGATATATTAATTACTAACCCCGATACACTAACCTGGGTTTTAAGTAAAAACGGAGAAAGACACTCATTATTAGGTAGGAAAATAAAATATTGCTCTTCATGTGGCTTTCCCAGCAAAAATATAAAAGCCAGGAAGTGTTCTAGAAATGAGTGTAGTGGATCGTTAATTGATGTAAAACCAGAATGCGTGCCAGAGTTAATAATATTTGACGAGGTTCATCTGTTTGGTGGTGCTTTCGGAATCAGTGTTTCTCAATTTTTAAAACGGTTAAACGGGGTAATCAAGCATTACCATGAAAAAATATTCGGGCCTAACAAGTTATATAAACCGATCTATGTGGCGTCAACTGCTACTATTAAAGATCCAAAAGATTTTGCTTCAAAGTTTTTTACTATAAACAAAAACCAAGTTGATATGATTCCTAACTCAAGTAATCCTTCTGACATCTATGAGGATATTTCGAAAAGTGAGATAAGCCGTTACAACTTATTTATTTTACCAAGGGCGTATTTAGCTAAACAAACGACAGCTTTGGCAGCCAAGTTCTTGTTGGATCATGCCCAGACATTAGGGCCAAGTTTTCGCCCCAGAATCTTAGGGTTTGCTAACAGCCTTAGAGATTGTAACGATCTAATTGCTGAAACAAGAGCGAGATATGATGGTTCATATAAAATAGACGGCCACAATACTCAATATGACAATGAAGAACGGTCTGAAAGAGAAGTACTCTTCAATAAAGGGGACGTCAGTGTTTTATATGCAACCAGTACGCTCGAAGTAGGTGTTGATTTTGAGGCAATGCACGCACTAATAATCTTCGGTCCCCCATACAGTTTCAACGATTACTTACAAAGAATTGGTCGTGCAGGTAGAAATAGTGATGCAGTAGTCATTACTGTGATCAAAATGAATAATCCTGTTGACTATTTTTACTACGAAAATTGTTATGAGTTGGTTAGCAATCCGATGAACAACACAGAAAGAGTACCAATAAGCTCTTATAACCCACATGTTGAAAGGAAACAGGTTATTTCTACATTTTTCGACTATATACAGATCCAGGAGAACGCCCATGATTATGATGATTATAAGTTTTTTAACTCTACCTTCTTCACCGGTGCTTACTGGAAGCCACATGAAATAAAGCGAGTCAAAAACTACATTAAGAATATATTTACCATTGATGATCCTTTGTTGGATGAGATTCTAGAGGACCTTAAAGATAAGATTTTTTCGCAGGCAGATGAAACGCCTAAAAAGACGCTAAGTGATATTTTTGATCATGTTCTAGAAAAGACGGAGTTTACAAATCTTCGAAGTTCTGATCCGGTCGTTGAAGTGGATTACATTTTTGGGGAGGCATAATTATATGCGGATTGAAAAAACGACAAGGGCAATAGGAATTGCGGTTGGAGAATTGTTTAAAAAAGCATATGTATCTCATCAGGGCGTTTGTTACGAAGTGGACTCAATTGACAACGGTGGGAGAAATCTGTACCCAGATGAAGAAACTTATCGCAGGATGAGAAGAAGACTTCAACTATTTCACCCTGATTTCCTTCAGTTTCTGAAACCCTTCCCTAGGCGTAAACCCGGACAAAGTGATTTTGAGTACTTTCAGGAGATTGCCAACAAAATTAAGATTATTGTCCCTAAAAAGATAAGTTGTAAGATTACAAATGAACTTAAACAATTTCGTTGTGTAAATACAAAATGTGGGTGGTTCGGACCGATATCGTTTCTTAATGATAAAAGGCAATGCCCTGACTGTAAGAGTGTAGTTGTCCAGGCACCATTATATCGTTGGGATGTTAAGAAAGGAACGATAAAGGGTGGTAAGCCGGTTGATGATCCTGACAGATACATTATTGGTCTAACAAATCCGCCGTGTAAATTACATGGAAGCAAAAAAGTTTATCACCGACTAGTACCAACGGATTTTAAAACTCCTATTGCGAGCATGCGATTATACTGTCCAGATTGTGGAACACCAGCGTCAGGAAAAAGACTTGTGCGCAGAAACTATAAACTTGGTTTACCCACTACATCAATGAGACGAAAAATAATGATTTCTCAAGTTGATACAAAAGATCCTGGTAGCTGGACCTCAATAGAACACTTTGACCTTCTGTCATCCGAGTATGTTGAGGGAGTATATTACGCAGATAACGTAAAAATTTACCAGATAACCTTTGGTTATAGCTATGAGACTGAGCATTGTTTTCCTTTGGACGATGCAGCGATGGGCAGGGAATTTATTACCCAGGGTATTGTCATTCAATTGAAACCTGATATCTACGAAAAATTGTTAGACCATGTCAAAAGCGTATATAAAAATGACCCTGAAATTTATCAAGAATTTATTAAAGACTTGGAGAGGCTTGGGAATGAGTATTATGGAGAGCCAGAGGACTATCACGTACAGGCTACTTATAATAGGGATCAGTTAAAACGTTGGGTGCTTCATACTTTAAAGCATGCATTTCTAATGATGCTTCCACTAAAGACAGGTCTAGATTATACAAAATTTGCAGGCTCATACGACATTGACGATGATCGAATTATTATTTATGACAACGAATTTGGTGGCATTGGTGGATGCCAGTTAATTGCAGAAGATCAAGAGTTATTCATGGACTTTTTAGAGGTGACTCGCAAAAGGTTACAAGACTGCGATTGCAGAACTCGTTGCTTAAAATGCCTAGTTACCAATTATTGTGGGGAAGTTAATAACGCCCTTAACAGGCATCTTGTGGGACCCATCTTTAATATTGAAACTGATTACGAATAACATGGGGGGTTAGAAAATGAACCGGCTATTGGAGGATTCAATTCAAGTGTTAAAGTACTTAGGGGATAACTGGACTGAAACATCCAAAATCACTTCAATAGCCGGAACAACAAGTACAGCTATTTTATTTAAGCTACAAAGTTTTGGCTTTGTTGAGAGGGTTATTTTAGATGAACTTTCTCCTTTGACTAAATCAATGTGGAGAATAACCAAGGAAGGAAAAGCATTTGTAAGATCCTTTGATGGGATAAAAAGTTTTGAGAATGAACAACTTACTACAAATGACGAATCTTTTCAGATAGTAATGACACTTCCTTCCTATATATGCAGGACATTCTTACATGACCATCCGAGCGTGGGTTTAACTAGTGAGACTTTACAAAAAATGTTCAGCGAAGCTAAAACTGAAATTTGTATTATTTCACCATACATTGATGCTTCCATTAGTTTTCTCATGCAAGGAGTTGATGAAACCATTAGTGTTAGGGTACTAACAACGCCAAGTACTGGAGTTAGTAAAAAGGAAGCACCTAATGCAACTTTAGAAAGGCTTTCAAAAGTAAAAAACTTTAGTACAAGATACATAAGAGAATCTTTTGATCGTATTCAAATTTACCAAATACATGCGAAGTTGGTACTGATCGACAAAAAGTATGCATACATCGGATCTGCGAACTTAAAGGAAACGAGTATTTTCCACAATTTTGAATTGGGGTATATTATTAATGAGCCTCGGGTTATTTTGGAATTGTACGAGATATTTGAAGATATTTATCTTAACTATTCTATGGGGAGGGAATCTTTACTATGATAAGTATGACAGTTTCCCCAAATCTATCAATAGTTGAGCAAGCAAGACATTACTTGTCGCCCGATTACTTGGCTCAGTACTGCCTTTCTTACTATCAAACGATTTGTGCTTATACCTCTCATTGGGTAGAAGTATCATATGGTGCAAAAACACATATATTAAATGAAGATTCGAGTCAGGGACGAAAACACGCTTTAAATTTTATTAGATCTGATAACAAGATTAGGCAAGTATTAAGAGAATTAGGGCTAGATAATGTTCGGATTAATTTTAGAAACATGGGAACCGTAAAAAAAGTAAAAACTATAACAAACTCAGAAAGAGGAATAGCAGTTTCAATTGAAAGTAGAAATTCTAGGCTCTGGGATAGCAAGAACGCTTTTGATTGGATTATAGCGTTACCAGACGAACAAAGACTAATAACAGTTTCCAGTAGTTCAATAAAAGGAATTGAAAACCAAGTACAAGAGGATTCACCATCCTTTTTATTGACAAATGACATTAATACAAACGGAATGCAAGTAATGATTACTAATTTAAAGGTACCTCCATATGTATCACGCGGGAGGATTAATACGGAAGGAGGTATTAAGCCAATTGCTAACCAAAATTCCCATATTTGGGGGTTGGAATTTATGTATAAAACCCCCAACTATGCCGACAAAATTAGCTCTTCACTCAAGATTAAGAATAATGAGATTACCTTTGATCACTTAGTGATGTTATCGCATCCTACAGAACACGGAAAGATTATACTTGGCCAATACTATTTATGCCCAATAAAAATCATAGATTATGAATACGAGACGGGGATGGAGATATCACAGAGGGTTATAAAGGATAAAAATAATGAAAGTTTTTATATTACAAGCAAACAAGGTCGGAAGATAGAACGAATTTTTGAGGAGTGCGGAGAAGTATATATACTTGCCCTTATAAAACAATATTTCGGCATCAGCGCAAAAAAGGTACTTAATTACAAAATCGTCGATAAACAAACATACTATAAATATTATAGGCATGCAATCCTAAATGAGCATGAGCAAGAAGTAACATATATCCCTTTAGGAAAAATACATCAATTAAATAATTCGGGTTTGTTAGATGTAGTAGGGGGGTTTTCTAAAGGGGATAGGGTAATAAACAGGAAAGTTAAATATTGGGGTATAGGGACTGTCTTGGGGTTTAGGCATATTGGGCAAAATCGATTCGTAGCCAGAATTGATTTTCAGTATGGCGGAATTAGAGAGGTTTTAATGGAGGACTATCTTGAGTTTGCGGGGGTAGAATCCTATAAAAAAATAATTTGAAGGAGAAACGATTTTGGCGATGTAAGTAAGGAAGCATTAAGGAGACCACTGCAAAAGTCAGCTTTTTACAACAACAAAATGGTCAAAGAAAAACGAGCCTATCGAATCGTTTCTAAGGCTCGTTTCGCGTTTAGGGAGACATTTCGTACCCTCTAAAGGGGCGACTTTACCAGCAGTCTCATTAATTAGCTTCCTTTTTTAGTATTAATATGCTCTCTCTGTTTATCGGATGGATGAATCGTCTAGTAATCATACGAGCAGTCTGAATTTTTTCAACTGAAAAACCTATTTCTTCTGCCATTGTCGCTAAGATTAAATCAGTTGCAATTGGAATGTAATGATCCTTATTTCCATGAACAGAATTAGAAACAACACAAACGGCATACCTACCGTTACCTAGAATATCGTATTGGTTTCTTAACGTCAGAAACATATCATCGAAGTAGCCAGAAAAGATTTGTTCTTTTTTATTTCTATTTTCATCCGAATCACTAATGCATGATATTAATAATTCTAGAAGGGTGTATGTTCTAGGGAGGTTATTCTTAATGTACGTCGTTATTGGATAGTTTATACTGGGATGTGATCGTAGTGTAAGTTGTCTTAAACGTCTAAATTTACGGTAATTAGTTAAGTATTCCGTCATAAAAAGCTCTAACTTATAAACTTCAGTGTAGTCAAAGTTATTTAAATAAGGTGGTGAATATAAAATTAAGTCAAAATCACTAGGGGCAATGTTTATACGGTTTAATTCTTTATTTATTGTTCGGGAATCACCATTTACAACATGTACTTTAGCTTTTGGTTCAGTGATGAACATTTTCTCTGAATAAATGTCTGAAATTATCCTTTCAATTTTTGATTTGAATTGATTATACACCGTTGGTAAAGTTTCTTTTTCAGAGTACCTTACCATTCGTCCGTCTCTTCTAAGATGCGAAACGTCTAAAATGATACTTGCCAAAGCCACATAGAAAAGATCTTTATACTCGGGATATTCCAATGTATTTAACTTAATTGACTCCCTTAGTTTAACTAAGTCGATAACATTCTGTCTTGGAAAATACTTCTCTTTATTGTATGTTGTAAGGACAGGTATGTCATTCCCTGAAATTATTGGATTTTCGTGCATAATTTTTCCTGCCAACATATCAATTATATCCACCTTAAACGTCCACCATTTAAGTTTTGTAGAAGCCACCAAATGAATAAATGGGTTGCGTTCTATCCCGATTGATACATAATCCTTATCGTGGTACATTGAAAACCACGACAATAAAGAAGTGCCAGAACCCACAAATGGATCTATAAACTTTTTTATCGGATACTCTATATTTAAGTCCTTTAAAACCTTTTGTAGCAGGTCTTTTGAGAACCCTTCTTTGAAAGTAAACCAGTTATGTATAGGAGTATCCTTGTTACCGTTAAAAGTAACTAGTTTTTTATAGATATCATTTGAGGGGGAACAAACATTGAAGTGTTCGTTTAAATGCTCATAAAGTTGCTCTAGTTGGAAAACACTCATACATTAACCCCCTATTCAGAAGATATACTTTAAATCCAAATTTATAATGACTTTTGATAAAACAGAGCGATGACTTAACCTTAGAATTATAACAGACATACTCCTTTGGTTAAATAATCAAATCAAAAAACCGTTAACTACCTGAAGAAATGTTAACGGTCAAAAACGAGTAGATTTGATTAGAGACAGATCACTAATAGCCTATAACTGTTAGTGTATAAGGAATTTTAACTCTACTATGGCCATATAATGCTTTAGCAACCGCAACAGTATTTAAATAATCATTACTTGATGTCTCCTTATTATTGGAGACATATTTGTATATATTCGGAACAGCAAGAATAAGATGGTCTACATTGATCATTACTAAAGCCTGTACTATGTCCCTGTAAATGGCATTCCCCATCCAAGCCCTTCCAGCTTCAATTTCAAGTCCACATCTCCATTCGGCATGATAGCCGTCAATTTCATATTTTAAAGTAGGGATACCATTTTCCCCAAAGAAAACAGGTCTTTCAATTTTATCCTTCTTTTTTTTGCTAATCTCAATATCCCATCCTAAAGATATCAAATCTTTAGATAGAACCTTCATAACTTCGTCACTGGTTAACCCTTTATCTAAAGTAACAGTCCCTATTTGTTTTTCATATTTTTTAAATATTTCAATCATCTTATAAACAAATGGATTAGGGGATTCTGTTTGGGGAAAGCATTGAAAACGTATGTTTGTTTTCATTAATGGCAACCACCTTCATAGAAAATAACTATTACATTATAACAGACTTTATCTAGTATCAGGTCATACCCCTCCACTTTTGACCAAATTTGACTTTTCCCTAAGTTGGCAGTAGAATAAAATGGAATAATCTAAAATGAGGTGGTTTTATGAATAATCAAATTAGAGAAGTAAGTCAAAAACTTGAAGGAATATACGAGAAACTAGAACAGGCAGTATTTGATTACGGAGATTTTCCGGCTCCTCATGAGCGTTATTATAAACGAGATGCCCATATCCCAACGAGTCTTTATGAAGCGTTAGAAGAACTTGTTAATGAAATAAGAGAAGGGGAACTTCTGGATTGTCAACACTAAACTAGACAACTTTCTTAAGGTGTTCAAGTTTGTACTCAATGGGGGTCAAATAACCGAGTGTTCCGTGAATTCTGATGTGATTGTACCAGTTAACGTAGTCAGATAACTCAAGGATTAGTTTTTC
>JBHGXW010000023.1:0-56516 GCA_041920465.1 Paenibacillaceae bacterium | reverse complement strand
CAAGGAATTGGAGGCGATAGCGATGCAAGATCCGGTCATGAAACGGGCGTTTGACGAATGGGAAGACCTGAGCCGTGACGAGAAGAAATGGGTCGAGTACGAGTCTCGTCGGAAGGCGATTCTGGACGAGATGGCGGCTGTCCGAGAGGCAGAAATCCGGCAGCAGAAGGCTAGAGAAGAAGGCTTGTTAGAAGGAAAGCTTTTAGTAGCAAAGGAAATGCTTGCGGAAGGAGAGAGTCCAGAACGCATTGCAAAGCTGACTAAACTCCCCTTAGAAGAAATCGAAAAACTGAAACAGCAGCTTCACTAACCGAAGCTTAAAACGACTCACAGACGACCCTGTGTCTAATTAAAGGATGCAGGGTCTTTTTGCGTTGCCAAAAACAAATAAGGAGATGAGAAGCATGTTGTTTCCGAATTTGCCGATCAAAACGGCGGGAGGCAAAGTCTTTTGGGACACCCTCGACAGGAGAAACGGGTGGAAACTGCAGCAGAACCGTCTCACCGGACATTTCCGCATTCTCGATCCCGACGACGTCAGACAGGCGTGGGGAACGGACGAGGGCGAGATGTGGCGCACGTTCCGCAACTTCGCCGGGTCAAGGAACGAGTGAAAGCATCTCGATGGCTCACAATAGCCTTCGGGATTTTTGAATCTCAGGAGGTGTTTGACAATGGACGTGATTCAGCAATTCGAACAGTACCTTGTGGAGAATGGGATCGCGCCGAAAACGATTCAATCCTACGTCGGTGATGTAAAGGCATTCGCGGAGTTCCTCGCTGCGATGGGCGTAGATCAGCCGACCGATCTGAAACGTTTCTACGTCTCCAGCTACAAGAATCACCTGACGGAAATGGAATAGGTGCCTGTCACCACCCGAATTTTGTCGAAAAGAGTCTATCGAAGAAATGCGGTAGGCTCTTATTTCATCAGCAAAGCCGTTAAATCGCTTACTTTCCAAAAAAATTTGCGAAGCTGCTTATCTCAATCTAAAGTAGAGATATAGAACGTTTGTTCGAAATTTAGGCTGAGGAAGTGGCGATATGGGAACTGTCATTTCATCTATTGGTTTAAAAGGATTAACGGGATACCTCGTGAACGTTGAAGTGGAGATGCTTCATGGGACAGACCAGATAGTCATCGTTGGACTGCCAGATACATCCTTGAAAGAATCAAAAGAGCGAATCATCTCAGCACTGAATTCAATAGACTGTCGAATTCCAGATAAAAAAGTGATCATTAACTTGGCACCTGCTGATCATAAGAAAAACGGACCATTTTTTGATTTGGCGATGGCGGTCGGAATCCTCAAATGCATGGATAAAATCAACGGCAGCATCTCCCCAACCACCGCATTTATCGGAGCCTTATCGTTACAAGGTCGGATTCAGCCGATACAGGGCATTCTCCCCACTGTATTAGCGGCACAACATTTAGGAATAAAGCAAGTCTATCTCCCTTATGATCCAAACATGCCTATTCCCATGTTGGAAGGAATTGAGTTGATTTATGCGGAAACCCTAACTGATGTCGTGAATCATTTAGATGGACAAGCTACTTTTACGCTAGCCCCGCAGCCAAAATTAATGAAAGATATCCCCATCTTTCAGAGGGATTTTCAATCTGTTCTTGGTCATGAAAAAGCGAAGCGAGCATTGGAAATTGCAGCCGCAGGTGAGCATAACTTACTCATGTCCGGCCCACCGGGATGTGGGAAGAGTATGCTTGCAGAAGCATTTCCCTCAATACTTCCGCCCTTGTCACAGGAAGCCCAGATAGAGGTAATGAGCATATATCAATTAGCAGGTGCAGACTTTTCCAATGATAGAACCCCTCCATTTCGCCATCCTCATCACTCCTCCTCCTCAGTAGCTCTGGTCGGAGGAGGAACAAATCCAAAGCCGGGAGAGGTTTCACTTGCCCATAACGGAGTATTATTTTTAGATGAAATCGCTGAATTCAACAAGAAAACACTTGATATGCTGCGTCAACCTTTAGAGTCAGGTCAAGTGACGATTAGCCGTGTTCATTCCACAGTTACTTATCCTTCAAGATTCCTGCTTATTGCGGCTATGAACCCCTGTCCATGCGGCTATTTTGGTTCGCAAAATGGTTATTGTATCTGTTCATTGAAACAAATACAAGCTTATCAGGCAAAAGTATCTGGCCCCATCCTTGATCGTATGGATATCATGTTGACAATGAATGTTGTTCCTTTTGACAAAGAAATAAACAAAAACGTTGAAACATCGGAAATGATCAGGAAAAGAGTAATAGAGGCAAGACAACGTCAGCAGTTGCGTTATCAATCTTTTGGCAAATATAGCAACGCGACTGTGCCGCTTGAGTTATTGCTTGATAAAAATCCATTATCTGCAACGCAACAGAGACTGATTCAGCAACGTTGTCAGCAAAGCAATTGGAGTAACAGGGTACAAAGTAAAATCATTAAGTTAGCAAGAACAATTTCAGATCTACAAGGAGAAGCGTCCATTACAGATGAAAGTATTTGGGAAGCGTTCTCGTTACGACAATCCCCCTATCAGAAGCCAAAACCGCTTGGCAAGGTCTCGGTAGTGTAGGTGATACATGGGAAGAAAGCCAAGAGTTTGGATACCGGATATGTATTATCACGTAGTATGTCGCGGAAATCGTAGGGAAGCACTTTTTCGTGAAAATGAAGATTATGAAGTGTTTCTTCGAATTTTGGAAGGTATCTATCAGAATATGAAATTTGAAATTCCGGCTTATTGTCTGATGACGAATCATTTTCATATCCTGATAAGAACAAAAGAACAGCCGCTGTCTAAATTAATGTCATTGCTCAATAAAAGATATGCGGTTTATTTCAACAATCGCTATCGGTTAACCGGCCATGTATTTGAAAAAAGGTATTACTGCCAACAGGTGGATGATGATAAAGGAGTTCTCGAAGTAAGTCGGTACATTCACAGGAATCCACACGAAGCCAAAATGGTAAGCAAGATGGAACAGTACAGATGGAGTAGCTTTCGTTTTTATACCCAAACGAAAAGTCTTCCACCTGAATATTTACAATTGTTTTCGATTCTAGGATACTTTTCCGGTACAGAGCAACAGCAACGCTCGGAGTATCAAAAGTACGTTGAGAATTAGGTGCCTGTCACCACCCGAATAATGTCGAAAGGGTCTGCCTTGAAGAAGGCAGACTCTTTCATTTTGTGTTGGAACTGACTGCAAAACTCTTTGCAAACTCGCTGAAAAAGGATTCCGTTCATCCTCCGCCCCACCGCTTTCCATTCCCAGTAAGGAACCTGACCATTTTCCTCTCGTTTCAAACTATAAAGACCGCAGTAAGTACACAAAAAACCCCCTAATCATTTGATTAGGGGGTTATAAATTCGTCAGAGGAGTCAGGACGAATTTTGAGAAATAAAAATCCCAGGATCTTACATATATTTTACCATTAAATTTAGTTTAGATATACAAAATTTGCCCATAAATCGTGAACTATTTTGTGCATTCACCCCAGGCTATGTCCTCCCTAATAATGTTTCAATTTCTCGTTCGTATCCATATCGGCGGAAGAACTCGATCAGAGCGACAGTGAAGATATCCCTCTGACTGATGTTCTTCTCTTTACTGTATTCACGCACCAACTGATCGAGCGTATTGGCCATATGCACCGACTTGGTGACGAAGATGCCTGGAACGGCATAGCGGGGAACCTTGCCGCTTTCGCCTCCGGGAACTATCAAATCAATCAATCGGTCTCTATTGCGCTCCAAAAGCTCCAGAAGAGGCAAAAACCGTTCTACCTGTCCTGAATCAGACCGGTTGTACTTGGCGATCTCTGCGGGCACGTGAGAGGCCTCAGTGCGTGTGGCTTCACGCACATCAGGTGCAGCTGTGGTTATTGGCGTCTTTTCATCCTGCAACGGACCATGCGCCTTCACGTAATTCTCCGCCTCAGACGACCACATGTAGCCCTTGGCCTTCATATAGGTGGCCAACTCCCGGTGATCTGCGAATCCAAGCAGTCTGGCTATGGTTTTGGCATCGGAGTCCTTCTTCCTGAACAGAGAAATCACCGTTGCGACTTTGGACGAACTGATTAAGCTCACGTCTACGTCACGTTTCTCCAGGCGGCTATACGAAGATACATAGGTTTGCTTTTCCCGATCCCACGAGAAGTTTCGCCGTCTCATGTAGATGTCCAATGTCTTGTAATTCTTGTACTCTAACTCTTTCGCGAGCTGATCCCTGCTTTTCCCCTCTGCCAGCCCCCTCAGAATTTCGTTTACACGCTCGTTGAATATCGGTTTCTTTTCTTCAAGCACTGCTATACACTCCCACGATTGATTATTTCACGTTTTCCTTTAGGGTTTCTGATCGGTTACAAGGTGTTAACTGCCTCATTTAACTGATCCAGATTGGTATGCGTATAGACGCTGGTCACCTTGAGTGACGAATGTCCCAACAGCTTCTGAATCTGCACCAGATTGACATCGTTTTGCACCAGTCGGCTGGCGAAGCTGTGACGCAAGATATGGGCTGTTACTTTCTTTTTCCATCCTAACCGTTTCACGGCTTCTCCAAGCTCCTTGTTCACGTATACCGCAGACAGTTTGCCTGTCTTTTTCGTACAGAAGAAATAAGCGGACGTCGTTTCAGGGCGTTTATGATGAAGGTAGTCTTCCAGAAACGGCATCAGACGGTTGGAGATGGGTACCAGACGGTCTTTGTTCCCTTTTCCGGCGATGACGTGGATTACCTTTTTTTCCAGGTCTACACTGTCCAGAGTGAGATTCAGGCATTCCGAAATGCGAAGGCCTGTCATATACAACACGAGGGCAACCAATCGAATCAACTCATGGTCAATTGCGTTTACCAATTGCTCTATTTCTTCATCCGTCAGGTAAATCCGCTCTTTTTGCTGGAGATTGATTTTCTCCACGGAGAGAGCCACGTTGCGGATGACCAGTTCTTTTTTATAAGCATAGGCAAAGAAGGAGCGAAGCGTGTGGAGACTGCGTGATCGGCTGGCCGGTGCATACCCTCGCTTCTCTTTCAGATAATAAAGATACTCTTCGATGTCGTTTGCTGTTACTTCGTCGATGTAGGTCTCACAGTTATACTTGTTTTCCAGAAAGCGTGTGAAAAGCAACAAGTCCTTGCGATACCCAGACAACGTTTCTGTACTTCGACCAATAGACGACAAGTACTGGAGGAAGTTTTGAATAACAGTCTTCAGAAGCATAGAAATATCCACCTTTTACTCTGATAAAATTGATTTATAAAATGATTCCGATTATTATGGAGATGTTTCTCTGAAGTAAACTTGGGATTAGTCCCGATGCATCTGAATAGTAGTAGTCATTCTATCCAAATTTTTTACGTATTATAATAGACCTGCTACTTTTAGCTCAAAATATAATTTCAGTGGTAAGACCAATAGGTAAATCGTCCCAATATTCGAATTTTTTCGTAACAATACGAAAGAACCTACCGTTTGAAACGATAGGTTCTTTCCTTATTTAAAGCATGGTTGTTAAGATTTAACCGTAAATATTAGTCTTCGTCAGACAGCTTGCCGAAGTTGAGGTCTGCAGCAGCAACGTTTCCAACGGTATCTACTACGTTAGCTTTGGATACTACGATGTCAGTAGTGATTTCGTCGCTGATGTTGCTTGCAGCGGTACCCACAGTGATTACGAGGGTCTTGGCATTTGTGAATGCGATGTTGAGGTTTGTATCAGTTCCTTTCAGGTTACCCAAGGAACCAGTAGATCCATCAAACATTGCTTTTACTTGGTTGAGAACTGCAGTTTGGGAAGCTGCGCTGAGGTTTTCTGAGAAGGAGAGTGTGATTGTATCTCCGGCATCCAGATCACCATCGCTGCCAACGTCATTCACGACCAGCTTATTAGCAGCAACTGCATCAACTGCAGGAGCTTCTTCAGCAGTAGTTGTTACGGTGAATACTGCAGTCTTGTCTCCGTCGATAATTGTGTACTTGATTGGAGTGTTTGCACGGTATCCGATGGTACCAGCAACATCTTCATCCAGGAGGAATTTGCCGCCAGCAAATTCAAAACCGTTATCGCTGTCGATGTTTGGTGTTGCAGATCCAACAGTGTTGAGAATTACGCTAGTTCCTTCGAAAGATTTCTTCGTCCATACACCGTATTGGTCTTTGGCTAATACGAATGCGGCAGTTCCAGTTGCTGCTGCAGCACGGTTAGCGAATGTCGCGGAAGCAACGTCTTTAGCTGCGCTAGCCAATTTGTAGTGGTCGCCAGCATCGAGATCAGTGTCAACGATGCGCAACTCTTGAGTTTTCGGAGCTTCCTTGGAAATGGTTACTTCTTTCGTAAGGATTTGAACACCGTCAGCAGTGTTGAGGGTTACACGTACTGTATCAGTTGCAGTGTTAGAACCTGTTGCAAAAGTGATGTTGTCGGCGTCATCTGCACCTACAACCCAGCTGTTGTCTTGCTTATCAACAGTTACATTGCCAAGAGCGCCGCTGGATACTAATACGTCACCTTTGTCAGTTGTCACGTTGAGGATTTGAGAGTTCGGAATAGCATAAGTGTTTCCGTTCGCATCCTTCGCTACAACTTTTACAGGAGCCGCGTACCAGTCGCTGCCTGTTACACCAGTTGCTGCAGCAGAGTTAGCATACAGAGTTGGGATAGCTTCGAGGCTGTAAGTCATACCCGCAGCGTTGTTAGCAGCTACTGTTACGTTTGTGCTAGCTTGGCTTACTGTTTCACCAGTGCTGATCTTGATCAACTTGGCAGTTACAGTATAGGTTCCGGTTTTTCCAGCTGCAGCAGTCAATGTTACAGCATCTGTAGCGTCAAGAGTAGACTCGTCAGCTACATCACCTGCAGGAGATACTGTCAAGCCGTTATCATCGCCGCTTACTTTTGTTACAGAGAGGTTTACTTTCAGATCAGCAGCATCAGTAGTGAGATCTGTGAAAGTTTCCCCGTATTGGTCAACGAAGTTGTACTTGAAGCTTGTAGAAGCGCCAGAGAGCAAGTTGGTTGTGATACCAGCAGGTACAGCGATTGTGCTTGCTGCACGAACTGCTTTCGCATCCAATACGAAGCTTGCAGACTTGCCGGTTGCGTTAACTGTTACTGTGATGGTAGTTTGGCCAGCACCGCGAACAGCGTTACCAGTGTTTACGAGTTTACCTTTGTTTACGCCGGAAGTAGCGATTGTCAGGTCTGAAGATTGGAGTACGGCGCTGTTGGAAGAAGTAATTGTGAATGCGCCGGCAGTTGCAGCGGCAGCGATTTGGTCAGCAGTCATGTCAGCACCGAATTGGTCTTTAACAGCCAAAGGTACCACTACAGATCCGATAGCATCGCCAGCAGCGATAGTTGCAGTTGGAGCAGTCAATGCTACTTCACTAGCAGCAGGTGCCGTTACTACATCAAAATTATAAGTTACAGCAGTACCAGTTGCATTGATAAGTACAGTAACCGTTATTGTCTTCGCGGCAGTCATACCGGTTGTGTTCAGGCGGAGGTAAGGCTTGCCATCCACATCTACGAAGGAAGCAGAAGCATTCGCATCGTTGTCAACGATTGTTGTTGCAGCGCTCAAAGCAGCCGCAGTTGTGATGTCATTGCCGTATTGATCTTTCGCTACAACAGCGACATCTGCAGCGCTAGCGAGGTTGGTTTCAATACGTGTTTTACCTGTTGGCAATGTTAATGCACCGAAAGAAAGGTCTTTCAATGCAGCAGCTGCAGCAGGTGTGAAGGTGCCTTTTTGAGTTACACCAGAAGCAGGGTCAATTACGCTGATAACGAAGCTGTCAGTGTCTGCAAAGTTACCAGTTTTATCAACAGTCAATACACCAGCGTTGTTGTCTGTCAAGGAATCAAAGCCTACAGCAGCCCAAGTCAGGTTAGCAGCCAACGCGGATTTGGTGATGTCTTCGTTGTATTGGTTGTACACTTTGTAACCGATTGTACCAGTGTCTGCGCCAGTTTTTACGATTACGTTGGAAGTGAACTCAATTTTTGCAACTTTTTCAGCAGCAACGTCTACAGTTGCAGCCGCATCAGAACCTGCAATTTTTACAGTGTATTGACCAGCTACGAGATTAGTAGAAGACGACAAAGTTGCAGATTTTTTGTCATCTGCAAAAGTAGCAGTCAAAACTACTGGATTGCCATCACGTGTTACTGTGAAAGCTACTTTGCTAGTATCTTCAACAGCTTTGTTGAATGTTACTTTCAGTGATGTAGCAGTAATAGCACAAACCTTTACTAGTATTTGAAATCGTTTGGCAATTAGCACAGTGCCTGTAATTTCAAAGAGTTTGCCGCTATATGTTGCCGGACCATTTGTGAAAAAAAGGAATTTGGTTGAAGCGAATCCCTAAGGAATGGCAATAACCTGATTTTGGAAGTATCCAATTCCAATGATTGGTTTTCCATTAGTTTTTCAATAGGTCCTCCAAAAGCATTGATTTTACTCGCTGGATCGGTGCCTGTCACCACCCGAAAAATGTCGAAAGGGTCTAACGCCGTAAGGCGTTAGGCTTTTTTCTTTTAAAGCCACTGTTAGAGTCGAATTGATTTTAAAACACGGAATCACCTGATATGGTATAATGACAAAAAAGTGAGGTGTTCATGGATGGAGATAGAAGATAAAATAAATCTGATCCTCTCTAAACTGGAAGGCTTAGAAAAAGGACAATCTTCTATCCAACAAGAAGTAGCTGAGATCAAACAAGCTGTTTTTCGGTTAGAAGAAGGTCAACCTCAAGACATTAGAGCTATGATGGAGAGAATGGAAAGAAAATTAGACAGCTTTAGAATTGATGTGGAATATATCGCTGAAAAACAAGCAACACAAGACATGAAAATCAATCGAATCGAGAAGCAAATCCAGTCATAATAGGATCAGTGCCTGTCACCACCCGAAAACGCCTAACGCAGCGTCCGAAGTAAGATTGCGAAAAAGACCAATGACGCCCGACCCTTTTGATGCTACACTAACAAAAGTGAACAAAACCGCACCTGAATTGTTCAGGTGCGGTTTTCGTCCGTATATCTGCCCAAGCTGTAACGGGAGGCACGAAAGGACAACGTTTTTCTTGTATGTTATCGTTATCGGAAAGTTTAACAGCTTAAAATTATTAAAGTGTTAAACTTTCTTTCCATGTGCGCAGCCAGTGGAGAAAAACGATTGTCCATTTCGCAGCGACTTTTACAGCGCAAGCTCAGGATTCTCGAAAGAGTCAGGAGAAAAGGTGGTCAAGCAGCGATACGAAGGCCAAGGCTACGGTTTTGACCACTTCCTGACGATGAGAGAAGCCGGACTTAAGCGCAACTTCGCAAGCTGTAACGGAGGCACGAAAGGACAACGTTTTTCTTTTATTGAAGTGGAAATATAATCTGAAACGTCGTCAGGCAGTTTTCTGAGGTTACTTCGATGTGGCCGCGGTATTTTTTGACGATTGATTTGACGACAGACAATCCGACTCCGCCGTTAGACTGCTTGGTTGTATACCCGAGCTGAAACAGCTTGTGAATCGCTTCTCTAGGAATAGTTGGCCCTGTGTTGGCTATGGTCAGAATTTCGTCTTTTTCGCTGGACTTCCATGTCAGATGTACTTCATGGTGAGTCTCGTCCTCCAGAGCGGCACGAATCGCGTTATCCAAAAGATTGCCCAACAGCTTGATCGTATCAATCGATTTCATATGCTGGAACTGATGCGAAGAGAGTATCTCATAGGTGAAGGTGACCTGGTTGGCCTGACAGTAAGCCAGCTTGGTTTGAAGCAAATAGCCCACGGCGGGGTCAATCAGTTCCGCGTGTACAAGCTTGGAGAAGTGTTTGTTATCCCGTCCGCAGATTTGGAAGATCTGTTCGATGTAATCGGAAACCTCGGAGTACGCTTTCCGTTCCAAAAGCTCAAGTATTTTTTGGTAGTGCTTCGATTCGTTATTTTGGACGGAACGAATCGCTTGTACGACATTTTCAATGCTTTTCAGATAGGGTGTCTCTGTTTCGGCCTCAACCATCGTCTTTTTCAGTACAAGGTACCGAATGAACAATAGCACGATGGCAATAAACAGAATCAGCATGGCCAAAAGAAGAATCGGGATGTTGTGAACGGTGATGACATCCAGCTGATTTTCGTTTGCCAAATAATAACGGGTTGTGACAGAAAGCATCACTAACAATTCAGCGCTGATACAGATGACCAGCATGGACAGATACGTGTTAAGCTTGGAGAACGGAAACAGCCGGATCAAGCTGAACTGGAAACGCCTGAGGATCGCAACAATCCCAAGCAAAATCAGAAAGATCAGCCACATGGCAGAATATAGATACAACGGTTTTGCCATGATTTCGTTTATGCTGATATGGAGCAGTTGAAACAAGAGGATGACCAGGAATTCAATCATCATCATGAGAACAAAAGCGCTTATACTGACGAGAATGGTAATGCTTACAGGCAGTTTGAACAGGAAGTGGATAAACAGGTTCATTAACACGAACAATGCGAAAACTTGAATCTCGTAGGGTGTCTGGAAGCTGTTCAACACAAGAATGCAGGTGCCGTACAACAGGGAGAAAACAATCCCCTTTTTCCAACGTGCCAAAAGAGACTCATTGTACAAAGCAAACCCCGTCATTAGTATGACAAACGCTTCGGGAACGTCCATGAAGATGAATTGAACCAACGGATTCATGTCAATTTCCTGCTTTCGTTCGATCCTATGCTACCAGCCGAACTTTTTCACGATGAGGAAGGAGACAGGATGAAGTAAAACCGCCTGCAAGAGCACGGCTAATCCCATAGCCAACATAATCGGTGCAGAGCCGAGTGCGCCAAGGAGGAAAGCCAAAATGGCACAGCCGGCAATAAGCATAAGCGCCTTCTTGCGGTTTTGCTGAATCCGGTCGGAATCAAATTCGAAGTACATGTTCTGGGCTGGTGCATGCCTGGAATTAATCAGAAAGGAGAGGCCAAAAGATATTGCGGTTGCCGTGTAGACATACAGATTGTTGGGTATTGGATAGTAGGCTGTGAAACATCCTACTGAAAATAATAGAATATTGCCAACTAGCAGACAAGACCATGGATTATTGAAATGGACGCCGCCGGTAAAATTCCGGATGATAATATAGGAAAAGGAAGCGGCGGCAACTTCGGTAAAGCATCCGCTGACAATCGCAAGGATAAGCAGCGTAGAGGTGTTTAAGAGATTCAGCATCATGATTTCGATTCCGTGTGAGAGTTCACCGACGGAATGAGGGCTGCCGTTTGCTTTTAACTGTCTCGCTATGTGGATGGATACATTTTCTATCCAATTCATCTTGATTCCTCCTTCTATGAAAAAGGAGTCCGCGATTCTTCGCAGACTCACTGTAAAATCCTGAGAAACAATTATTCACCTCGGAGGTGTGGTGGTTTCGGTTCGTAGATGTTAAAGATGCAGAGGATTCCAGCAGCATGCATGGAAGAAATGAGAGCAGCAAGAGCACCAAGAGTATTCACTACTTTGTGTTTCATTTCAATACCTCCTAACATTCTATTAACTTGATACAATTTCATAGTATAGAAATAATTACCAAATTGCAACAAATATTTTCTAATATTTATAAAATTGACACTAATCTACTTCTCTGATCTTTTCTTTTGTCTAATATTGCCTCTTCCCCTATAATAGAAAAGATAGTGAACGAAAATGGAGAGAACAGGAGAAAGAAGGGACACCAAGTGAAGAAACACATGTATGGAATGCTGGTATCGATCCTTTTGAGTGGATGGATCTTTACCTCTGCGGCTGTACCTCCTGTTCATGGAGATACGCAGCCTGCTCAGCCCGCACCAAAGACTGCGCCCAAGATGGTACCGCGGCCTGATTTGTATAAAGGAACGAACGCAACAGGGCAGAAGCTTACCTCGGGTGACAAAATCACGGCCCCTCTCCCGCTTGCTCCCGTGACCTTTTACGCGAGTGCCACCGGTTCATGGTACGTGTCGGGTACTGGTCAGACAGCTTATAAAGCGCAAAGCTTTTCTGTTAATCTGCCGGACAAGTTCGCTGGCTACATTTTGACAATGACTTATATTCCTGATGAAGCGGGGCGGGCATCCAAATATACGATCCAGATTGAAATTCCTGCGGTCAATCCGCAGCCGCCTGTCAATCCCCAAACGATGACCGGCAAGATGGATATCGTCGTCAGAGCAAACGAACAATCTGACTATCAGAAGGAGTTTGAAGAGATGGTTTCCAGCACGGATCTGGAGTCGGTCTATCAAGATCCTTTGTTTGATGTTTGGGTGGCAACCAATGCCGATCATTTCCGCTACGGCAATCAGTATAGTGCGGAAGAAGGAGCCGGGATCTGGGCGGTAAACCGTGTCATTGTCGATCCTTCCTACCTGAATCGGGATCGAACCGCGATGCAGCTTTCCCGCTTCGGATCAGGAATCTATGACGTGGAATATATCTCGACAGATAAACCGGGTGTACGCTGGTTCCATAAAATTCGTTTGTATTCAGGCAGCGTCAATAAAAACTCCAGCTGCGGATCCGGAGAAACAGGACCCATTCTTCCTGGTAACCCAATCAAGTTGATTGCGAATGACGGAACGGTTTTGCAACAGAACGGGATTTACAAGATTACCTCCCGTTCTCAATTATCCAACTTTACAGCTGTCACGATGATGGCTGACCATGTCGTTCAGGACGGGAAAACCAAAGTGAAAAAAGACGGCTGGCAGTATTGGATCCCCAATGCCAAATGGCAATACGAACGCACCGGATTTGGCGAGGATCATACGTACAATAATGCCAAGATCGGCTCGAAAAATCGGGTGACGGTTTTGTATGAGTCTACCGAATTAGCCGGCTATGCTTCAAACTCCAAGATAGTGGATATCGACGAGGGAGCAGCAACCCTTAACCTGAAGGAGATTATCCAGGAGAACGGTTATAAAAAGGGCAAATATGTAATCAGGGTGTACAATGATCTGTACCGGGACGTATGTACCGAAACGGATCTGCATAATGTTTACAGCCGAACGGAAAAAACACAGAAATTCAATACGGTTGTTGTTTTCGAATAATAGAATGGTTAGAGATCCCGCTCGATGTGGCACAAGCTTATGTTGAGCGGGTTTTTGCATTGTTTTTTCCTGATTGTGCCTTTTGGGTTTCTCGTATATTCTATAATTATAGGAATCTTTTAACACAGATAATCTTTTACACAGAACAGGTGGTAGATATCGTGAAACAGTGGAGATTATTGCTGTATGTAATGGTTATGGTTGTGATGTCGTCTGCTTTTTCCTTGCCAGCCCTGGCGGCATCTCAACATGACGTAAACCAGCAGGAAGCGGCCCTTGATCATTTGGAAGCGTCTATTTCAGAAGCCATACTGGCTCCTAATAATAGTGCGGAGTTTCAAGTATATGCCGTCTACGACAATAAAGACCGGATTGAGATCACGAATGATACAGAGACCAAGTACGAGACAACTTCCTCCTTGTTTGCTGTTGATCCTGGAAAAATTACGGCAGGCAGTAAAACGGGTAAGGGTAAGCTAAAAATCACTTACCAAACCAAAAGTCTTGAACTTTCCGTTACAATCTCCAAGACAGCCATTGTTTCATTGGAAGCATCCCCAACTACCGTTTTTGTCAACGTGAACAAAAAGAGTAAGGTAACCTTGAAAGCCAAACAAGCAGACAATAAGCTGAAGGACATCACCAAACTGGCTTCGTGGTCAATCGACGACAAGGCAATAGCGGAAGTGAAAAAAGGCGAGGTTACAGGTAAAAAAGAAGGATCAGCCTTGATTACGGCAACTTATAAAGGAAAGAGCACGACGATTAAAGTCCAAGTGATTCCGAACAAAAAGATTAAGGAATTGGTTGCGGACAAAACGGAGCTTTCCTTACATCTGTCCGAGAAGGCACAAGTAACCATTACCGCTCAATATGAAGACAAGACTTCTGAAGATGTAACAGCCAAGGTGGCCTGGAAAATAAAAGACACCACCATTGTGGAAGAGAAAGACGGCGCCCTTGTTGCCAAAAAAGCGGGGAAAACCACTGTTACCGCTATTTACGGAGATAAAAAGCTGGAGATTCCTGTCACCGTTACGGATGTCCAGCTACTGGATGTAGACTCGATTACGGGCAAGGAAATCCCGTTTTTGGGAGGCTCCTTATATTATGTGACAGGCAAAGCGGTCAGCGGCGCCAAGTTAAGCATCGAAATCCTCGGCACTACCTATCCGGTGAATAAAGTCGAAGCGGACGGTTCATTTAAGTACAATAGCGGAATTTTGAAAAGCGGAATCACAGAATTTACCCTGAAGGCAGAAAAAGACGGCGCTGAACAAGTGTATACAGGCAAATTTGAAACAAAATAAGCATAAATCGATTGATCAGAATGGGTTCGCAGGCGGTTCATCAAAGGGCTGCCTGTTTTTTTGTGCTCATCATTGACAAAGGCCGGAAAAATACTTACGCTAAAATTTGCTTAAGAGGGAACTTCTTTGGAATTATCGCTGTGTTATGCTATAGTGGGGAGAACAGAAGTAGACTGAGCTGGAATAGGGGAGCGTTTAGTGATGCTATCATTTTTAAAAAATTGGTTAAAAAAAGATTCTTCCACCACTGATACCGTGGAAGAGGTTAAGGAAGAGTCGGTGTTGCCTGCTGCCGCAATGGCAGGGGATGCGAAACCGGAGGACGGCAAGAAACAAGCGGGCAAGGACGATTTTCATGCAACCCCTCTGTCTTTACACGAGTCCTGGGAAGCACGTTTAGATTCGAATCAAAAATATGCTCTTTCCTTTTTGTTGAGCGATTTGCCTCCGATTGCGACAGGTAATGTATCCTTGGCAGGCATTCGCATTTTTCCGCATGAAGAAGGGGTAGAGGTTACAGCTTTTATTCGTAACGGGTTGCCTCGTCCGATTCGCTTCGAGACGATGAATCTCTTGATCCTGATTAAAGATAACGAATTGTTTACCCGCCAATCCTTTGATTTGTCAGAGGTTGGAGAAATTCCGGCATTCCATGCAAGACCGTGGAGCTTCGTGTTCAAACGGGAGAACTTCCTGCAAAAGGATGTCCTTCTGACCAACTGGAAACTGGCCTTCGAATTGGCGCAGAAGAAGCTGGTGCTGCCACATCAGTTGGAATTGGAAGAGTCATGGATCAAGGCGCTTTCCGATGAACAAAAGAACTCCTTGATTCAATTGGCCAGACAGCTGCCGCCGCTTCAGCAGGGAGAAGTCAATGTCCAAAGCGTACAGATCAGCAGGGCAGAGGATCAATCTTTGCGCGTACTTTTGTTAATTCGCAACGGCTCGGAGCAAACGCTGTCTTTCGAAAAGCTCCCGTTGGTTTTATTTGACGCGAACAACGAGAAGGTGGCGGAAGGGTTGTTTGAATTAGGGGGACTTACTGTCACCAAGGGAACCAGCAAGCCATGGCTGTTCATTTTCCCGCCGGAATCAATTGTCAAGGATGCCCCTGATCTGTCCCGCTGGAAAGTGACTGTTCCGCAAATTTGACCCCTTTTGGCAAAAGCATTAATATAAATAAAGCAATTTATTCGTTTGGGGCCCCGCCCGACGCACGTCCTATGCGACGCAGCTTTAGGCGATAGGTTAAGCCGGGTGGGTTCCGAGACTTGACGGAACGTGAGGTGTGCTTGCCATGTTTAGTTTTGTAAAGAACTGGTTTACCAAAGATCAAAGTAAAATGCGTTCTCTTGAGGAATTGAAAAATGATATACAAGAAGAATCCGTGGTAAAACAAAACGGAGAGCAAACGGAATCAGCCGCGAAGAGCAGCTGGCTGTCAGCTCCGGCCAAAAAAATTCATACCGAGCTATCCCTGCATCCCGGCTGGGAAAAACACCTGGACTCCGAGAAAAAATATACCCTTCGGTTCCTGCAAGCTGAGCTTCCCGATATGGACCCCGGCACGGTGGGCATTACCGGATTCAGCTTGGTTCCAGGCGAAGAAGGCGTGACGGCGACGGTTTTCTTCCGCAATGCGACTGAGCGTCCTGTTCGCTTTGAGAGAATTGGGTTAACGATCTATGCAGGGGGCGAAGTGTTTGCCCGCAATAGAGTTGATCTGTCGGAGCTTGAGGCGATTCCTCCTCATGCAAGTCGCCCTTGGGAGATATATTTCCCTAAGGAAACCTTTGTAAAGCCAAATATGCTGTTTGACCGCTGGAAAATTGTCATGGACCTTGGCAAACGGACAATTGTTTGGCCCAAGCACCTCGATTTGGATCCGGCGATGGAAGCCCGTATGACGGAAGCGCAAAAAGAGCGTTTGCTTGAGATTGCGGACCGTTTGCCAGCTATCGATCAAAATCAGGTTGAGATTGTCGGTTTTGATATCGGGAAAACCAAGGATGGCAAACTGGTAGTCGGGATGCTGTTCCGCAACGCCCGTCGAACCGCTTATAATCCGCAAAAACTGAATATCCGCGTCACAACCAATACCGGAGAAATTATTGCTTCCGGTACAATTGATGCTTCTAATATCCATGTTCGCCCGGGTACCAGCCGCCCGTGGCTGGTTGTGTTCCCTGCTGATCGAGTCAAGAAGCCTGACTTCGCTCCCGGTCAATGGCTGCTGCAAGTTAGTGAGTAATCTAATGGAGGTTTGTCCATGAGTTGGTTGTTAGAAAGCCTGTTTGGTAAAGAAAATATTGATGAAGTAAAAGATGATATATATGCACACCTGCAAACAGAATCGTATCTCGGGGTTTCGGGGATAGAGAACCCTGAGCGGTCTTCCAACCGGATTCCGGCGAAAGATCTGTTTTTGTCCCTGCACGGCCATTGGGAACAACGCTTGCAGGAACAAGAAATTGAACTTTTGCAATTCATTCACGATGAGTTGCCGCCGATTGTTCGCGATGAGGTCGGGATCATTCCGTTTTTTACGAATGTGCTGAATGAAGGATATCTGGTCCTCACCTTTATCCGCAACGCGAGCGACCGCGATATATCCCTGAACAAGCTTCCTCTCTCGCTGGTTGATCCAGACGGCAATGTAGTGGCGGCCAAAACATTTGATATGCTGGCGTTTGGCGGAATTGGCGACCACTCCAGCCGTCCTTGTGAGTTCTTGTTCCTCTGGGAGGAGTTCTCCCATATTCCGGAGCAGGAAGTGCCGCTCCGCCTTGTCTTTGCCAATCCGCGCAAGGCTGCCAAAGCGCAAAAAGAGGTGGAATTGCTGGATGGCTTAACTGTTGAGGAGAAGGCACAATTTGAAAAAATTGCTCAAGACCAACAACCTGTTCAAGGTGATGTTGAACTTCGTGTGCTGGGTGTGAAATCAGCTGATGAGGGTGGCATGCGAATCGTCGTTCTTTTCCATAATGGGTTGTCTAAAAGCCTGGAGTTTACGGAAGTGCCAATTATCATCCAGACTAAAACCGGTCAAGAAGTGGCTCGTGTCCATTTCGGGATGAAGAACCTGCAAGTTGCGCCTAATACCAGCCGTTTGTGGGGATTCCATATTCCGGAAGAGTCCATTCGCGTGAAAAATGTGAACCCGGAAGAATGCAAAGCGATAATTCCTAAACCAAAACCTGAAATTCCGCGTGATTTTGGCGAAGGTGGGAAAGGTTTGATCCAGTAATATGATGAAACTAAGGAATCACATTGTTCTCCTGTTGCTCATAATTGCCGTTCTTGGAACTCAAGTCTCCTTTGCGAGTCCCGACCATAACGGATTTATTCAACAAGTTAGCCCAGCCTGGGGAACAACTGATGTGAATCCCTATGTTTCCATCTCTGTAACGACTGATACCGAAATATCCGGATCAGATTTAAGCAAGTACGTGAAATTGATTGATGAGAATGGCCGGAAGGTTAGTGGTGTCCGGGTAGTCAAAGGGTCCGGTACAACGTTTTATGCTGATGCGGACTATCCGCTAAAACCAGGGAAAACGTACCGCCTCGTCTATATGGACAGCATCCCTTTAACTTCTTTTACAACTGCCACGAAACAATTGGTGTCAACGGCCGGGTTTAAGCGGAAGTACGGCATCAAACGCGACATCGCATTGGATAAGACCTTTGAGATAGGCTTTACCAAAGCGATGGAAGAGACAAGTCTTGATCAGGGAAGCATATGGATCGAGAACGACCTGGGGGAGAAGGTAGACGCCACGCTAACGCTTGCTTCTGATAAGCGGAGTGCTACGATTGATCCCAAGGAGAATTTTGCTCCGGGCCGCATGTATTTCCTGAAAATATCGGGCGATGCCAAATCGGTTAGCCAAATTGGTCTTGGCACCCCGATCATCCAACCGTTTCGAACCAGACATGAATAAAGGTAAGAGAAACCCCTGACTTTGCTGGTCAGGGGTTTCTCTTGAATATCACTTGCACTTGACTCGCATCTTGTTTCCAAATGGCGGCCATTGTGCTTGATTGTTTCAACAGATCCTGCCACGAGTACACGTTTCCGTCAGCGTCTTTCACCTGGATCTGGCTGCTTGCATAAGTGGTGAGAAGCTGATGGAAGGTGGCAGGGTCAGCTTGCAATTCGTCAAGTGTAAACGACTTTTGTTCGGGCGTTTCTGCTTCCTTTAGCTTTTGGATAGCGGCTGCAAAGTCAATTCGGCCATACCCCGCATATCGATCCTTACCGGAAGGCCCGATATCGACAGCAGTCTCTTTCATGATTTGTTCCACCTGGCTGTTCGTCAGGTCAGGATCTTGCGATTTCAGAACAGCGGCCAAGGCGGAAACTTGCGGAGCGGCCATGGAAGTTCCGCTTGCGTATGCATATCCTGATTTGTCAACCGAAGTGGGAACGGTACTGAGAATGTCAACTCCCGGCGCTGCCAGATCCACCTGTGAACCGGAATTGGAAAAGTCGGCGACAGCATCTGAAGAATCGGTTGCCGCAACGGCGATTGTCTCCGGATAGGCCGCAGGGTAATCTACGGAGGAATATTCGTTTCCGGTTGCGGCCACCACGATTACACCGTGTTCTGCCGCATAGTGGACTGCATCTTTCTCCGCTTGCGTATCTTCGGATGAGCCAAGGCTTAGGTTAATGACGTCCGCCCCCATCGCTACCGCATCGTAAATGGCCTGAACTTCGGCGGCAACCGTTCCGTATCCGTTGGAATCCAGAACCTTGAGCGGGAGAATTTTGACATCTGCAGTTCCTGTTAAACCCGAAATCCCCAAAGAGTTATCGGCGATAGCGGCAATAATTCCGCTTACATGAGTACCGTGTCCATGCAAATCAAGAGGGGTGTTGTCTTGATCGACATAGTCTTTTCCTGGCAAGAGATTTGCTGCCAAATCAGGATGATTCAAATCAACCCCGGTATCAATAACCGCTACGGTTACGGTTTTTCGGGAAGGGGTAAGCTTGGACCAGCCCTCCGGGACGTGCATAACAGGCAAAGCCCATTGCTTTTGGTATAACGGATCATTCGGAATAGCCGCATTGGTTACTGGGCTGGACTTGGACGAAGATATGTGGATCATTTGATTGGGTTCCACGGATCGGATATCCGGATTTTTCGCTAATTGCTTCATCACCCGTTCCCTATCAGTCTCTGACTGCAGCTTGATCAGGCTGACCTGGGGAGCAACCGAGCGACTGGAGTCGATGACAGGTGTCGGCTGATCTTGCAAGAGGCTTAAAGCGGCGGTCTGGCGCTTTTGGGACGCGGTTTTCCAAATGATCAACAATTCGTTCTTTACCTGAATGACAGGTTCTTTTGCCTTCTCTTGCTGATAGAGTGAGGGATGGATCGTTTCTTGAGCGGTTGTGGGTTGGCTGTTCCATAATGGGGTAACCAGCAACAATACTCCCAGTAGAGGGATCAGCTTGCCGGACAGGAATTGCGATTTTTTGCGAAGTTTCATGGAGGCACTCCTCTACCTGATTATTCTTTTCTATTCTATCAAATCATTTTCGGCAATCCTACCGATATAGTAGATTAGAAGCCAAAGAACAAATTGAGAGAAACGAAAGATTGTTCTCCCCATGCATAATGGGATATGCTTAAATGAATAGAGCATGAGCAGAAGGAGGGCTTGCATGGTAAAGAGACATCGGATCCTATCATTCTTCGTGATGCTTGTTTTGATGTTTTTGGTTAGCGCTAACGGTAAGGTTGCTTATGCCGATGTGCAAGAAGGCTTTTATTTCCATCTATCGGAACCTGTTTTTATATCCATAAACGATTTTTTAGATGATACGGATACGGGGATCCATTATATCAACATGACGCCTTTTTCCGATATCTATCTGATCCTCGATGGGAAAATGACCACGATGCAAGAGTTGATGGACAAAGATTGGGATGATGCCTTTTATCCGATTGATCCAACGAAACTTAAGCCTGCTTATACACGTATCAAGGATGGAAGCACCATTACGATTGATCAATCGGGTATGGATCCTGAACCGCCTGAAGTGGAATATATTCGTTAGTCGCAGGGATTGTAAAGGAGTGTTTTGGATGAAGAAAGTGGTGGTTCCCGTTACGATTGCCAGTCTGCTTTTGGGAAGTGTAGCGGCTGTCGCTTGGGCCCAGGAGGGGAGTCCTTTTGGCAAATTTGGCGAATATGACAAGGTAGAATTGTTATTTGATCGTACCCCGATTGACGAGAAGGGTGTGCTGATCGATGGCCAGCTTTATGTACCGATTAATGTACTGCGTGATCGCAATAAGGCGGCATACTATTACGACGTGGAAAAATATCAGGCTTACCTGTTTTTTGGGGGAGCGAACAATGCGGCAAGCACCGGAACAAGCTCTATCGGAACAAGCTCTGCCGCAAAAAAATCTGACGGCAAATCAGCCGTTTCTCCGGGATTTATGTCGGGTATTCCGTATGAGGCGGATCACTATCACGCGGGAATGATGCGGCAAGATATCATTAATATCGCTACGCTGGCGAAGGCACTCAATGATACTTCCAAAGATTTGGATACGGTAGTTTACTCGAAGCTGACGTTTAACAAAGATCCGGACATCAGCTTGCTGCATCAACGGCTTAATTACCGCAGTATACCGTTTGACTTGATGGAAGACAGGATGTACGCTTTGGCCGACGAGCTGGGGAGACAAATCGGCTCCTCGGAACGGAGAAAAATGAAAGATATTATCGATGATATTGACGAAGCGGTCAGAAAGAAAGAAAAGGCATTGGATGCCCTTCAAGACTGGATTCGCAGTTCAGATGAGGACGACCTGGACGATTTCAAAGATTATGAGAAAGATGCCGAAGAGATTCTGGTAACCGTCATCAAGAAGCTGACGGGAGAGAATCTGGATAATCCTTCTGACAAATACACCAATAACTTATTGGATGAAGTAGAGAAATGGTCAGATAAATTAAGAAAATAGCACGAAAAATGTAACGAAACTAGTGAATGGCACGTCTTATCTGTAATGAACTGCCTAATCAGAGAGTTGGAAAAGGGGAAGAAGGGATTCGGATCTATGAGGGTTTCATCGCTTTTTCGTGTTGTCCTAGGGATCGTTGTTGGTCTGTGTCTGCTTCCTTTACAGTCCCGAACCGCGTCAGCGGCAGAAGCCAATGACCGCTATATCAATAACCAAACACACCTAAAACAAATTAGAGCCAATTACGCATGGAATACGGTCACTGGAAACCGCTCGATTATTATTGCTGTTCTCGATTCAGGTGTGGATACGGATCATCCCGATCTCAAAGCTAACCTGCTGCCGGGGATTAATCTTGACCCGACAAGCAGATCAGCGGAAGACAATTTTGGCCATGGCACCATGGTAACCGGCATTTTGGCAGCACAAGGGAACAACGGCATAGGGGTGTCCGGGGTTTTATGGAGTGCCAAGGTATTGCCTATCAAGGTTTTGGATCGATACGGTACGACAGATGTTGATCTTCTGGCGAAAGGGATTCGTGTAGCAGTTGATCGCAAGGCCAAGATCATTCTTATGTCCGTCAGCAATCTTACTCCTTCCAAGACTCTGGAAGATGCGGTTGAGTATGCTGAATCCAAAGGGGTTATTCTGGTAGCAGCCTCCGGGAATGAAGCATCCCGAGTGGCATATCCTGCCGCTTATCCGACGGTTATTGCCGTGGGAGCGGTCAACGAACAGAATGTCCCCATCTATCAATCCAATAATGGAAATGAATTGGATATTATGGCACCGGGCTGGGGCATTTATACGACCAAGATGGGTGGATCTTACGGCTCCATCAAGGGAACATCGGCCGCTGCCCCGCAAGTAGCGGCAGCAGCTGCCATGATTCTGGCAGAACATCCTTATTACTCCCCGATGGATGTACGTCAAATCCTGATGTATTCGGCTACCAATTTGGGGCCGAAAGGGTGGGACTCCAAAACCGGTTATGGACTGCTTAACGTGGACAAAGCTCTCCACACACCTGCTCCCACCGATATAACGGAGCCGAACAATTCGAAGTCGTCGGCCAAAGCTTTCCCGATTGAATCTCAATTGCGTGCAGTGCTGAATGCTGGCGATCCAGTCGATTGGTATTATACAGACGTGCCGTACGAAGGCAGATTAACCTTCGAAAGCAGAATTTCGTCTAACACGTTTGCTCCGTTGGCAGCCACGTTTTATCGGGACAATGATACACCCGTCACCTATTACTTGGGGAACAGCGGCTCGACAACCGTTTCCGTAAAACCTGGCCGGTATTACATAAAGTTTGTAAGAAGCGACGGTATGGGCAGTTTCAGTTATACGTTAACCAGCCGGTTTCAAGTAGTCGCCGACCGGTATGAGTATAATGACGACCAGAAGCTTGCTCGTCCCCTTCCACCCGGCAATCGGGTGAGTGTCGTAGGCAACTTTCATAAAGAAAATGACCTGGATTGGTTTTCTTATTATGTGCGTGATTATGGCAAGCTTAATATAACTCTCTCTGTTGATACGTTGCGGGCTGATCCTGTTCTTTATATCACCAAGGGTAACCAATTTATAGACAAGGAAGACAACGGAGGAAGAATGAACCCGACTGAACGGGCCAATCTGGATGTCTCCCCCGGGAAGTACTTTATTCGAGTGAGTGACTACAATAACAACCAGATTGCCGGAACGTACAAATTGGATGTAGCGTATACTCCGGAACGAAAAGACACAAACGAGCCCAATAATACGTACCGTCTGGCTACCAAACTGGGTTCAAGCGCTTTGTTGACAGGAACATTGCCTTCCCGCACGGATAGCGACTGGTTTCAATTTCAGCTTTATACGGATTCATATGTAACCATTCAGGCTCCATCGATTCCGGTTCGTTCAGGTGTTCAATTAACGTTGTATAACAGCCAGAATTTCAACTATGCCCTGTTTAACGAAAATGAAGTGGCAGAGTTGGCTGCCAAACGCAAGCCGATTCTCAAATGGAAACTTCCGCGCGGCACGTATTATGTCAGAGTGAACAGCGTAACCCCGTTTAAATATGACACTTATCGTATTTTGGTGACGCGGGAACCTCTGTATAATGGATATCGGGACATCAGTTCACACTGGGCGCGTGAAGACATCTCCTACTTAAGCCGATTAGGAATTGTTGAAGGATTTGGCGATTATGCTTTCCGGCCCAATCAGCCGATTACACGGGCTCAATTCGCTTCCATGCTGATTCGAACCTTGAACCGGAAAGGAACATATCCAACGAAATCAGCATCGAATCCGTTTCACGATTTGAGAAGAACCCATTGGGCGTATGACGATTTGTTGAAGGCATATAAGCTGGGAATCCTGCAGGGTTACCCGAACAACAGAATCAAACCTGACCAGTATATTACGCGCGCCGAAATGGCGGTAATGGTGGCAAGGGCGAAAAAAATGTTTACCTATCGGCACAGCTACTCATCATTTTGGGATGTATCCGTTAACTATTGGGCATCTCCTGCCATTGAGGCGCTATATTCCCATCGTTGGATCAGGGGATATAATGATTCCAGATTTCACCCGCAAGCGTATGCCAGCCGTGCCGAAATGGTCGTTTTGTTAAGAAAAGCGTTTAGTTTGTAGGGATTTGAGGAGGAACGAGATGAAACTGAACACCAAAAGCATCTTAGCTGCCGCTTTAGTTGGAGTCACGATTTTTGCCGGACAAGTCTGGGCAGACGTAGCAGGCGCACCCGGTGTCCCTGGTTCCGCAGATGATCCGGTTGTAACCAAAAGCTATGTGGATCAAAAAATCCAGCAAGCTCTTGCCGGCGGTGCGGGCAGTTCCAAGCTGGTAGTAGCGGAACTGAAACCAGGCAAAACCTTGTATGGCTTTGAGGGGACTGAATTTATTGTCCGCACCGGTAAAGTTGTATCGGTAGCCGGTGTTAACGGCGATGGACTGACCGATATAACGGCAGGGGCCGATTTGAAGGCGGGTGCGCCTGTTTCATCTAATCATCTGCTGCTGATTGCACGCTCCGATTCCAGGGGATTACGACTGGAGCCGGGCTATTCAGGAACCGCCTACATAATGGTTCGCGGCAAATATGAGCTGCGCTAAAATTTTCGCTAAAACTTATGATTGACACGATTTCCAAAAAAGATTATTCTATAGTGCGTAATGGATACTCTTATCCAGAGCAGGCTAGAGGGACTGGCCCGATGAAGCCCGGCAACCGCTAAAACGGTGCTAACCAGCAGGATGGATTCCCATTCTGGCCGATAAGAGGTTAGGGAACGCATAAAAAAGCACCTTTTCCTCACAATTATGGGAAAAGGTTTATTTTTTGGTCGTGATAGAAACCTGATTCGGCTACCCACACTATTCTTTAAGAAGAAAGAAGGAGGTAGGCATATGACACTACAAAAAGGACGTCGTTTGTTCACTTCTGAATCCGTTACAGAAGGACATCCCGACAAAATCTGCGATCAAATTTCTGATGCTGTATTAGACGCAATTCTTTCCAAAGACCCAAATGCTCGTGTAGCTTGCGAAACATCGGTTACTACAGGTTTGGTTTTGGTTGCTGGCGAGATTACTACCAGCACTTATGTTGATATCCAAAAGCTTGTTCGTGATACGATCCGTGAAATCGGCTACGATCGTGCCAAATTTGGCTTCGATGCGGATACATGCGGTGTCATTACGGCAATTGGCGAACAATCTGCTGACATTGCTCTTGGTGTTGACCAAGCGCTGGAAGCAAAAGAAGGTAAAATGACTGACGCTGAAATTGAAGCAATCGGCGCCGGCGACCAAGGTCTTATGTTTGGTTTTGCGTGCAACGAGACCCCTGAATTGATGCCGCTTCCAATCAGCATGGCACACCAATTGGCGCGTCGTCTGACGGAAGTTCGCAAAAACGGTACACTGGATTATCTCCGTCCGGACGGTAAGACACAAGTTACCGTGGAATACGAAGGGGACAAGCCGGTTCGTATCGATGCAATCGTTATTTCCACTCAGCATGCTCCTGAGGTTACCTTGGAACAAATCAAAGCTGACTTGATGGAACATGTCATTAAACCGATTGTTCCTGCTCAATTCCTGGATGCAGACACCAAATACTTCATCAACCCGACAGGCCGTTTCGTTATCGGCGGACCACAAGGGGATGCTGGTTTAACCGGCCGTAAAATCATCGTTGATACTTATGGCGGATATGCCCGTCACGGCGGCGGCGCTTTCTCCGGAAAAGATCCAACCAAAGTTGACCGTTCCGGCGCGTATGCAGCTCGTTATGTTGCCAAAAACATCGTAGCAGCAGGACTTGCTGATAAATGTGAAGTTCAGGTGGCTTACGCTATCGGGGTTGCTCAACCTGTTTCCATCAGCGTAGATACATTTGGAACCGGTAAAATTTCCGAAGAAAATCTCGTTACCTTGATCCGCAAACACTTCGATCTTCGTCCGGCTGGAATCATCAAGCAATTGGATCTTCGCCGTCCGATCTACAAACAAACTGCGGCATACGGACACTTCGGCCGCAATGATTTGAACGTTCCTTGGGAGCGTACAGATAAGGCAGAAGCATTGAAAAAAGATGCCGCTGAACTGGTAAAATAGTCGTCTCATTGAATAATGAATAAAGCAGTTAGCCGGATTTTTGAAGGCTAGCTGCTTTTTCATTTCCATCTATACCCTTTGCTGGTGCGCAATTCATAAAGGAGAATGGTCCCCTTTGTCGAAAATATAAGGGAGCAAAATGGGGGTTTCTTCATGAGCAAATGGCAGCAATTTTTGATTGCGTTTAGTTTTATTTTTATATTCGTGGTAGTAAGCGGTTTGCTGCTTTTTAAACCAAACAACAAAGAAAACTTGCAACCCTTGCAACCTTTTACCCCATCCACAACGTCTATGATACAAAACAATAGGAATGCAGAATCAAATACGGATGAGAGCGATACAGGGAAACCGGTAGAAAAGCAGGTTTGGTATCAGAACCAGGTAGTGGTTTTGATGTATCACGATGTCTCGAACGCGGATAAGCCGTTTTCCATCTCCCCTCAGTTGTTTCGCGAGCATATGAAGTTTTTGCATGATAACGACTTGCATCCGATTTCTCTCTCCGAATTTCTCCGTTTTGTCGATACCGGTGTGTTGACCACGGACAACGCGGTGCTGATTACGTTTGATGACGGGTATGAGAGCTTTTACAAGGAGGCTTATCCCATTCTGAAAGAGAACCGGTTCCCTTCCGTCAATTTCGTCATCGCCGGGAGATTGCGGGATAGCATGGAACGGAAACGGGAAAACATGATTACTCCGCTTACAACGGAGCAGGTTAACGAGATGTTGGCTTCCGGCTTGGTTGAAATCGGCTCTCATACCTACAGTCTGCATGATCATATTGAGAAAAATGACTGGGGAGAACTCACGGCGGGAACGGCCCCGGTTTATCTGGAAGACCTGCATCGTGTCGAGGAAGATCAAGAATACCGGAATCGGCTCTATGTTGACTTTACGATGTCTCGTGTCGCTCTTTCCGATTTGGCTAAAAAGCAGATTGACATGATCTCGTTGCCGCATGGTTATCAGAATCAGCAGGTACTCGATACGGCGAGGGAAGCGGGATATCATTATGTTTTCAACTCCCGTCCCGCCGTTGTGAAGCCAGGAGTTAATCCCTTTGATATTCCCCGAATCGGGGTAGGTGCTAATGATGTAGATTTGACAAAGCTTCGACAAGTTTTTATGGATGCCAAATCAAAACAATGAAAGGAACTCCAATGGAAAAGGAATTTGATGTAAGCTTATTAGATGGAGTCATAACAAAAACGATTGAAACTGTTGAGATGAGCAAAGAGCAAATCTTTGAAATTGCCGAAAGCGCTCGTCAAGAGAAGAAAACTTTTGAGCAGGAGATAGCCGAATTGCACAATGCCATCACACGGGAAATTGATCTGGTCGATAAGCTGGAAATCAAATACCGCCAGACGAGAAACCGATTGGCGCAAGTCAGCCGTAACTTCAAAATGTATACGGAAGACGACATCCGCATGGCCTATGAGGAAGCAAATCAACACCAGATTGATCTGTCGCTGGCGCGGGAGCGGGAAGCCAATCTGCGGCGCCGCCGGGACGATTTGGAGAGAAGACTGCGCAACCTTGATGCAACAGTAGCCAAAGCAGAGGGGCTCATTACCCAAATGGGCGTGGTGCTGGGATATTTGTCAGGAGATCTGAGCCAAATCGATGTTGCGTTGGAGACAGCCAAACAGCGCCAGTTAATGGGCATTCGAATTATTCAGGCTCAAGAAGAGGAACGTAAGCGGGTTTCCCGTGAAATTCACGATGGTCCTGCGCAATCCATGGCCAACGTAGTGCTGCGGACAGAGATTGTAGAAAAAATGCTCCGACAAAATCAGGTGAATGAGGCCAAGATTGAGCTGCACGAGCTAAAGGAGATCGTGCGCTCCAGTCTGGCCGATGTCCGCAGAATCATTTTTGACTTGAGACCGATGGCGCTTGATGATTTAGGTTTGGTTCCTACACTGCAAAAATACATTCAAACGTTTGAAGACAGAACCAAATTAACAGTTGATCTCGTGGTTTTTGGAAAAGAGATGCAATTGGAAAGCTCCTTTAAAGCAGCACTTTTCCGACTGGTACAGGAATGCTTGAACAATGTAGCCAAACATGCAAAAGCCAGATTGGTTCAGGTGAAAATTGAATTTCAGGAAAATATTTTGCATCTCATTATCAAAGACGACGGAATTGGTTTTGAATTAGACGAAGTAAAACGTAAAGGGAATTCATTTGGAATCATGGGAATGCAAGAACGCACTCAACTGCTTGAGGGCAAAATGGAAATTGTATCCGCTCCCAGACAAGGAACCAAAGTCGTTTTTCAGATTCCGGTGAAGACTTAAGTGTAATAGACGAATGAACACTTGAGGAGGAAGAGACATGGGAAAACAGAAAGAAGAAATATCGATTGTGTTGGTAGATGATCATCAGTTGTTTCGTGAAGGTGTCAAACGAATCCTGCAAATGGAAGAGGGATTCCGGGTAGTCGGCGAAGGAGCGGATGGCGAAGATGCACCTCGTCTTGCTCAGGAATTAACCCCTGACATTATCTTGATGGATATTAATATGCCGAATGTGAACGGTGCGACAGCGGCAGAAGAAGTAATTGCCGTAAGCCCGAAAACTCGAGTTATTATTCTTTCGATACACGACGATGAGGGATACGTGTATCGCACGCTCCGCTCCGGTGCCTCCGGATATTTGTTGAAAGAGATGGAGACAGCCGACTTGGTGGAAGCGGTACGCGTGGTGGCTCGTGGAGGAGCCTATATTCATCCGAAGGTAACCGGCAAACTGATTGATGAGTTCCGCCGCTTAAGTGAACAAGAAGAGATGATGGAACGCCCGCTTTCTCTGGAGAACACACCTGTCGTGAATTCTTCGGTCATCGAGGCGCTGACCAGACGGGAAAGGGAAGTCCTGCAATTAATGGCTGAAGGCAAAAGCAACCGCATGATCGGGGATTTTCTTTACATTAGTGAGAAAACAGTCAAAAACCATGTCAGCAGTATCCTGCAAAAGCTTGATGTTCAGGATCGTACGCAAGCTGTGGTCATTTCTATCAAGAATGGATGGGTAAAGCTCTAGCTGCAGTCACCGTTCTTTGTTGAGTACCTATCCAAGCTGTCAGGCATACCCTTGTAATAGGAGGGGATGACCATGATAGGCGAAATGGTGGTTTTGGTGCTCGCAGCATATGGATTTGCCTCCCTCTTGGTTGCCTGGATCAACCGGTTTTCATTTTTTTCGGCGGCACCATCCCAAAACACTTTTACGCATTACCAAGTACATGCATGCAATTCCTCACACGTACTGGAAGCGGTGATTAGACGGCTGATTCTTCGTTCCGCGTTAGAGGGTAAACCGATACAAATTTCGTTAGTGGATTACGGTTCATCTGACGAAACCAGCCAAATTGTCCAACTGTTTTCACGAAATTACGAGTACTTGGTAGGGCAGCATTTTTCCCGAACAGATGCGCATGCCATATCGATTGATCTGCGTGGATCTTAAGACAGGGGAGAGCCTCTTTGACGCTCTCTCCTGTTTTTTTTCTTGCGGCCTTCCTTGTCTTTTTTCACACTTGAGGTAAGCTCGACAGTCGGAATTTATAAGTTCGGGGCCCCGCTCGGCCGATCGGCTAAGAGCGCCACGTCCTGAGGGCCAGCCAAAACGCAGCGTCCTGCTGCATGGCTGACACTGATACGTCCTGTATGGCGCTTGCCGACAATAGCACGTCCTGTGCTGCGCACGTAAGCTATGGCCGAGTGGGTTATCCAGGAGGTGAGAAGATGAGGGAGTATCTCTTGTATGTGAAGGAAGCGCGATCATCGGTCAAAGCACTGATTACTCCTTGCTTTGCGTTAGACCAGTTATTCTGGAAGCAGCAAGACGGTATCCGCTTGCATATTCTTGGAAAAAGCAGCTCGCTTGCACTTTTGTTTGCTTTACGGGAGCGGATAAACAGGATATTGGATAGAGAGCGGTGGTCAGATCAGTTGCGGGAAACTATTCAAAAGGTTGCACAAGCCTATGGGAAGGAAGTAAACGATTGTCTGCGAACAGAGGATGCTTTCAGTTTTTTCCCTGTTTGCTCGCCCGCACATCCTCCGACAAACCCTCCGAAAGACCCTACGTCTGCCAACCTCCCGATGCAAGCGGTCCATGCCCAGAACCTCAATATGCAATTGATCCACGCTCAGGCTGCTGAACTGTCCCAATCACTGGCCGGACGGGCCTTATTGTTGGAAGAACTTAGATATATAAGCAAGCTGCAGGATGAGACGATCATGATGATCCTTCAATATTTGGTGCTGACGGGCATTACCGATTGGCAGCCCGGCGTTGCCATGCGGATTCACAAGAATTGGTGGCGACACAGGTTAATCCTGTCTTGTCAGCGCTGCGGTGCGGAAGGCGATGCCATTCAAGTAACCTCTTGTAAAAGCTGCAGCCAGCTTTGTGCCTATTGTTCCCGTTGCTTGAACATGGGGCGAAGCAAATGCTGCACCCCTTATATATGTACACCCATTGGAACAAATCAACCTGCCGCAAAAGCAATACACACCCACAGTCTTTTGAAATGGCAAGGTACCTTTTCCGCCCTTCAGGCAGATGCAGCCGGACGTGCTTTGGAATTCGTCAGGGGCTCAGCCAATTCCGCTGATTCCGCCTTTTTAATCTGGGCCGTTTGTGGAGCGGGCAAAACAGAGCTTATTTTTCCGGCTGTTAACCACGTACTCTCTTCCGGCGGCAAGGTACTGCTGGCTACTCCCCGAAAAGATGTCGTACTGGAATTGGCACCACGACTGCGCGAAGTATTCCCTGAAGTGTCGATCCGCTCGATTCACGGTTCCAGCCTGGAAAAATGGGATGAAGGCCAATTCATCATTGCGACAACCCATCAAACAATGCGTTTTTATCAGGCATTTCAGTTAATCATCGTGGACGAGGTAGACGCCTTTCCGCTCCATAATAATCAAATGCTGTACCGCGCAGTTGAACGAGCCCGCCAAACAGAAGGCAAGATGATTTACTTGTCCGCCACTCCGCCTGATAACCTGCGCAAACGATTGGCGAAGGCAACCCGGAATCATCTCTCTTGTCACTCTCCTACACATGTACTCATCCCTAAACGCTATCACGGGTATCCGCTGCCTGTGCCAAGTCTATTGCAAGTGCCCCGCTGGGAAGAGAAGCTGAAACGTAATGTTCGGCTGGTGGGCTTGCTCACGGCGATAGACCAATCTTTTCAGCAGGACAGGCAGGTATTCGTCTTCGTACCGCGTGTATCTGAAGTTCCGCCCGTACTTGCCTACTTGCAAAAGCAGTTCCCTCATGATGCAGAACGGATGGAAGGAGTGTACGCGTCAGATCCATTGCGGGAAGAGAAGGTGCTGAAGTTCCGTAAAAAGGATTACCGGCTGCTGGTGACAACCACCATTCTGGAGCGAGGTGTAACGATTCCTCGCAGCGACGTAATTGTTCTTGGGGCTGATGAAGCAATATTTGACGAAGCTTCCCTGGTGCAGATAGCGGGACGTGTGGGGCGCTCAGCCGATGCTCCAGATGGCAAAGTTGTTTTTCTTATCAAAGAACGAACGCAACCGACACGAGATGCGATTAAACAGATTGAACAGATGAACCGGCTTGCTTTTCCCTCATCTTCGGTAAGGGAGTGCAGGTAGATGAAGCAAGGGATTTGTTTGTTATGCAGCCGTCAAGTCTTCTCAAGTTCCAGAGATGCGGCTGTTCAGAGCCTTGCCAACAATTTGGCAGCAAGCAGGCACTATCCGGTGCTGTTTCGGCTAATACGCGATCTCAACATATGTACAGCCTGTTTGAAGGAGATATGTGTCATAGGGGAGGCACGATGTTCCCGATGCGGCAAATTCCTCCCGAACGATCCCGTGGAAACCTTATGCGGTGATTGCACCCGCCAAGTTCACACGAATCTCACGATGAACCGCAGCGTGATGCCTTACAATGATTGGGCGAAGAAAGTAATGGCACTTTATAAATACCGCGGTGAAGAGAGGGTGGCCGATCTGCTGGCCGTATTACTGTTGGGCAGTTACTTCCGCTACTATTGGCAGTTGGATACTGGGTTCATTACGTATGTTCCGCTTCATGTAAAACGGGCAGAGGAACGAGGATTCAACCAGGTGGAATTGCTGGCCGACCGACTCGGAGAATACACAGGCATTCCGGTCATTCCAATTCTTACACGCGTCAAGGAAACAGCCAAACAGAGCAAACAAGCGAGCAAGCGATTGCGTATCAGCAGTATGCGGGGAGCTTTTGCCGCAGAAGTGAATCGCGATTTTCAACCTTCCGGCATAAAACCCTCGCAACCGATCCTGATCATTGACGATATATATACGACAGGATCCACTTTGCAGGCATGTGCCGATCAACTTCGTCTGATTCCTGAGCTTTCCGGGTCCCCCATCTACAGTTTGACGGTTTGCAGGTGAATTTTTGAAGAGATCTTGCTTTGTCAAAATGCCCGTTGTATCTATACAAACCTCATGTCATAATTTAGTAAAAGAGATATCTTTGGGTCTTGCTGATTAACCTTGACTTTTTTTAGAGAAAATAATAATATACAACTGTTTTGTTCCAAATGCTGAAATAGCATGAAAATCAGGCCTGTGAAGTAGTAAGGGTGGTGGTTAAATGAAATTTGATGATTCCAACTTAGCTGTAATTAAAGCTACATTTAATGTAGTTTATCCGAGGAAGCAACGAATCCAAAATAAGCTAAACAAAAAAATTAACGACATTATTGATATGTTGGAGGATTTTTATCTGCCACCTCAATTTTTAGACATTCCTGAAAATATTGAGCCTGAAATACCAAGAGCAATTTTTAATGCTGTTAATGGTCATAGTCAGATCACCCTGGCTCAAACAAACGCAAACTTAAATGCAAATTTTGATAAAAAATTCCAAAACAACTTTGCTCTCTGCAAGGAGTATATGGAGCAAAGGTCTGATCAGGTTTTGTCCCTACTGAAGATGGCTGAGATTAGTCGAGTACATTATTTGGGTATGTCAACAATTATTCAGTTTAAACAGGAAAATGATGATGTTGAAATTTTGAACCACGTAATGAGTACCCTGAATCAGTCAGTTAGCCATACCTCTCCCGTAATTGATGTGAATAACCGATTTTCCTTTGTTCTGCAAGATGAGTTTTTTGCTAATGTGACAATTGGAAATTACCGAAACTATAATTTAGGAACAAGCAGCAGCGATACACCGTCCACTATTTCACTTGCAGACGCAGAAATTTTGGATAAAGGGGTATTTGTTCATTTGGATGTAAATAATAGATATCACTTTAATGTAACAGGTAATGACACCGATGACATGTTACGAACAAAGAATTTCTTGACTGCGTTTACTGATGATTTTGTACGTAGTAAAGTGTTTAAAATCTTGAGGGAAGGAGTGTTCGATCTATGATTTGGGTTGCATCAGTTGTTGCTCTCATGGGTTCTCCGTTGGTCACTCCAGGCGATTTTAATCAGAACTACTCCTCAATTACAACTTCAATTTATAATTTTAATTCAACCTACAACGACAAGGTGGAAAATACAATGTTTTCAAGACCTCTGGATAGCGGTCTGACAGAAGATGTTGATTTTGTATATGCAGCTATTGCGATGGAGCATGAAGACGAGCCGGTAATTGCTTCCCCGAAAACATATTCAGTAGCTGCAAATATAGGAAATGTAACAGTAGGCACTCTACTTGAAGATGATGATGAGGATTTTTCGTTCATAAAAGATATTGATGAGATCTGATATGGGGTTGGAGTAATGGCGAACAATTGGTATGAAATAGTTACTGATGAGTCGCTTGAACAAGGTGACATCATAGAAAGAGTCAAGGTTGTTAAACCAACGGCTTCATTTCTGAATGGGGAAACTAATGTTGTTGATATCGAAGAGAACGATGTAATTATTCTGACTCAATCATGTGATCTGGCAAATAAAAAAACTCCATGGATCCATGTTACTCCAGTTTTTCCGCTTAGTTTTCAAAAAACTGTGGTAAAAAGTTTTAATGATCTTGCCAATTTGGAATCCATTAGGCGTGGATATCAGCATAAGTATCATATGATCGCGGAGTGTGACATTCCAGGGCATAATCGTGAATTAAGTATACTTGATTTTAGAAACGTCTATACGGTTCCGTATAATTACCTAACCAACTTGGTTAAGGATGGAAATCCTCGCAGAAGGCTTCTGTCTCCCTATAAAGAGCATTTTGCTCAAGCATATGCAAGATTTTATATGAGAGTCGGGCTTCCTAATGATATACCGAAGTTTGTGTAGTCATAGTCTCGTAGTAAAGAATTTAGCTATTTGGATCAAAATCAGATAGCTTTTTTTTACAGGTGAATTTCGACTATTTTTTCATAGGCAAGTCGAAACTTGTTGAGGTATTATGTATGGTAAGTAGTGTAATTTTTGTGCGTGAAGAGGAGGATCTGCGATGGCCTTGGGTCAATTGGATAACTGCGCACGATGTGACTCGCTATTTGTACGTTCGACTCGAGATGTCTGCCCGAAATGCTATCAAGAGATAGAAAAAGAATATGAGTTGTGCGCCAAATTTCTTCGTAAGCGCGAAAATCGGGGATCAACCATTCATCAGGTAAGTGAAGCAACAGGTGTCAGCATCAAGCAAATTACCAAATTTATTAAAGAAGGACGCATTTCCATCGAAGGGAATCCGAACATGGGCTACCCGTGTGAAAACTGTGGTCTCCTGATCCGTCAAGGAACATTGTGCGACGCATGTGCAGACAGCTTGAAACGGGAGATTACGCAACAGCTTGAGGTGGACAAGCGGTTGGAAGAGGAAGCGAAGCGGAATGCGGGAATTGGTTACCGCAGAAAAGTAGGGGACAACTAACTTTTCTGTATTTGACAAAAGAAAAAACTAATCTTTTGCAGCGAAAATGCCGATGATACTACTAGAGAGTAGTTATCGGCATTTTATTTTTTATCAGGATGTTTAAAAGTCCGGGAAACTTCGAGGTGAAAGTTATGAGGATTAACGAACCCAATCGTACGGGAATGATAAATGCTTACAACAAAACCAGCAAGGCATATCCTGCGAAAAACGACAAAAAGCCCGTGGGCAAAGATGAAGTGCAAATCTCTAACGAGGCGTTGGAACTTCTCAGAAAAGGGGAAGTATCCGAAACTTCACCAACTGACAAAACAAGGATCAACGAATTGAAGCAGCAAATCGAGCAAGGAACCTATCGAGTGCCAAGTGACAAGATTGCGGAGAAATTCTTGGCCTTCTGGAAAAAGCCCTAATCGAAGCGAGTGAGAAGCATGGCTCAAATGAACCGTTTATATGAAGTGCTGGACAATTTGGTGAATCTGCACCGGGCTTTATACACGCTGGCCGTCCAAAAAAAGGATGTTCTGATCAAAGGCGATATTGATGCCCTCAATCAGATTACCCAACAAGAGCAAAAGCTGATCAAAGCGGTGAATGCGACAGAGTCAGCAAGAGTCCAGATCGTACAAGACATTTTTCATGAAAAGGGACTTTCTTTAACCGAACACACATTGCTTGAACTGATGAAAACATTGACCGGCGTCGAAGAAAAATCGCGCTTGAAAGTGTATCGTGAGGAATTGATAAGGATTGTCTCAGAACTGCGCGAAGCAAATGAACTGAATCAGCAGTTGCTGGAACAATCCCTTTCTTTTGTTAACCACACCCTGGATCTTTTGACAGATACGCCGGAAGACGACTTTATTTACAAGAAGCCGATCGGACACACCGGGATCATGCATTCCAGCCGTTCATTCATTAATAAAAAAGCCTAAAGAGGTGCCAGTTTATGCGCTCAACCTTTCATGGGATTGAAGTAGCCAAGCGCGGAATCTTTGCGCAGCAATCAGCGTTAAATACGACGAGCCACAACATTGCCAACGCCAATACAGAAGGCTATACTCGCCAACGTGCCAACATGCAAGCTACACCTGGCATGCCTGCACCCGGGATGAACGCGGACCGAGCTCCAGGTCAAATCGGTACAGGTGTTGAAGTGACAGAATTGCAGCGCATCCGCGAAAGTTTCCTTGATACGCAATTTCGTACCGAAAACAAGCATTTGGGATACTGGGAAGCAAGAAAGGATGGTTTGGAAAAGATCGAGACGATCATGAACGAACCATCCGACACAGGGCTGCAGAAGGTTATGGATCAACTTTGGCAATCCTGGCAAGACTTGGCCAAAGAACCGGAAAGCTTGTCCGCACGAGCCGTTGTACGCCAGCGTGCGATTGCCGTAGCGGAGACGTTTTCTTCTGTTACAACTTCTCTACAAGAATTGCAGAATGACCTGGATAATGTTGTACAGGTAAAAGCGATTGACATTAACTCAATGGCTCAACAAATTGCCAATCTGAACAAGCAAATCGGTGACGTTGTTCCGCATGGCTATCAGCCAAACGACTTGTATGACCAGCGGGATGTGTTGATTGACAAGCTCTCCAAGATGGCGGAGATTACGGTAACACAATCCGAAAAAGGCATGGTAAACATAAAAATCGAGGGCAAAGATCTGGTTACCGGTGCCACATCCGTTCCCATGACTGCCTCGAAAAATGCAAAAACCGGATTTGTTGAGATTCAACTGGGCGGAACCGAATTCATACCGACGACAGGAAGCCTGGCGGGAACATTCGAAGCCCGCGGGAATGCAAAAGTGGAAACGGTGATCGGACAGGACGGTACCCAGCAAGAAGTCGTTACGTATTCCGGTCCAATCCCTGACATCATGAAACGCCTTGATCTGTTAGCCATCAACCTGACGAAGGAGATCAACGACATTCACCGCACGGGCATGAATATGTTTGATATCGAGAACAGAAAGACAAATAGTGCGGCACCGCTGCAAGATCTCCCGTTCTTCGTGGATGCTGATGCAGCTGCGGCTGATCCAAACACCAAAACCTATCCGACCAGTGCCCGGAAAATTGTTGTAAACCCGGCCATCATCAACAGCTTGAACGCCATTGCCGCAGCCCAGGTAGAACCGGCCGGCAACTCTGCCGGAACCTCTTTCGAAGGGGACGGCCGCAACGCCCGTGACATTGCTTCGATCAAATTCAAAACCCTCAAAGCAGGAACAGGCCCTGGCGATCTTGATGCTACTACAACTTTAGACGATTACTATCGCTATACCATCGCCAATCTCGGCGTTGACAGCCAGGAAGCGGACCGCATGCAGAAAAACTCCGAGATTCTTGTTGGTCAGGTGGAAAACCAGCGCCAATCCGTCTCCGGCGTCTCTATCGACGAAGAAATGGCAGAGATGGTCAAGTACCAGCATGCCTTCAACGCATCAGCCCGTGTAATGACCAGCATGGATGAACTGTTGGATAAAGTGATTAACGGCATGGGTCGTGTCGGTCTCTAGCATAGCGGAATAGCAGAGGAATCTTTAACGGAATAATCGCGGAATCAAGTGTAACTTCCTGCAGAAAGGAGCTATGAAAAATGTCGGTTCGTGTAACCCAGAACATGCTTAACAGCAACATGATGCGCAACTTGAACAACTCCATGCAAAATATGGATAGATTGCAAGACCAGCTTTCATCCGGGCGCAAAATCAACCGTCCCTCCGATGATCCGGTTGTCGCCACTCGCGGGATGTTTTATCGGTCTTCTTTAATCGAGAATAGCCAGTTTCAACGTAATGTAAGCGAAGCTCAGTCCTGGATGGAGTTGTCTGATAAATCACTGGATGAAGCCAACACGATTATGCAGCGGGTACGGGAGCTGGTTGTTTACTCTGGCGACGGCGCCTTGGAAAAGGCCTCATTGGATGCGATCGCAGAGGAGATTGAACAGATCAAAGACCATCTTGGCAATATCGCCAATCAAACGGTTGGTGGTCGTTATATCTTTGCGGGAACAGACACCAAAAATCCACCGTACGATTACGATAAGAAACAATTCACCAATACCAATAATGCGGAAATCCGTCTGGAAATGAATAAACAGATTTTTTTGCCTATCAATGTGAGCGGGCAAGCAATTTTTAATTACAAACCGGATGGCAATAATATCTTTAATGTGCTGGATAACATAGTTGCTGACCTGAAAAGTGGAAAAGATGCTACCGGTCAACTGAAAAGTCTGGATAGTCAAATAGACAATTTGTTGGCAGAACGAGCCTCCCTTGGCGCGCGCATAAACCGGATCGATTTGATCAAAGACCGCTTGGAAAACGAAGAAGTCAGCGTCACGAAGCTCATGTCAGATAACGAAGATGTGGATACAGCACAGGTAATAACCGATTTGAAAATGCAAGAAAACGTTCATCGTGCGGCTCTTAGCGCGGGCTCACGTGTCATTCAGCCAACATTGTTGGACTTCCTTCGATAATGTATAGCGAAGGGAGGACTTAACCATGCAGCTTCCACAAATTCGGATGCATCAAACACCTGCCTTATTGGGCCTTCGCATTACCAAGCCCGTTCAGGAGATCCAGCAGCCGCAAGCTGAACTGAATCTCCGTCAAGAACCGGCCATTTTAGAGATTCGCCAGCCTAAAGGTGAGCTTTTTATTGATACGAGCGAAGCGCGTGATAATCTCGACTTGCGGAGTTCCGCCCGAAGAACAGAAGATAATTTTGACTATGGTTACCAGAAAGCTATGGAAGCTATTGCTCAAATCAGCGAAGAAGGCGACCGGCTTGCGGCTATCGAGAATAAGGATGTCAACCCGATTGCCGATATTGCTTTTGAAGAGAGCGTTCTTTACCAAAACACCGAGATTATAGCTGCCGGTTCCATTGTAGGTGACGGCATCGAGATTCGCTATGAAGCGCATAAACCGGAGATCAACGTCCAGGTAAGAGGAAAGAAGATGGATCCCGTCATCCACCCGCCAATCCATAACTATACGCCTGGCAAGGTAGAAGGCTACATCCGCCAGTGGAACAGCCTCAGCATTGATTTCGTTGGATTACATGTAGATCGTTCGCTATAGAGAGGGGAACGAAAATGAACACGGAAAAGGTTGAGCTTGGGAAATTGTATTTTGAAGAAGGGCTGCCCGGTTTTTCACATTTGCAATTTTTTCGTCTCCTGAGTGAAGACGAAAACAGCCCGTTTTACGTTCTTCAATCTCAGGAACAAGAAGAGCAGGTTGAATTCTGGATTGTAGATCCGTTTATTTTTTTTCAAGACTACGAGTTTACATTACCACAGCAAGCCAAAGAGCAGCTTCGAATCACAGAGGAAACGCCGATTGCGGTAGTAAATATTGTGACGGTACGTCCGGACGGACAAGTGACGGTAAACCTAAAAGCGCCAATTGTCATTAACCGTGAAAATCGCATGGCCAAACAGGTTATCCTAAATGATGAAAAATACGAGTTGCGCAAGCCGCTGTTCCAATTGTCGGTCAATGCGACTAATGAGTAGGTGAGTTCATGCTAGTCCTCACTCGGAAAAAGAACGAATCGATCATGATCGGAGACTTCATCGAGGTCAAAATCATCGGTGTCGAAGGAGATTCCGTCCGTATCGGTATTGATGCTCCGCGCGACGTAAACGTCCATCGCAAGGAAGTATATACGGCAATCAAAGAAGAGAACCAACTGGCTTCCCAGACAAAGATTGATTGGGCAACAATGAAACAGTGGATTCCGCAAAGCCATAATAAATCCGATGAGTGAAAAGCTCAACGGATTTATTTGTATTCATCAGTCAGATACGGGCAGGAAGTACGATGGTTAACAATAAAACAAAACATAAAAAAATCTAGAAAAAACACTAAACAAGTCCAAAATTTCCTCCGATAAAATGAATGTACGGGACAAACACTCAAGCGCGCGATTGAGTTGAATGGCCCAATTTTTGAAACCGCCACAAGGACGTGGAGGTTACATTCAAGGAGGAAATAACCTATGCGTATCAATCACAACATTTCTGCATTGAACACTCATCGTCAATTGACAGCTAACACTCAAGCAACTGCTAAAAACATCGAGAAATTGTCTTCCGGTCTCCGCATCAACCGTGCTGGTGACGACGCTGCAGGTCTTGCGATCTCTGAAAAAATGCGCGGCCAAATCCGCGGTTTGGATCAAGCTTCCCGTAACTCCCAAGACGGTATCTCCTTGATCCAGACAGCAGAGGGTGCATTGAACGAAACACACAGCATCCTCCAACGTATGCGTGAGTTGGCAGTTCAATCTGCGAACGATACCAACACTGCTCAAGACCGTTCCAACTTGCAAGACGAAATGAACCAATTGACGAAAGAAATTGACCGTATCCGTGATACGACTCAATTCAACACCAAGAACCTCTTGGATGGTTCTATGGGTTCAGCTGTTAACAATGCGGTTGCTAACTGTAATACAAACTCCTCTTTGAAAGGTGCAGCAGGTGCTACAGCAACTGTTGCTACAACACTTGTAAATCTTACTGATAGCAATGCAAATAGTCTTGGCATTGTTGCTGGAGACACAGTAACCGTCTCCTATGTAAAAGATGGTACTACTACATCTTATAACGTAACAGTAACAACTGCTACCGACTTCTCAGCTCTCGATGATGCTAACTTTACTTTCACAGCTTCTTCTGGCAAATTGTTGGCTACTGCTAACAGCACTGGTTTTACTGGAGCTATTAACGGTCTTACCATTACTGTAAAAGATTCTTCTGGAAACATTAAGACTGCTGCTACTAATGCACTTTCTGCATTTACAGAAACAAGAGCTGCAGCTAATAAGCAAACTGACGGTCGTGCTACTTTCCAAATTGGTGCTAATACGGATCAAAATATGATGCTTGACATTAAAGATATGGGTGCTTCAGCGTTAGGTGTTAAAGACCTCCAAATTTCAACTCAATCTCAAGCAAACGTTGCAATTAAAGTTATTGACACCGCTATTCAAAAGGTATCTGCACAACGTTCTTCTCTTGGTGCGGTACAAAACCGTTTGGAACACACAATCAACAACTTGGGAACTGCTTCTGAAAACCTTACTGCAGCTGAGTCTCGTATCCGTGACGTAGATATGGCGAAAGAAATGATGGAGCAAACGAAGAACAATATTCTTGCTCAAGCTGCACAAGCTATGCTTGCACAAGCTAACCAACAACCTCAAGGTGTACTCCAACTCCTCCGTTAATGGGGAAAATGATGCCCTCCTCACCCGTGTGAGGGGGGCATTTTAAATTATGCTGTTTGAATGAGCAAGGAAGGTGAAATCAAAGTGAATTTATTTGAACAAAACATGAAAATTATTAAGAAGAATTCAAATCATAAACTACCTAGCCATCTTCCTGAACAGCCTCTGTTAAGGTATGTAGGTACTGATAAAGAAGAAGATTTTTTCGTTAATCAAAACAATGACATTTTTATCTTGAAAGATGAAATAGATGAAGAAAGATTACCTAATTCCTTAAAAAAGGAACTAATTATTGTTGTCGGTATAAATGCAGTTAACGAGATAAAGCAAATAATAAGAAAAGCAAACAATAACTCAATAATTGTAATTGTAGAGCCAAACCATGATTTTCTGTCATTTGTTTTAGAAAATAAGGATTTGTCATTTTTGGATCTGAACAATGTTGTTCTTTTAGCTGAACAAATGAGTTGTTTACCCTCACGAATTGAAGAATTGCTATCTACAACTGCTGTTTTTTTAGCAGCAAACATTAGATTTTATGGCACATATTATTACAGACAATATGATTTGAAAAATTATACAGAAATTGTAAAAATAATATCTTCTGGAGTAAAATTCAAACTATTTAATATAGGTAACTCTATAGAAGACTCTCTTAAAGGGTTACAACAAAATCTTAATAATCTTCGATACCTTTTTAAATCAAAAGATGTAAGTAAATTAAAGAATTCATTTCAAGGTGTACCTGCGATTGTGGTATCCGCTGGACCATCATTAGATAAAAATATACATTATTTAAAAAATGCTCAGGGAAAAGCAATTATCATTGCTGTAGACACTATTGTTCAAAAACTTCTTGATAAAGGAATAATTCCAGATTTTATGTGTTCAATAGAGAGGACTGAAGAAGTGTACAAATATTTCTATAAGGATAAGGAGATTCCAGTTGAAATATCCCTTGTATCCCCACCAGTTTTAGTATCTGAGATTTTTAAGGAGTATAAAGGGGAAATTATCATACCGCTAAGGTATAACGTCGGTGAGTATAAGTGGTTAAATCAACTGTTGCAATTAAATGAAGAGTCTTTTATTTCAATGGGAATATCTTCTGCTCATTTAGCTTTTGGCTTTGCAAATCATTTGGGGGCAAGTCCAATTATTTTAATAGGCCAAGATTTAGCGTATGGAAATTCGATCTATGAATCACATTCATCTGGAACCATTTATGATGAGATTAAATTTGATAGTTTAACAAAAGTTCCTGTTTTTGAAACACTTGGTTACAATGGTGAAATGGTTAAAACAAATCAAGTTTGGAATGACTTCAGAAAATGGTTTGAACTTGAGATTGCTGAAAGAAAAATTAAGGTGATTAACTCAACTGAAGGCGGCTCTAGAATTGAAAATACAATTCAGCTTCCACTAATAGAGGCAATTTCACAATATTGTAAAAATAACATTTGTAGCATTATTGGATTTATTAAAGGGTGTAATACCTACAAATTAGATGTATACGAAATATGTAATAAGCTTAAGAGTGAATCGGAAACAATCAAAGAAATTCTTACCGTAGCAAAGGATACTAAGAATAGATTACATTCTATGAAAATATATCCAAGTCTAGATAATCGTAAGTTATTAAAATATATTGACGAATTGAAAGAAGCAGATAAGTTGTTCTGGTTAATATTTGATAACTCCATTTTAAGACATAATATGCAACCAGAAATATTAAATACAATATGGAAACTAAATAGTATAGAAGAGGTTCTAAATTACGAGAATGTAAAGGAGAACCATAAAATTCAATCCGAATTTGTCGAAGTTGTCATCTTTGTTTGTAACAAGATCATCGAATTCCTCGAACAATCCTATGATGCACTTATTGGTTTGGAGGACTAACATGTCATATGAGGGGAAAAAAATTCTCATAACTGGCGGCACAGGAACAATTGGTCACCATCTGATAAAGAGGCTGCTTAAGGAAAATCCTAAGGTAATTAGGATTTTCAGCCGAGATGAATACAAGCAGTACAACATGCAACTTGAATTTAATGAAAGTATTCATAAACTACGCTTTTTAATAGGAGATATCCGAGATCAACAGCGACTTCTCCGAGCTATGGAAAATATAGATTATGTGTTTCATTTAGCCGCTATGAAGCATGTTCACTTGTGTGAATATAATCCTTTTGAAGCAGTACAAACTAATGTAATTGGTACACAGAATGTTATTCAAGCAGCAATTCAAGCTGGAGTAAAAAAAGTCCTTTTTACCAGTTCAGATAAAGCTATTTCACCAACAAACAACTATGGTGCGACCAAACTTACGGCTGAGCGACTAATTTCAGCCGCAGAGTATCAAAAAGGCCCTAAATCAACTGTTTTTTCCTCCGTACGTTTTGGTAACGTTATTGGATCAAGAGGTTCAGTAATTCCTTTATTTAAAAAACAAATTCTTGAAAAGGGTTATGTTACTGTAACTGATTTAAAAATGATAAGATATATGATGACTCCTGATCAAGCTATTTCATTAATGCTTAAGGCAAATGATTTAGCATGTGGCGGAGAAGTATTTGTTTTAAAAATGCCTGTGGTTAGATTGTCCGATCTGGTAGAAGTAGTTATTGAGGAAACAAAAAAGAAATATTGTATCTCTTCTAGTATTGATATTAAGGAAATTGGGCTTCGACCTGGAGAGAAGATGTATGAAGAACTAATGACTCCGGATGAACAAAGAATTTCATGGGAAACGCCTGATATGTACATTATCCCATCAGTATTTTCGGAACAAAAAAGGGAGTATCCTAACACAATTAAAACTCAACAAGATGTTCTGCGAATTCGAGAAGAGGACATCATTTCCAAAGAAACACTAAGAACATGGATACTAAAACAAGAGTGTATATAAAGTTGAGGCATGAAAATATGAACATTGTAACAATAATACAAGCAAGGATGGGTTCATCAAGGTTGCCTGGAAAAGTATTGCTACCCTTAAATGACCGAACTGTTCTCTCTCACGTAGTTCAGAGATGTAAATTGATTCCGCTTTCCAATATGCTAGTAGTAGCCACTACCACTTCTCCCTTGGATGATATCATTGAAGACGAGTGTAATAAACTTGATGTTATCTGTCATCGTGGAAGTGAGGATGACGTATTAAGCAGATACTACGATGCCGCAACAAGATTTAAAGCGGACGTAATCGTAAGAATAACTTCTGATTGTCCATTACTTGACCCAGAAGTTTCTAATCAAATTATTAAGCAATATTTGGAGTCTGGTTGTGATTATTGCAGTAATGCATTAATCAGAAGTTTTCCTAGGGGGTTAGATACGGAAGTGTTCTCTTTTACCTCCTTAGAAAATGCTTTTCAAAATGCCAAAAACAAAAGTCAGAGGGAACACGTAACTCCATATATTAACCAGCAACCTGGATTGTTTAAAATAGTTGACTATGTTGGGAAGGATGATTTATCTAAGTATCGTTGGACACTAGATACAATTGAGGATTACCAACTACTATATAAATTATTTAAATACCTTGGAGATTCCAACTCAGATAATCATTTATCCTATATGTTTGGAATAGAAGCTATGGAAAAGAATCCTGAATGGATTACGATTAATGCGCATGTTGAACAGAAGAAAATTTAATTATGAGGAGCACTTGTAATGTTAGTTTCAAACAGGATCTGTTTATCTGAGATAGAAGAAGAGGATTTAGCTCTGCTTGTAAAATGGAGAAATGATATTGAAAATCTTCGAGGACTATTTAGTTATTTGCCTCTCAACTTGCAAAAACAAAGGAATTGGTTTCAAAAATATTGTAATGAGCCTTCTTCTCAATTGTTTATGATTGAGTTAGTCAAAGAAAATGAAAAAATTGGAGTCTGTGGACTTAATTCGATAGATTATCGTAATCAAAGAGCAGAGTTGAGTATCATTATTGGTGAAAACTCCTATAAAGGCAAGGGGTATGCTTCCGAGGCATTATCCCTTCTACATAATTACGCATTCAATTATTTAAATCTCAAGAAAATATTTCTCCAGGTACTTATTACAAATGATTCAGCAATTTCTTTGTACAAAAAAATGGGATATCAACAAGAAGGGCTTTTAAAAGGTCACTATTTTCAAGACGGTAAATTTGTAGATGTATTACTTATGTCTATATTTAATACAGATGGTAGGTGAGTCTATGAAAAAAATCTTAGTTATTGCCGCTCACCCTGATGATGAAATTCTTGGATGTGGAGCCACTATGGCAAAACATGTAAAACATGGTGATGAGGTACATGTTCTAATATTAGCCGAAGGGCTTACCAGTCGTGATGTAAAGAGAGATCGTCAGAAACATGAATCTGGATTTTGTGAATTATATGAAGCTGCTAAGCGTGCAAATGATACGCTAGGAGTATCTTCGCTCACCATACATGATTTTCCTGATAATAGGATGGATTCTCTAGACTTGTTAGATGTAACCAAAGTTATCGAAGAATATATCGCTAAGATTCAACCAGAGATTGTTTATACCCATCATTCGGGAGATGTAAATATTGATCATCGAGTCATTCATCAAGCAGTAATAACCGCTTGTCGACCTGTACCCGGCCATTGTGTTAAAACTCTTTTATTTTTTGAGGTTGGATCTAGTACTGAATGGCAGCCTCCTAATTCAGCTCCATATTTCACACCGAACTATTTTGTGAATGTTACAGAAGAAATAGCTTTGAAACTAAAGGCTTTGGAGGCATACGCAATTGAAATGAGAGAATGGCCACATCCTAGATCTTTACGAGCACAGGAATATTTAGCACGTGTTCGAGGTGCATCAGTTGGAGTGAAAGCCGCTGAAGCATTTATGTTAGGAAGAAGTTTATATTAAAAATATTCAAAGGAGAGAAAAGTGATGACAGAATCTATCGCTCATAAAATATTGGAATATATCAAAATAAACCGTGTTAGCTCAACGGAAGTTGCTGATGCCCTGAATAAAACCGGGGAATTAGATTCACAATTACGGATCTTAATTCCAGGTAGCAGAGCAGTGGGATTTGTACATTATGTTCCTGCGGTACACGGTTCCAATTGGCATACACATCTATATCTAAGTGATACACCTAAAGATAGCATTGTACTGATAGATGCCCAGGACTGTGATGGGAAGGCAATTTTTGGAGCGCTGGTAGCAAAATATGCAATTTTGTACAGACAAGCTGCTGGAATTGTAGTTACTGGTTTAATTCGTGATGTACATCAGTTAATAAAAGAAAGATATCCCATCTGGTCGTACGGATATACACCGATCGGTTGTATCAATGAAGAAGTACCTTTTGATTCCGTAGCATTTGAAGAACGTAAAAGTCAATATGATGGAGCGATTATTGTTGCGGATGATACAGGGGTAGTAATTATTCGCAAAGAACAATTGACAGAGGACTTTTATAAGAGGCTGGAGTTTATGGAAGAGCAAGAGGATATTTGGTTCGATTGCATTGACAGATTAAAAATGAATACGTTTGAGACAGTCTGTTTAAAAAAATATAAGCATCTTAATTAATCTAAAGTGAGGTAATGTTTATGAAAAACCCATATTTCGGTTATGGAAAAGGGTATGGAAAATTTAAAGATACGGACAAGGCTTACTTTGAATACATAAATGAATTAGAGAAAATGGACCTTAGTTCAAAAGAATTAATATTTCAATTTCCAGTATATGTTGGTCATGTCAATTTAGCGAGATATTTGTTTTTTTATGATCTTTATAAAAAGGTGGCACACTTGAGTGGACATATCGCAGATGTTGGTACATACAAAGGTGCTTCCTTTTTATTTATGGCGAAACTAGTGAAACTTTTTGAAATGTATAATACCACCCAAGTACATGGTTTTGACTGGTTCAAGGGAATGAACCCTTCCGAAAAAGATGACATAAACCAAAAAGGCATGTATCAGGGTGACTATGATTATCTCCTAAAAATGATTGAGTTACAAGGAATACAGGACATTGCAATTCTTCATAAGATGGATATTACTAAAGAGTTGGCAAAATTTAAAGAAGAAAACCCACATTTACGATTTAAAATGGTTTTCATCGATTGCGGTATTGAAGAGGTGCTAGAAAAGTCACTAGAAATATTATGGCCTTCTTTAGTTTACGGTGGAGTATTAATCATGGACCATTTCAATAGTGAAGTTTCACCAACAGAAAGTAGGATTGTTGAGAAATATGTTGGAAAATGTCATATCCAGCAGATGGCCTTCAATAGACAACCTACTTGTTTTGTCATTAAAGAGTAATCGTGTTTAATTGGAGGATGTAAGTGATGCGAGTAATTATTCGGTGTGACGCTTCCTTATTAATTGGTTACGGCCATTTAACAAGAATGATTTCTCTTGCTGAACAACTTCAAAATTCCATAACTGCTAATATCGTATTTCTTATGAGAAATCTTTCATCCGACGCAATTAAGCAAGTAATGAATAAGGGATTTCGGATCGAAGTTATTCATGATACCCAAGATAGGTTTGAAGTAAATGAATTTCATGAAGTATCGGCCATAGAATCTCTTAAACCGTCAAAGAAAGATATACTGATAATTGATCACTACGGATATACAAACCAGTTGTTATCTAAAACGAAGAAGTTAGTGGGAGGATTAGTGTTAATCGATGACTTCCAACCTGATCGATTAACTAATGAAGTGGATCTACTCGTGAATCCTAACTTTTCGGCATCGAACATGTGTTATCCAAAGAATAGTAATACCACATATCTGCTAGGACCAACATATGCCATGTTAAGATCCGATTTTTATAGTGAGAAATATTGTAATTACGAGGTAAAAAGAGATTGCACCAAAATCCTGATTTGCTTTGGTGGTTCAGATGTAACCAATACAACAATAAAAGTTCTACAAGTATTAGGGAAAATTAATGAACCATTAATAATAACAGCAATCGTTCATCCGAATAAATATTATGAAATAGTCAATAGTGAATATGTTAAGAATTTAAGACACGTAATAAATATCAAGACTAATGTATCAAACATGGCCCAAGAATTATTTAATTCTGATTTGGCTATTCTTTCAGCTTCTACGATTGCATTAGAGGCTGGAGCAATTGGAGTTCCTACTGTACTAGTTGCGTGTGAAGATAATCAGCAATCTGGCGGAGAAGCTATGGGACAAAAAGAAGTAAGCCGTTTTTTAGGTAATCTTGAAGATATATGTTGGATTGAAGCGTTATCTACGATTCAATCCCTACGAAGGGATTATCATCGTAGACAATGTCTATCAATAAAAGCCAAAGCATTTCTTCAAAATCCAGGTACTAAAGAAATTGTGAAATATATTGAACGGATGGATCTCAATGAAAATCAGTGATCGGTTAAATAATCTTGTACCTTCAGCTTCAATGAAGATGGGGGAATTAGCAAAACAACTGATAGGTGAAGGTAAGGAGGTTCTAAATCTATCAATTGGTGAGCCCCATACTAGGCCAGCTTCGCACATTCTTTCTAGTTTCGAAAAAGCCTTAAGTAGTGGCATGACGGGATACACGGAAAGTCAAGGACTATCCGTACTAAGAGAAGAAATTGTTAATAGAATATTGTTGGACAATGGAATTGAATATTCTCCTGATGAAATTTTAATTGTGCCCGGAGTCAAACAAGGGCTATATTACATTTTCTCTGCGTATCTTGACGTAGGAGATGAGGTGCTTACTATTGAGCCGGCATGGGTAAGTTATCAAGCTGAGGTCGAGCTTGCTGGGGGCAAATTAATAACAATCCCTACATATGCAGAGGAAAAATTCTTTCCTTCAAAAGAACAGTGGGAAAAGTATATTACACCGAAAACAAAAATGATTATTATTAATTCTCCAAACAACCCTACCGGAAGAGTTTATTCTTTAGAAGAATTAACAATTGTTAGTGATCTAGCAGAAAAATACAATTTAATTGTCTTATCTGATGAAATATACTCCCGAATAGTGTATGACCAAAAATTTATCAGCATATCCTCAATAAACAATATGAAAGAAAGAACGTTTATTGCAAATGGATTCTCTAAAGCTTATGCCATGCCTGGATTTAGAATTGGATATATAGCAGCTCCGCAAAGACTTTTATATCCCTGTTTATTAGTAAATCAACACATTGCTACTTGCTCTAACTCATTCAGTCAGGTTGCTGCTCTAATAGCATTGCAAGGACCACAGCAATGGGTAAACGATACCGTAGATATTTATAGAAAAAATCGTGCCCTATTTGACGATGCAATTCGGTCAAATTCATTGTTGTCTTGGATTGCTCCAGAAGGCACCTTCTATGGATGGATTGACTGCACGAAGACTGTTTCCAAAGATGGTTCAGATATTTCTATTGAAATGCTACAAAAATATGGAATTGTGTCAGTTTCCGGTCTTGCATACGGAAGTAGTTATGATAAATATATTAGGATTTCATTTGCAGTAAACCCCGAAGTAGCCAGTAAGGCTGCTAATGTTCTGGCTTCGATCTCAGAAATTTGATAAAAAGGGTGATTTTCTATTAAAAAGGAACTTGTTATCAATGGCGCTAAACGTTCTTTGATAAGTAAAAATGATACTCCGTATATGATTGCAGAGATTGGATCTAATCATAACCAAGATATCGAGTTAGCTAAAGAGTTGATACATTTGGCTGCGGAGTCTGGTGCAGATGCTGTAAAGTTCCAGTCATTAAATTTAGAAAAGCAATACAACAATTTTGAATCTAATTCAGAATTAAAGGCTCTTTTTGAGAAGATTAAACTTGATGAGACATGGTACCCAATATTAGCTGAAGAGGCTCGAAAAGCAAATGTCGACTTTTTTTCTGCACCGACATATCTAGAAGCGATTTCATTATTGGAAGAAGTTGATGTTCCATTATACAAAATTGCATCTCCGCAAATACGTACATTTCCAACTCTAATCAGGAAAGTAGCTCAACTTGGTAAACCCCTTATAATTTCGGTTGGGTATTGTAACTATTCCCAAATAGAGAATGCTATTAATATTTGCTTAGAGGAAAATAACGATCAGATCGTATTGCTACATTGTGTTTCAGAATATCCTACTCAATTTGAAAAAGTGAACTTACGGACAATGGATACCCTTTCTAAAATGTTTGATTCCTTAGTTGGGCTTAGTGACCATACAATGGGTTACGAAATACCCGCTGCTGCCGTTGCATTAGGAGCAACAGTAATTGAAAAACATTTTACCATTAGTCGTAGTATGGATGGACCTGATCACTTTTTTGCGTTAGAGCCTAAAGAGTTTAAACAACTTGTTGAAGCTACAAAAAATGTCTATAAAGCTATGGGTTCTAGTCGTAAAGTTGTTACATCCCATGAGAGAAAATTTGCTGAACAGATCCTAGTAAGATGGATTGCCAAAAATGATATTGAGCCAAATGATGTAATTTCCGATAAAAACATTATGTGGCTACGATCAACTGAAGGAATCTCTGATGAACATTATCAATTACTTGGAAATATTCAAGCTACGAGGAGAATAACGAAAGGCAGCCCCATTAAGTGGGAAGATATTCGGATAAGTAATTGAAGGAGAAAAACAATGAAAAAAATCCTTATAATCAATTCGGGTTGGGAACAAATCGATCTAATAAAACGAGCAAAACAACTTGATTGTTACGTGATAGCAACCGATGCCAGCCCGAACGCCCCAGGATTTGAATTTGCTGATGAAACTTTTGTAATTGATCCAAGAAATATACCAGATCTTCTGAATCTTGCTATGAATAGTCAAATTAACGGAGTCATTGCTGATCAATGTGATTATTCTTTTTATACGGCAGCATTTATTGCAGAAAAAATGGGCCTTCCAGGGGCCGAGTTATCAACAGTTCAAAAATGCACAAACAAAAAATGGATGCGTCAGGCATGTGAACGTGCAGGAATTCTTCAACCAAAGTATTATCCTTGTAAAACCTTCGATGAAGTACAAGAAGTGATCAAGGCTATAGGATATCCTGCCATTGTTAAGCCTGTCGATAACAGAGGCAACTTTGGAGTAAATAAAGTAGATAATGACCAAGAATTAAAAGATGCATTCTATGAGGCGATAGCAAATTCTCATAGCAGAGAATGCTTGGTAGAAGAGTTTATTAATGGTACGATGACCACAGTTGATGGATTTGCGATATCAAACCGCCATGAAAGTCTAGCGATTGCCTCTAAGAAAATGCTGGGTGGGAATAAACGGGTTGCAATGGAGATAACGTACCCTGCAGGTTATACTGAAGTAATTATGAAGAAGTTAGAAGATAACCATAATCGTGTTGCGAATGCTTTGGGTATTACTTTTGGCTGTTCCCATGGAGAATATATGGTAACTGATGCGGGAGATATTTACCTAATTGAATGTGCCAATCGTGGAGGGGGATGCTACACAAGCTCAAGAATTGTTCCCTCTGTTTCGGGATTAGATATTAATAAAATGCTTATCCAAATATCACTTGGAGAAGAATGTAATTTCCCCGTAGCATATAATGGAATGATTGCATCTACAATACTCAGCTTTATTCAATGTAGACCAGGTAAAATTAAAGAAATTCTAAACGTAGACAAGATTACTGAAGATGAATCTGTTCTAGCTTTTAGGTTATCAGTAAAGCCGCAAGACATTGTATCGTCCATTACAAATGATGCTAATAGACATGGATTTGTTATAGCAACAGGAAAAACGGTAAAAGAAGCTAAAGATAAAGTTGAATGGGTGAAAGATACTTTAGAGGTGATCTACGATGAGTGATACTCCAATTATTGACTTTCACATTCATCCTGGTCCACGTTGGTTACCAACAGAACGAAGGTTACATCAAAACCCTCAAATAAAACAGAATATCCAAATGGCTATTGATGCAATGGACGATGCTGGGATTCATAAGGGTGTTTTATTAATTATGGACGAGGATTGGTTTCGTTCAGAAGCAGGAGACATGTTATTGAAGGAGGTAGGAAGTGCTGAATTCAAGGACAGGGTCCGTCTATGTGCTATGTTTGATGTATTTCGATTATTTGAGGAAGAGGAATCTATACAATTAGTCCAGAAAGCAATCAAGATGGGAGTACGAGGAATTAAAATTCATCCTAACATCCAAAGAATTACCAAAAGCGATTTTCCTCAATTAATCAAATTAGCCCAAGCAGTATCTGAGTTAAACGCATTTATTGTAGTACATGCATTCAGTGATCAAGTGAATTGTTTTGATAATTTTGGTCTTGAAATTGTATCTTATTTGGCACCACACGTAAAAAGTCATCTGGTCATTGCACATTCTGGTGGGATTGATTTTTCGAGAGCTGTTTTTCTAGCACTGCAATATCCACATATAATGCTTGATTTATCCTACCTATTAGAACTAGAGGATAAGATCGATGTTACTGAAATGTTAAGATGGGGGATAAATGCCCTCGGTGCCCATCGTTTTCTCTTTGGAACCGATCACCCAAGTTGTAGTGCGAAATTGTATAAGGAACGCTACTCCCAGATCTTCGATAAGATCCGACTATCCGAGAATGAGAAAGCATTGATATTTGGTATTAACGCACAGAAAATAATATATTAATGAAGGTAGTGTAGGCTTATTACTCTTCATTCCTCAAATAATAGTTCAAATAAATATAGGATAAAATGGGAGAAAAGGACGTGTAAGTAATTGGATAAATCACTAAAATATTGGGTGGAAAATAATATTAAGTTAAGTGGTTTTATTAGTAATTTAAGTGAAGATATTCCTATTTTTGCTAACCATATTTACATTGAGCCCACTAATGTGTGTAACCTTAAATGTCCGTTTTGTGCAACCAATATTTTGAACCGACAAAGAGGATTTGCAGAATTTCATATGGTTAAAAAAGTGATTGACGAGCTTGACCAACATCAATTATATCCTCGGATTACTTTTTCCGGAGAAGGCGAACCATTTTTAAATAAACAAATTGTTGAATTTGTAAAATACGCAAAATTAAAGGGGTTTAATATTTCGATTATCAATAATGGAACTATGTTGACAGAGGATTTAAGTAGAGAGCTTGTTAAGTCTGGATTAAATAGGATACAGTTTTCAATAGATAGTATTAATAAATTTGAGTATGACTCTCTCAGGGTTTCCAAAATAAAAAATAAGAGCTATTATTATAAAGCAATTTTAAACATCTTAAAATTTATTAGAATTAACTATGAGCTTAACGGCAATACATTTGTATCGATTTCGTCTGTTCAAACATCACTTAATCAAAATCTCACATCTTTTGATGATTTTTGGAATTCCGTAGGGGTTAATAATATATTTTATGCCCCTCTTAGTACTTTGCAGGGAAACTCGCCTATGGAGGAAGCTAAAGAAAAGTATTTTGTGGGAGATATTCATTCAAAGCAAGTATGTATGATCCCCTTTACTAACATTAAAATTAACTGTGATGGAGATGTTAATATCTGTACACATGACTTTCATAATATTTACCCGATTGGAAATGTATGTGATCAAAGTATAGTTGAAATCTGGAATGGGAAGAAAGCTAAGAAGTTAAGAAGAGCTCTAATAAATGCTCAGTTAGATGAATTTGATAAAATGGGTCATGAATGTACGAAATGCAATAATCCACTAAATGGTTACGGCCAGTCTGATGTAAAAGAGAATCTACACATAAGTACTTCTCGAATGCTCCCAACTTTTATAAATAATCAACATCTTAGTATCGAAAATATCTTACAGTATAAAGACAATATAGAAAACTATTTAGCTTTAATAGAATCAGCGGAAAAAGAGAACCTGGATGAAAATAAATTATTTCATGAAATACAACAATTATTAAAAATGAGCTAAAGGAGTACATGTTATGAACATCCTTCTCACGGGCGGCGCTGGCTTTATTGGCCGCTGGGTAGCGAAACGTCTGTTGGATGACGGTCATCAGTTATGGATCTTGGATGACTTGTCCAATGGTCGAATAGAAAACCTGGATGAGTTTCAAAGTAATCCGCTCTTAAAAGAATTTATTGTTGGAGATATAAAAGACGAGCTTCTACTACAGGAGCTGTTTGGTAGAGTTAAGTTCGATATTTGTTATCATCTTGGCGCGTCTATCAATGTGCAAGACTCCATTGATGACCCAAGAACTACCTTTTACAACGATACACTTGGAACTTTTTATCTCCTTGAGCAGTGCAGGGCACATCAAGTAAAAATGGTCTTTATGAGTACCTGCATGGTCTACGACCGTTGTATGGATGAAGCAGGAATTAGTGAGACTCATCCGATTAAACCAGCATCTCCATACGCTGGTGCGAAAATTGCTGCTGAGAATATGGTTTTATCCTACTACCACGCATACGGTTTGCCAGTGGTTGTCATTCGTCCTTTTAACACCTATGGCCCGTTCCAAAAAACGGGGGGTGAAGGTGGAGTTGTAGCCATTTTTATCCGGAACCAGTTAAAAGGCATTCCGCTCAGTATTTATGGAGAGGGTACTCAGACACGGGACCTTCTTTATGTCGAGGATTGTGCCCGCTTTGTAGTCGAGGCTGGCTATTCTAAAGAAGTGGATGGGCAGATTGTAAATGCTGGTTTGGGCAAAGACATTAGTATTAACGCTTTGGCAGAATTAATTGCTGAAGGGCAAGTTCCCATTCAACATGTGCCGCACATCCATCCGCAAAGTGAGATTCAGAAACTCCTTTGTGATTATTCTAAAGCTCGAAAGCTCCTGAATTGGGAACCTACAGTTTCTCTCGAAGAAGGAATAAACAGAACTAGAGAATGGATTAAAACGAGTCACCTGTTATAGGTGACTTTTTTAAAAGAATTTACAAGGTTTCGGCCCCCCGCAGCAGTGTTAGCTGAAGTCGGGGGATTTCTTAGGAGGTATTTCAATGGAGCAACTAGCACTGCATGGTGGCAAACCTGTGAGAAGTTCATTACTGCCGTACGGTCAGCAATGGATTGACGAAGAGGATGTTCAAGCGATAATTAGGGTTCTTTCAAGCAGTTTTCTTACTCAAGGTCCGAGCATTGAGAGCTTTGAAAGAAAAATTGCAGATTATGTAGGGGCCAAGTACGCAGTAGCTTTTTGTAATGGGACAGCTGCACTTCATGGTGCTTGCTTTGCAGCTGGTATTGGTCCAGGTGATGAAGTAATAACCAGTCCCTTCACGTTCGCAGCTAGTTCAAACTGTGTATTATATCAAGGGGGAACTCCCGTATTTGCCGATATTGATGAAAGTACATATTTACTCGATATACAGAAAGTGGAGGAAAAGATCACGTCAAGAACCAAAGCAATCATTCCTGTTGATTATTCTGGTCAGTCGGTAAACATGAGGGCTTTTCAACAACTCGCAAAAAAATATGGGCTTATCGTGATACAAGATGCTGCACACTCATTGGGAGCGACCTTTCAAGGTGAGAAAGTCGGGAAGGTAGCAGATATGACGATGTTTAGTTTCCACCCTGTAAAGCCTGTAACAACAGGTGAAGGTGGGATAATCGTTACCGACAATGAGGAATATTATCGTAAACTGCTTTTGTTTAGAACACATGGAATAACTAGAGACTTAGATTTACTTGTAAGAAAGGAGGAGGGGCCTTGGTATTACGAAATGGTTGAGTTAGGGTATAACTATCGAATGACAGATTTGCAAGCTGCTTTGGGAAGCAGCCAGTTTAAGAAATTAGACATGTTTTTGGAAAAAAGACGACAGTTAGCTCAATTATATGATATTCAACTTCAGCAACTGGTGAACGAAGGTTTGATTATTTGTCCGACTATAGATGAACGAGCACAATCTGGTTGGCATTTATACGTGGTCCGTTTAAAAGTGGATCGTCTTCAGGTTGGGCGAAGAGAGATATTTGATGCCTTACGTGCTGAGAATATCGGAGTGAATGTACACTATATACCGGTGTATTATCATCCTTACTATCAGTCTCTTGGTTATAAAATGGGAACATGTCCAATAGCGGAAAAAGTATATAATACCTGTTTAACCCTACCCTTGTTTCCCAAAATGACAGCAGAAGATGTAACAGATGTAGTAAATAGCCTGAACAAAGTATTAACTTTCTTCAAGAGACCCAATTAAGGTCTCTTTTACTTTGCAAGTTAGAAATGTTCTGTTAAACATTTCATCTTTCCAATCCGATAAAAAAAGTAGAAGTATTCAGTACGGGATCTTACCTGTTGGAGGCGATTAAGGTGGATATTCATTCGGTAGGAAATGTAGGGAAAATTACGACTTCTTACGAAAAGACTTTA
>JBHGXW010000018.1:0-12605 GCA_041920465.1 Paenibacillaceae bacterium | reverse complement strand
TTCCAAAAGAAATGATCTACAACTGGTTATGGACACTGTAGAAGACCTTCACAAACAAAGAGACGTGCAAGGGGCCATTCTCCATTCGGATCAGGGCTTCCAATACACGTCTCAGCAGTACAACAAGCGACTCGAAGAATTCGGTATGTTAGGCAGCCACTCTCGCAAAGGAAACTGCCTAGACAACGCATGCATAGAGTCCTTCTGTTCCCATCTGAAAACGGAAACGTCGTACTTCTCTCAGTGTAAAACAGAGGAAGAACTTCTTCAAGCCATTGACGAATACATATGGTTCTATAACCATGAACGTTTCCAGAAAAGATTAAACCAGTGTGCCCCGGTTGAATACCGAGTCACACTGGCTGCTTAGGCTTTTTAGGTGTGTCTACTTGACAGGGGTAAGTGCACCTACACATCGTTCCCGGCATCTGGAACAAAGGTACGTGTCGCCAGTTCCGCATCAAGCATGTAAAAGGCATTACTGTCATTATCGATTCTTCTTAATTTTTGAATGATGCTGTCAAACATAGATTCTTCTTCCACCTGTTCATCAATAAACCATTTCAAAAAATTCATGGTCGCGTGCTCCCGCTCGTTAAATGCAATATCCGACAGCTCGTAGATTCGCTTGGTAACAGACTGTTCATGCGCATAAGCATGTTCAAATGCATCCAGCAGCGAGGCATAGTCATTTACCGGATTTTCCATTCCGCTGATAATCGCTCTCTTGCCCCGTCTATTGATATAATTAAAAATTTTCATCGCATGGAATTTTTCCTCTTCCGCTTGTACGATGAAAAAGTTGGCGAATCCGTCATAGCCTTCTGACGAACAATAGGAGGCCATGGCCAAGTATACTTGAGAAGAAAAAAATTCATAATTCATTTGATCATTCAACTTGTCCAACAGGTAGTTAGAAAGCATCATTCCACATCCCTTATTTTATTTTTGATTCTCTATGTATTCTTTTTTCGAATCCATTCTATATCTCTACTGACAGGGAAGCAACAAAATTTATCATCCGGTTCAGCGCGTTGTCTGTTGTTGCAAGTTATCAGCAGGTATATTCAGCTTTGAAGTAGAAAAAAGTTTATACAAAGGAGTGAATCATGATGAAATACCGCAGGCTTGGCAAAACGGAACTTAAAGTTTCTATCATCGGCGTTGGCACTTGGCAGTTCGGAGGCGAGTGGGGACAGCAGTTTACTCAGGAGGAAGTTGACGCGATTTTGGATCGGGCCGCTGAGCTCGGCATCAATCTGATCGATACGGCGGAATGCTACGGAGATCATTTGTCTGAATCATTCATCGGCAATTATTTATCACGGCGCAAACGGGAAGATTGGATCATTGCCACGAAATTCGGCCACCATTTTCACGAGCGCTTCACAAGAACGGATCATTTCACGCCGGATGATGTTGTCAAGCAACTTGATGCTTCCTTAAAGGCGCTCCAAACGGATTACATCGATTTATATCAGTTCCATTCCGGATCAGATGCCGCTTTTGACAACGATGAGCTGTGGACCGTTCTTGATAAACAAATCCAAGCGGGAAAAATACGCCATCTCGGAACCTCCATCGGCAGTAACAGAAACATTCACCAGACCGACGCCTCCACCAAAGTTAACTCGAAGGCGATTCAAGTTGTCTACAATCGGCTGGATCGGGCTCCAGAAGAGCAGGTCTTCCCTTCTTGCCTGCAGCAGGACTTGGGCGTCCTTGCACGGGTACCGCTTGCCAGCGGTTATCTAAGCGGCAAATATAAGCCCGGCGCCGTCTTTGACATAACCGATGTCCGGCACCGTCATGACAAGGAAATCACCATGCAAAAGCTCCAGGAGGTACAGCGTATACAGCGGGAAGAAGTGCCAGTCGGAGTGAACATGGCTTCATGGGCCCTGGCTTGGTGCTTGAAGCATCCGGCGGTGACCACAGTTATTCCGGGCTGTAAAAGCCCAGAGCAGGTAGCCGCTAACGCAAGTGCTGCCGATTTGACAGACGATAATCACCCACAGGCGTGGAAGGTGTAAAAAAAGGGCGCCCAGTCTGGCACCCAACGGAGGTGCAATATTTCGGTTGTGTTCATGCCTTTATCGACTCCCTTCTGATCATGTAGCCTTACTATACAAAAACGCTACTGACATCTGTATGTCAGTAGCGTTTTAACATTTTTTCAGCTTCATCACGAACCCGCTTTCGAAGCGATTCAGGCTTCAGCACAACGACATCCGCTCCCCAGCCAAGCACCCATTGCAGGTAATTCCTTTATTTTATCTGCGATGTCAGGATGAGCTTGGATGAGCACTCGGATGTTGCGGTCATCAGGGGGCTTATAATCCTGTAGATTTAAATCCGCTGGAAACGTAAACCTGTCTTCGAGAATAGTGAATGGCTCAAAAACGTTGATTGAATTAAACACTCCCTACTATGTGAACAAACTCAACTGTTCATGTTCACTCAATCGCAGCAAAGCATACGGATCGTGGTCGCGGAAATAAGCTTGCTTAATTTCTCTTTCCTTTGTCATGATGGAAGCATCTCCGGTTACGGATTCACGTAAACGACAACTGTACACAATCGGGAAGTAATCTCGAATAAATTTCCCTTCCGCAAGAGCAGTCAACGCGATTAGCTGGAAGCCCAGCTGTTCGGCAATGAAAAAGACCGGGTCTAATACGTGTTCGCTCGATGCCTTGCCAAACGGATTATCCATGATCACCGTTCGGAATCTTTTACCGTTTCTTACAATATGTTGTCGTTTCTCTGCCAGATAGTTGAGGATTCCGAGAAAAAGCGTCATGTTCTTGCTCCACTTTTCCCCACCAGACCACTTGTTGGACTCTTCCCAAGAGGTAAGTGCGCCGCTTACCTTTCCGTCATTGCTTACTTTACGGCATTTCACCTTGATCGTATCGTTTCCCATAACAATATGCAAAAGTTGCTTGGTTTGAAGTGAAGTAAATATCCACTTCTTCATTTTTCCAAAGTCTTCTTTTCCTTCCTGGTCCTTAAATCGTTCTGAGTCAAGTTGGGTCAACATCCAGTCTATATGGCTGCGAATCGCCTGCTTGCCAAACTCGTCTTTCCATTCCGGCACAGTAAAAGAGTAGATAGGCTTCCAATAATTATCCACTTTCACGCTCGTTTTTTTGGGAATAGACAACAGCTCTACTGCCACTTTTTTTAGATGATCGTGAATTTGGACAATAAAATGTTGCAGTTGCTCATCATGTCCTCGTAAATCTTCCTCCAAAAGTCTGATGCCGTTTGCGATGCTTGCACTCATTCTTTGCGCCCATTCCTGAACATCATGATACTCTCGCTTGTTTTCAATCCCGGAAATTGCCTTCTCCCGTAACCGGATATCCTGAATCTTTTGTTGACAAAACTGCTTGAATTTTTCTTTCTCTGAATTCAATCTCTCGAATTGTGCGAGTTCCTGATGTGCGGCTTTTTCCATAGAGGAAATCCGTCTTTGTGCAACATTCACTGGGTCATATGGAAATGACATCCGTTCCTCTTCGGAGAGTTCCGCTTTCTTGATACTTGAGTGGTTGAATTGATAACGTTCATTTTTCTTTTCCAGCAAGTTGCATGCTTGATTCAATTGATCGATGGCTTGTCTCAGGCGTAATTCTTCGTTTTCAAGCCATTTCTTTTTTTGAAGGAAGGTCTCTTCCTCAAGCAGTAATTTCTCTCGTACGCTCTCCAAATCGTCGGAAAACCGGTCAAGCTCTTGGTTGGGGTATTTTTCACTGAAAAAGGATATTTTGGTCTCTATCTGAGCCTCCTGCGCTACAATCTGCCTTGACACTTCGTTGACCCGATTTTGCAAATGATCCCGCTCATCTCGTAATTTTCGAATAAATCCACCCAACCGCTGAATCATCTCTTCTCCACCAATTGGGAACTCTGCTCCCGGATCAATTTCCTTGTGTGCTTTTGACTGAACAGATTTCAAGTCAGCATCGGAACTCTGTATTTCGCTCTCATATCGCATAATCTCTGATTCCAACTGTTCCCTGCCCGCTTGCTGTTGTCGCAGGCGACTTTGTATATCTCTCCGTTCACGGCGGAGCAATTCCAGTGTTGAACGTGCGGGTAATGGGGAAACGTTTCGCACCTCCAGATACAAATCCTGACCTTGCAAACGGAACAGCCCCATTTTGTTTTCGTTAATGAATGTATTCAATTCCTCGATTATTTCATTCAGTGACTGCTCTTCGCTTTTCAGCTTGTTCAATTCCTTATCAAACCCGGCAATCTTTTCTTTCTGGAGCCGTAGTTCCTTGAGAGCCTTCTCTTTTTCATTCTTTTGGAGGAAATATTCGTTTGCATTCTGTATACGGTGACTCAAGTCCAAGGCTCTACTTTCTTCTTCTCGCAACTTGTCATGGTAGAGCTGCCATTGGTTTTCGCATTCTTTAATTTGCTCATCGACTTCCCGAATTGCCTTATCCAGCCGCTCGACTGCCTCGATGCTCTGCTGCCAGGAACGCTTCCACTCCTGATACAAGTGGTGAGGATAATCACTGAAAAACGACTGAACCTGCGACGTTAGGTTTCTCCATCTCTGCAATTCACGTTCCTTCTCTTTGCGATTGCGGCTGGCTGCCTCTGCCAGACTTCTCAAAGACGTCTTCCACTCTGTAAAAACCTGCTGATTCAGGTTGTCTCTCCAGCCTTTGGGCAGAATCTGGCGCTCTTTTGGTTGGTAGGAGTCAGATTTGTCCAGGATAGATCGCATTTCCTGATTGCTTGCCAAAATAACGGGGAAGCGTAGTCTATCAGATACCTCTTCCAAACGGTTAGCCAAATTGTCCAATTCGTGTCCTGTTGTTATTATAGTAGCTGACCAATAAGGATATCTTTCAAACAACTCTTGTTCACTTTTTCCCGTCATGCGGCAAACTTCTTGCAAAAATTTCGTTCCTGTTTCCAGATAGTCAAACTGATCGCGCCACCGTTCTACCAGTTTGACCAGATCTGGCTCAGCCATAAAGATGTCGCTTTCCCCGTACTCATCACTTAGTCTGGTTACTTTTCTCTCCTAGAGAAGAAGTTGTTCCTTTTCCTTCTCCAAGGCAGCCACATTCTCCAGAAGAGTCTCTATAATACTGGACTGCTTGGAGTAGAGAGAATCAAGATATCCCCATTTTGGGTACGCTTCTTTCAGTTCGATCAACACTTTTTTCTGAAGTGTCTCCACCTGTTCACAGCGATTCTTCCACTCTTGAAGTTTATCCTTCTCATCCGTGAGCTTTTCCTGTTGTTCCGCAAGTTCTCTTTGCTTATCTATTTTTTTCTCCGAACACTCCGCCAAATAGCTCCGGTACTGGTGTTGATTTTGCAACGATTCTTCCATTTGCTGCTTCCACTTCGGATGCATATCCTCAACTGTTTCTTGGAGTGGATTGGATAAAATTTTATTTGCGATGCGGGTCATCTGTTCATGTGCTGTTTTGATGATGGCATTCCATGTAGCTTCTTCTTGTTGAGCCACCCTTTTTTTCTCCTGAAGCGAATCGGTCGTCTCTCGAAGCTGTTTCAACCGGGATTTTTGATCTGTCAATTGACTCTGCAAGATGGTACCTTCTCTTTTCAACTTACGTTCCGCATCCTCATAATATCCTTTGATTTCCCGAGTATTACGCTCCAAATCTTCGCGCAGCTGTGAGATATCCTCATCCTCGTCCAATTGAGATAAGCGCTCCTGTGCATAGCGTTTGTTTTCCTCTGCTTCGCGCTTGCGCTTCAGATGCTTGGCATACTCCAATGTATATTGCTGATGCTCGGAGTCCAACAAAGCAGTGTTTTTTTCGTCAAGGTATCCTGATTCTTCCTGGTACTGTGATTGAAGATATACAAGTTCTTGCTGATCGAGAGCAATTTCTCGTGACATCTTTTGTCGCTCTATTTTCCTGATTGCATCAATCGTCTGTTCTTTTTGCAGGAGTGTATGGGTAAGATCTTGTTTCGTCTGATCTGCTTCGTTATTCGCCAAAGTAAAGAGCGCTTTGGCAAGCTCTTTCTCCCTTTCGTACTCTTGGCTAGCCTGATGGTACTCTGCAAACACTTGACTATAATGCTGGATCTGGCCTTCTACCAGTTGGCTCTCCGTAATTTGCATCCGAAGCTGTTTGCTCTGTTTAAAATGCTCTCGTTTCTTCTCAAACGTTTCTGCAAACCCTGTAGTGCCGCTTCCTGCCAAAGCCTCTTCCACTGTGGGAATCAATAATTGATCAACAAGCTGGCCTGTTGTATGGCAAGCGTCGAAAAAATCTTCCACGCCGCCCTCTGATCCATTGATCACAACAATCTTGCGCCATTCTGAGGGAACGATTTGAAATGATTCCTCCAGATAAGCGTGGTATTCCTTTATTGTAGAAAATGTACGGGCATTCATATGCTGGGAACTCATATACATAAAATAATCGTGGATTTCCTCTTTTCCAGCAGGCCGTTTTTTTCCGTTTGCAGCTTCTTTGGCAAAAGGAATATTCTCAATTGAATGGGCATCTCCCTCAATGTACTCGTAGACATAACGATACGAATCCAGTTCGTTGTTGGACATGAAAAGAGTCACGGCTGTAACAGCATAACGGCGCGGAACATCTGAGAGAATCCACTCGATTGCAATATGTGCGGGTGTTCCTGTCAAAGAAAGTGTCTCCTTAATCTTTCTTCCGGCCATTTCGGTATGCGGAAGAACAGCTTGAATTGCCGTTTGGATAAAGACCGTTTTTCCCCCTCCGTTTTCCAGAAGGATGGCACTGTTATGCCCATCGAAAATAAACAACTCATCGTTATACCTTTTGTTTCCACCTTCGTAAACGACATTCGTAAAGCGAATTTTTGAAATGGCTGGCATTATGCCCCCTCCTTCCGCTTCTCAAGCCCTGAGATAAAATCCAGAATCCCTCGATGGTACTGTGCTTCCATATAGTAACGTTGAATGATTGTCTTCGCTTTTTCCGTCAACGTAATTTCATAGTTTCCCAAATCCTCGATCAAACCCTGATGCAACAGGAAATTCTGCACCTGGGAGAGAAAACCCAGCCTGCTGGCGGTCCGTCCATCTTGCTGACGTGATGACTCCCGCAAATCATCCAACGCATCCCATTTTTCAACCAATTGGCTCCAATTGTATTCGTACTCCCTATCCAGTTCCTGAAGCATTTCTGGATCATGTTCCTTCAAAGCCTGCATCCGATTATCGAGGCTCTGCAGCCAATCACCCAGTACAATAAAATCGCGTGTCATTTCATGAGTATGAAAACTGTCGTAAAACTCACCAAACAGCACGATAATCGCCATATACATCATGTATAAATCGATATTTTTGGCCCGTGCCCCAAGAAACTCTTTTTTGAGTGTCGAGTTTTTTACATGAAACGGAGAACTCACCGCTAACGGAATCAGATAAAGTCGGTTCCCTGCCGACAGGATTGTACAATCCACTTCTTTGGCAAACTGATCTACCAGCCCTCTTACCATGTCATCAGCCGAATAGAGCCGCCAATCCTCTGTATCCACTACACCTTCCCCGCTCAATTTGGCATACAACCGAAATGCATTTATCACCTGCTCATGATCATACATCATGGGAATCGGCCTCCCTTATGAACATCATGTCCTGTATTGTGTATCGTTCGTTTACTTTTAACAATCGTGGTAACTCGACTACCCGCAATCGTTCACTCTTCGTCGGCAGCTGTTTGGTCACTTCTTCCAATAAATGATTTTCTTGCTCGTCACTCTTCCTTGCAAGCGGTGTACGCTGATGCAAAAGCAGCCAAAAATCGTAAAATGAACGGTTATATAGCCACGCTTCCCGCTTGCTTCCACGCAAGTTCTCTACCACTTCTTCCAGACTGATTTGGGTTCGTTCTCCCATAAAATCAAGCAGGTAACGCATCAAATCTCCAAAATTCTTCTTCTGAATCAGGTTGTGTTGCCTCTCTTCCTCCGATGCGACATCATAAAAGTTATCCAAATCCTCTGGCTCATTCTCAGATCCGACTCGCTGCTTCTCAAATACGGCAAGAGGTGACCAGCTCACTTGCTGCTCCAGGTACATAAACGGCTCGATCAACGTACGTGCTGCACCAATGGGCAACGGAGAAGAGACTAATCGCGCAGCTATCTCTTGATCAAAGTTGAACGATTGAACCGCTACATAGTACAGTGACTCCTGAGCCGCTTGCAAAGCAGTTGTCTTAAGATCGATACTGTCCCGTAACAGTTTTGTGTGTTCCATGTGAACCTCGCCAAGCTCTCGATCTATTTTTAAGATATAGTCATACGTCCGTTGCTCTTTGGCATCTTTCAATTCGTATCCTAGACGCTCTATGGTATCTCTTACAAAACTTTGCAATTCCTCAAACTCTTCATGCTCACGTGTCAATCTGGCATTAATGTCGTCGATTGTATTTTTGAAACGCAGAAAAGTCTCTTCAGAAACAATGTTACGCTGAACCTCATGCTTGATTTTGACGATTCGCTCCTGCAGAGACTCTACGTCGATACGCATCTCGTCAATTTGGCGAAGAGCACCGATGAACTCTCCCTTTTCCAACTGTTTTCGTAGCAACAATTGATTGATGGACAAATGAAATTCGCGGAAAAATTCTTTCGTTGCAAACACCAGCTCCAGCCCATGCTCGTCCAATGAATAATACTGCTTGTTAGACTCGATATCTCCACGCTCAGCTTTCAATATGGAATACTCTACCTTATCTTCTCGTCTGGTCTCCCAATTGTAAAAATGACGTGCATTGCGCTTCCCACTCGGAGGACGAAACACCTCTACAATGGTCCTGGCCAGTTTTTCAAATCCTTCGGGTGGAAGGTCAATTTCTCCTTGATTCATTTCTTCTAAGTACTGAGCCAGTTCACCTACGCCTGTCTTTTTGTTGCGCATCAGCATATTTTCAAAAAAGAACAGAAGGGTTAGTAACCCCAAACCAAAATAGTCGATCGGCCGATCCTGTCGATCCTTTCCTTTTTTTGCTTCCAATTGATACAGCGGATCAAACAAAGCGAGCCGTTGTATTCTTTCCCGGTAGCCCTCAGTAATGCCGCTTAATCTATATTCCATCAGTCTTTCCTCCGTCTGGATTAATCCTGCTCTTTCACTCGGATTCGTAATTCTTCAATAGATAGCGCTTCTTGTGGGATATAACATCCTTGTGCAAGGAAAGTAGATATCATTTTTCGATCATTTTCAGAAAAAAAATAGAGGAAATTTCCTAGTGCCTCTTCATTGGCCCGCTGAGTTTCTTTCCCTTTGGCAAAAGATTTCTCAATTAGCGCCCTATACAAGCCTTTAGCTGGTACAGCTCTAATTCTTTCATACAAAGCATTCCAAATGGATATTCCTTCGTGGTCCAAGTCACCAAAGTAATGATAGATGTGTACGGAAGCTTCGTTATGATAACCGATCTGTCTCAGATGATTCTGTATTCCGGAAACGACCTTCCACCCCGCACCATACACCAGTGAAGAATAGGAAAGGTCTTGTAAAACAGGCAGCAGTGCATAATAGGTTGCCTTATTTTCTACAATCAGGTGATGATGCGCTTCATTAGCTGTGAAAAGACGATTAGGATTAATCGCCAGCATAAGCGGGTCTGGTACCGAGCTTATTTTCATGCTCTGCCATACTCCAATTTCTTCAAGCAGCTTTTTGCCACCCTTTTCATCAATCCACTTCTCATCTCCCATGATTTGATAAGATCGCTCTGGTGCCGACGCTTCTTGTTCAGGGATTCCGTGCTTCTTTAGGAAATCATTCACTTTTTGAATAGCAGAGAGATCTTGTCTCCACCGAGATTCAGACATTTTAAAGTAGTTATCTAATATAATCGCTGGATGCGAAATAAGTTGATATGACTGAATTTCTTGTTTGAGAGGCTGTGTGAAGTATGATCTTTGAATACGGTAGGTCAAAGGAAGTGGAGGTTGCTTGGTGTTGTAGCCATGTTTTTTTACAGGAGTGAGAATCTCTTCGTCTAACAGTTTCTGAACAACCTGAGAGAAATGAGAGTATGATGTATCAGCGGAAGCAATGGTTTCCAACTGGCTTATACTTATTTTGGTAGATTTGCACGTTTGGAGAAAGGATAGAAATTTTTCATACATATATTTTCACCCACCCTAAATTATACGTTACTTTGGGATGGGTGGGGATGGGGGTTTTTAACAGTTATGAAGAGAAGTAATTAAGTTTTTATGTGTCATTATTGTGGCTCGATATTTGAGATAGAATGGAAAGTAATTTTTGAGATACAGGAAATGACTCATGGATATGTTGGATTTGAGTATGGGGATTACCATGTTATTTGCCCGAGTTGTGGGGAAGCGGTTGCGAGTGATGATCCGCATTTGGAGTTAGAGATAAAGGATGGGGATTTGCCGTTTTGAATAATGGATTATATAAGTGAGCCTTTTGCAGTTTTCTGAGCCCTTTGGTATCAAGCTTTAGAAAAGCATAAAAAAGGGCTTCACCCCAAGAAGGAGAAGTTTTCAAGCAACCACGCACGAAAACTTTCGAGGAAGGTGAAGTCACTTGTATATTCTCCAGCCATCACTATTTTCATTTGAGGAACTGCAAAAACTTGAATCCAAAGAACTTCTTCCCTTGTTTTTTTCAGTTTTGGACTTACGCCCTTACGCCAAAGAATTGAGAAGCATCTCGCCCCAAGGGCAACGGGACACAGTCGAGAAGCTATTTTACGGGCTTTGTTGGTGGCTCCTCTCGAAGGAATTTCTCAATTTACTGGCCTTCATCTGAGACTTACCAGTGATTTACGCTTTCGTTACCAATATGGGTTTCCCATCGATCGACCCGTTCCATCCATTGCAACGTTAAGTCGTGTGTTTGTTCAAATCGTCACGAAAAACCTTGCCGAAAAACGGTTTTATGACCTCGTCATGCAATGTCGGGCAGAAGAAATCATTACGGGAACGACCATTGCTATTGATAGTACAGCGATTGATGCATACGAGCGAAAACAACCGAAATCTCGTTGCCAAGAAACAGGAAATGCTCCTGGGGAGCCAAGTTTGACTCCTTTGGGAATAAAATCACATCATCCAATGGAACACCTCGCTGCAGCATGGGATATGACATGGTGTACGGAGGGGCGGATGGACGCTATCTGAAATTCCGCTGTCCACATGTCATGGGAAAAGTGGAATGCCCACACGGCTCTTCTTGGTGTTCTTCGTCCAACTTTGGAATGGTAGTAAAAATCAACGCCAACAATGATCTTCGAAGATTTCCCTGCCTCATCGGGATACAAAGAATTGGAAAAAGCTTTATAACAAACGGACGAGTGTGGAGCGATGCAACGCTCGCTTGAAAGAGCGTTTGACAACAAACGATCTCCATGTGAGTGGTATTGAGAAAGTGAAGACATACGTGTACCTCAACGCTATTGTCCTACTGATTTCCGCATTAGCTGCAAAGAAACTTAAACAATCCGCACAAGTTGCCTCACTCCGCATCTATATTCGACCAAAACTTCTCGTTATTGACGAAATTGGCTACTTACCGTTTGACAGTTTGGCAGCGAACCTGTTTTTCCAAGTTGTGAGTGCAAGATACGAGAGAGGGAGTATTTTATTGACCAGCAACAAGAGTTTTGGTGAATGGGGAGAACTGATGGGCGATCCGATACTTGCAACAGCTATTCTGGATCGACTTTTACACCATTCCCACATCATCAACATTAGGGGAAACAGTTACAGACTTCGTGAAAAGATGAGGACTGGAGCCTACGGCTCCCCCTCTACCACCTAACCGACAATAAATCGCCGGGTGGGTCAGTTCTAAACCGGCGATAGTGGGTCAAAATAAAGTCGGCGTTGACAGGGAAATATGGTAACATTACTATGCCTGTCCTTTCTTTACTGCAACTTACAGCAACGCTTGAAATTACTAAAAAAATAGGATAGTTTGACTGCTCGACAGCAGTAAAACTATCCTTGTACAATTAATCATATCCGTTACCTGTGGTATGGTTAACCGTGCTATCTGTAACGGCAAGTTTTGAAGGAGATTTTTTATGCTTTTTTAAATTACTTTTAAGGATATTATTATACGATTTCGTATAATAATATCCTTATTCAAAAGGCAAGTGAAAAATTGTGAGTATTGAAGACTTATTTTCCTCATTCCCTTTCATTCATACGGAACGATTAGTCTTACGACAAATGGATTCCAGAGATGCTGCGGACATCTATGCTTTTTACTCCGACCCTCTTGTCACCAAACATTTAGATTGGTTCGGCCCACCCTCTATCGAAGATTCTAGGATGCTGATCGACTCGTGGAATCAAGCCTTTGAGGATAGAAAGCTAATTCCTTGGGGAATTTCCTTTAGTAATAATACACAAATTATGGGAACCATCATGCTTATGCCTACTAGAGGCACTTTTGAAGAAGCACCCCGCTTTCCTCTTACCATCGGATATGATTTAAAGCCTGAGTTTTGGAACAAAGGCATCATGTCTGAAGCACTGAAAGCCGTTCTAGACTTCAGTCGAAAACATATCGGACCCCGTAGAATTCAAGCCGAAGTTCACCCTGAGAATGT
>JBHGXW010000011.1:0-17590 GCA_041920465.1 Paenibacillaceae bacterium | reverse complement strand
TTCACAGGAGCTTCTCATCTGACGACTCTGATTCCTTCCTTCACTCTCTTCACTTTGCCTTGCCTTCACAAGGAACACGCAATGGGACGAAGCTCTTTCCTTTTCATAACCGTTGGATGAAAGTTTAACCACTTTCATAATGTAAAGTGGTTAAACTTTCTTATATAGTTAAGAAAAACGTTGTCCTTTCGTGCCTCCGTTACAGCTTGCGCAGTTAAAAAAAGACCGTTTCCCAACTGGAAAATCGGTCCTTTTTTCGAGTAAATCGTTTGTCAAATTTATTTGTTGGCAACGAGCGACAAGGCATACTCTAGTGGTTTGCGGATAGATTCCTGGTACAACTTCAACTGTCCCATCTCACGGAAAATCTCCCGGCCCGGCTTGGGATTTACCTCAATCAACCAGACTCGCCCGTTCACATCAATCCCGATGTCCAGCCCGAATTCCATCATCGATCCAAACCGTTTTTCAATCGATCTCACGACGGCGTGAGCCAGTTCGTGGCACTCCTGTTGAATCAGCTTGGTCTGTTCCCTGCCGAACCGTTCGGTCATAAATTGCTCAAACGGCACCGCTTTACCCCCGCCATGCAGGTTAGACGTGGAGCTGTTGGTTCCGCCCACTCTCACCCCCATGCCGGTAACCTCCCATACACCTTTGGCATTTTTTTGAATCAACAAACGGGTATCAGCCACCCGGCCCGGGATCAGTTCAAGGTTTACCCCTTCCTGAATCATGAAGTTTCCGTCGCGGATTTGCTCTTGTCTTACCCAATGGTTGACGAAACGGACAAGCGAGGACAGAGTAGCAAACTGTTCCGACTTTTTGATCAACGACCGGTTTCTCCCGAGAATGGCGTAGCCTTGGCTTGTTCGGGATACCTTCAAGATGCTTCGTCCGCCTGTTCCATTGCCCGGTTTGACATACAGCAAGCGGTACTTGCTAATCATTGCTTGCAAATTCTCCGGGCTGTAGGCACACGTATCAGGCATCCAGCGCTTCAAAGATTCATCCTGCAAAAAAAGTTGGGTGGCATTCCACTTATTGGTGTAGGTGCTGTTGACGTATACAAAATGCTTTTGTCTTCTGAACGGCAAATATCCCGGCTCTCTTTTCCGGCAGCGGTCGATCACCACATCAGGCCAGGGAAATATCCGGCTCTCCCATCCCCCTGTCGCCTTGGGCACAAACCCTCTTATCTGTCTGCTTGCCGGTTTGGCATCTTGATGGGAGAACAAAAAAACCGTTGCGCCCAGTTGATTCCCTGCCTGAATCAAACGGCGAAAATAAACCGGCTCCTGAAACCTCTTCTCTTTGCGCCAGGTCAAAATCCCAATAATCGGCTTTGTCATTTGTGGTTCATCCCCCCAGGTCATTTCTCCCTGTAGTCTATGTATTTGGAATCTTGGGGGGTGAATGAGTCCTGACAAAAATATGGCTCCCGCTGAATAAAATAGGAGCAGTTGGTGCCTGTTGGAAGCGTGTACCTCTATTTGGCATAGATATTAACTCAACTTTCGCACCTTGAAAATGCACGCCAACCCTTGATGCTACATGGATTTTTGGCCGAAAACATGTATCCTTGACAGAAAAGCCCCCTTCAGCGACCATCCCCGCTTTGCGTGGCGGCGGTTTCTTCATGCCTTGAGTCTGAGGATTGTCAGCATGGGATGTGAATCCATTTTCCTACGCTGCCGTTCCTTTGCTGCCCCCTTGCGCACACAAGCCATCGGGCAATCGCAGCAAATTTAGGTCGCCGTTCATAGTGACGAAATTACCAATAAATGGTATGTTAATTACAAGGATTGTCCATCAACCATACGCTTGGTGAAGGAGGTTGTTCTGATGTATCAAATGGATCATGTATTGCGCGAACACCTGCACAAGTGTGATTACCCCTTGAAGAAACACCTGTCTCAAGCAACAGGCCATGAGCAAGAGGTTACCGTATTGCTGCAGCGCAAGTCCGACCTGGATGCTGCCGTCTGTGGAGCCGTCAACCAGTTTCTCACCGATTGCGGAGCGACCATCATCAAAGAGCTGCCCATTATAAACGCGGTTGTCGTGCGCCTGCCCCTGAGGGCTCTGGGCCAGGTCGCCAGCCATCATCATGTCCACCGCCTTCACCTTGATCGGACGATGCATACCCTGCTTGATGCTGCAGCCCCTACGATCGGTACGTCGCAGGAGTGGGAGAACGGGCTGACGGGCAAAGATGTGACGATCGCGATCATTGACACGGGGATTTATCCCCATCCCGATCTGGTTACCCCGAACAACCGGATTGTTGGCTTTTACGATGTGATTCAAGGCAAATCCGATCCTTACGATGACAACGGACACGGAACGCATGTGGCCGGCTGCGCGGCCGGGGCCGGGACGTCAAGCGGCGGGAAATACCGGGGGCCGGCCTGGGAAGCCTCGCTCGTCGGCGTCAAGGTGCTCGATGCGAACGGGCAGGGATCCGTTTCCGATATTATCGACGGGATACAGTGGTGCTTGCAGCAAAAAGAGAAGCTTGGCATTCGCATTCTCTCCCTTTCGCTTGGCGGCCCGGCCAGCGAATCATACCGCAACGACCCTCTCTGCCAGGCGCTGGAAAAAGCATGGCAAGCGGGTCTCGCCGTATTCGTCGCCGCCGGCAATGAAGGGCCGGGAACCGGCACGATCGGTTCGCCGGCCATCGATCCCGTCCTGATCAGCGTAGGCGCTACTGACGACCGGAATACCTCAGGTAAAGAGGATGATTCCGTGGCTTCCTTCTCGAGCCGCGGACCGACGATCGACGGGCTGGTCAAGCCGGATATCGTCGCGCCCGGCGTCAACATCATCTCACTGAGGGCCCCGGGCTCCACGCTCGATCTTGCCTACCCGCAAAGACGGGTGGACGACCAGTATTTTTCCCTGTCCGGCACGTCGATGGCCACCCCCATCTGCGCCGGAGCGGCTGCGCTGCTGTTCCAGGCGAAGCCAACCGCTACCCCCGATGAGGTCAAAGCGGCGATCCTGGCGGGGGCAAAAGACCTCTTCCACGCTCCCAACAGCGCGGGAAAAGGCTATGTGGATCTGCCGGGTGCCGTCAAAGCGCTCGGGCAAGACGGCACGCTGCCGCCTGCGCCGCCCAGCCCGACCCGCACGGCTGTCGCTTACAGTCCGGACATCGCCGAGCTGCTCTGGCAGGAACTGGCCGCAGCACAGAAATCAATCGACCTGGAGGTTCCGGTTCTCACCGATCTCAATACGGTAACGGCGGTGGCGAACGCGGCCCAGCTCGGGATCAAGGTGCGGCTCCTGCTTGACGCTTCCGCTGCGGAAAACCTCGAAACGATCCGTTATCTGGAAGCGAAAGGCGTTGCCGTGCAGGCATTCAACAGCGGCGGCGGACAAAGCGGACTGCTTCACACCGCCATCGCCATCTTTGACCGCACGCGGGTCCTGTTGGGAAGCGGAGCGTGGACATACGAAGACTTTTACGTCGCACGGGAACATGCCTTGCTGACCGACGATTCCCAGGTGACCACACCGGTTATCTCCATGTGGGAAGACGACTGGAGGCTGGCGGAGCAGGCCTCCCGTTCCCTGCCCTATGCGGTTCACTCCTGACTGCGGAGAAAGAAAAAATGAGGCGGGTTCTCCCGCCTCTTAGCCTGTAGACTACGTGTTTTGCATCCGTTCGCCCCGATTGTGGGGAGGAGCGAAGTAGAACTGACAGTTTCCGGCCTCATCTTCGCCGGAAAGGAAAGATGTGGGCAACGCGCCTCTTCGCCTCCCCAAGCGAGGGTTCACTTGGCTCTTCCGATGCTTTCCGCCTTCAATGGGTTTGGAACATACCCGATGTTTCTTGCATATTCAAGCAGGGTCGCGATCAACTCCCTGTCCGGCGCAGGACACCTTACCGCTAGTGGCTCAAGGAAATGTGCGGTCTCTCTGCACCCGAAACGGTATGGCGAATCTTTTACACCGTCTCCTTCAAGCTGCGCCATGGCCAGCTGAAGCACTTCCCCCTCAATCTTCTGCTCGGGGGAGAACAGCATTGCTTCGTAGGCTGCCGGTTCCATCAGCTCGATCGGGTACCCCAACTCCCTGAGATGTGCCACAAATTCAGTAAAGAGAATCTGCCGAGGGTTCACCAGATGAAAGATTCGGCCAATGGTCTCCTGCTGACGGGCAAGCGCAACCAGTGCCTCACTGGCAAAATCGACGGGAGTCAGATCGACCCACATGTGAGCATGCGGGACTTTTTCCAACAGGAGCATCCCCTTCATCATGCGGTAAAATGCATTGCTGTCGATGTTTTCCTGGAATCTTCCGGTTTTCGAATGACCCACCAGATTTCCGGCGCGATAGATGGTAGCGGGTATCCCCTCCTGAATGGCTTCCCGGACCAATCGCTCCGCCTGCAGCTTGCTGTTGGCATATACATTTTCCAGCGTGCACGCGTAATCGAAGTCTCCATGGGCGAGATAGTGTTCCCATTGTCCTGCCAATGCCAGCTCTTCCGGTACGGAGATCGTCGAAACATAATGAAAGCGAATCCCTTTGGCCTGCCGCGCAAGATCCAACAGTTCTCTGGTTCCAGCGACGTTTACCTGATAAAAATGGTCCGCTTCCCCAAAATGCCGAACGTCGGCCGCTGCATGGATCATCGTATCCACCTTATCCAGCAGCAGGCGGATGTCGTCTTCTGCCATGCCCAGCATGGGGCGGGTCAAATCCCCGGGGATGGCCGTGATGCGCCCTGCCGCCCGTTTTGCCCCTTCTTCGCCAAAATAGAAACGGAGCTTCTCTTCCAGTCGCTTCTGGATATCCCCGGACGGCCGGACCATGCAGTATACATGAAGCTCGGGCTGCTTCAACAATTCATACAGGAGATGGGAGCCTAAGTAACCGGTGGCGCCGGTCAGGAATACCATTTGCGGCTGTACCGCTCGCACGTCAAACATCTGCTGAACGGAACGGGGCTGGCTCTCATGAAGGTCGCGAATCTCATCCGTTCTTCCTGAATCGCCTGACTCCCCCTGTTTCCCACGCTCCTGCCGCTTGCAGTCGGCAAGATAACGGGCCATCTGTCCGATCGTGCGGTACTGGAAGAAATCCTGTATGCGCAGGAACGGAAAATGGGGCTTCACCAGCGCGAGCGCGTGCAATATTTTCAGCGAGTGGCCGCCGAGATGAAAGAAATCATCGTGGATACCGATCCTCTCGTAACCGAGAACCTCCTGCCAAGCTTCTGCCAGCAACCGTTCTTCTTCGGTGCGCGGAGCGACATATTCCGTTTCCGCGATCATCCGGTCCTGACGAGCCGCCAACGCTTTGCGATCAACCTTGTTGTTGGGCGTCAAGGGCATTTCCTCCAGGCGGATCATCAACTCGGGAATCATGTAATCGGGAAGCTGCTCGGCCAAAAATGCACGCAGCTGTCCCTGGGTTACCTCTCGCTCTGCCTTGACGGTATAGTAGGCGATCAGCCTGCTTTCTCCCTCTTCTTTCCGCACGATCACGACTCCCTCTTGGATGTCGGCGTGGCGGAGGATGGTGTCTTCAATTTCGCCGATTTCAATCCGAAACCCGCGTATTTTTACCTGATCATCTTTTCTTCCCACGTATTCGATGGTTCCATTCCGCAGAAGGCGTACGATATCCCCTGATTTGTACAATCGTCTCCCCGGCACGTCGGTAAAGGGATGGGGAATAAAAAAATCCCTGGTTTTCTCGGGTTGGTGCAGATATCCCCTGGCCATGCCAACGCTGCCGATATACAATTCGCCCGGAACCTGGGCAGGACACAGCTGCCCCGAAGGACTGACCACATAGAACTCGGTGTTATAGATCGGCGTGCCGATCGGGATATGCGCCTGGTGATCGGGTATGGAAGCTTCGATCTTGTAGGCAGATGAACAGACCGTGCATTCCGTCGGGCCATAGGCGTTAATGATCTGCACACGCTGCCCAAGGCGCCGTTGCCACTTCCGGACAATTTCTCCCGTTAGGGCTTCCCCTGCCACGGCAATCCGCTTCATCGTCGCCAATTTGGCGATCTCTTCTTCTTGCAGGTGTTCCGCCAACTGCTTGAAAAAGGCGGTCGGCAGCGTGACAAATGTCCCTTTTTCCCGCTCCACCGCATCTGCAAAACTTTCAAAGGACAATCGATCCGCAGCCGACAATAGATGAAAGCGCGCGCCCCAGAACAAGGCGCTGAACAATTCAAAAACAGATGCGTCAAAGCTGAACGAGGCAAAGCCGAAGACGACATCCGTTTCGGAAATCTGGAAATAGTCGCGCATCCACGTGCTCAGATTGACCACGCCCTGATGAGCAAGGAGGGTTCCCTTCGGCCGGCCGGTTGAGCCGGATGTATAGATGATATAAGCCAGATCAGTCGGATCGATCTCCACCGCTACATTCGTGCGGGGATACTCCCCAACCGGCTGATCCACCAGCAATACCCGGACATCCCGTTCCCTGCCCAATTCTTGTGCTTTTCCGGCATGGGCTGTTGTGGTGACGAGGTAAGACGCCTGGCTGTCTTCCAGCATGTACCGGATGCGGTCTTCAGGGTACTCCGGATCGATCGGAATATAGACCCCGCCTGCTTTTAAAATGGCAAGGATGCTGATGACGGTCTCGACGCTCCGATTCATGAAGATGGCAACGTAATCCCCTTTTTGTACGCCATGATCCGCCAGCATATGGGCGATTTGGTTGGTTGTTTCGTGCAATTCCTGATAGGTCAGGGAAACGTCGTTCATGGACAGCGCCCGATTGGCAGGGAATTTCTCTGCCGCTTCCTGAAACATCCGTGGAATGGTAGATTCCGCCGGGAAGGGATGCGCCGTTTGATTCAATTGCCGGTAGAGCGCCTGATCCTCGTTCGTCAAAATGTCCACCTTGCGGAAAGATTGTTGAGGATCCTCGGTCATCGCCGACAAGATCCGGCAGTAAATCTCCGCGTACCGTCTCATGGTATGGCTTCGGAACAACAGGGGATGATAGCCTACGTGAAGGGATAGACGCCCCTGATGATAGTGGATATTCCAACTGATCTCCGCCGGATACTCGGCCTGCCCCTCCTCTCCGTCAATCCATTGGAAACACGCCGAATAAGCGACGGGGCTGCTCTCGTCACGCTCTGTAAAGACGTTTGCCAAAAGATGCGCAAATGGATAGCTTGCATGGGACGCAGCCTCTTCGCACCGGGACGCCACTTCCTTCACCAACTCGTCAAAACGATCCAGTCCTTCCAGGAAGATGCGTACGGGCAAAAACTCCCGACCGGACTTCTCTTCTTCTTCCGGCAAGCGCCCCAGCGGCGTTCCGATATAGATGTCTTCACTGTGCGTCATGCGATGAAGCCAAACAAAGTAGGCTGTCATCATCACACACTTCATATCTGTTTGCAGTTTTTTGCAGAGTATGTTGATCTGATGTGTCAGTTGATCGGAAAGAGGAAGTCCCATGACATCACGCCTATGCTCGTAAACGGGTGGACGCTGAACATCCGTAGGCAACTCCAGCACTGGAAGGGGCTTTGCCATTCGATTTAACCAAAATGCTTCTACACGATCAGTCTCTACGCTCATGATTACTCCTCACTTCCCCAAAGAGTGGGCCGGTAGTTGCAGGTTTGAGGCAACTAGACCCTAAACTTCTGTATTTGTTCATTCAGTTCTTCGGCAACCTTCTGCAGGGATGCACTGGATGCGGAAATTTCCTCCATCGCCGCCAACTGCTCCTGCGAAGAGGAGACGATATGCTGGCTCGTGGAAAGAGATTCCTGCGTGAATTTCGCAATGGTTCGGATTGTGTCGGCCAGCTGTTCGGAGTTTTGTTCCATTTCTGCCGTAATGTTTTTGACGTTTTGCAGCTCTTCTGCCACTTCCTGCGTCGAAGCGACAATATGATGGAACACTTCCCTCACCTGGTTCACCGAGAGTCGGCCCGTATGTACCACTTCAATGCCCGCATTCATGGATTGGACAACGGAATCCGTCTCTTCCTGAATCTTTTTGATCAATTCCACGATTTGCAGCGCGGATTGTTGTGACTGCTCAGCCAGTTTTCTGACCTCATCGGCAACCACGGCAAATCCTCTCCCCTGTTCGCCCGCACGCGCCGCTTCGATGGCCGCATTCAAGGCCAACAGGTTGGTTTGACTGGCGATTCCTGTAATGACTTCCACGATACTGCTGATTTCCTGTGAACGTTGTTCCAGCATGCGAATCAGCGCAGCCGAATGCTCGACGGATTGGTTAATGAGATCCATCTGGCTGATCGCTTTCTGTACCAACTCATTACCTTGTTGGGCATCGTTCACTGTATGCATGGAATGTTCAAATACATGCTGGGTGGTTCGCAGCACACGTTCGATGCCTTCTGTCAACTGAACGGTTGCCTTGCTGCTCTCTTCCGCACTCTTGGCCTGCATCTCCACGCCCTGGGCGGATTCCTGTATGTTCGCGGCAATCTGCTGGGCCGCCATGGTTGTCTGGTTGGTACTGGCGGTTAACTCTTCCGTGAAGGAGGACACGTATTCGGAAGTGGAACGCACCTGGCTGATAATCTCTTTTAACTGCCGGACCATCTCATTGAAATGTTTGCTCAGCTGACCAACCTCATCGTTGCTGCGCACAGGTATTTGAATGCTTAAATCCCCTTCCGCCACCTGCATCGTCAGCGCAGACAAGGTCTGAATCGGGCGAAGCATGTTGCGGAAGATAACCGCAGCGATGATCGTAATGACCAAAATCACGGCAATGGCTGTAATCAAGTCCCAGATCAACAGCTTGTTCAGGTTCGATTCAATCATTGTCACATTCAAGTCCAGCCCGTGTATCGCAATCAATTGCCCCTGTTTGTTCTTGATCGGCACAAACAAGGTCAGCCATTTTCCGTAGTCATCCACGTAAACGCCGGAAATTCCGACTTCTCCCGCTTCCGCTTTATCGCGGGCCTCCCATAGTTCGGGACGAAGTTCATACTCCATGCCAAACTCCACGCCTGCATCCAACAGCGATTGGCCAACCACGATCGTATTGGTAAATCGCTTGTTATCCTTCATGCTCGATTTCGGAATATCGACATAGCTGTTGGCGAGAATATCGTATTGGGCGAAGCTTTGAACCGACTCAAACACGACCTTCGCCTCCGGGTCGTCTTTGGCGATTTTGGAACCGCCTTCCACCTTTTGGGCCAAATCCGTGATTTCCTTTTCGTTCAGGATCATTTTCAATTCCGACAGGCCCTGAAATGTATTGATCTGGTCAAAATAAACGGATTTCGTCCGTTGATAGGACAAGTACATCAATATGCCCGACACGATCAGAATGGATAGACATAACAATACCAGTGACTTCATGACAATGCTTTTTCGCAACACAGTACAGTCCTCCTTTACCCTCTCTTTGCAGTCATGCAAATGTTTATAAAAAAAACAAAAAAACCCTATTTCATTACCGAAATAACAGGGTTTGAGAAAAAATGCGCAATCTGTTATTCGGAAACCCGGCTGCCATAGTTTGTTTCCCTTAGGCCCGTGGCTTTGCGTCCCAACCTTTCGGAAGGTTTGCCATTGTCGTAACAACGCGTATGTATTTTTATGTATAAAAGAAGTTGCTGCCAGTCTATTTCAATTTTATTATTAAATTTTTTCTAGTCAATATTAACCACTCAACTTTCACCTTGAAAATGCACGCCAACCTTGATGCTACATGGATTTTTGGCCGAAAACATGCATTCTTGACAGAAAAGCACCCTTCACGTCTGGTAAAATGGAAAGTGCGAAGAACGATTCTCGGCCATTTGCCCCGTACATGCGGTATCACCAAATCGTTCCTGATATTTCTGCCAACAGCTTCCCACATTCACATACCCGGTACATATGCTTATATTCGAGCGCTAAACGAGCGGCAACATATCCGTTTGGTTTGCAAGGTTCGAAACGTAATTACGCTTTGGGTTTCATTGGATAAATATCAGCGGCACAGGTTTATTTTACCACTTATTGATGGAAGTCAATACTCATAATCTAATATGACCACCCGGCTGTATTCATGCAGTATCGGGCGGGGCACACAGTTTTTTCACATTCAGGAAAGGAGCATGATCATGTCCAAGCACTCAGGCGTGAAAAGAGAGCGCAGCGTGAAAGAAAATCCTTCTCAAACCAGAGCTTCCAATACGGTCAGCAAGGAAGCGGAAGCATTGGACAAGAAGGGGTTACGTTAAACCGTTAATCCTGTCCGGTATAAGTGGCTAGCTCCCCATTGCTAGCCACATTTCCATTTTGGCGAGACACCCCCACCCGCAAAAAATCGTGAAGAAATAAGAAAAGACTTCGTCCCTCTTGGTTCCGTGAAGGCATTCAGAGATGAAAAACTGTCCGTTCCGTTCATTACGGAAGGGAGTCTTCACAACCCACCCGACTTAAGCTTACGCTACTGTCGGGCGGGGCCCCTTCTACGCTGTGAGCCCCTTTCAGGGGTATAGAAGCCTTTCACAGGAGCTTCTCATCTGACGACTCTGATTCCTTCCTTCACTCTCTTCACTTTGCCATGCCTTCACAAGGAACACGCAATGGGACGAAGCTCTTTCCTTTTCATAGCCGTTGAATGAAAGTTTAACCACTTTCACAATGGAAAGCGGTTAAACTTCGATATAAAAAATAAAAAAAGATGCCAATACCGCAAAGGTTAGCATCTTTTTTGCCTCTATCTAAGCTGGCCGCGAATCTCTCTGAGCGTCTTGATTTTTTCGGACAAACGGGAGAGCACGACTTCCACGGAGGATGAATCCTTCATCAAATCATACTCATTAATGTTGATGCGAAGCACGGGACAGGCGGTGAAGTTGGTGATCCATTTCTCGTAGCGGTTATACAAGTCTTCCCAATAGGAAATCGGGGTCTGCTGCTCCATCGGGCGACCGCGTTCGCGAACACGGCTGACGATCTCTTCAAAGCTGCCCTCCAGATAAATCAACACATCAGGATGCGGGAAGTAAGGAGTCATCACCATCGCTTCAAACAATTGGGTGTATGTCTGATAATCTTCTTCATTCATGTGCCCTTGTTCATAAAGCATTTTGGCGAAAATGCCGGTGTCTTCGTAAATGGAGCGGTCCTGCACAAAGCCCCCTCCGTATTCGAACATGCGTTTCTGCTCCTTGAAGCGCTCAGCCAGAAAGAAGATTTGCAGGTGGAAGCTCCAACGAGAAAAATCATCGTAAAAACGGCCCAAATACGGATTGTTATCCACTTTCTCCACAGAGATGCGAAAACCGAGCAAATCAGCCAAGGCTCTGGTAAAAGTAGATTTGCCAACTCCGACGGTTCCCCCAACGGTAATGACGGCATTTCGCGGAATACCATATTTTTCGCGTAAGTCGCTGTTCTTGTATACTGACATCGGTTCATTTACTCCTTATGATCTTTTCTAGTGGTTGTCTTCGCTTGGATGCTGATTACAAAACTTGTCCTGCCGTTTGTATGTATGGCTCAATTTTATTTAAAACGTATCGCAAATCTTCAGGACGATTCACGTAATCAAGTCTGTCGCATTCGAATGTAAGGACAGGAACTTCCGGGTGGCGCAGTTGGAACTGCTGCATGAATTCCGCATAATCGGCGATCAAGTGCTCGATATAGACGGGATCCATGTTTTTCTCTATATCGCGGCCGCGCAGAGCAATCCGCTTCATTACGGTATCAACGGAAGCCGTTAAATAAATAACCAGACTCGCCTGCGGCTGGTCTTGGGTGAGAATGTCGTAAATCTTTTGGTATTTGGGAAGATTTTGTTCACTTAGTGTCCGCTTTGCAAAAATCGTATTCTTGAAAATATTGTAATCACTTACGACCGAGCGTCCTTTGGACAGGTATTGATCGTTGATGTCCTGCAGTTGTTTGTAACGGTTGCACAAAAAGAACATCTCCGTCTGAAAGCTCCATTCAGCAATATTTTCGTAGAATTTTCCCAGAAACGGATTTTCGTAAACAATTTCTTGCAGCAATTCCAGCTGAAAATGTTTGCTGATGGCATGTGAAAGCGATGTCTTGCCAATTCCGATAGGTCCCTCAACGGTGATAAAAACTGACTTCATGGCTATTTTGTGATCCTCCCCCGCATTTTGAAAGCGAATTTCATTTTACCATGCTTGTCAATGTTTGTCGAAAGGGAAAAGCAAATTATAGCTTTCCCTCAAAATCCGATATGTTATTATGGTTTTATACCTCATGAAAAGGAGCGTCCATTTTGCAAATTGTATCTCATATGGGTGAATTAATCGGGCGTACGCCTGTAGTCCGCTTGCGCCGTATGGTTACGGAAGGGATGGCGGCAGTTTATGTAAAGCTGGAAAAATACAATCCAAGCGGCAGCGTAAAAGATCGAGCGGCCTACAACATGCTGGTCACCGCAGAAAAAAAGGGATTGATCAAACCTGGAGCAACGATTATTGAACCGACCAGCGGCAATACCGGAATCGGGTTGGCTGCTGTCTGTGCGATGAAAGGCTACAAAGCAATTATTGTCATGCCGGATACGATGACCAAAGAAAGGATTCAGCTGCTTCGTGCATACGGCGCTGAAGTTGTCTTGACACCTGGAGATGAGAAAATGCCGGGAGCGATCCGCCGGGCAGAACAGCTTCATCGCCAAATTCCCAACAGCTTCATGCCCATGCAGTTCGAAAATCCAGCCAATCCTGATGTCCATCGCCATACTACTGCCCTGGAAATTCTGGAACAAATGGAAGGAAAGCTGGATGGTTTCGTCTCTACGGCAGGTACGGGCGGGACCATTACCGGAACGGGAGAAACCCTTCGAAAACACTTGCCCAATCTGCATATCGCAGTAGTGGAACCTGCCGGATCTCCCGTTTTGTCCGGTGGAAAACCGGGCCCGCACAAAATTGTGGGAACAAGTCCCGGCTTTATTCCCCAGACGTTAAATCAGCAGATTTATGATGAAATCATTTTGATCACGGATGAGCAAGCAATCGAAACAACCAGGGCCATGGCCAAACAAGAGGCGATTTTGGTCGGTCCTTCCTCCGGTGCTGCCGTCTATGCCGCTTTGGAAGTAGCCAAACGGTTAGGCCCGGACAAAAAAGTGCTCGCCATGTGTGCAGACAGCGGCGAGCGGTACTTGTCCAGCGACCTATTTATGTTCGAAAGCTGATGTGTTATCCGCCAAGATGTGATGCAGCCCATGTGCATCGATCTCCAGAATTTGAAGTTGTTCCTTAAGCAGCAGTTCCGTGCCGAAGTCCCCGCACTGTTGTGCCTGATGAATCAATTCGCGGAAGCGGCCGACAATCATCTTGTATCCGTGAAGATCATGCTTTAGCATGTCGAAAACAGCGAAGACCCCTTCTTCTTCAATTAGGAAAAAAGGTCATCTCCTGCTGCTTCCGCGGCGTAGAAATGGGATAAGCGCCCAGAATGGTAATTCGTTCCGCCAACAAATCGGCTGTTTGGCGAAGATGACTCGACTTTTCAGCAAGAAAGCGTTTCAGGTCGTGGGAGTTCGGACCTTCCACGACCCATTGATGTTTTTTGACTTGATGATACAAGGAATAACAGCTTGCCAAGAGTATATTCAGACCGTCACTCACCGGTTTGGTGACGCTGTGGCTTAAGCCGAGCGAAGTTGGTTTTACCTCTCCTAATTTTTGATGAAGCATGGAAGGGCATCCCCTAAGCATGAATGATCACTTCCTTTTACGGTCGGTTCTTTTATCATTTGCTCAGGTGAAGTACTCGATTCGCGCCTCAGGAAAAAGCCGGTAGATTTCCTGCTCCAGGTGTCCTTTCAGCTCTTCTGCCTGGTCAGTCGGATAAACGTACTTTCCTTTGCCGTATTTTCCCCATTTGTATTTCCGCTCTTCCTCGTTCATCTCCAGCTTTGTTTTGGGATAGCGCTTCAGGATAAGACTTTTGGCGATTTTGGTAAACCGATGCTGAATCAATTCGAAGGTCAGATCCTGCTTGGCCGTCTTATTCAAATTTTGGCTTAGCCGCTCCAATAAATCGGTGTACCCTTCTTTCCACCCGTCAAAACGATAAAGCGGGGCCAGTATAAACCCCAGCGGATAACCCGCGTCCGCCACCTTGCCTGCCGCCTCAATGCGCTCAGCAAACGACGAAGTGCCCGGCTCAAAGTTTTTAATGACGTAGTCGGCATTCATGCTGAAGCGAAATCTTGTGTGTTTGTTGTGCCTGGCATCCAACAGCGAATCCACCATGTGAAATTTCGTTACAAAACGAAGCCGTCCCAATGGCTGTTCCCCCATAAATTCAATTGCTCTGCGCAAATTGCCTGTAATGTGTTCGATACTGATCGGATCGGAAGTACATGCCGCTTCAAAGCGGGTAATCTCCGGTGAACGCTCTTCGATGTACTTTTGGGCTTGTCCCAGAATTTCATCCGTATTGACGTAGACACGAATATATGGCTTCGAGCCAATATTCGTATTAAGATAACAATAATGGCAGTGAGCGGCACACCCGGTAGCAAGCGGCAGAGCATATTCGGCAGAAGGTTTGGAAGGCTCAAAGGTTAGCGTTTTGCGTACGCCCACTACCAATGTCCGTTTCGCATTCCGATATTGCTCAAGCTCCGTTTCGCCGGGTATCCCCCTTACTTGATTGTGGCTCGTCGTCATTTTGACGGGCACCTGTTCCTTTTGATAACGCTGATACAACTCCTGTCCCAGCGGATAAGCCAACGCTTGCGGTTCAAAAAAAACGAGATCAGGCAGAAACAAACGGGAGCGCTCATCTTCGCTTGACTTTGTTTCGGGCCGTTCGAGAACTGAATTTGCCATCGTTTTTCCCTCCTAGAGAGAGTATTCCCCGGTACGATGGATTCACTGCAATCGTTGTTTGTATTTTTCCAGCATCTCGACTGCTTTCTTTCTTTGCTTGTGCGGAACTTGAATGCTGTAATAATAGAGAGCTCCCTTAGTTTCGCCGAACAGCCTGACCTTGACACCGTGATGCTCCAGAAATCCTCTGCATTCTTGAGCGGCACGCGGCAAGCCGTATGATTCATGAATGGTAACCCATTTGGTGAACATCCCATCACCTGCTTTCGCCGTTTTCCCTACTTATCATCATAAGCAGGTGGATTTTGTTCGGTGAATTTCAACACTTGGTAACATGTAATGTGAGTTTGCTCTCAGTTTTGCCTCTCGCTGTCTGTATATGATGAAAAGGAATATTGGAACCGAAAAGGATGGTAATGATGACATACCGGTTGCTGCAGGTGTTGAGTGTGATGCTGCCGACTTTGCTGATCGGCGGATTCGAATATATTCGCCACAACTTTTTGCTGCCTTACATGACAATGGATGCAGGAAATCTGTATATTACCTTGCTTACCTTCGTAATATCGTTTCTGTTTGCCGTTTGGATGTTCAGGACGATTCGCTCCATCAATGAGAAACTGGTGGAAGAACAAGCAAGAAGAGCGGTTTACGAAGAGCGGGAACGTTTGGCCCGCGAACTTCATGACGGGATTGCCCAATCGCTGTTTTTTCTAAAGGTCAAACTGAAACAAGGCAAAATAGATGATGCACTCGCAGCCGTCTCGTCGATCGATCACGACGTGCGCCAGGCTATTTTTAATCTGCGTGCTTTGCCCGACGAAGGAAGCTCATTGCCGCAGCGTCTGCACAAATGGCTATCTCAATGGAGTGTCCATACAGGAATTGAAGTGTCTGAGGAGTATCAACTGTTTGACGATACGTTTACCGCGGCCGAACAAGTTCAGTTGTTCGGTTTGATTCAGGAGGCATTTGCCAACATCCGCAAGCATGCCAATGCCAGACATGCCTCTCTCACAATCCGGTCAACACCGTTTGGCGAATGGGAATTACTCATTAAAGATGACGGCTGCGGAATTCGCTACGATCAACCGAACGCCCATAAATACGGCCTTACCATGATGAAAGAACGGGCGTCCCAGCTGCATGCATATTTCCACATAAGCCCTGTTGCCTCAGGCGGAACAGAGCTTCGCGTGTCGTCTACACAAGGAGGTTTGAGGGGATGAAACAATATCGTGTACTGATCGCAGACGATCACCCGTTGGCGCGGCAAGCCGTCCGCAGCTTGCTGGAGGGAGATCACGCATTCCAGATAATTGCGGAAGCCACCGATGGCGAAGAAGCATTCCGTTTGGCCGACCAGCTTCAACCTGATCTGGTGCTGATGGATATTAACATGCCAAAATGGGACGGGCTGAAAGCAACTCGGCAAATCAAGCGTCTCCATCCGCACATCCGAATCGTCATCTTAAGTGTGTCAGATGACGTGGCCGATTTGTTCACAGCGATTCAATACGGGGCACAGGGGTATTTGCTGAAAAATTTGGAGCCTGATGATTGGATCAGCTATTTATACGCGCTATTAGAAGGGGATGCGGGTTTTTCCCGCGAATTGGCCGGAAAAATGCTGCACAGCTTTAAAAAGGACGATCTCAGTAATGAACCCCACCCGTCTGTCTTGACGCCCCGGGAGCGTGAAATCCTGAAATGCGTTGCAGCCGGAGATACCAATAAACAAATCGGAGAACGGCTGGTCATTGCCGAGAATACGGTCAAAAACCATATCAAAAACGTTCTGGAAAAACTGCATCTGGAAAACCGTGTGCAATTGGCCGCCTATGCAGTTCGTCACCGTCTCATCCGGGAATAAGCGCGAACAGAACTTTCCAAAAAAATTTGAGGAGGTACCCCCATGAGCAGACAAATTGATTTTCTCCAGGATAAACTGGTCGTTCATTTCACAGGTGTAACAAGTGTGGCAGCGCTAAAACGGGAATTGGAAATTCCGTATTCCGCGATTAAACAGGTGGCGGCAGGGAAGTTCGAAATCCCTTCGCTTAGCTTTCGCGTCGGAACTTCCGGCATCGGAAAAAATCTGAAGGAGGGCCGTTTCCTGCATAACGGAGAATGGTGCTTTCTCTCCTTCGAACATCACGACAAAGTGGTCATTCTTGAGCTGGTCGGGCACGAGTACAGCAAAGTCGTATTGGAAGTGGAAAATCCGGAGGAAACCAGCCAATTGATTCGGCAAAGATGTACCCATATGGCGTGAAAAATCAAATACAGAACGGAAAGCCCACTTGAAACAGATAGAATATTATCATCTCAAACTGATGCATTATCTCTAGATGAAGCCGCAACGTACTTAAGACAAAGTTGGTGGTGACATCTACTGAATAAATAGTTGAGATTTAGAATATTATAAAAGTCTTGTCTGGACAATGCTTGTATCAGGCTCGTTTACACAACCTGAGCCCGGTACAATACCGGGCTCAGGCAGCATAATCTAGGGCTTGTTTAAAATCCGTCTACTTGATAGAGATAAGACGAATAGAGAGAAGACCTTTTTCATTAATCTTCCATGGTAGAAAGGTCGCCAGTCGGCAAGCCCAATTCCCAGGCCTTCAGGACGCGGCGCATAATTTTACCGGAGCGTGTTTTCGGCAGCTTATCGCGGAATTCAATCTCACGCGGCGCTGCATGGGCTGCCAGGCCTTCCTTGACGAAACGCTTGATGTCATCCATCAGTTCTTCGCTTGGTTCA
>JBHGXW010000008.1:0-61659 GCA_041920465.1 Paenibacillaceae bacterium | reverse complement strand
TCATTGTGAAACCCAGATGTTGAGCCCCCGCCCCGTGGATCGTCGCGGAGCGGTCTAAATAACATTCCGAAGGGTGGCAACCAAGCGGAGCAAAAAATGCCGCCGTTTTCCATTAAACGGAAGCGTTTTGCAGTGCTCTCCATATAGGAGACGGTCCTCATCGAGCCCTTCGTGATGGGAAGTTACCTCTCTTTAGCACATCTACCTCCATTATAGAGTTAGATACTCAAGAAGTACGGCATCCCACAAATTCGACAGATGTCGTTAGGGTGATCCCAGAATGACCTGCGGTAGTTCGCCTCCTTAAGAGACTTAGACGCATTCGATTCCGTTGATCACTTGGGCTCGATAATCCTAGTATGAGCGGTTTTGCGCCAAATATTCATCAACCCTGCCGAATCGCCAATAAGCTGCCAATGTGCCAAGAATCAAAGCGGATAAGAGAAACATCATTGTCTCCGGCACCATAAATCCGAGAATCGGTCCCGTTGCCGCTCCTATATCGTTCACTAACGTATAGGCCGGGAGCAGGCTTTGCTTGTTGCCCGATGAGAGTCGGTTTGTCATGACTGCATCCATCAGTGTTGTACACGCTCTGCGCATCTTTTTGACTGTTGCCGATACTCAAAGCGTAACCCGTGCGGCGGAACAGCTTCATCTCAGCCAGCCGGCCGTAACTGCACAACTTCGCAAGCTGGAAGCGGAGATTGGTTTAAAAGTAATTGCGCCAAGCGGCAGAGGAATTCGCTTGACGGAGGCTGGTCAAATCCTTTATGAACACGCCAGACGTCTTTTTGCCTGGGAAAAAGAAATCGAACGCAAGATGAAAGCCGTGAGGGAAGGCAGAGCGGGCACACTTCGGATCGCTTCCACCAACCTGCCTGCCTTATACCTGCTGCCACAGTGGTTAGCCGCCTATAAACGGCAGTATCCGGAAGTTGAGGTAACCCTTATTTCAGGAAACTCACGTCATGTATTTGACCAGCTTCACCACTATCAGGCCGAGGTCGGTATTGTTGCAGGCGGTTGGGATGAACCGGGAATAACAAGACAAATCCTTTGTGAAGACGAATTGTGGTTTATCGTTCCACGAGATCATATATTTGCTGGGCAGCATGTATCACTTGAAGAAATGATGAAGGTACCGTTTTTATTTCGGGAAGAAGGAAGCTCGACAAGGCAATATCTGCTCTCCTTGTGTCAATCGAGACAAATCGCCCCGCCCACCGTTGGCTTACAGCTCCAAGGGATGAACGAGGCGATTCATGCTGTGCTGGCCGGATATGGTGCCATGCTCGTGCCCAAGCTGGCTGTCAGCCATTTGGTCGCAGCCAACCAGATTGCGAGGGTATTGGTGGAGGACATCCATTTAAAGCGTCCGATTACCTGGTGTACTCGTCAGGGAGAAATCCCCACGATTCTTGTCGAACACTTTTATGGACTGCTTCCGCAAATCAACATTGTTCAAAAAAGTGAATTTTTTTGTTAGAACGATAGGATTTTGTTATCCTGCATGGAATCTATAAGCATATATTGGAAAAAGCGAATATTGGAAAAAACAGTGAGTAGGAAGGTATTCTATATGAAACCTAGCTTGTTGAACGCTGAGCTGAACAGGCCAATTCTGGATGCCATTCTGACGGATATGAATTCCTTAACGGCCTTGATTCGCCCGGATGGTATTATCGAATTGGCATCCCCTTCGATTACTCTTCACCTTGGAATACCTCAACAATGCTTCAAGAGTAATTCTCTTTTCCATTTTGTTTTTCCAGATGATGCGGATCATCTTCGTCACATCATTCATACCGCACAAACGGCGCTGATGCCGACCCAAACCGAGTGCAGATTTATCCATCGTGACGGGTCCACCGTTTATTTTGATATGCAGTGTATTCCTCTCTCTTCTTCATCAACAGATCCTATTCGTTTGTTGTGCATCGGTCACAATATAACCAAACATATACATACGGCAGATATGTTACGCCACAATCTGCAGCAATATCGTCTCGTCGGTGAATATACAACCGATCTGATCAGGATCCTTAGCAAAGACCATACTACCCTGTATGCTTCTTCTTCTTATCGTGCGCTGCTGGGATATGAGCCCGAAGAACTGATTGGCAGATCCGGACTATTCTTGTTACATCCGGATGATTTCAAAATCATCCATGAAAAATTTCGGGAAATGAAACAAACGCGGATGCCGGTTAAAGCTGAATTCCGCTATAAGCATAAAAACGCTCATTTCATCTCGCTGGAAGGAAGCATGATTCCCACTTTTGATGAAACAGGTGAACTGGATCAGGTGATTCTTGTTTCCCGGGATATTACCATGCGGAAACTGGCGGAAGAAGCGATGGCCAACACGGAAAAGCTTTCTGTTATCGGGCAGTTGGCTGCAGGGGTGGCTCATGAAATCCGCAATCCGCTTACTTCCATAAAAGGCTTTATCCAATTGCTAAAAACGGAAGCGACGAAAAATAATCATTATTTTGAAGTGATGCTGGCAGAGCTCGACCGCATTAATTTTATCGTGAGTGAGCTATTGGTGCTTGCCAAGCCAAAAGGTGCCGATTTCACAGACAAAAATCTGCATGAGATTATCTCCCATGTCATCACGCTGCTAAATACGCAGGCCATTATGAATAATGTGCAGATCACTGCCGATTTCGATGAGCGGGTGGTCAATGTTCGCTGCGTAGAAAATCATCTGAAGCAAGTATTTCTAAATCTGCTGAAAAATTCGATTGAGGCCATGCCATCAGGCGGCAGGATTACGATCATAACAGAACTGCTGGATCCATGTAGCATCTTGATTCGTTTCACAGACACCGGACGTGGTATTCCTGAAGAATTGATCGCAAGGTTGGGTGAACCGTTTTTCACCACCAAAGAAAAAGGCAGCGGCCTTGGACTGATGGTTAGCCATAAAATAATCAAGGACCATCAAGGAGAAATCAAGATTACAAGTGATGTAAACAAGGGAACACAAGTAGATATAATCCTGCCTGTACTCACGAGAACCGGCCAACAGGACTAGGGAAAACAACTTCCGCCGGAATCATGAATACTCTTTTGATTTCTGCTCATACTATACTTCGAGCTCGGTGGTCGCTGAAAATCTTCAGGCATGACCTTTTAGGAGGCGATGTGCCATGGACGATTGTAAGCATCACCCCAAGTCGATTGGTAAACCGTATCTTTGATCACATTCCTCTTTCATGGAGGTTGATGTGCCTTCAATGTCTAACGGCTTTACCCCATGACAACTGAGCTCATTTCAAACCGTCTCCATTTGGAGGCGGTTGTTTCTTTTTATTTTTAAATTTAGTTCCTATTTCTTATCATTTTCTGATTCATTATAATACGGTTAGAAGAAACCCACCCGGTTATCAGGATCGGGCGGGGTCCATAATTAACACCCATTAAACGTATCTGTGAGGAAAAATCAATGAAGTACAACGTTCGCCCGCTGCACCTGTTAATGGTATTGTTGGGTTTTGTCTTGCTTGGCTTGCTTACTTTTCAATTAGTTACGAATTTAAAACAGTTAAACAAGGAAGCAATCTCTCAAAAGTCTTCTCTTCGCATTGCCCTGTTACTGGAAGGCCCTACCTATGATCAGGGATGGAACAGTTCCGCCCTGCACAGTCTGGAAAACTTGAAGGACAAATACGGATTTACGCTGGAAGTGGCCGATAACTTAAAGCCAGAACAAATCGAGCACTCTGCCGCTTCTTTTGCCAAACAGGGATTTGATCTCATTTTAGGACATGGGGTTATTTTCTCCAAACCGTTTACGAAACTGGCTCCCGATTATCCCAATACCCGGTTTGTCAGCTTAAACGGCGAGGCTCACTTCCCGAATCAAACGGCCATCCGCTACGATATGAAGCCCGCTGGCTTTTTGATTGGCAAATTGGCTGCACTAATGAGTTCCACGCATAAAATTGGCTATATCGTGGTGGATAAACCAACAGAATACCGGCAAATTGACGGTTTTCGCGAGGGTGCCAACAAAGCAAACCCCTCCACTGCCGTTTATGTAAAAAAAGTGCCCGATTTCAATGACAAGCCAAATGGCATCAAAGCAGCCAAGGAGTTAATCCATGAAGGTGTGGATGTGATCTATACAACAGGAGACAGTTTTAATTTGGCTGTGATCATGGAAGCCCAAAAGGCGAACATCTATGCCATCGGTTATATTGCCGATCAACGCTATATTGCCCCGAACAACGTGCTGGTCTGTTTAGTACAAGATGTAAGCCAGGTTTATTCATCTGTGATTGAACAGTTTACAAGCGGAACCTTATCTTCCGGAAATGTCACATATGGCTTACGGGAAGGGGTTAACCGGTTAAGCCCATTTGGCCCGATGGTTCCCCAAGCGGTCCAAGCTGACATCAATTCTGAACTGCAACACCTGCTGCACCAGAAGTAAGAACAAAACCTGGAGGCTTTAGACGATGCTGCCTTATCGCAAAATGGGCTTTCAAAAGAAAATGATTTTAAGTTACATGGTCATGATTTTGTTGATCGGTTTTGTTGCCCTCCTGTTCAGCTATCAATTGACCAAGGTAACGTCGGAAGAAACACATTTAACCAAAAAAGTTTTGCCGCAGATGAGCGCTCTTTTGGAAATAAAGAATCAGCTTTACTCCAAAACTTATTCCTTGAAAATGTATACGCTGACCCGCAATGCGTTGTACTTGGAAGAATATTCACGACAGTTCGTCTCTCCCAGCCGGTTTCAGGATTTGGAAAAAAACCAGCAGTACCATGATTTATTCTCCGTTATCCAGCTCTTGAACGAACTGGACTTCATCTTCCTGAATCAGATTGATCCTTTGCTGAAAGCCAATAACGTTCAGGCGATTAACTATGTGCTGGAACATGATGTAGAGCCCAAAATTCAACAGCTGGAAAACAAGTTGACTTTATCCCTGCGCCAGACTGAACGCCAGTTTCACGAAGAGTTCCTGCAAACCAATCAAAGTTTGCGCGTCTCTTTGTTAATCACGTACTCGGTTTCGGTATTATCCATTGTGTTTGGTATATTTTTTTCTTTCTATTTCCGCAGTGAACTGCTGCGCCCGATTCAATCCCTGATTAAACAAGTGCGAGAAGTATCCCGAGGGACGTTTGGCCAGCAAATTTCTTACAGCACGCGCGACGTTTTTTATGAACTGGCTTGCGAAATAAACAAGATGTCATTAAGTATTGCCGATCTGTTCGCCAAGGGAGAAACCCAAAACCGCATTTTACAAGCAGAAAAACGAGTCCGCGAGCAGATTTTGAACTCCTTGCCAGTCGGTGTAATTACCTGCCACCACCCTACAGCGGAGATACACATCAACGAAAAGGCAAAAGAACTGGTTGCCCTGGACAAAAATTCTCTCCCCCTTTCGCCTGACCCAAATATCTGGAAAGCGGAGACTCCATGGTTTGAGAATCAGAATATGACGCTATACAACAAGCAGGGCGAGACGTTCCATGCCCTTACCTCTTACGTGCCGCTACTGGATCAGCAGCGGGAAGAATTGGGCTGGATGGTTGTGCTGTCTGACATTACGGAACAAATTAAAGTGCAGGAATATATGCACCAGTCTGAAAAGCTGTCCCTCGTCGGCCAGCTTGCCGCCGGAGCCGCCCACGAAATCCGCAATCCTTTGACGGTCATTTACGGATTTATGCAGTTGCTTCAGTCCAATCTGTCAGAGGAAGAACGCAACAAGTATCACGTGCCGCTCATTTTGCAAGAAATTGAACGAGTAAATAAAATCGTGACGGAACTGCTTTTGTTATCCAAACCGTCACGGCCCAATTACCGGGAAGTCCGGTTGGAAGAAGTATTAGCCTCTATTCTCCCATTGATGAAAGGGGAGGCAGCGCTGCATGACATCGAGATTATCGAGAACTATGACGAGAACATACTCTTCCATGCCGACGTGGAACAGCTGAAACAGATCCTCTTAAACTTGATGAAGAATGGTCTGGAGGCCATGCCTCATGGAGGGAGCCTCACCATCCGTTCCAATCAGGATGAAAGCAGAATACAAATCATCATCGAAGATACAGGCTTCGGGATTTTGCCGGAGCATATCAACCGCATATTTGATCCTTTCTTCTCGCTTAAGGAAGATGGCACCGGACTTGGTCTGCCGATTTCCATGAGGATGGTAAAAAACCACGGCGGAGATATGATCATTGACAGCAAACCAGGCATTGGAACCACGATCACCATATCACTTCCGAAGGAGCCGACCCGCCCCCTCTAACCAGTCAAACATGCGGCAGGTATACTCCCCTATTTGCCGGGAGTCAAATAAATGGCTGGCCCCTGCGGCTAGCCATATTTCATATGGCTTGTCGTGAGCCTGGAGAGCGCGGGCAAGCCTGAGGGCATGCTCCACTCCTACGTTCTGGTCCTCTGTACCGTGAATAATCAAGATGGGGCACTCGATTTCCTTAGCCCGGTGAATCGGCGAACGTTGCCGATACGCTTCCAAATGCTTGTCCGGATGACCGACAACCCTTTTCAGCATGCGCCGCAAATCACTTCGTTCTTCATAGGTTAGCAAGAGGTCAACCACACCGCTCCAGATGACAGCCGCATGAAACCCTTTCCGTTCGACTGCAGCAAGCAATGCCATCATGCCGCCGCGTGAAAATCCGTATAAGCTAATCCGGTCGTTGCGCACAAACGGCAACTCCCTTAGCACATCATAAGCGGAATAGACGTCATGTCGATCTTCTCCGCCAAATTCGTCACGCCCCTCCCCTCCCTCATTGCCGCGATAATGCGGCGCCATTACGACATAGCCAAAAGAAGCAAGCTGTGAAATCCGTTCATTCTTTACGCGGCCTATCTGTTTCATGCCCCCGCGACAGTACAAAAGCGCCGGATAAGGCCCTGCTCCATCCGGGATGGCCAGCAATGCTTTGACGCGATAGCCCTGGCTGCTATAGGTAATCGTAAACAGTTTAACCCCCGGTTGAGGGGAATGGACATGCTCTGAATCCAGAATGGAAGAGGGTAAAGCAAACAGTTTCTCCATGATGTCCACCTTTCGTTGGGAAGAAAAATTAAAAAGGAAGAGGAACAAATATGTTCCTCTTCCGCATTTAACGCTTAATAACCGCGTTTGTTTTGTTTTTTGTTAATAGTTGCGAGGTTCTCTTCGCTGTGCTTCAGCCATTTTTTGAGTTTATCTTCGAAGGAGCTGGCGCTATCGCGTTTGTTACCACGGTCACCGCCACGGTTACCTCCGCCACGACGTTCTTCTTTACCCTCACGCTCAGGTGCTGGCAATGCTGCACGAACGGAAAGCGAGATCTTGCCCGCATCATCGATCGAGAGCACTTTTACTTTCACAGTGTCTCCCACGGAAAAGTGTTCGTTGATGTCTTTAACAAACCCGTTTGCTACTTGGGAAATATGAACCAAGCCTTGCTCTGTTTCATTCACGGCTACGAACATCCCAAATGGTTTGATCGCCGTCACTTTTCCTTCAATGATGCTTCCCACTTCTACTGCCATTAAGTTTACACTCCTTTTACCTTTTCACAAAAGTGTCGAGAACCTCATACTAGGGCTCATTCTTCAAGTATAGCAGAGAGTATAAGCCTCTGAAAAGTCCAAACCCTACAAATTATACGTTCGCCGGAACGGGAGCATTCAAATACAACTGGTACGCGTCCGTCGCCATAATCATTTCTTCGTTGGTTGGGATCACCATTACTTTAACCGGAGAATAAGGACTGCTGATGAAGCCTTCCCCTTTGATGGTGCGGTTTGCCTCCTGATCAAGGATCACGCCGGCAAACTCCAAGCCGCTGCATACCATTTGACGAATTTCAGGGCTGTTCTCGCCAATACCTGCTGTAAATATAATACCATCGACTCCGTTCAAACGTGCCAAATACAGGCCGATAAAGGAGTGGATTCTGGAAGCGAACATCTCGATCGCCAACTGGCAGCGCAAATCGCCCGCTTCTGCGCACTTCATGACATCGCGCAGGTCGCTGGACACGCCGGAGATTCCCAACAAGCCTGACTTTTTGTTCAAGATGTCAATGGCACCGGCCGTGTTGGTCTTCTCGATTTCTTCAATGTACGGAATAATCCCCGGGTCAATGTTTCCGCTGCGGGTACCCATGGTGAGTCCGGCAAGCGGAGTCATCCCCATGGAAGTGTCCAGAGATTCGCCGTATCGAATCGCGGCGATACTTACTCCGCTTCCAATGTGGCAGCTGATCAAGCGCAGCTTGTCTTTTGGCATTTCCATGATCTGTTCGGCACGCTGCATCACGTAACGGTGAGAGCTGCCGTGGAATCCGTATTTGCGAATGCCGTATTTTTCATAGTACTCATACGGCAGGGCATACAAATAAGAAGAAGGCGGCATGGTTTGATGGAACGCTGTATCGAACACCGCTACGTGCATTGCATTCGGCAAGAGTTTTTGGGCAATCTCGATACCTTCCAGGTTGATCGGGTTATGCAATGGCGCAAAACGGGAGAGTTCGTTGATGGTTTGCTTGACTTTATCGTCGATCACTACGGATTGTTTAAACTCTTCCCCGCCGTGTACGACACGGTGAGAAACCACGGAAATGTCATAGCCGGATAATTTGTCAAACACGGAATTGATCGCCGCTTCATACTGGCCGCGCTTAATCTCTTGCAGATAATCAGACAAGAGCAGCTTCTTGGTTGGCATTTCGTACAGCTTGTACTTAACGGACGAACTACCGCAGTTTAACACCAAGACAAGCTGTTTCTCTTTTCGGCGCAGTTCCTGGTAATCCACGTTGTTTTTTTCCGGCACAATCACTTCTACTTCCATACCGTTCTTGAGCCCCGCCGCATTCGCTTCATCGGTGTCGATATGGAACTCCAAGCGATAATCCTTATTAACGCGGCAAAGCACGTTCTCAAGGATCAGGGAACGCGTTCCGCCAACTGCTACAGAAACAAAGTCTTTGTCTTTCACACCAAAACGTTTCGCGTCTTCCAAAGAGAAGTGGATATGGCGAATCGCCAAAATAACCCCTTCTTCAATCACAATCTGTCCACGAGGGCCTTGAATCGTAATACCGGCGCTTCCTTTAATGTCACCGGAATCGCGGATTGGCGGATCTACCCCGAGCAGATAGCTGTCTGTACGGGAAATTTCCACTTGTGTCGCTTTCCGAACAGGTCCAAGGATGCGTACGTTGCTAATTTTTCCTTTCGGCCCAATCAGCGTAACCGTTTCTTCAGCAGCGTATTGTCCATATTGCTTTAACTCTTTTTGTTTGCGAAGTTGGTAGCCTGGGCCAAAGAGCGCTTCCACATGCTCCTGGGATAAATGAATGTGTCGGTTGGAGACTCCAACAGGTACCTTCATGCTGTTTTCACGTCCATTTCTATATATTCGACATATTGATTTAATATGCTTGACCGAACAAGATTTTATCACTAAGAATCAAGACAAGAAACAAAAAAGATGTGATGGTTGTGTTAAATTATATAATGCGCTTTCATGGGGCTTTCAGCGCTTAAAAGCGCGGATAACTGTGATAAAAGTCATTGCAAATATCAGCCCCGTTACATCCAAAACCACGTCTGTTATCATCGAAGTTCGATCGGGAGTAAAAGATTGATGCCACTCATCGGAAATGGCAACAAGCGTTACGATAAATCCGCTCCAGCCCAATGCCTCTCTCGTCTGGAACCAGTAACGGAAAATGCGGCAAAACAACACGCCAAGCATTGCAAAGGTGAGAAAATGCGTCCCTTTGCGAATGAAAAACTCGATAAACCCATCCGGTCCCGATTTCTTCACACTGATCTCTTTTTTCCCGTAAGTAAACGAAACTCCCCCAAACCTAGCCTGTACCTGATCCATATTGATATACTTGCGAATTGTTCCCCGCAGATCCTGCTTTTCGTAGGGTTGCGAAGAAGCCAGAAATACCCCTGTCAAAAAACAGAAAAGCAGCAGCAGATCCATGATGATTCGTTTGCTGATTCTCTTTCCGCGTCTCAAAACTTTCCCTCCTAAGCCCGCCTGATATTAGTTTATCATAGCATGTTATCGCAAAGCCTTTAGCGAAGGCGGAGCCGATTTATCAAAAAAACGCCAGCAATTTTTCGGACTGGCGTTGCAATCGGTTCTCCTATTTGATTAACGGGAGGAAATCATCGGGCGACAACTCTGCTGTCCGCTTTCCTTCCTGTGTTGTCTTAGACTCTGCGTCGTTCACGTATTTCTCCTGATTTTCCCGTTTCATCTGTCTCATGGCGCGGGAATCTTTCCACTTGATCCGTTCGTTAATCCACCAGATGCCAATCTGCTGCTTCAGCTTGCCGAAATGATGCAGGGTTTGGTGCAAGGAACTCTTGGCAAGCGGCGGATAAAGACCCGGCAACAGCCCCAACAGGATCCAGACGGCGAGAAGAATGCCGAACGAGAATGTCGCAGCGAACGGCGCATGGAAATCCTCCCGATCCCCCCATCCCCAGGCAAGCGGGAGAATGGCGAGAAATCCGGCAATCAGGACGACACCAACCGGCTGCAGGTTGAACCTGGTCACACGCCCAACCGCATCGTCTGGCAAAGCGTCGTCTCTAAACGCCTCTTCATCCTCCAATTGGCTGATAAACAAAAAGCCATGCTCCAGGGTTAATCCAACCACGGCAATCAAGCCGAACATGCTCATCATGCTAAGCGGGCGATCCACGATCAAAAGCCCCAGGATACTGGACGCTGCAAACAACGGCAACAAGAGCAGCATGCAAACGGCTGGAGTCACCCGTCTTAGACCGAATGCGCTGACAAGCAAGCATAAAAACAGGGTCAGCCCGGTGATGAGAACGCGTGATGCAAGATCCTTTTCTTCCGCTTTCTCCTTCTCCTGTTTCCGTACGTCTTCTCCGGTCAAGAGGGAGCAGCCGATCGGGACTGTGATATATTCTTTGATGCGCGGCAATGCGGCGTAAACCTGTTCAGCAGTTGTGAACTCTTGGTTTACCTTTCCGCTTACCTTGATCACGTACATCCCGTCTTCTCGCTGAAACTCCTCGGCAGACGGAACCATCTCCCATTCCGCCAGATCTTTTAAAGCGACGGCCCCTTGCGGAGTGCGGACAAGGAGATTTTGGATTTGATCCGGATGCTGCATCGCACTTTCCGGAAACCTGGCCATAATGGAAGTTGATTTTTCTCCCCAGCGCACCTGCCCGATAATGTGTTCCTCCAGATAGCTTTTGATTTGGCTTTTGACGGAGGCTTCGCTTATGTTGTAGCGAGCCAGCACATCAGCGCGGGGGCGGAAATTGATTTGTTTGAATTTGCCTTCATAGCTTGTTTTCACTTCCGTAATGAACGGGTCATTGTATGGCAATCTCGTTAACCAAGGGTACCGGGCGATCCGGTACGCCAATTGGTCGGCAAGCGCTTTGACATCAGCCAGCGACGGGCCTTTCACCGTAAATTCTACCTGTTCATCCTGTGCTTCTCCGTCGGTCAGCGCATAATTCTTCGTTCCTTTTACCTCTAAAAAGAGTTTTTTGAGCGCTTTGTCAAATTGGCCCTTGCTTCGTGTCCGATCATACCGGTCAACCAGCTTCAGGTGAAGGGTAATCTCTTCTTTGGAGATGGTCGCGTACATGTCCTGAATCTCCGGAAACTTCCGCAAGCCTTCCTCTGCTTGTTTTTCCGCTTTGAAGGCCATTTCCAGCGTACTGCCTTCCACCATCTCCAAGGCAAGATCCATTTGATTGGTAATCAATTCTGTAAACGGCTGGGTAATGACGAACGGCTTGCAAAATACGGCAATCAGGATCGTGGCAGCGAGCGAAACGGCATACGGCATGTAACGAAGCTCGCAAATCCGCTTCCATTTATTGGCGATCAATTTGGACATCTTGCCTAACCGGGGCCTTACTGCGGGCTTCTTCGCTTCCGTAAGCCACATGCCTGATACGGTCGGAATGAAGAGAGCATAGGCGATGACCAGTCCGATCAACCCCCACAAAAAGGCAGGAATGGCCAGATAGAAGGCAGCTTTGTCCGCAGACTTGATAAAATCGGTATACAAAAGCGGAAGCATCAAAATGGCCAGACAAACATTGGCTGCAACAAGCGGGATCAATGTCCTCCCGGTTACTTGATCAATGGATGCTTGAGTCCACCCGTCAAGCTGACGATAGCGGAAAAACAGCGCAATCCCTGCAGAAACACTTAGGAAGGCAATGATTGCACTTAGCCCGACGGAAACCAGGTCCAGTCCTGTCCCGTACAGCCAGAAACCGAGCAGCATCCAGGCCACAGTCAGCTTTACACCCAGAATGGAAAGGATTCCCGCAGCCGTCTGTCTCATCCAAAAAGCGATGATGACCGCGGCAAACAGAACAGCAAGCCCGACGAACAAGCCCATATCCCGAAGTTCCTTACTGAGGATTCCGACTTGATTCTCAAATAACGTAAGGCGATAACGTCCTTGTGCTTCCTGATTCAGCAGGTCGATCGTTTTCGTTACTTGAGACTGCACATCCAGAGCACGACCGGCTGCCTGGCCAAAAATGCGAATGCCGATATACGGCTCCCCTTTATACAAAGACAAATGCTCGGATTGACTGCCGCGCAAGTCGCGAATATCCGCAAGGCGTTTGAGCAAAACGTATCCTTTGTCGGTGGCAATCGGGATTTTGCCCACTTCTTCCGGATTGGCCGGCTGGTTCACCCACTCCATATAGGTTTTGTCACTGCCGTTCCCCACTTCGCCGATTGGGCTGACTTCACCTTGGCCTTGCAATTGACCCGCAATATCATCGGGAGTTACTCCGTAGGTTTGCAGCATGGACGGGCGAAAGACGATCTCCAGCTTGTTTTCGACACTTTCCGCTTCTATCTCAATCTTGGAAACACCGGAGATTTGCGCCAAGCGGTTTTTTACCTGAAACTCCGCCACATCGCGAAGCGTTTGAAGATCGGCGCCATGTAACAGATAATACCCGAGCTCTGTTGATTGCAGATTCTCCTGAATCAAACGGACATTTTGCGGGCCAACCGGCAGCTGCCTGGACACAGCCTGAATCCGCTGCTCCAGGCGATCCTTCCAGTTCTTGAGATCGCCTGTCTTCACTTTTACGTTTATCTGAGAGAAGCCCAACCGGGAGACGGAGGTGATTTTTTCAATCTCTCCTAACCCGCGAATGGCTTCCTCAAGCGGCATCGTAACTTGTTCATTGACGTCAAACGGGAGCATTCCCGGCGCTTGCGTCTGGACGATGAAACCGGGCAGCGGCTGATCGTGATAAACCGCCTCATCCATTTTGAATACGGCGGCAATTCCTGCGAGCAGAATCAGGATGGCTGCCAACAGCGCAGCGCGTTTGCGTACATGAGGATTCATCCATTTAATCATGGGCAGACACCTGCACCGCTTCGCCATCTACAACGTAGGAGATGCCTGCCTTGACGATTTCATCTCCGACCGAAAGACCGTCAACGATCTCGTAGTAATTCCCGTACAATCCGCTGACTGTAACAGGCGTCTTCTTCACCGACGTTCCCTCCAGCTTCATCACGTAATGAGACTCTTGGGAAATCCCAACGCTGCTTAAAGGAACAAGGATTGCTTTCGGCTTCTCTACTTCATACTGGCAAGTAACGGTCATCCCGGCTTTCCAATCAGCAGCTTCACCCTGCACCGCTATTTCCACCGGATAAGTTCCCGTCCGCTCATCCAACGCGGCCGATACATAGGTGACGATCCCCTCTAACTGCTTTCCGCCCGATATGGAAAGCTTCACTTTCTTGCCTTTGTGCCACACCTCGCTCTGTTCGCCGTCTACCTGCAGTTTCACCAGCCATTTGGAGGCATCGATTAATTTGACTACCTCTTGTCCGCCCCCTGCCTGTTCAGCATCCTGAAAATTGACAGACGTGACAATTCCGGAAAACGGCGCAATTAGCTGGGCATCCTTCATATCTTGTTGGACACGCAGCAAGTCGGCTTTCGCCTGTTTCACGTTGGCATCCGCTTCCTCAATATCGGCTTGATCAACCGAGCGGATCAGCTTCTCGTACTCCACCTGCTCGTCTTGCAGATCAATTTTGGATTGCTTCCAGGCAAATGCCAAACGATCCAGCTCATCTTTGGAAATAGCCCCGTTATCATAAAGCTGCTTCCCCTGGTTGTATTCGTCGTAAGCCTTGCTCAGCGCTTGTTTTGCTTTCTCGATTTTCAGCTTCTGCTGGGCAAGTTCCTGTTCGGTGGCTCCCTTCAGCGTTTGGCTTCGTCTCGCCATAGCTTGTTCCACCGTGCCTTGTGCTGCAGCAATTTGCTGTTGCCATGCTCCTGTGTCCAAAGTGGCAAGCAAAGTTCCAGCCTTCACGTAACTTCCCTTCTGAACCAGAATTTTGGCTATTTTGCCTCCTGTTCCGAAAGAAAGGGATATCTCCTTTTCAGGTGAAGCGATTCCATATATTTGCTGAACGATTGGCTCGGTATTTTCTCCTACTCTCCAGATTTCTACCGTTTTGGCCTTGAGCACGGTTTCTTGTTCTCTTTCTTTTAATTTTTCTACGTCTGCTTCAAGCTTCTCGCAACCGCTCACAACCAGCATGGCCGCCAGCAGAACCGCAAAACGCTTTGTCATTTTTATCGTCCTCCAACGCTTCAATAGCCCCGTAAGCCAGTTTAATGGGAAACAGCCTTTCTATAATGTGAAATTTTTCGAATTGATAAAAATATTTTACAATGTATGAATTAGGCTTGTAATCCACTTTTTTCTAAAGAATTATTAAAGGGATTTCTTAGTCGTCCGGTAGGTCGGGCCTGACCGTGTTTCGACTGCGTCTCGCAAACCGGATGCGACGGTAGGCTAACTGGAACGTGCGCTTTCGTTTATATCAAGGGACGTACAATTGCAGTACGATGGATGAGTAAGTTATAATATAAATATAGTCAGAATAGTGAGAAATAAATGAATCAGGGGTGTCGAAAACCATGAGTTCAAATATGATCGATGCGGTTTTGAAAGTTATGGAGATTTATCAGAAGACATATGCTGATGATGCGGCAATGGTTGTGTTTGATCAGGAACGTGTACGGGGATATTTGTCCGGAAAATACCTGGATTTCGGTATCAAGGTCGGGGAACCTACCGAAAAATATGCAGGGACGGTAACTGAACGTGCGTTGCGGACGGGAAAGATTCAGCAGGAGGAACGGGATTCTTCCAGGTTTGGAATCCCATACATCGCGACAGCCGTTCCGATTTATGAAGATGGCAAAGTGGTGGCTGCCATCAGCTCTGTCATGTCCAACCAGCGATTGGATACGTTGCGAAGAGGTGCCGTTGATCTTACGGCGGTCATTGAACAGATTTCGGCCACTTCGGAACATATCGCCCATGCATCGCAAGAAGTTGCACACGAAGTCCAACAGCTGGCTTCGGATTCGGAAGTGGTCGGACAAGAAATCGAGAGCATTCGCAATGTGCTGAAGTTTGTGCAGGATATTGCCAATCACTCTAACATTCTCGGATTAAATGCGGCCATCGAAGCCGCTCGCGCCGGAGAAAACGGAAGAGGATTCTCCATTGTGGCGAAAGAAGTCCGAAAATTATCGGAAATGAGCAAGCAGGCTGTGGCGGAGATCCAGAACAAACTGGAGCACATCATGAATGCGATTCAGAACGTAAACACAGCAATTCAACAAATCGCAGCCAACACAGAGGAACATTCCGCCAGCTTGCAAGAATTGAATGGCGCCTACTCCCATCTTGCGAAAACCGCGGACGAATTGATGCAAGCATCCGGATTGCAATATGACTTAAGAACAACTTGATAGCTTAACCTTTTAAAAAAAGAGGCGCTACGATGCGCCTCTGATATGAGCATATGCAACTGCTTCCGCTACCGAATGGACGACCTGGCTTGCCGACCGGCGAACCTCCTCAGGGCCGTGAGCCATCGCAAAGCTGTACGGAGTTACTTCGAACATGGACAAGTCATTAAATGCGTCTCCAACGCACACCACTTCTTCGGGGTGAATCCCGAGCTCTTTGATCAATACCCGGACACCTGCTCCTTTGGAGGTTCCGAGCGGCATCAAGTCCAAACAATCTTTATCCGAGATAAAAGTCTCCATCTTCCCGGGGAATTTTTCCTTCAATTCCCGTTGCATTTTTTTCAATTTATCCAAATCACCGAAAAAACTAAACTTGCAAGGTATGAGATTTTGATCAAGCAAACGAAGAATGTCAGGCTCTACAACAAACGGAGCAAACATCCGGCTTGCCACCTGTTCGGAAGCTTCTGTTTTCTTCGGAATATAAACGGTTTGATCAACACATACAAGACTGACAAAATCGTAAGGTAACGCTGCTTCCAGCAATTGTTTGGCAAGCTTCGGTTCAAACGTGCTAGATTGCAGCAGCCTGTTATCTTTGGTAAAGACGAAAGCTCCGTTCTGGCTGATTCGATGATAAACTCCGCCCACTTCCTCCATCACCTGAACAAGCTCTTGATCCATCCTGCCGGAAGCAAGGCAGATCTCTATCCCATTGGCCGCCGCTTCTTGTAAAGCTTTTCGGTCACGCGGCTGAACCTTTTTGCCTGCGTCAAGAAGTGTTCCGTCGAGATCGGTTACAAGCAATTTCATCGTTATCCAAGTCCCTTCCCTACTTCTTGCCGCTATTGTACGTTTTTTCGCAAAAAAGCACAACCGTTTAACTTAATTGAAGATGTTATCGAAATATTATGCAATTTGTTTGTAACCGCTTACTTTACAATAAGATGTATAAATTCCTCGGCTTTTCGCCTATTAAAACCTTTGTTAAAATCATACGTAGACATAATAGCGTTTACAAAGGTAAATCAGGCAAAAACAGGGAATCTTAATAAATTACGTGGGAGTGAACTTCATGGCGAAAATTTTTACATCCTACTCGGAAATTATTGCCGACATCCATGATGGTGCCACCTTGCTTGTTGGCGGGTTCGGACTCGTTGGTATTCCGGAAAACCTCATTATTGCGCTCCGCGACAAAGGGGTAAAGAACCTGACGATTGTTTCCAATAACTGCGGAGTGGACGATTGGGGATTGGGCCTGCTCCTTAGGGAGAAACAGATCAAGAAGATGGTCTCCTCCTACGTTGGAGAGAACAAAGAATTTGAGCGTCAGTTCCTGTCAGGAGAACTGGAAGTGGAATTAACGCCGCAAGGAACACTAGCCGAGCGAATTCGTGCTGGCGGCGCAGGCATTCCTGCTTTTTATACGCCGGCCGGTGTGGGTACTCCGATCGCAGAAGGACGTGAAACGCGCGTCTTCAACGGGAAGGAGTATTTGCTGGAGACAGGCATCACCGGTGACTTCGCCTTGATCAAGGCTTGGAAAGCGGATAAAATGGGCAATCTCGTCTACCGCAAGACAGCTCGTAACTTTAATCCGATGATGGCAGCCGCCGGCAAAACAACCATCGTGGAAGTAGAAGAAATTGTGGAAGTGGGCGAACTTGACCCTGACCAAATTCATACGCCGAGCGTTTACGTACAACGCTTGATTCAGGCTCCATCATTTGAGAAGCGCATTGAGCGGCTGACAACTCGCAAGTAACCCATTCTGACGAGGAGGAGAATACTCATGGCACTTACACGTGAACAAGTGGCGATGCGCGCGGCGCAAGAAGTGGAAGACGGTTTTTATGTGAATCTGGGAATCGGTATGCCGACGCTTGTGGCAAACTATATTCCGGAAGGCAAAACGGTTGTTCTGCAATCGGAAAACGGCTTATTAGGCATCGGACCCTATCCGACTGAAGCAGAGGTTGACCCGGATTTGATCAATGCCGGTAAAGAAACCGTCACGGCGATCTCTGGAGCCGCCTACTTCTCCAGCGCCGAGTCGTTCGCCATGATCCGCGGCGGACATATCGATTTGGCTATTCTCGGAGCAATGGAAGTGTCGGCTTCCGGCGATTTGGCGAACTGGATGATTCCTGGTAAAATGGTAAAAGGCATGGGCGGAGCCATGGATTTGGTGCACGGCGCGAAGAAAATCGTCGTAATCATGGAACACGTGAACAAACACGGCGAAACAAAGATCCTAAATCAATGCACTCTCCCTCTTACAGGCAAGCAGGTGGTTAACCGAATCATCACCGACCGGGCGGTTCTTGACGTAACACCGGAGGGTCTCGTGCTTCGTGAGGTAGCTGAGGGCTACACCATCGAGGATATTCAAGCTTGCACCCAGCCAGCTTTGATCATTCCTGGCGATGTCAACACGATTCGTTTATAAAATAGCCACAACACAAAAGGCCAACATCACCTGTACGGGAAGTTGGTCTTTTTTCACGGTTTCAATTTTTGAACCAAAGGAGTGTCGTCATGTCGCGAATCGGCTGTCTGGTGATTCATGGATTTGCCGGAGATATTCATGAGGTTTTGCCGCTTGCAAACGCACTAAAAGAGCAAGGCTATGTGGTGGAATGTCCCACATTGGAAGGACATGGCATTGGGCGCAGACATCTGGCCAGAAGCACACGGGCCGAGTGGGTCCGTTCCGCACACGAAGCGTATAAACGCCTCGCCATGCGCTCGGACAAGATTGTCGTCATCGGCTTTTCGATGGGCGGTTTGCTCGCTTTTCATCTGGCCTCCACTTATCCGGTGAAACAGCTGGTTACCATCAATACCCCGTACCACTACTGGGACATTCAGCAGGCTTGGCGCAACCTACGGGAAGATTACCGTCCGCACGCCAGACGATACATGCGCAGCCTGATCAAGATTCCGGTAAGAAGCATGCTTCAATTCCGCCGATTACTGGCTGAAACCAAGAGATTGCTGCCGCGGGTTACATGTCCTTATCTCATCCTGCAGGGACAAAAGGACGACACCGTGAAAGCGATCAGCGCCCAACACTTACGCCAGCAAGCAGGCAGCACCCAGGTGGAAATTGCCTATTTTCCCCACTCGGGGCATTTGCTGCTGCAGGGTCCGGAGGCAAAGGAAGCGATCCAATTGATTCAAGCAACCATTGCCCGCCTTTAATACCGCCTGCTTTCTGACGGAACAGCGTTACTGGCACTGATCCATCCCTTTTTACGGGAATACGACTGTTTTGTTGCCGTAAACCAGAATGCGATCCTCCACGTGCCAAGCGACGGCGCGCGCCAGCACCGTCCGCTCAACCTGCCGGCCAATTTGCTTCATGGCATCTACATCATTGCGATGGGTAACCCGCTGCACGCCCTGCTCGATAATCGGTCCCGCATCCAATTCTTCTGTCACATAGTGAGCGGTGGCACCGATCAGCTTCACCCCTCGTTCATATGCCCGTTCGTACGGTTTGGCTCCTACGAACGCAGGCAGGAAGGAATGGTGGATGTTGATAATCTTATTCGGGTAATCGGTGATAAACCGCGGAGACAAAATTTGCATGTAGCGGGCCAGCACAATGAGATCAACCTTGCCATGAATCAGCTCCAACTGCTTTTGTTCCGCTTCTGCCTTGTTCTCCTTGTTCACCGGAACATGGTAGTACGGGATATCAAACGATTCCACCGTCTCCTTCATGTCAGGATGATTGCTGATGACCATCGCGATGTCGGCATGCAAAGCGCCGGAGTTATACTGCCAAAGAAGTTCCAACAAGCAATGGTCTTCTTTGGAAACGAAAATGGCCAAACGCTTGCGCTTGTTCGCTTCCACCATCTGCCAGCTCATCTCAAACGACTTTGCCACCGGTTCAAAATTCCTCTTTAATTCTTCATAGCGGCTGGACAAATCGTGGATATCAAACTCAATCCGCATGAAAAAACGGCCGCCTTCCGGATCGGTGGAATACTGGTCGGATTGGGCGATATTGGCGCCGTGCTCATAGAGAAAACGGGAAACGGCAGCCACGATTCCCGGTTGGTCCGGGCAGGCAATCAACATGCGAGCGCGATCTTTATGTTTTTTCTGGTACATCTCCCACTCGCGGTCAATAAAACGTTGCATGGTTTTCCTCCTCCTATCTGAATTTCTCAACAGTATAGCATGTCAAAATTCTCGTTCCAATTCATTCCATCCCTGATGAACAAATCCCTCAGAAATCTTTTTTGTGTCCGCGCAAGACGGATAAGAAAGGCTATCTGAAACAATAAGAAAAAAACGCCCGACTAGCTAAAGCTGCATCGGGCGGGACTTCAAATTTATGATCTGGAGCGGGCATTAACCCCGTTAAGAACGCTGTTGTATCTTCCGTACGAGAAGTAAACAGCTATTCCGATAATCAGCCAAATGACGAAGCCGATCCATGTGAAAATAGGCAAGCTTACAAGCAGGTAACCGCAGAAAATAATCGCGAGAATTGGAATTAACGGTACCATTGGCACACGGAAAGCACGCGGCAGGTCTGGATTCTTTTTGCGAAGTACCATAACCCCGACGGAAACGACGATAAACGCGAACAATGTACCGAAATTGGTTAACTCCGCCAGTTTATTCAATGGAACCAAACCGCCAAATACGGAGCAAAGTGTCGCAACAATCAATGTGCTTTTTACCGGTGTTTGTGTTTTTGGGCTGACCTCACCAAGCGCTTTCGGCAGCAAACCGTCGCGGCTCATGGCGAAGAACAAACGGGTTTGGCCGTACATCATAACCAACAATACGGTTGTAATACCCGTAATGGCACCAAGAGAGATAAAGCCTGCCACCCAATCCTGATGAACGAATTGGAGAGCGAATGCAACCGGGTTTTTCACGTCAAGCATGGTGTAAGGCACAATACCGGTTAACACAAGAGAAACCGCGATGTAGAGAACCGTACAAATCGCCAGGGAAGCAATAATCCCGATCGGCATGTTGCGTTGCGGATTGCGAACTTCTTCGGCAGCCGTAGAAACCGCGTCAAACCCGATATAAGCAAAAAACACAGTAGCGGCACCAGTTGCTACCCCGGAAAAACCAAACGGCATGAATGGAGACCAGTTGGCTGGCTTCACATATCCAACACCTACAATCAAGAACAACAGAACAACTGCCACTTTGATCAATACCATCACGTTGTTCAAACGTGCCGATTCACGAACCCCTTTAATCAAGAGGGAAGCAATCAAGAAAATAATAAGAATGGCAGGCAGATCGATAATGGTTCCTTTGGAAGGATCGTACGCGCTGGTTATAGCAGTTGGCAGATGAATGTTGAAGCCGGTCAGCAAGCCTTGGAAATACCCCGACCATCCGCTGGCAACCGCAGAGACCGCCAAACCGTATTCCAAAATCAAATCCCAACCGAGAATCCAGGCAACCAACTCTCCGAATGTCGCATAACTATATGTGTATGCGCTTCCAGAAACCGGAACGGAAGAAGCGAATTCTGCATAGCATAATGCCGCGAAAACACAGGCCAAACCAGATAAGATAAAAGACAGAATTAGCGCAGGGCCGGCATGTTTGGCTGCTGCCACTCCCGTTAAAACGAAAATACCGGTACCAATAATTGCACCTATACCAAGCATGGTCAAGTCGAATCCGCCAAGAGCTTTTTTCAACGAGCTGCCTTTACCGCTCGCCTGCTCCATCAGATCCGAAAGCGATTTTTTTCGGAATAAATCCACCTATAAAACCCCCTGAATTTTTCTTGTTGCACGCAGTTTTTGCCACTCTCTCTCATTTCATACTAACTTTAGTGCGATCAAGCATATGTGTGGTCAAGCATATGTGTGGTCAAGCATATGCGTGTTAACTCATTATATCTTGTCGAATTAAATCGAACAATAAGAAAATTCAATAATGACAAAGTTTTATTTGTAAAATTTAATTGATTAATCATTTATTCGGCAAAAAACCGCAATCTACCTGATTGCGGTTCTGACCACTAGATCTTTATCAAAGTAGTACAAATAAGCATCCTTTACCCTGCGCTTCCAAATCCTCTCCACTGCCTGCACATAGCTTTGGACTTGCCTCTGGTACCGCGCCTCCAACTGCTTGATCAGCTCCGGCGTAACTTCCCCTTCGATGGCATCTGTTTTATAATCCAGCAAGGTGAGAGAACCGTCCTCATGTTCAATCAGGCAGTCCAGCACACCTTGGACGAGTATCCGCTCCTCTTCCATATGACCAGACAAATCTCCCGGAATGCCTGCCACTTCAGCAGCGGGCTGAGCGATCGTAAACGGAAGCTCCCGATATACAGTCTTGGCTTGTTTCATCAGACTGCCAAGCTCCGAGTTGAAGAAACGGACAATCCTCCCCGGATTCACTTGCGCCGCCTGTTCTTCCGTGAGGTATTCCCGCTGCACCAGACTGCTCAATTGACCCTGAATATCTGTTTCATCCAGTTCGCCGGACAAATCCAGATGCTGCATAACCAGATGGGTAATGGAACCGATTTCGGCGCGAGTGAATCGTTGAATTTTCGAAATATTTGTTGAATTACAAATTATATCTTCTTGCCTCATCAAAAATTTCGGTTTTTCCGTAAGCTGAGTTGGGCGCAGTTTTTGATGGAGAGAAGCCCAATCCTGCCTCTCCTGCTCCTCTCTTCTCGTATTTTGTTCAAGACGCTTGATCTCTGTTACGGTCCATTTGGCGGCAATTTGGGTAGCTGCCTGAAACGGATACTGCCACGATAAGCGTTCATTCACCAATTTTCGCCAAGCATCGTCAAGAGGACGGTTTTCAATCGGCTCAAGCTCGGCAAGATGGCGCCACGTGCTCTCATCCGTCAGAAGTGAAGCACTTGGATGTGAAAACTCTTGAGCGCGGCGAACCTCAATTTGCCACTTCGAATCGTCCGGGATGAGGCGAAGTGCTAGCTCTTGCCCCAGTTCCTGACAAATATTGCGCAAGGGGGCGCCTTGCGGATGATGAACCAGAGAACGGCCCAACCAATCAAGATATCCTTTCGCATTGATCAAGTCTTCGTCAGCCAACGCATTCGAATCACCGGCCTGATCGCACCAGTCCATTATGCTTTTGTTCAAATCCTTGGCTGAACCCACCAATATCAGCTTTTCTCTGGCACGCGTCAAAGCTACATAGAGCACCCGCATCTCTTCCGCCAGCATTTCCCTCCGCATCTGCTGGCTGATTCCCAGGTAACTGATGCTTGGATACCGAAGCCGCAATCGGGTATCTACCACTTGCGGGCCGAATCCTAAGTCTTTGTGCAAGAGAAACCCGCTTTTTAAGTCCATCGTGTTAAATTGTTTGCCCAATCCGGCGACGAACACGACAGGAAACTCAAGTCCTTTACTCTTGTGAATGGTCATGATGCGGACGACATCTTCGTTTTCGCCGACAATCCGGGCTTCGCCCAAATCGCTTCCCCTCTCCTTCAGCCGGTCAATAAACCGCAGGAAACGGAATAATCCGCGGTAAGAGGTGGCTTCGTACTGTCTGGCCCGATCATATAGCGCCTGCAGATTGGCCTGCCGTTGAGCGCCGTTCTCCAGCGAAGCGACATAATCCCGATAGCCGGTCTCACGATAAATCAGGGCAATCAAATCGGCAAGCGAACCTTGTCTGGCCCGGGTGCGCCATTCATGGAGCCCACGATAAAATTTTTTCAGCTTCCACAGCCAGCCGAACTCTTCTTCCTTTTGCTCCTGTACAAACAGCTCGACTGCCTGATAAAACGGGCAGCTTGGGTAAGCGACGCGAATCTGCGCCAACTGATCCTCTTTCAGGCCGACAATCGGGGAACGAAGGACGGACGCAAGCGGAATATCCTGTTTGGGGTTGTCAATCACGCGAAGGAGCGCCATCATCACTTCCACTTCCGTAGCCGCGAAGTAGCCATCGCTCTGTTCGGCGTAAACGGGAATTCCCATTGCCCGCAACTCTTCCATCATGGGTTGGGACCAACCAGCTGTCGCCCGAAGCAGAATCACGATGTCGCAATAAGCTAACGGACGCAACCCGCCTTCTTTTTTGTCGTAGACATAAAGCGGTTTGCCTCCTTCACCCGGCTCCATCCATTGGCGAATCCGCTTGGCGATCAGCCTTGCTTCCAGCTGTGCCACGCTTGCTTCCTCTTGAAGCGTCTGCTCCTCTGCCGAAATGAGACTAGAGTCAGTCCCGTCCGTCGAATCCGTTCCGTTGACGGCGGTTTCGCCAGTCTCCTCGTCTCCCGGCATTTTGGCACGGTCGATGAGATGAACCTCTACGGCAAGCTGTTCCGGCTCAAATTCAGGGTATTTTGCCCGTCCGATCAATTCCGCCGATGGATCGTATTCAATCTCTCCCACTCGCGGCGTCATGATCTGGCGGAATACGTAATTGACCGCATCTACCACTTCCTGGCGGCTGCGAAAATTGGCTGCCAGATCAATTCGGCTTCCATCCGCCGATTGCGGTTCGCCTTGCTTGGCATACGTCAAATACTTCTGCATGAACAGCTTTGGCTCCGCCAGCCGGAAGCGGTAAATGCTTTGCTTCACGTCCCCTACCATGAACCGGTTGGAGATTCCGTTCGTCTCTATGTCGCGCGACACCATCTGCAGAATGGTTTCCTGCACCAGATTAATATCCTGATATTCGTCAACCAGAACCTCGGCAAACTGTTCCCGTAACTGCAAAGCGATCGCAGACGGTTTAGCCTCATGGCCCGCATTGGCTGTACAATCCGTGCTAGCCGCAATCTCTTCGCGCTCCGTTAAAATATGCAGGGCGAGATGCTCCAAATCGCCGAAATCGACAAGCGCGCGGGAGCGTTTTTCCTTCAGATAATCCCTGTCAAATTCCTCAATTAAGCGAGCCAGTGTATGCATACGCGGGGCAAGGCTTTGAATATCTGCCAGATAACGGGCAGAATCGGTCATGAAGTAATCTTCCAGCAGCTTTTTGATTTTTTCCTTTACCCCGTTGCGAAGTCCCTGTACTTGTTCTTTAAGGAAGGGGTCTGCTTCTTTGACGGCTGGCAAGCGGCCGAAGGATACTCCTCTTACCGCATTCTCCATCGCTTCCCAACCGTGCTGGCACGCCTCTATCGCCGCACAAACCGCTTGCCGCTCTTGTTCAAGCAGCGGAACGTACGCTTGCGGCCCTTCGACGGAAGAAGCAAGCTGAGCCGCTTTTTGCAGCTGTGTTTCGATTGCTTGCAGTTGGAGCTGAATGGAATCGATCAAACTCCTTGTCCACGGAAGCTGATCCAATGGCGTATGCTCATCCACCTCAAACATGGCGGCGGCTTCTTTCAGCCACCCAGAAGGGTTGGGATGGCTTCTCGAGAACTCATACAGCTTCAGCAGCAGATTGGCCAGCGCCGTATCGTCTTGTCCTTCCACCATGGCATCAGCCAGACTGACAAACTCGTCATCCCGCTCATACCACTCTTCCAGCTTGGCTTCCAGCACGTCCTGTCGGATCAACTCCATCTCCAGCGGGTCGGCAATCCGGAAATTGGGATCAAGATCAACCATGTAGTAATATTGTCTCAATAACTGCAAACAAAACGAGTGGATCGTCGTAATCGTGGCGCGCTGCAACAAAGCAAGCTGCTTGCGCAGATGATGGGATGACGGATGTTCATCCAGCGCCTTGCGCAACGCATCGCCAATTCGATGGCGCATTTCTGCCGCCGCGGCATTGGTGAAGGTTACCACCAATAATTCGTCTACCCCGACGGGATCGTTCGCATCGAGAATTCGGCGGATAATCCGCTCAACCAAAACCGATGTTTTACCTGACCCTGCCGCTGCTGCCACCAGCAGATTTTGCCCTCTGGTGGTAATCGCTTCCCACTGTTCGTCCGTCCATTGTTCCGGTTTGGTTTGACTCTTGCTCATCATTTTTCCCCTCCTTCTTGGCTGCAGGCGGGGGAACCGCCTCCTGCTTCCCCGTTTCCGGAGAGCATTTCCCATATCTGGTTGTTTTTCAGCTTGGCAAGAAGCCGTTGGGTGTTCCCCTCGTTGAATTGGTCATATTGGCAGACGGATTTGTAATCGCACATCTGGCAAGCCAGAATAGGCCCCTGTACATACGGCGAAATATCAATTTCGCCGTCCAGCATTCGTTCGCTGATCTGTTTTACCGTCTGTCGGACATACTGGGTTAGCGAAGCAAACTGCTCTTGTGTAGCCACGGAGGAATAGGCGGTAAATGTGCCGTCTTTTTTCAACCCGAATGGCAGCAGTTCGGAAGAGCCGCTGTCTGTTTGGTCGTCCATCAACCGCGCAAGTCCGGTGTCAGCCAGCATCAGCCCTTTCATTTTCAGCTTCTGGATGCGCTGTTTTTCTACTTCTTCGGGTTCCAGCAGGCTTTTGGCGGAGATCACCGGGTCAGCAACCTGATAATAGAAAACTCCGCCCACTTCCGCCTTTTCACCGATCCACGCTTCGGCATTGGTAACCACCACATCCAGATACACAAGCAATTGCAGATTAAGGCCGTTCCAAACATCGGCCAGCGCCAGCGATTTGGCTCCCGTCTTGTAATCGATCACCCGCAGGTAGCGCTTCTCCCCTTCAATCGATTGGTCCACGCGGTCAATCCTTCCCATCAACTGAATCAGGCTGCCGTCTTGGCAGACAAACTCCAGTCCCGGCAGTTCCGCATCCGGCCCGAATGAGACTTCCAGGCCAATCGGGATAAATTTGCTTCGCTTGGCGTGTTCCCCCAATGTGGCAATCGCTCTTCCCACAGAACGCTTCAGCTTGCCGGTGACAAACCGGTACCGGGCTGTGCGGTTCAGGATGCTGCTTCTTGTCTCCGGTACGATCTCCTCTACCACTTCATGCGCCAATCGCATACTGCCTTCTTCGGTTAACGCGCCCCAGTCCAAGCCTTCTTCGTTAATCCGTTCAACGGCACGCTTCAAGGAAGCGTGGAACAATTCCCCTACATCGAAACGCTCCAGGCGGTACAAGGGCCGCTCCTTCAGCCTAAGCCCGTGGGAAGCGAAATGCTGGAACGGGCAGGCCTGAAACCGCTCCAGGCGGGAGACGCTCAGACGCAGTTTCTGCCCGTACAACAACCGGCTGGTCTCTTTTTTGAGCGGCCTTGCCTTGTTGGTATAGGTAAGACCGGACAAGAGCCAGCGTTCTTTGCTGCGATTCGGTTTGCGGGCGAACCAGTCGTACACTTCCCACCAAAAGGGAGAAAGCGGTGTCCCTTTTTTCGCCTGCCGCAGAAGCGTGACCAAATGGGGGAAGACCTGCCTGGGCCGCCCCAATAAAATCAGATCATCTTCTCCGCTGCCGGTAGGTTCATTATTAAAAAATTTGACAGCTAGCTGCGGAAGCGTATGTTTCAGCTTGTCCAAGACAGCGGACGGCAGCAGGGCTTTGCCTTCTTCATCCGCAAGCGGGCAGCTTACGATTAGCTTTTCGGAAGGGCGGGTAAACGCCTGATACAGCAAAAATTGTTCGGCAATCAACCGGCTTTTGGCAGACGGCGCAAGCTCAATTCCTGCCTGCTGGAGTTTCTCCCGCTCCGCCTCGTCCAATAGGCCGTCTTCCTGCGGGCGCATCGGGATCACCCCTTCGTTGACTCCCAAGAGAAAGAGGGCCTTCACCTCCGGCTGACGCGAGCGTTCCATCTGTCCGATTACTACCTGATCAACGGACGGAGGAACAAGTCCCAGGCGGAAGCTCTCCAATCCGCTCTCCAATATCCGCGCGTACGTGGCCAGATCAACGGTTACATCGCCCATCACTTCAACGACCTGATCAAACAGGTCCATCAAGCCGTTCCACACTTGGCCGTGCTCCCGCGCCTGCTCGATATTCCCGCTGTCCTGCGCTGCTTTTTGCCACTCCTCAAGTCTCACGGGAACCTGCAAATCAATCAAAAGCTGATACAGAATGGTCGTCATCGCTCTGATGTTCACTTTGGCCGCCTGCTTCATTTGCCAGTCAAACCCTGTCAACACAGCGGTATAGCGGCGGCGGATGGAATCAATCGCTTCGTAGGTCTTGTCGTTCTGCTGGTTCCTCCACAGGTTGTCGTCCTGCCAGCCTGAGCCTTGAATCCCGTACGCCAGGCAGTAATTCTCCAGGAGATCAATCTCCGAGCGGGCTTCTTCCAGTGTCACTTCCGATAAAGGCGAACATAAATCCGTCTTCAGGCAGCGAAACACCGCTTCATATCTCCAGTTGGAGCTTACCACTTCCAGCGCGGAACGGACCAATTCGATTAACGGATGGTGCATCACATTCCGTTTCTGGTCAAGGAAGTACGGAATCTCCAAGTCGGTAAAGACATTGGCAATCGCGTCGGCATACGGGGCAATATCCCGAACCATGACCGCCATCTCCCGCCAACGGTAGCCTCGCTCCTTGGCGAGCGACAGCATCTTCAAGGCGACAGCCTCCACCTCGGAACGCCGGTTGGAGGCTGTAAATACCTCCACTCCATCCGACCCCCAAACGGAAGCTTCCGGCTCTATCCTGCCCCAATGAAAATATGCTTTTTCCAAATGGCGCAAGGCCGGACTCGCGGCAAAACGGTGCGGTTCGTGAAGCGGAATGATCTCTTCCACTTCCACCCCGATTTCGCCTGCCAATTTGCGCAAACGAACATATGTCTCATGTGTTTGCTGAAACAAATCCAGTTCGTTAACCGGTTGGTCGCACAATGCCGGGTCAAGGGTAAGCGCAATCGTCACCTGCTTGGCAGAGCGCATAAGCTGCCCGATAATCTGATATTCCTGCTTGGTAAAGCCGACGAAACCGTCCAGCCAGATCTCTGACCCCTGCAAATAACGGGAGTTCTCAATCTGATTGGCCACCCTTGTCAGCATGTCGTCCGTATCGTAATACTGACCGCTTATATAAGCCTCATATTGATTCATGATCAGCCGCAAATCATGCAGCTTCGCGGCCAGGGTGCCCTCTCCCCACTCTTCCTGCTCCAGCTGTACGGGAGTAACTCCGAATGTTTTGCACTCGCTGATCATGCGGGCCAGCTTTTCGGCAAACCCCGGCTGCATGGCGGCGCGTTGAAACACCTGCAGGTCATCCTTGTGCTTCTCCAAAAGCATCCGTAGCACCATCTGTTTACCCAATTCGTCAACCGGAACGAGGCTGATACCGCCCAGTTCCTGCAGGATTCTGTATGCCAGCCGGCCAAAGCTGAGCACCTGCGCGCGAATGGTGCCTGCCGACTCCGAAGAGGTGGCAAGGGTATATTCAGCCTGAAAAGTGGCCTGCTCCGGCACGATATAAATCATCGGCGGCCCGCTTGGATTCAACTCCATCTGTTCCACGATGCGCTTCACGATGGTTGTCGTTTTTCCTGTGCCGGCCCGCCCCAAGATAAACTGGACAGACATCTGTTTCCTCCTACCCTTTACTCAATTTCCAGACTGATCTGGCTGCCGCGGCCCATCGGTTCTGCCGGTGTAACCACCAGTCTTCGCGGCATGCGCTCTCTTATTTCCGGGACGTGGCTGATTAAGCCGATCGCGAAATCATCCATCCGCAATCGTTCCAGCGCGTCAAGGACGACCTCCAACAGCTCAGGGTCCAACGTTCCGAATCCCTCATCAAGGAAAAAGAACTCCAGACGGCTGCCGCGCATCTGAATCTCTACCGAAAGAGCAAGCGCAAGCGCCAGGGACGTAAGGAATGTCTCCCCTCCGGAAAGGGTGCTTACCGCCCGGCGGTATCCTCCCGCCGCTTCGTCCCGCAAAATAAACTCACCCTCTGCTCCAATTTCCAACGCATAGCGATTCTTGGTCATCCGCGCCAGATGGTAGGACGCATCGCGGGCAATTGATGCAAGCTTCTCTTCCGCGATAAACTGGACAAAAGCTTTGCCTTCGAACAGCTTTTTCAAGTCGTCCAAACGGCTCTGTTCATCTACGATCTCTTCATGGCGGCGATGTACCTCCAGCCAACGCTGGTGATTCTCCTGAATCTTGTTCAACTGCCGGGCGGCGATCACCAACTGCTCTTTGACGGCTTCCCAAGCCATTTGCATCTCCTGCCACGCTTGAAGGATCGCTTGCCATTCGTTCTCGTCAACGCTGCGTCCCGCCAGCTTCTCTTGCAATTTCTGCTGGTCGTAGCGCAGTTGAGTAAGCGCCAGCTGATGAGCTTCCACTTGCTCACGGAAGCCGGCAAGCTGCTCTCGCAGTTGATAAGCCGCTTCCACCTGGGCCAGCTCCAAGCCTGCCCGTAACAAAGCTTGTTCCATCGACAGCTTCGCTTCGTTGTATTGGCGGGATACCTGCAGAAGAGCCTCTTCCAGCTTCAACAGTTCTTCATGGATCCGCTGTTTCGCTTCCAGAGCATCATTGCGCTTTTTTTCTGCCGCTTCCTGGGCTTGCCGGTACATAGACAGCTTCTGTTCCAGCTCCGCCAGCCGGTTTGACGCCGGTACTCCGCCTGTGCGAATCGACCACTGCTGCTTCTTCTCCGCATAGGTGGCCTGCTTCTCCTTTGCCTGCCGGTCCATCATCGTCAGGATGCCGGAGAGTTCGGTTTTCTTCTCTTTTTTCTGCTGATAATCTGTTTCAAGCTGTTTGATCTGACTGGTCAAGGCTGCTTGAGATTCCCGCACTTTGCCAAATTCAATCTCCTGCTTCTCCAGTGCCGCGTGATGCTCCTCGATCAAATCAATTGGCAGCTCGCCTCTCACCTCGTGCAGATGTATTTCCGCCTGCTCGACAAGTGCAGTCGATTGGACAAGGCGGGCCTCTAGCTGAGAGAGCTGCTCGGCAAGCTGTGTGTGAAGTGCCAATTGCTTGTCATAGTCTGCCTTCTGTTGAAGCTCCTGCTCGCGAAGCTGGTTTTGCTGCTGCTGCAGTTCCTCCAATCGAAGCTTCTGCGCCTCTTTGTGAGCCATTTTCTGCTTCCATTCAAGCTCCACTTGCTGATAGCGGGCAATCAGCTGCTCAATGCCTTCTGTCACCCAGGATTCACCAAGCTCTTGAAGCTGCTCCCGGATGGAGGACATACGGCTAGAGATCAGTTGGCCTTCTTCCGCTAAACTTGTTTCTCTTTGTTGAAGCGCTGCTTCGTTTATCCGGGCCTTATGCAGCTCTTCCTTCATCTGCTCGATCTTCCGTTCCGCTTCCGCCAGGTCTTGCTCTGTTTTTGCAAGCTGCTGCTCAAGCGCTGTCTCTTCTTGATGCTGTCCTGCGGGGTGCGGTTCTACCGCCGTAATGTGATGTTCAGAAGAGCCGCAAACAGGACAAGGCGATCCTGGGGTAAGCGAACTGCGAAGGGCAAGCGCCATATTTGCTTTTTGCCAGTCGCGCAACTGGCTTTCCGCTTCTTGCTTGCGTGCCAGACAGTCCAACCGGTGTTGTTCCAGTTCAGTTACCTTCTCAGTCAATTGCCGCAAGGATACGGCCGTTTGGTCCCACTCCTTCTTCCATTTGGCCTGTTTTTGCTTCCATTCGTTCTCGGCATGGATCACTTCCCGCCATTCTTTGCCGATGGTTTTTACTTGTGCCAAAGAGTCACGCATTGCCTCCAGCTCTTGCTCGGAGACAACGGGCTGCTCCTGGACCTCCTGTAAATTCAGTTGATTCTGCTGCCGTTTTTCGGTGGTTGTCTGCCATGTATTGTGAAGCTCATGCATCTGTCGGGAGAGTTCTTCCAACTGCTTCCGGCGTTTTTGGACTTCCTGCCGGTGTTCCGTATGGGCCTGTTTCTCCCTCAGCCACGTCTTCTTCGCTTCCAGCATCGCCTGGGCTTGCCTTCGCTCTTCTGGTGTAACCGCCAGTTCCTGCAAACGCTGGTCCATCACGGCCAATTCCTGCTTCCATCGCGCCAGCTTCTCGTCATCCTGCGCCAATTGGGCTGCAAGAAGCCCTGCTTCTTCTGTCTTCGCTGCCATCTCTTGTTGCAGCAGGGTAATCGAATGGTGAAGCTCGGACAGTTCCCGCTCCCACTCCAGCGCCTGGCTTAACATTGATTTCTGTTCCATCAACACAGGCTCTTCGCTGCGCAAGGTACGAACCGCTTCCTGATAGAAAGCCTCTTCCGCCTCAAACTGAAGCGAAGCATGATCCCGCTTGGTCCTTAGTTCGATCAGTCCGGCCTCTGTTTGAATCCGTTCAGCCTCCAGCTTCTTCAGCCTTTCGATTAACGGCCAAATTTGAATGCTTGCCTCAATCTCCTTGATTTGCCTATGTAGAGCTTCCATCCTCGCTTCATCTTCCTGCAAGGTACGCAAGCGCCGGGTAACCTGCTGCCATTCTTGCTGGACCGAAAGCAGCTGCTCCATCTCCCGTTTGCGCTCTTCTATCTCTTCATGCTGGCTCTTGAGAGCTTGTTCTTGCTCTTGTACCGCTTGCAGTTCCGTGGTGGCGGCCAACAGCGCTTCCGGCCCCGCTTCGCCCAGCCTGGCCAGCTCTAGCTGCAGCTGGTGAAGCTCCGCCTTGTTTGCTTCATAAGCGGCGCGCAGCCGTTCATTCAGCTTTTCGCCATACTCATGAAGGTGAAAAATCCGCTGCAGCATCTCGTTGCGCTCGCTGCCTTTCAGCGTGAGAAACTTGGAGAATTGACCCTGCGGCAGAACCACAGCCCGTGTAAAATCATGGATCGTCAAGCCGATCAGCTTCTCAATCGCCTGTGTCGCCAGCGTCGCTTTTGATTCCAGCACGAGGTCAGGCTCGCCCGGAGTAAGTGCCCGCTGGATCAAGCGAACTTCCGGCTGCCGTTTGTTCCCTTTTTTGTCGATGCCAAATTCCCGTTCAATCGTGTATCGCTTGCGTCCTTCCCCTTTGCCCAAATCAAAGGTAAAAGAGACAAACAACCGCTCCTCCATCTGGTTCAGCACCTGCTGCGGGTGGGAGGTTCCGCCCATGCGCACCACCTGTCCGTACAGCGCCAGTGTGATGGCATCAAGCACCGTTGATTTGCCGCTGCCCGTCGGCCCAAATATTCCAAACAGCCCCGCTTCACAAAGGGTTTCGAAATCAATCACTTGTTTTTCACGGTAGCTGTGCAGCCCGGACAAAATAAGTTGAATGGGTTTCACTCCGCTTCCCCTCCTTGCTCTTGTTCGGCGCTGGCTGTCATTAATCTGGCAAACAGCGAGACCACCCGATCATCCGGCTGAACGCCCCGTTTCCGCTCATAAAACCGGCGAAACAACTGCTCCGGGCTCATTTCGTTCAGCTTCTGATCCACACCGGCCTGCTCTTTTGCTTGTGACGCCGGTTCCACCAGTACCCGCTGGATTTTGACGAAATCGTCGCTTAGTTTACGCAGCCGCTGAAACTCCGCCGGGTCAATCACATCGGACACATGGATTTCCAGATCAATCCAGCTCCCTTTATCCCTTTCTTCTCTCAGCCATTCTTCCACCTGGGCAATTCCCTTTGTCGCCTTCCATCTGACAAGAGGTCTGCCGCTGGTAAGGTAAACGATCTCTTCTTTAACTTCCCCGCCCGGAACCACATCAACCAGCACAACCGCTTTGCTCTGCCCCGCTTCGGAAAAGCTGTAGGCCAAAGGCGAGCCGCTGTAGCGGATCAACGGCGCATCGCTTAGCTTTTGCAACCGGTGCAGGTGTCCCAATGCCACGTAATGAGCGTTTTTGGGAAAGGCAGACAAGGATACCGTGTGTGTGCCGCCAATCTGGATGGGCCGCTCCGAATCCGTTTCCACTCCGCCCATTACAAACAAGTGGCTCATCACCAGATTGACCGTATCTTCCCGAAACTTAGAGGAAAGCTCGTCCATCAACGTGGCGATCCGCTCCGAAAAAGCCTGCTGCATCTGTTCTGGCGAAAACGTCTGGCTGATCAGCTCTTTTAACCGAGCTTCCGACGGATACGGCAGCGCCAGAATCACCGCGGTATGCGAGACACCCGGAATGGCCATTTCCAGCCAGGAAGCGCCGGCGTCCACAACCCGTACCCGTTCCGTCCATTCATCCTCGTCGCTTACATATGCCGTTTCTTTGGGCAATCCCAGAAGAACAATCCCGTGTTTCCTGGCTAAGGGAGCAGCCGCTCTGATCCGCTCCGGATGGTCGTGGTTACCGGCAATGACGACTACTCCGCGTTTGCCCCCGGCCGCCAAACGTTCCAACGCTTCGTAAAACAACTCTTCCGCCCAGGCAGGCGGATTTACCGAGTCGTAGATATCTCCCGCAATCAGGACGAGGTCAACGGACCGTTCCTCGGCAATCCGGCACAGTTCCCGCACGAATTCTTCCTGTTCCGCCTGCCGGTCCCGCCCTTCCAGCACTCTGCCGAAATGCCAGTCGGCTGTATGTAGAATGCGCATAGCTCCACCTCTATCGATCATTTGTTTGCCTCTATTATTTTACCAGAAGATAGAGTAGAAAGAGCACAGGGAAACCTGTAACTTTTATACATTCCGTCCGTCTAACAGGCAGAATATAATCCCTGAAGGAGAGTACCCGGCATGAAAAAATGGTTCGTTCCCATAAGTGTAAGTGCAGCACTTCTTGCGGCCGGCTGGCAGTCTGCGTTTGCCGCCCCACCTGCCCAGCCGAGCGATTACAAGCCCCCCGCCCCTGCTGCGATCACCAAGGAACTGGTGCAAAAATGGATTGAAACACAAGGCAAGGAAAAAGGCTATTACTTCCCCGGCTTACATTTCGAACAAGTAAATCTGGATGAAGACAAAGAGTTGGAGATCGTCGCCACGATTGACGGTGCCGTCCATCTGGGAAACTTCTTCGTGCTGGATAAACAGGCGGGAGGGTACAAACTGATCGCGGAAAGAGACTGGAAAGTGGAGAATATCAGCTTGCAGCCTCTTGCAGAAACAGACGGCAAGCGCTTGTTCAAATCAGTGGAAAGAACCGGCGGTACAGGCCTCGATGAATGGATTGACCACTTGTGGTATGTGGAAAAAGGAGCTTTTCATGAGGCATGGGAATGGACAACCAAAGAACGTTCATTTATTCCAGGCAGCGGCGAAATGGTGTTAACGGTCGGCGGCTATCAGCTTGTCGATGAACCTTCCTGGCAAATCTACGCCTGGACAACAACCCACCTGCTGAACGGCGAAACGACCGACAGCGAACCAACCAACAGCAAACCGGGCAATGACAAACCGGTCAACGGTGAGCCAGCCAACAGCAAACCGCTCGACAACGAGGAGCAAGCTTCGGAAGCTCATGTCCCTTCTGGTAAAATGAACATCTTTACCTTTGACGGCACATCGTTTGTGGCGTCTCAAGCGGAACCTTATCCGACATTGCTTGGCTTCCTGAATGCCCGCGTGAACCACAATGATGTGCAATTGCTGCGTTATTCAACGGACGATCCTGCTTTTCTTTCCAATGGATGGAAAGGATCACCCAATCCGCATCTGCTCCATTTTACAGTAGAAAAAGAATGGCAAGCCGGCAATGACTGGCACTATCAAGTTCTGCTGTTTGCCGGAAACAACGGGGAAGCCACACAAATGACACGCGAAAAGATTACCGTTTCCAAACAACCCGCCTCAGCCAATCAAGCAGCAAGCTGGCTTGTGACCAAAGCGGCAACAGTTGCTGCCTCTGAATTGGGCACCCCGACGATACCGGGAAGCGATTCCGAAAGTCTCGAGCAGGTGAAGGGATTCCTGAATGCCCAAATGAAGCGGGATATCGATTCCATGAAAGCATTCATGGATGACAGCATGAACAAGAAGTTGGCATCAGCAGACTTCCAGCTATCCTTGATCGGCCTGTCCAATCCCCACCTGGAAACCTATGACATCATAAAGGCAGAAGCCAAAGGGGATACGATCCAATACACAGTCAATATCAACTTGGCAGTTACGGATATGGGATTCGCCGGATCGGAACGCGAAACGATTGCGCTCAAAAAGCTGAATGGAACGATCAAAGTGATCGATATTCAAATGGAGTAAGCTTATCAAACGAAAAAAAAGAGCCTGTTATGGCTCTTTCTCGTATTTCATTTGATGCTTATCCCTTACCGATTCCGGTTAAAGCAAACAAGCTTCAATTCCGTCATCTCTTCTGTGGCATATTTAATGCCTTCGCGGCCGACACCGCTCTCCTTCAGACCGCCATACGGCATATGATCGACACGGAAAGTCGGGAAGTCGTTAATCATCACGCCCCCTACTTCCAGGCGGTCTGCCGCTTCAAAAGCATGTTCCATATTGTTCGTATAAACCCCGGCCTGCAGTCCATATCGGGAATCGTTAACCGCGTTGATCGCTTCATCAAACGTATCAAACGGAGTAATCACTACAACCGGAGCAAACGTTTCCTGACAGCATACACGAGTATGCGGCGCAGCATCGACAATCACGGTCGGCTTCACAATATTGCCTTCAATGCCGCCTGTCAAGACGCGCGCTCCCTGTTGCTTCGCTTCCTCAATCCATTCGCCGATTCGGTCCACATCCGCACGTGTGATCAGCGCTGCGATATCTGTCGCTTCGTCTGACGGATCTCCGACTCGCAATTTGTTCGTCTCCGCCACAAATTTATCAAGAAAATCATGATAAAGCGAACGGTGGACAAAGATGCGCTGCAGTGAAATGCAGACTTGCCCCATAAACGTGAAGGCGCCGACGACGGTTCGCTTGATAATGCGATCAATCTCAAAGCCTTCGTCAATAATCAGGCCGGAGTTGGAACCAAGCTCAAGGGTTACGCGCTTCAATCCGGCATTCCGGCGAATGATTTTCCCTACTTCCGGGCTGCCCGTAAACGTAATCACCTTCACTCGCTCATCGCGTACCAGTTCATCGCCAATTTCCCTTCCGCTGCCTGTCACAACCTGTAACGCCCCGGCGGGAAGACCCGCTTTCGCAAACAGATCCGCAATATAAAACGCAGAGAGAGGCGTCTGTTCAGCCGGTTTGAGAATAACCGGGTTGCCTGCAGCAAATGCCGGCCCTAACTTGTGAGCGACCAGGTTAAAAGGAAAGTTGAACGGAGTAATCGCGCCGACGATCCCCACAGGCTTGCGGACCGTATAAGCAATCCGGTTTTCTCCCATGGCTGAAGCATCCATCGGAATCGTCTCGCCATGCAGACGACGGGCTTCATCAGCGGCAAATTGATAGGTTTCAATGGTACGGGCAATTTCCCCTCGCGCTACAGAGATGGGTTTCGCCGCTTCCAGCGTTAAAATTCTTGCCGCTTCCTCCCTGTTTTCTGCCAGCAGTTGCGATACGGTTTGCAGAATGCTGGCCCGTTTGTGCGCCGGCAGAGCCGCCATCACTTTTTCCGCTTTGACCGCATTCGCAATCGCCCGCTGCATATCCTCACGCGTACCAACGGCTACCTCAGCAACAGCTTCTCCGGTATGGGGCGAACGCAAGATTTTGTAGGACGAAGCTTCGACATATTGGCCGCCCAGATACAATAATTTTTTCGGAATGGCAGTTTTCATAGTATTGACTCCTTTAGTTAGGTTGAAGGTAAGAGGTTTCGGCAACAATCGCTTCCTCTAAAATATCGAGGCCTTCTTCTAACTGTTCATCTGTTATGACCAGTGGCATAAGCACACGGATTACATTACCGTAAAGCCCTGCACTTAACAATACCAAACCGCGGCGGTTGGCCTCCGTGATGATGGCGCTGACAATTTCCTTGTTAGGCTCCTTCGTCACGCGATCCTTGACAAACTCGATGGCACACATCGCACCCAGACCGCGCACGTCACCGATTACTTCGTATTTTTCTTTGAATTGCGCGAACCGCTTCATGACCTTTTCGCCGATGGCAGTTCCTCGTTCATTCAAGTTTAATTTTTCCATCGTATCCAAAACAGCAAGCCCGGCCCGGCAACCAAGCGGACAACCGGCATACGTTCCGCCCAATTCACCTGGGTTCGAAACATTCATTATTTCACTGCGCCCGATCACACCGCTGATGGGCACTCCGGCTGCCATTGATTTGGACACGGTGATGAGGTCAGGCACGACATCAAAATGTTCAATCGCAAAATATTTTCCTGTCCGCCCAAATCCGGTTTGAATCTCGTCAGACACAAAAAGAATGCCATGCTGCTTGCAAATCTCCGCGACTCCCTGTACGAACTTTTTGGTAGGAACGATAAATCCGCCTTCCCCCTGCACAGGTTCCATGACGACTGCTGCAATCGTCTCCGGTGCTACGTCTCCTACCAGGAAGTTTTTGAACTCGCTCAGCACATAGTCATCGTATGCTTCCAGGCTTAAACCCTCCGGACGGCGATACACATACGGAAAGGGTGCCCTGTACACTTCCGGGGCAAAAGGTCCGAACTCGAACTTGTACGGGCGAACCTTGCTTGTCATCGTCATGGTCATCAGCGTACGGCCGTGATATCCGCGATTAAAGACCACAATCCCCTGCCGCTTCGTATATTTACGGGCAATTTTCACGGCATTTTCGACCGCTTCCGCCCCGCTGTTAAAGAAGATAGTTTGTTTCTCATGATTACCTGGCGCAAGTTTGGCAAGGCGTTCAGCAAATTCGATGTAAGGTTCGTACATCATCACGTTAAATCCGGGATGGATATATTTATCAATCTGGTCATGCAAGGCCGCAACCACGTCCGGATTGCAATGGCCCACATTGATCGTCCCGATGGCGCCCGCAAAATCAATAAACGTGTTGCCGTCCACATCGGTAAGAAGAGCCCCTTCCGCGTGATCAATAAACGTAGGAATCCCGTTGCTTACTCCCTTCGGCACGTACTTCTGACGTCTTTCCAGCAGAGCTTTCGCTTTAGGACCTGGCAGTTGTGTTTTGACATTCGCAAATGAATAGCCCATTTTCTTCTCTCCTCTCATTTACTGAATTGAAAGACATTTCATGCTATTACCTTGAAAATTATGCAAATAATATGCCAACTATGACGAACGGCTCCTTAATGTTCAACCTTCTGCAAAAAAGAGCGCGTTCGTTGATGCTTCGGATGGCCAAACACTTCATCCGGCGTTCCCTCTTCGACGATCACACCGCCGTCCATAAAAATTATGCGATCCGCTACTTCGCGGGCAAACTTCATTTCATGTGTCACCAAAACCATCGTCATACCTTCCCTGGCCAGTTCACGAATAACGTTTAACACTTCCCCGACAAGCTCCGGGTCAAGGGCAGAGGTGGCTTCGTCAAACAGCATCACTTTGGGCTGCATGGCAAGCGCACGTGCGATGGCAACCCGCTGCTGCTGTCCACCGGATAACTGGCTCGGATAATGGTGCATCCGCTCGCTAAGCCCCACCTTTTCCAGGTACTTCTCCGCAATCTGTTGCGCCTCTGCTTTTGTCATTTTGCGAATGGTAACCAGTGCCGCCATTACATTTTGAATCGCCGTTTTATTGGGGAACAGATTAAACCGCTGAAATACCATGCCAACCTCGGCGCGCAGCGAGGCGATATGTTTTTCATCCATTTTTTTCGTCGGGTCATCAAATTTATGCGTCTCGATCATCACACTTCCGGATGTGGGTATCTCCAGATAGTTAAGGCAGCGCAAAAATGTCGACTTGCCTGAACCGGATGGGCCGATAATCACCACTTTTTCGCCCCGCTCAATCCGTAGATTGATTCCCTTTAGAATCTCTTTATCTCCAAACGACTTGCGCAAATTTTCAACCGTGATCATTGCTTTAGACATGGCGGCTCAGTCTCCTTTCCAGTACGCGGACACCACGTCCGAGCGGAAAACTGATCACGAAATAAACCAAAGCGGCGATGGTGTACGATTCAATGGTTAAGAATGTTTGGGACGCATAAGCCTGTGTCGTCAAAATAATCTCGCCTAAGGTAATGAACGCGCACAGCGAGGTGTCTTTAATCATCATGATGAAGTAGTTGCCTAAAGGCGGAAGGGAAATTTGAAATGATTGCGGAATCACAATATGGGCCATCGCCTGTCTGTTCGTGTAGCCAAGGGCGAGAGCAGCTTCCTTCTGCCCTTTGTCAATGGCAAGGATCGATGAGCGAAACACTTCAGACATATAGCATCCATAGTTGAGTCCAAGGCCCATGACACCGGCAACAAAAGCGCTAATATTCATTCTATAATCAGGAATCCAGATCATTCCGATGCGGCTGATAATCTCGGGAAGCACATAGTAGACATAAAGCAGCTGCACGAGTAATGGCGTGCCGCGGATCAGTTCAAGCAAAGCAGTCAACGCAACTCCCAAAGCTTTGTTTTTTGACAGCCTTCCCAGTGCGATTAACATGCCAATGACAAGCGCAATCATGTAAGAAACAATCGATAAACTGACGACAAGCCACAAAGCGTCCAGCAGCGAGGGAGTCAGCTCTTTGAAAGCCGTGACAAAATCCAGGTTGTTCATAACTGTGCATCACCTCTTGAATAAATGTAAGGAACAAGGGAGCCTCTTTTCATTCGAGCTCCCTTGGACTCAATCATCGGCTATTTCATTGAACGACGTTATCTTCGTTCAAGCCGTATTTTTTCAGGACATTTAAAATGAATCCTTCCTGCTTCAGCTTGTCCAGTTCAGCGTTTACAGCATCAAGCAGTTCCTTGTCTTCTTTGCGGACAGCAGCCCCGACAAGCCCGTCGTACTTTGCCTTGTACGGAGAAACCAGCTTGATTGAGAGCGTTGGGTCATGTTGAATGGTATAAGCCGAAGTAGCGCTATCGGAAATAACCGCATCCAGCTTTTTCGTGTTCAAAGCAAGAAGCAGTTCTGCTTGTGAACCGAAGATTTTCACTTCTTTAATTTTGCCTTGGGATTTCAACTCCTGGACATATTCCAGGAATGTGGTTCCCTTTTGACCGCCAACCACTTTATCTTTTAAATCGTCAATCCCTTTAATATCAGAATCGTTGCGGACAATCAGAGCCTCCGCTTCTTTGTACCAAGGGTGTGTAAAAGCGGCAATTTTCTCGCGTTCCGGCTTGATATACATACCATCTGTTACCATGTCAATATTTTTGTTGTTCAGTTCAACCAGCAGATTTTCAAATTTGACTTCCTTCATCTCCACTTTGGGAATACCGAGACGTTTGGCAATTTCACCGATAATTTCGGCGTCAATTCCTGTAAATTGTTTGGTGTCTTTATCAATAAAGGCAAACGGAGTGTCATTGGACGAGCCTACTACAAGGACACCTTTCTCTTTCAATTTTGCGAGTGTGCCTTCCGCTTTAGCAGTCGATGAGGTTCCTTCTGCAGCCGGTGTGGACGAGACTGTCTCCTGCTTCCCGCAACCCGTTGCGAGCAAAAGCAGGGAACAAAACGAGAAAAACAAAACCAGCAATCCTTTGTTTAATTTTTTCGCCATCATGAATACATCCCCCTTACAATGCTTGTTTTAATTATTAGAAAATAACCAATTATCAGAACTTGCAAATAACATGCCAACCTCTTAATGACAGGAAAACTAACAAAAAACATCATGCACGTTGTGTTTTCGCATGCATATGATGCAATTTTGAATAACTCTCGAAATTTTTGATTCATTTTTGAAGTTTCTTCATGTTTTTGATTCATTTCTGGGTCATTCTCTGCTTATTTCTCGATTTTTTCTGATGGTGCCCCATGTAACGAAACCTGACGTTGCTGATACTTGCGGCTAATCGTACTTTGGCTTGTTTTCAGGCGTTTTGCCACTTTGCGGGTTGAACCATGTTCCCGCATCAAATGCTTGATAATATCTTCCTCAAAAATTTCAACCATTTCCTTCAACCCAAGATTGGGATTTTTCAGAAATATATCGAGGTACGCATCCTTGGCGCTTCCAGAGCGTTCTTGTCCCGGAGCAGATCGTGTATCAAGCACCCCAGCTACATCTTCCTCATGAATAATGCTGTCGTTGGCAGTGATCGCCAGCCGCTCGATCACATTTTCCAATTCGCGAATATTTCCGGGCCAATGGTATGAAAGCAGTTGATCCAGGGCGCGGGAAGAAAACATCTTTTGCATATGGTATTTTTTGTTCGTCCGATCAAGAAAGACAAAAATCATTTCAATCAGATCCTCCGGCCGCTCACGCAACGGGGGAATCTTGACGGGAATGACGTTCAGCCGGTAGTACAAATCGAGGCGAAATGTTCCCTCTTTGACCATACTTTCCAGGTCTTTATTCGTCGCGGCAAGAAAGCGGACGTCCACTTTTTTGGCCGACCTTCCGCCTATGCGCATAACCGATTTTTTTTGGATGACCTGAAGCAGCTTTGTTTGCAGCTCAAGCGGCAGTTCACCAATTTCATCCAAAAAAAGCGTCCCATTCTGGGCAGATTCGATCAGGCCCATTTTACCGGTAGATAGGGCTCCCGAGAAAGAACCCCGTTCATACCCGAAAAGTTCCGATTCAAATAATTGGTGCGGGATCGCGCTGCAGTTTACCTCTATAAACGGCCCGTCTTTCCGGTTGCTCAAGTTGTGCAGCCAGTGGGCAATTTCCGATTTTCCCGCTCCTGACTCTCCGAGGAAAAGGACAATCGTATCCACATTAGCCACCCGTTCCAGCAGTTCCAATGCGTTGATCATCGCTTTGCTTTTGGCGATAAGCGGCCCCTGATTGTTATATGTAATACTGCGGAAATGCTCTAACTGTTCGTTATATTCCTGAATCGCTTTTTCCATTTCTTCCACTTGCCGCTTCAAAGAGATGATCTCGGTAATGTCCAATGAAGTGGACACAACGCGCGAAAGGTTTCCTTCTTCATCAAACACAGGATTGGCGGTGACAATCAGCCGTCTTCCCGTAGAAGTGGACTGAACCAATGTCACAGGCCTTTTGTTCTCCAGCACAGCTACTGTGGCAGAAGGATAAAAGAGGCCTTCCCGTTCCAGATCGTATACGTTTCTGCCGACAAGCTCAATGCCTTGCAATCCGTAATGTCGTTCACAGGCTGGATTTACCCGGATCGTAACTCCCTTTGCATCAGCCACAAAAATTTCGTCGTGTGATGCTTCGAATACAACTTCGAGTTCTCTTAATTTCTCTTGCAGCGCTTGATAGGTCTCTTTTTGATTCGCCATCACATAACTCCCTCCACGTCATATCTTGTCCACTATTATAGCAGAGTCGTCTGACGGGGGAACCGGCGATTCAGGAAAAAAGGCTGCATCCTCTTCATGGGATGCAGCCTCGTCCGGTTCGCTTGATTCCGTTTATTGATCCAGCTTATTGATTCGGTTTTTTGAGCGATTGCAAACAAATATAGCTTAAGGTTCCGAACAGCACGGTAATCACGGCCGAATGGAAAATTGTTGCGTACAGATGAACCCTAGAAAGGATAACAAGCCCGCCGCTTAATACCTGAACAGCGACCAGAACAAAGGAGATTATGCTGGCTGTATAAATATCCCGTCTGGTCTGTCTAAAGTTACGGATCGCATAAATCATCAGTCCCAAAACCAGCAGGAAGAAAACAGCAGCCCCCGCTCGATGGGCAAATTGGATTCCCACCTGACCGGAAAGCTCAGGGATCAGTTTCCCCTGACAAAGCGGCCAATCAGGACATGCCAGGTACGATTTGGTATGCCGGACGTATGCTCCCAGATATACCACCCCGTAGGCAAATACCGCGACTGCCCACGCGAAGTTGCGGAAGCCCTTAGGCACCTCTGCCTGAATCAGCCGATTGCTTCTCGACCTTTGCAGCACGAACATGGTGAGGAGGAATACTCCCGTATATGCCATCAGCGAAAAGCCGAAGTGCAGAGCCAATACAGCGGAAGATTGCGGCCAAATAACGGCGGAAGCACCCAGAATCGACTCCAGAATAATAAAGAACATCCCGAACAAAGCGAGTGACCGCACTTCCTTGTTGCCGCGATAACGCCGCCAGGCCAATGCCGAGAACAGGATAACCACTAATCCCGCCATACCGGTAACCGCCCGGTGCATATACTCAATGATGGATTTAATGGTATATTCGGGAACCCATTTGCCGTTGCACAGCGGCCAGTCATTTCCGCAGCCCATGCCGGAATTGGTCTTGGTAACCAGGGAACCGGCAATCATGACAAGAAACATAATCACGGTTGCAGCAATTGCCAACCATTTGAGCAGTTTGTCCATTTTGTCTTGTCTATCTATTTTCATCTTCAACCTCTTTTCCTCCCTCCGATCTCTAGTATCCCCTTTCACTAACCTCTATGATCCAAAAGAAAGTTCCTCACAAGAAAACATCTCTCGCCCATGCAAGAGATGTTTGTCAGGCGTTATTTATTTGCGAGTAGAAAGTGACGCGGAGTACCAGAAAATCAGGAATAACAAACCTGAAAACAAGAACAGGCCTATGGCGAACATAATGAGACCCATTTCAAATGCCTCCTTCTTCAGTTTACGCCCATTCGGCTTATTTCACAAGACCCAAGAATTTTACACCGCACCATTCGGCAAATTGTTCTACGGAAATTACGTTGGTGAGAAGCAAAATGGCGATGCCGAGCATGAGCGTAAACAGCCATACACTCATGGAAGCAGGGATAAATCGTTGCAACGCTTTTTCGTTTCCGCGGATGTGGAACCCGATTGCGACCAGAAATAATACCACCGAGATGAGCAACATGATGAACTGGCATACATAGACGGTCACGTATGCTGTCCAAGCAACCGGACCCAATGCGGCAAGCTCCTTGATCAGCATCCACTCCTGGACAAGCGATGCTGTGAACAATACCGTGGACACGAGCAAACCGGCAGTAAACGCGCCGTTCGCACGCTTACGGAACGAGTTCCCTGTAAAGAGTGCGCCGAGCGCTCCGATCAACAGGGTAAGTGTGCTCAGGTATGGAAGATCGGTTTCCTGTTTTAACGCGAAAACATCAGGAGACCAGCCGCGCAAATATACGTTGGAGGATACGAATGTTGCAATAAAAAACAACGTACTGATCAGCCCAAGCCATACGGCAAATTGGCCGTTATCTTTCATGCCCTTACCCGGTTCGTATACGGGCGGATACGCATGATTGTTGTGCTTTGCCATGAGTTTCCCTCCTCTTTGGAAGCTGTTAGATTACTGCCTGCAAAAGAAACTGCTTATACTGTGCCGACGATCACGGAAGCACAAATCGCGAGCAAATAAACCAGAGAGTAACCGAACATTTTCTTCGCCCATGCCATATCGTCAGTCATAAAGAAACTTTTGAACGCGAGGACGAGATAGAAAATGCCCAATGCGGTTGAAGCCGCCAGGTAGATGTAGCCTACCGATCCAAACATAAACAAGAGAATGGAAGCCGGCAGAAGCGCCGCGGTATAGCGGAGAATTTGCCGTTTGGTTTCCTCAAAGCCTTTGACGACCGGAAGCATCATCACGTCACCGTTGCGGTAATCTTCCACCTTCATCATCGCGAGCGACAAGAAGTGCGGGAACTGCCACAAGAAGATAATGGTGAACAGAATCCAGGCAGACGGATCAATGGAGCCTGTTACCGCAACCCACCCGATAACGGGAGGAACGGCGCCGGATACACCCCCTACCACGGTATTCAGCGTAGTGACGCGTTTTAACGGGGTGTACAGGAGCACATAGAAAATGTGACCGATCAAGCTGATCACTGCTGCCAGTGCATTGACGAATACACCAAGGACAACGAGTCCAGTCAGTAACAAAGCGATCCCGATCGCCAGCGCATTGCGCGGATGAATTCGCCCTGCGGCAACCGCCCGATTCTTGGTGCGTTTCATTTTCAAATCAAGTTCACGATCATAATAGTTGTTGAGCGCTGCACCGGAAGCAATCACAAATGCCGTACCGATCAGCGTAAAAATCGTTACTTTCAAATCAAGCGAACCCTTAGCGGCCAGCCACAAGCCAGTAAACGTCGTTAACAGGTTAGAGATGGTAATGCCCGGCTTGGTTAGATACAAGTAATCGCTCCAGGTAGCCGGTTTTACTTGCTCCAACTGAATGGTAGAATCCGCTTCGAGAAACGCGCGGCTATTCTCCTTCAAAACTGCTTGTTGTTCCATGCTTTAGAACCCCCTTCTGGCTAGGCGGCCGCGTTGATGTGGCATGTTACGCTCCAACACCAGGGCCGCTGACGGTTTCTCCGTATTTCATGCGTTTCGCACGAGGTTTTCCGAAGTTATAAGGCGCTTCTGTCACAACAGGCATCTCATGGAAATTATGCTCAGGCGGTGGAGAAGATACCGTCCACTCCAAGGTTTGAGCTTCCCATGGGTTGTCCGCCGCTTTTGCTCCTTTAACTAAAGAGTATGCAATGTTGACAAATAAAAGCACTGTCCCGATAGAGAGGGTAAACGCTCCGATTGTTGCCAGCTGATTTACAGTAGTTTGTTCCGGAATGTAGTCAAATACACGGCGAGGCATACCAGCCAATCCGGCAAAGAGCATTGGTGCGAAAGTCAGGTTCGTTCCGATGAAATAAAGCCAGAAAGACCATTTGCCAAGCGTTTCGTTGTACATGCGGCCGGTAGCTTTCGGGAACCAGTAGTAAAGTGCTGCCATCCCCGCCATTACCGTACCGCCGAAAACGACGAAGTGGAAATGACCCACAACGAAATAGGTATCATGCAGGTTCAAGTCAAGCGGAACCGCAGCCAGGAAGATACCGGTTAATCCGCCGATCGTGAACAAACCGACAAACCCTAATGCGGCGAACAAAAGCGGAGTCGTAAATTTGATCGAACCGCGCCACAAGGTTGCCAACCAGGCGAATACCTTGATCGCTGTCGGAACGGCGATCACCATGGAAGAGATCATGAACGGAATACCCGTATCAATCTGCATTCCGGATACGAACATATGGTGAGCCCACACCAGGAAGCCCAGAAAACCGATTGCAACAGACGAGTAGGCAATCGCGTGATAGCCGAAGATCGGCTTCCGTGCAAATACCGGAATAATCTCAGAAACAAGACCCATTGCCGGGATAACCATAACGTATACCGCCGGGTGAGAATAGAACCAGAACAAGTGTTGATACAGCATCACGTCGCCACCGGCGGAAGCGTTGTAAAAAATGGTGCCAAGGTGACGGTCAGTCAAAAGCGTGGTTACCGCGCCGGCAAGCGCTGGCGTACCAAACAACTGGATGAAGGAAGTTACCAATGAAGCCCAAACGAACAGCGGCATGCGGTTGAATGTCATGCCAGGTGCACGCATGTTGAAAATCGTTACGATGAAGTTAATCGCTGCAAGTATAGAAGAAAGACCCAAAATATGGACGCTGGAAACCCATAAATCAAGACCAATGCCTTTGGACTGGATACTGTAAGGCGGATAGGCTGTCCACCCTACGTCAGGCATGGCTCCCGCGAAGAAAGAACCGAGCAGCACCATGCCACCCAAAAGATAAAGCCAGTAGCTCAACGCGTTCATCCGCGGGAACGCCATATCGTGCGCACCAATCATGATCGGGACGAGATAGTTACCGAACGCACCGGTCAAAAACGGAATGACGAACAAAAAGATCATGATCGTTCCATGCATGGTGAACATTTGGTTAAACGTATCCGGAGTAATGACCGTTGGCCCGGGAAAGAAAAGCTCGGTACGAATCGCCAAAGCGGCAAGACCACCCAAGATAAAGAAGATCAACGCTGTAACCGCATACATAATTCCAATCTTCTTATGGTCAACTGTCAAAATCCAGTTGCGTAAGAAGGAACGATTTGCATTCGCTGCACCAGCCAATTGCGCCACTCCTTTCTAATCAATTACTTATTTCAGCGTCTTGATGTATTCAACAAGTGCTGTTGCATCTTCTTCAGACAACGAGCTGAATGGCTGCATGACGTTGCTGAATCCTTCTACTACCTTATCGCCTGGTTTAAAAATAGATTGCTTGATGTAAGCGTCATCAGCTTTAGCAGTAGAACCGTCAGAAAACTTGCGATCAGAACCGTAAAGCCCTTTCCAAGTAGGACCTACCCCTTGTCCACCATCAATAGAATGGCAGTTGAGACAGCCGTTTTCTTGAGCGATTGTTTTCCCGTCTTTCGCTCCTCCGGCCGTGCCTCCAGGCTCTTTCCCGCCTGATTTGACCCACGCATCAAAAGCTTCCGGTTTCATCACGGTAATTTTGTTTACCATCATAGCGTGAGCTGTACCGCAGTACTCTGCACAGACTACCCGCAGGTTTGACGTATCCCCTTTTTCCACTTTGACCGTGTATTCTGTTTCACGACCGGGAACCGCGTCTTGCTTTAGCCGGAACTGAGGAATCCAGAAGCTGTGGATCACGTCTTTGGAAGTAATTTTAAACAGCACATCTTTGCCTTCCGGGAGACGCAGATCGTTCGTTTTCGTGAAACCGCCCGGATATTCGTATTCCCAAGACCACTTCTGGCCGTGAACCTTGATCACGACAACGTCGCTAGGAGTTTTTTGGATTGCGTAGGTCATTTGTGTACTGTATACACCGAGAACAACCAGAATAAGTGCCGGAATCACAGTCCAAAGAATCTCTAAACGATGGTTTCCATGCAGGTTCACGCCATCTTTTGCAGCCCATTTCCGGCGATAACGAACGAGAAATACGGCAAGCAAAAATTCAACCAATACAAAGAAGAACAAGGTGATGCCTAGAATGACGTAAAAGAGCGTGTCAGAATTTTTGGCAACTTCCGTAAGAGCATCAGGCAACCAAAAATGTTGCATATTGTTCACCTCCGTGTTTACAAACACATAAACTAATCAAGAGCTAATGGAAGGTCGTAATGCAGGGATTTCTCACACCCACCCCCTTTAAAAAATTGTCTGAATTCCAGCGGATGCTGAAAATAGACAAAAATGCTAAATTCATCCATTCGTTTCGAATCTCATTGTAGCTAATCATTTTAAACAGAGTCAATAAAATGCAAAATATTATTACTATAAGAATGTTGCTTAAATACTGTCAACCTTAATCTATCAAAAATCGACAGAAAAATCACGCACCAAAATGTGATTTTCCTCACACTTACACTGGTAACAATTGAGAAAATTCTTGCAAATCCTCTCGATTAACCCCCGCAGCAATCGGCAATTTACGGTAGTAAGGATGGATACCACCATGGACTTTAGCTTACTTGTCATCGGTCTGTTTGTCGGGTTTCTTGTTGGACTTACGGGAGTAGGCGGTGCAGCGCTGTTAACCCCTATTCTCATCATGCTGGGCATTCAGCCTACCATCGCAGTTGGTACTGATCTTGTCTACAACTCCATCACCAAAGTCTTCGGTGCCTTTCAGCACTGGCGGCAAAAATCAGTCAACTTCCAGATCGTCCTATACTTCGCCATTGGAAGCGTCCCAAGTGCGGTTATTGCCGTCAACCTGATTCATCTTGTCAACAGCATGTTCGGCGAAGCAGATCTGATCATTAAAAAGGTTCTTGGATTCGCGCTTGTTCTGATTCCGGTAGCCATGATTTTCAAAACGATTCGTTCCCGGCACGATTCCAAGCCAAACAAATGGCAGCAGATGAACTTGCCCGAGAAGCGCAAACTTACCATCACGATCGGAGCCATACTGGGATTTATCGTCGGATTGACGTCAATCGGCAGCGGGTCGCTTTTTGCTTTGTCCCTGATGTACTTTTTTCGTCTCAGCGGCAAGGAGATCGTCGGTACCGATATTGCCCACGCTTTTATTCTCGTTACGGCGGCAGGGCTTGCGCATGCGAGTTTCGGCAATGTGGACTACAAGGTAGTCGTACAATTATTGGCCGGTTCCATTCCCGGAGTTTTTGTTGGAAGCATTCTTTCCACTCGCGTCCCGACATTTTTTTTGCGCTGTGCAATCTCCATGATTATTTTGATCAGCGGGCTTAAGTTGATATGAACGTAAAGAAAGAGAGACTAGTCGCTAGTCTCTCTTTGCTCTTCGGACAAAACAGCGTACAGGCGGCGCACCCCTTCTCCACATTGCTCTGGTGTCAGATTGCCATATCCGAACAGAATTTCTTGCTCATGGTGCCCCTTCACAATGGCATGCTGTTCAACCGGATATACCCTGACGCCTCCCTGTTCGATTCGTTCCAATAATTCTTGGGAAAATGAAAACTGCTCAAAGCGGACAAGCAGGTGCAGACCAGTTGCGTCACCGCTAATCGTGATGGAGTCTTGGAAATGGGTCTGCAAGGCAGCGATTAGCGCTTGCCTGCGGCTTTTATACAGCTTTTTCATTCGGAAAACATGCTTCTCCAAATATCCTCGTTCGATGAATTGGGCCAGGATCAATTGTTCAATGGAGGCACAATGATGGTCAGTCAGCCATTTCTGCTTCTGGAATCGTTCAATCAACGGCTTGGGCAGGACGATGAAACCCAACCTCAAACCTGGAGATAGCGTTTTGCTGAACGTGCCGACATAGATGACACGCTCGGGGTCAAGTCCTTGCAAAGCATGGATGGGTGAACCCTTATAGCGGAATTCGCTGTCATAATCATCCTCAATCAGATAGCTGTCCATCTGCCTGATATAGTGAATGAGTTGAATTCGCCGTTGAACAGGAAGAATGGTACCCGTAGGAAATTGATGCGAAGGAGTAACCAGTACCAGATCAGGCCTTACATGGTTGGGCAATAAATCCGTTCTCATGCCACTGTGATCAACCGGTACAGGATGAAGGGAAGCGCCCGTGGATTGAAAGATCGATTGAATTCCCGCGGTTACGGGATCTTCCATGACGATCTTGCCGCCTGCAGCAGGAATGAGCAGATTGGCGATCAAGGAAAATGCTTGCGTCGCGCCTGAAGTGATCAGCAGATTCTCCGGCTGACATACTACCCCCCGCATCCGAAACAGATAGCGGGACAACGCTTGGCGAAGCGAAAAACTTCCCGCTGGATGCCCATATCCCAAAGCCTCGTCGGAAATACTCAGGCTAACTTCGTGCGCCAGCTTGGCCCAAATTTTGCGGGGGAAAAGTCCCACTTCCGGTACCCCGGTGCGAAAATCGATTACGTCCGACCGAAGTGTATCCGCCGGAACGGTTGCTTTATCCTCCAGAGCTTGGCCGGCAAGAGTGATCTGGAAGCGGATCCCCTCTGCAACATAGGTTCCAGCCCCTTGCCTTGCTTCCAAATATCCCTCCGCTGTCAATTGCTCGTATACGTCCAAAACGACATTGCGCGAAACCTTAAGCTCTTCGGCCAACCGTCGTGAAGCAGGCAGGCATGTGCCCTCAGACAGATCACCCGATAAGATTTTCTCCCGCAATTGCGTATAGATTTGTCTGTTGAACGGAATCCCCAGATCTCTCTCAATCGATATTCCCAACATGAAAAAATCTGTTCCTTCCCTTGGAATTGTTCCTGTTTTGAATTGGTACTGTCCAAATACTCTCCTATTGGCACTTCCTCCCCTTGCCATTCTGCAGTAATCTTCATCTCAACAAACCAAAGGGAAAGGAAGAAAAAACGTGAAACAGACGATTCAAGGCTATCTGAAACTTGCCGTCAGCATGGCGATTGCCGGCAGTTCCGTCGTCGTTGCCAAGCTTATCAGTACAAGCTTTCCTGTCTTTTTTGCTTCGTGCCTCCGCTTTGCCGTGGCACTCGTCATTCTGCTCCCCCTTCTGCGCAGCCATCGGGATTTGACTTTTTCGATCAGCAGGAGAGCGCAAGTTATGATGCTGCTTCAAGCGGTCAGCGGAATTTTCCTGTTTAACGTGTTCCTGCTGTATGGCGTGGGAAAAACCGGCGCTATGGCTAGCGGGATTATCCTAAGCACGGCCCCTGCAGTGATCGGTGCAATGGCTTTTTTCTTTTTGAAAGAAAAGTGGAATCGGAATCGGGCGGTCGGCATTCTCTTGTCTGTCATCGGAATCATGCTGATAGAAGGCATGCCGGCATCCACCAGGCTTGATCAAGGCTCCACACTGCTTGGCAGCTTGTTCATCCTGGGCGCTGTTGTTTGTGAAGCAGCTTTTACCGTTCTGGGCAAGCGGCTGCCGCCTGATATTTCGCCTATGACGATTACCACGCGTGTAAGCATGTATGGATTTTTGCTGTTTTTGCCGTTTGCGGCAGCCGAGGCTTATCGCTTTGATTTTTCTTCTGTCACATGGCAGGAATGGGCGTTGATCTTATACAGTGGTATTTTCGTCACGGTGGTTTCCTATCTTCTCTGGTATCAGGGGTTGCGGCTTGTCACTGCCTCAACTGCCGCTGTTTTCACCGGATTTATGCCGATCAGCTCCATCCTGCTCTCCTATTCCCTCTTGCATGAACCATTTTCTTATGTAGACTTGATTGGCGTTCTCTGTGTACTGGCCAGCGTCTATTACTCTGTCAAAGTGCCCGCTTCTTCGGCAGAGACACCCGTCTGAATGCCATGGGAGACATAACTGTGCAAAACCATTCCAACCACAACAAGCCCCATGCCAAGCCAGGACCACCAAGCTGGAAATTGACCTGACAGTAACACCATCTCTCCCAGAACGGCAAAAATCACTTCGCCCGCTTGCGTTGCTTCAACAGCGGCCAGCTTGTGCGGACTGTCCTTAACCAGATCGGTAGCTGAGAAAAACAGGACCGTCGCAATCAAACCCGAACAGATGGCAACCAGAAGAGATTGCCCCATCTGGCTGGCGCTTGGGGCACCCACCGTCGCCAAACCGTAAAGGGACAAAATCAACCATACGGGCAAGCTGGCCAACGTCATGCCAAGTACGCGCTGATATGCGTCCAGCCTTCCTTGGCATACCTCCATCATTTTCCGATTGCCGAGCGGATAGGCAAATGCGGCAATTACAACCGGAACGATTCCCAAGAGCATCTCCCGGACGTCCAGGTGATCAGCCTCCTGAACGTGCATCAGGGCTACACCCAAGAGAATGATCAAGGACATCAGCAGGCCGATGACAGGAATTCGCTGCCTTACTTGTACTGGTCCGTTCGGCGTCAATACCGTTTCCGTAAAGAATGGAACCAGAAGGGAGCCAGCCACAATTGTAATCTGCCAGGTGCCGGCCACCAGCCAGGCTGGGCCATAAGCAGCCGCAAAGCTAAGCGGCGCATAAAAGAAACCGAACCCGACCGTACTCCATCCAATCCAGGCCAATGGCCGGGCACGTAATTCAGCAAACAGCGGTTTCCAGTTTCCTCGATAGAAGACCAGCAAAAACAGGAAAGGGATCATAAACAAATAACGCAGGGAGGAACTCCAAATCCAACTGCCTCCCGACAAATCCATCGCTTTATTCAGCACAAACGTAAACGCAAAGAAGAAAGAAGCCAAAATTCCCAACAAGACGGCTCGCAAAGCAGATCGTCCTTTCTTTTCTGACATTTAGCCAAATAGTCGAGATAATATCTTAAGGTGCAGGCTTCCGCTGAAGATGGTCTCACGACATCTTCGGGAGGGTTTCGAAAGAAGCTTTTCTTATAATAGTATGAATTGAATGACAAATAAAGCCTGACGTTTATAACGTCAGGCTTGCCCCTCATGCCATATCTCTCTTCAACCGACGATTTCTGCGAAGTGCTTCAGTGGCAGCAGTTGATCATCGAGGTGTTTGTGCTCCCATGTATGCTGCAAAAACAGGCGGGCAATCAGCAGCTTGCGCTCATCTCCGCGATCGGCGTCACGCAGCGCGATCATGCTTGTATAAATGTCGCCCATCAGGTGGGCAATCCGTTTGCTGTGATAGGTTTGGATGTCTTCACTTTGCCCGGCGAGGTAAGTCAAAAGTTCAACCAACTGGCCGATTCCCCTGTCGATGGCCCCGCGATAGGCCTGGATTGGCGGCTTCAGCGCGGACAGCTCCTGCTGGATATGCTCAAGAAACCGTTCATGTACATGGAATTTGCGAATCAGGCGAAGCACTTCCAGCCCCAGTATGTTGGCTGTGCCTTCCCAGACAGTCAGCACTTGGGCGTCACGCAGCAGCCGTGGTGTCACGAAATCCTCGATATAGCCGTTGCCGCCGTGCATTTCAATCGCCTGATGGGCGAATTCGATCGCCACCTCCGCAGTCCGCATTTTGAGCAGAGCAATCAACAATCGGTTCATCGCCATTTCTTGTTCCGTCACGTCTGCTTCATCATTCATAACGCGTTCGAACAGCGGAATAATCGAGAAAATCGCCCCTGTCTCCACTTCCTGCCTCGCAGCCAATTTGGCAAGTGTCTCTTTCACCATCGGGAATTCTGCTAATTTGCGGCCGAATGCGTCCCGTTTAAAGGAGTATTTTTTGGCTTCCAAAAAGGCTCGCTGCATAATCCCGACTGATGCGACTGCATTGCAAACCCGGGACAGATTGAGCGCTTCCATCATGTAGTAAAAACCTTTGCTGGCGTCGCCCACCAGATATGCTTCCGAACCTTCCAGAACGACTTCGGCAGACGGTACCGCCCTTACTCCCAGCTTGTCTTTGAGTCGGCGGATCTGCAGATTGTTTAATGTGCCGTCTGTTTTTCGCCACGGGACAAGGAACAGGCTCAACCCTTTGGTACCCGGGCCCGCTCCTGCGATCCGTGCCAGCACCATCGCCACTCCGCATGCTCCGCCGTTTGAAGCGAAGTATTTTTCGCCGTACAGACGATAGATGTCCCCTTCTTTCACCGCCCTGGTTTCATTGGCCCCCACATCAGAGCCTCCCTGCCGCTCGGTCAAAAATGTGGCGCCTTCGTACAGCTCAACTTCGCCCATCGAAGTGACATGCGGCAAGAATTGGTCTTTCAGCGATTGATCCGCGTACTGATCAAGCAGATAGGCAGTTGCCATTGTCAGCGTGACGGGACAATAAAAGCCTGGTTCGCTCTGGGACAGCAAATAGCCTTGCGCGTAGGAGTAAATATAGTTCCCTTTTCGCCTGAGAGCGGGGATCTCCTTGTACAAAAAACCGACAATTCCTGAATGGTATGTTTGTTCTACCGTTTTCTTATATCCTTCATTCACCCATACGCAGGAGATGTCATTGCCGTATTGATCGTATTTGATCAGCCGAGGTTGCCCCTCACGATCTGTATGCACCGCCCGCTCGTCGATTTCTGTGCCGCACAACTCTCCGAACCGATCCAGCTCGCCGTAAGCCCACTCGTACATCTCGGGGTCCAGGTACTGCTTTAAGATAAACGCCAAATTGGGGTCTTCCCGAAACAGATTCATACGCTTCTACTCCCTTTCATTTTTTTGACCGCATCCCTTTATTCGATTAATCCCTTAATTTGAGCTATCCCTTTAATCGCGCAATCGGGTCTTTACGATTTTCCCTGTTGCATTCCTCGGAAGCTCACTTATCACCCAGGCGAGGAATTTTATAAGTAGCTAACTTCCCCTCAAGAAAACGCTTACATTCTTCTGCAACGGCTGACTCGAGAGCTTGTTCCTTCAAAACCAGCACTGCTTTTACTGTCCCTCCCCATTCGGGATGCGGAACACCGACAACGGCTACTCCCGACCGCTGTCGTCCACGATGCGCAGCTCACAATTAAGCGCCGCCCGCCTGCCGATTCTCCCCGCTTTGGTCAGATGTTCTTCAGCTTCAAGCAAAGTGCCATTCGGACCCGCTTCCGTCAGTCCGTAGACGCACATCAAATTCTTGGTTTTAAATTTCTGCTGGATGCGTTGGACTTCATTCGTTCCAAGAGGCGCACCGCGATCTTGTTCCACAACCGCTTCCTGATGCGGATATTTGCGGGCATTCCGGGCTAATAATTCGGAAATATTCATCCACCATCTTCTCCTTGTTCTCTGAGCTTGGTCAGTCTTTCAGCAAACTCGTTCAACATTTCCTCCATCTCGTTACGCAACTGGATCAATTCTTCAATTCGCTCACTCACCTCCGCAACCCGCTTCTTGCCGTATCCAATCGTCCGCTCCAGTTGTTTGACACCGGTTTGATCCACGTCAAACAGTTCGATCATCTCCTTGATTTCTTCCAGCGAGAAACCGAACCGTTTTCCTCGCAAGATCAGCCGCAGCCGCGCCCGGTCTTTCTTGTTGTAAATGCGGGAACCGCCGGATGTCCGCTCCGGCTCCAACAACCCAAACTCCTCGTAGTAACGGATGGTACGGGTGCTGATATCAAATTCCTGGGCCAAATCGGAAATGGAATATTGCTGTGACATTGTTGATCACCATTTTTCTGAATTTTCTCTTATAGTAGTTTACGTTTACGTTAATGTCAATTAAAGAGAGCGTTTGTCACCACGAAATGACAATCTTTTCCCTACTGGTTGTCCGAATGGAAAGAAAGCAAAAACCGCCGTACACCCAGTCTGCGTGCAGCGGTTCTTGCTTTTATATGCCGTTCATTTTATATGCCGATGATTTTGCGGTACTCGCTTGCCGTCATTCCATGCTTTTTCTTAAACAGCCGTTCGAGTGTATTCAAGCTGCCAAATCCCGATTCAAAAGCTATCGTCTTCAGGTCAAACATACTCTGCCGAAGCAGCATCTCCGCCCGCTGCAGCCGGACCTGGTTCAAATATTGACTGGGGGTAATGCCCAACTGTTCACGGAACAACCGGATAAAATGATACTTGCTTAAGCCGGAAACCGCTGCTATCTCGTCAAGCGTCAATTCGTCCGCATAATGGTCATGGATAAAATCAATCGCCTGCTTGATCATCGGAAGCTTCAGGTTTGCCAACTGTTTGCGCCAGCGCTCCGTATGCGTCCCCCGATGCTGCGGCAACAGCAGGTGCGCCAGCTCCCATTCCAGCTCCTGCAGTTCCGTCTGCTCCAATGAACTGGTCATGCCAAGCTTCATCATGGTTTGCGCGATTCGTTGAAACGACTCGGAGGAGCCCGATTCCCAAGGTGCAAACTCCAGTCCGGAAGGCAAGCAGCCGAGTCGGTCAACCACTACGCGATCCAAAAATGATCGATTCAGATTGATCAACAGGACTCGCCCCGGTTCTTCGTTGGCAAAATGCCGGTGATATTCGTCGGGTGCCGTGATCAGCCTTTTTTCATAATCCAATCGGGTCTGATGCCGGTTATACTCGACAAAGGGATTGCCGGACAAGGGAATGCTTATTTGAAAATCATCTCCGTGACTGTGCAGACTCGGGTCTGACGACTTCGGCGCAAACTGTATCAGCATCAGCTTGCTGTTTTCCAGCCTGTATTCAAAAAATTTCATTGCCGCCCTCCTTTCGTCTCCCCATTCTTCAATAATTGAGGCCAGTTTTTTCGCAGGAGTCTGGTCCGGAGCGCTCTGCACGGATTCTGCCGCAACGTGTTTGAACCTACGTCAAAAGCCCTTTTGTCCGATAAAACTCCCAGTGACCAGCAGCTGGCGGTCTTCAACGCCAGATACCTCGGCATTAGTTGTCTTTTCTGACAGAGTATTCCGTTTTTTCTGCTAGGCAATATTTTTGTCGCGGCCAGATTCTCGCATTTGGATACGACAGTAGCGCAGTATCTGGACAATGCCCCCGGTTTATCCAATGGAGTTGCCGTCTTCTCCTATGTGATTGTGGCCAAAAAGGAAACAGCAGGGTAAGTCTATGCTTTCCTACAAGAGCAATTATGAAATTGATTCTTTTAAAAGAAAAAGGCAAATAATTGTAATAAATTACCTTATTACACATATTTACATGATGCGAGTTATTCGAAATGATTAACAATGAAATTTTTACCAAATAGGAGAGAAATATGAAAATGAAAGTTTTGAAACTGGTAAAGGTGACCGTTGTATCTCTTCTTTTAACCGCAACAACGTTTACGAATATTGGGGGTAAAGCAGCTAAGGTTACAACATCTGAGATTAGACAGGGACCATTTTTAATAGGAGTTATCGACGATAATGAAGACACTTCCATAGGAAAGGAGATTGATAAGGCACTGAAAAAAAGTAGTAAATCGTATAATAAACTTGATAAAAAAATAAATGAAATTCCTGATGAAGTTGAAGCAATATGGGTTTCTGAAGATCTTTTAGATGAACCTAATATTGAGAATATCTTCAAAAAATCGAAACAAAAGAAAAAGCCGTTTTACATTTATGGAGATAAGTTAAATCCGCAAGCAATTAGTAACCAGTTTGATTTAAATTACGGCATTTTTCCAGAAATAGAAAGTGACAAATATAGTGTTGATATGATGGGATTTAAATTTGAAGATGGAGAAACAAAACCATCTTTTGTCATTTCTTATAATCGAGGCAATAATGAATACGAACTTAAAGACTTAGAGGAATTGACGAGAAGATATGATATTAAGCTAAAACAAGAACGGCATTCTATTTCAAGTATGTTCACACCAAATGTAGCCCAAGCTGCCGGAATGACAATCGAACTTCCAGACACTTATAGTAAAATTTATACTTGGGAAGCATCTTGTTTCAATTGGGTTGAATATGACGTAGGAAAATACCAACGAGGTGCTACCTATCATGTTTGGGAAGTATATAAAGATGATACTCCTAGCAATCCTGACTATAAAAGCTATGTTTATTTTCGTGCAGACGAACCAATAGATACCATTGACAGGTTCCGTTCGAAAGATCAAGTTCTAAGACTTGATAGTGAAAACAGCAATATCATAACAAAAAGCTGGTTACCAGATAATTCTGCTCTTTCTGGATCTGTTTCTTTGTCTCTTTCCTACCCACCTTCGGCATCAGTAGATTTTGACACATCAGGTGATATTGAAATCTTTGATGCAGAAGGAAGTTTGGATACGGATTATCATTACTTTGCAGTAGAAGATAACGAATATTTGGATACCCTGTTACGCCCTGGAGATGTATGGGTATCAAGTCAATCATATGATATTACGCAATCAGCAACAGGGCATAAGATTGGTTCCAGATTTGCGGTTAAGGTAAGAGGAGTTGATGAAGCTGCCGATTATGATGAATGGAGTGATTATGACGTAACTGGTGCTAGTAGTTTTGTGTATTGGGTAGTCAGAAGATAAAGTAACCAAATGTTTGCCAATATTGATACCGGGGTGTCTCTAGACTAGGGAACACCCTTTTTTTAGGTAACGATTGACACAAAACATAAACTGGTTTGCGGAAGCAAGAAACCGGGCGATCCAAACCAACCTTGCCACACCGCTTTTCTCCAACATCGGCCTGATGCATGATCAATCCATCTTGTTCGGAGAATGCGAAGCGCTTGGATGCTATTTCGTGAGCCCTTGCTTTTACGCGCCCGGTTTCATGGCAGCAGCCAGCAGTTACAATGGAGTGCTTACCTTGACGGTCGGATTTTACCAATCCACCGCAAGAAAAAATGACGTGGAAGCTTTTCTGGATCAAATGGTGGATGATCTGAACAATCTGTGATTCATCCTGATTGCTTGTTCGTACATGTTGCTGCTCGTCGTTGCCTGATGCTTCCTGTTGCTAGTTACTGTCCGATTTCCTTGCCAGTCGTCGCGTCTATGTGTACAGCGTGATAAGCGGAATTTTTTTCGTCGTAAGGATACGGCACATAGACGAGACGCAGCTTCCCTTGCTGTTCTCCTTCCCCGCGCTGATACAGGTAAGCCAGTTTGAGCGGTGATACGGCCAGATATGATTGCACGGCTTCTTCCACAGACACGGCCTGTTCTTTGGACGGGTACGGAACCGATGCGGCGGCAGGGTCAAATATCCGGCGAAATCCGTTCACTTGCCCTGTGGCAGGATCCACATAGACCGTATAGGCGCCAGTCGGTTGGAAAGCGCGGAACACCGGAATTCCGTCGTGCTGCTTGAAAAAGTTGAATTCGTAGCTTCCCCGGTTGTATTCTTCGCCTGATACCCTGGCCCGCTGTACGGCGACCTCAGCTATGCCAGGGTCCGCGTGCTTCTCCAGGAACCGGACGGCAGCTTTCAGCGCTTCTGCTTCGGACACTTTTCGCTCAACCTGCCGTTGTTTGGTCAGCAACGCTTTGATCACGCCGCTCTCCTTGTAAAAGGCAATTTCAATCTCGTGATCCGTTCCGGGGGCGTAGAGCAGAGACTGAATATCCTGTCGATTGCTTTTGCCTGCTTTTAACTCCTGCGGATTTACCTTGATCTGATAGACGCTTTCGATCAGACGGGCGGCATCCTCCGCATTTTTTACCTTCACATACTCTTTAGGCGGCGCAAACGCAAATGATTGGCCAGGTTCGCCCAGCATGGTCTCCAGCTTGCCGGTCGCCGCATCGATGAACCAATCGGCAGTTAATCTGTTTTCCTCGCTGTAAGGGATAGTGCCGGGAGAATACTCCAGAAGGATTCTTGTTTTCGCCTGGCCGGTTATCGGGTCGCTTGCTGCCGGCAAATTTTCGATATAGCGAAGTTTCATCTTGCTCGTCATCTCTTGAATCGCTTGCTTTTGGCCAATGGCTTCTGTCGGGTCCGGCGCTCCGAATAGCGGCAGATCTTTTAGACGGTCAAGCCCGTTGTAAGATACTACTTTCCCTTCCGCATTCACGACAACTTCAACGGTGTCCCACAATACCGGAAGGCCGTGCAGGTAGCGTTGGAACATGATTTGTCTGCCAAAAGCCGCATCCACAGCAGACATCGCCCGGTACTGCTGGCTGACTCCCCCCAATACCTTCGACAGAAAATCGGCCGCTCTACCTTTGGCGAGCGACATTGACGGTTTTTGCCCTGCTGATTGCCCGACCGTGTTGATCTGGAACCACTCGATCTCCCGGTCAGCTTGATCAAACTGGATGTTTGCCGTTTGTGCGGCGTCTTTGCGAAGCAAGATGGAAGTCTGGGATACGGTTTCCAGCTTGTAGGCTTTCAACTCTGGCAGAGCATTGTACATTCTTTGCAGCACCGCCTGGACAGCCTGCTCGGATACTTCTGCAGAGGGTGGCTTTGTCTCCACTTTCCTGATGTTGGCCGGACCAATCCAGGGAAGTGCCACAATGATTGCCAAAACCGCAGCCATGCTCCAACCGGCAAACAGCGGGGCAAATCTTTGACGCCGCTTGCTGCCATACGCAAGCTGCCGGATGCTTCGTTCCAGCTCCGGGGTGAACGAAATGTATCTTTCTGCCTTTTGTTTGTCTTTGCGGGCGAATTCACGCATGATCTGATCTACATCCATTGCTCTCCCTCCTCTTCCAGTATCCGTTTCAACTGCTTGCGGGCACGGTGCAGCTTTTGCCGAACCGCCTCTTCCGAAATATTCAGGATGTCGGCAATTTCCCTGTTGCTTAACTCCTCGTAGTAGTGAAGCACGATTACCTGGCGATATTGCGGCGACATGGCCGTTAGCCGCCGGATCATCTCCTCCGTTTTCAGCCTGTGCATGACAAGCGGCTCCACACCGGCTGTCGGCAACGCTTCCAGCTTCTTCTCTTTATCCTTCAGCCAGGTTGAAAAAATATTGCGGAATGACCAGGATCGCAAGTAGCTTTTGGACTCGTTCACGGCAATCCGATAAATCCATGTTTTCAGGTTACTCTCGCCGCGAAAGGAATCCAGACCCTTGTACGCCTTGAGGAAAACCTCCTGGGTAATGTCCTCTGACAGCGCCCTGTCCCGAACCAGCAAATAGACAAGCCGGATCACCTGCTGGCCGTAGTTGCGCATCAATGACTCAAATACAACGTCCTTGGAGGGTTGCAAAGTCAAATCCAATTCAACCTCTTCCACGTTCTCACCCATTTCCTTCAAGTCTGATGATTAGACCCGGCTGACCTCATTTTTGTGACACGATGAATTGCCAACAATTCACTGATCGAAGAAAAATCCCGCTTCCCTTGGCACAAACATGCCCACTCGGCTTAATAGCTTCCCTAATTAATTACAGTATGTAAATGAAAAGACGCTCCATTTCTTTGAAGTGACCCCAAAAAGTTAGACAGTCATTTTATTAAGCAGCAAGTAAGGTTTGAGTTCGGTATTGCACTGGACTCAAGCCTTTTAATTTTGCCTTGATTCGTTTGTTGTTGTAGTAATCGATATATTTTGCTAACTC
>JBHGXW010000004.1:0-10675 GCA_041920465.1 Paenibacillaceae bacterium | reverse complement strand
ACCCTATCTGGTATTAGCATAAGTTTCCCTATGTTATCCCAGTCTTACGGGCAGGTTGCCTACGTGTTACTCACCCGTCCGCCGCTAGGGTCCGAAGACCCTCGCTCGACTTGCATGTATTAGGCACGCCGCCAGCGTTCGTCCTGAGCCAGGATCAAACTCTCCAATAAATTATTAAAGAAAGAAATTGATCGTTGGTTCATTCTTGCTTGGCTTATGAATTCTATCCAGTTTTCAAAGAACCATTTAGTAGATAATAGAGCCTCAAACACAAATCTCGCAAACAGCTATTGTCTCGAGGCGACATTCATTAATATAGCACAGGCTTTTAGAAAAAGCAACAGTAAATTTAAAGTAAATTTTTTCATCCGTACTAATAACGAACGAGAAATTAGCATATCACCAAACAGTCACGGAATCCAGTAGCAATTATCGGAAATACTGATAATCAATAAGCTTCTCCTATCGTATCCACCTGAAATCGGCAAAATTCCGTCATAAAAGAAAGGATTTCGTGATGCTGCGCATTGTAAGTTACAATATTCACAGCGGAAAAGATTTTTTGTGGCGAACCCGTTTGAACGAAATGGCTGCCACTTTATTGGAGCTTCATGCTGATATCATTTGTCTCCAGGAAATTCATCAAAACAACCGTTATGGGGATCAGGTAGGTTTTTTCGCCCAAGCCTTTTCCATGCAGTCTGCTTTTTCGCCATCGATTCCATTGGACGGGGGTGGATACGGTAATGCCTTATTCACATGTCTGCCAATTCGAAACGTCGAAACCAAAAAACTTCCCGCCAAACGGGAAGCGAGAAGCCTTCTTCAGGTTTCCTTAACAAATAACGTCAAAGAGATCAATCTATGGGTAACCCATCTCAGTCTGGACAAAAAAAGCAGATACCGGCAAATGGAATCCATCTCCCAAGAGATTGAAAGAAGGAAAAACGATTCATTAATTCTTCTTGGCGACTTCAATACAACAAATCCCGTTTTGCCTCCTTCGCTCATTGACAGTGCAAAAGCAGCAAACCAGACGTCATCACCAACCGTGTTCATTCCTCGGCTGCGGCTTGACTATGTTTTCGCAACAGCAGATTGGCACGTGATCGATTACCGGGTTGTTGATGTCAGGTGGTCCGATCATTATCCGATACTGGTTACACTGGAACAACTTGGTCCATCAGTTCCTGCAAGATAAACGATTTAAGATCAACTAACCGGGCAGGCTGCGGAAAAGGCTGCTTGGCCCCGACGACGATCAACGGGACGATTGAATCTTGCCTGTGCAATGAACCGTGGCTTCCCCCGCCCAAGTGGGTAGGGGAACAATCAGTCTTGAATTCGTACATAGGCGCAGCGGTCACAACAATCAGCGGGATATCCTGTGAGTACAAACTTCCATACAATCTAGACAAAGCGTCGGGGTACGTCTCAAACCAAATTGTCCCTTCCGTAGCAGTACGCAAGTCAAGCACTTCCCAATCTCCCGTAATTCTCCACGATTGGCCGTAACAATCCTGGAATGAGCCTTGTTTGGCAAATGAGAGGACTTTGCTCGTTCCTCCTCGTCTTACATGTGCCCATTCCCCTACTTTCCAGGCGATCAAGTCAATTCTCGGATCTCGGGATAATCGCTCAATCACTTGTTGCTCAATATCCTGATGCAGCGGATAGAGATAACTCATCCGTTCGTTGTTGCAAATGACCAGCTCATCGGTGTCAGTCACCTCTTGTCCTAACCGATAAATTTTAAAATCGGACAACATCTCTTCCAATAAAATATTGTGATCTTTGGTAGCACCGATCAACGTTTGCCCGTGGTCAGAAATGATAATGATCATGTTCCGGTCTATGGCCTGCTGCCAAGAATCAAAGGAGTCCAAAAAACGAGCGAGTTCTTGATCCACTTCGGAGAGAAACAATTCTGCTTCGGCCGGATTGGTATGTAGCTTGTGATCGTTATCAGGAAGGTAAACAAACGTAAAGTCCGGCTGCTTTCCGCTTTTGATCACCTCAATTAAAGTATCAATGGCATAAGCATCATTAATTCCTAACGATTCAAACATGGTGTGGGACAAATTCCAATTCGGCTTGCGAAAAATCGCCGGTTCAATCAGCTTTCCCAGACTTAAGATAGTGGGGCCGCTCACTTTCTCGTTTAAGGAATAATTGGTAGCCATATCAAGCAGCATTGGAATTTTGGCTTTATAATCATGATGGCCGCGGTGAGCAATGACGTTGATCGAACCGGAAGTGAATCCTCGTTCCTCAATTTCTTCGTGTATCGTCTTTACATGTTTATTTAAATGCTGCTCATTCAATCCGAACAAAATGTTTTTGGCGCACTCTTCCAATCCAATCGTCAGGACGGGAGTTGTTCCGTTAAAATAATTGATGATTTTTCGCTGGTTAGGGTCATACCAAACAAGTCCCGGTACCTTATGCTGATCCGGGTATTCACCGGTAACAATCGTGCAATCTATGGAAGCAGTCATCGTGGGGAAAACTGTGACACAATCGCGTATATACTGCCCTTTGCTCAAAAAAAACTGCAAAGCCGGCGTTTTTTGGTTGGCTACGCAGCCTTCCAAAACAGCAGGCATCATTGCGTCAATCAGAAACATGATGATTTTCCTCAAGTTTTTCCCTCCTTCGCTCGACTGTTTCGTGTACAAGTTAGTGTTGGCGAATCGCAAGCTTCTATTCGCGGGGAAAAAATCCACTCTAATAACAGGAAGTCAGCACGTTAAGAAAAGACTTCGTCCCTTTTCCCCTCTCATCCCCTCTCATCCCCTCTCATCGGGGGACTGAAACGTCGGGGGACTGAAACGTGGTTCCGTGAAGGCATTCAGAGATGAAAAACTGTCCGTTCCGTTCATTACGGAAGGGAGTCTTCACAACCCACCCGACGTAAGCTTACGCTACTGTCGGGCGGGGCCCCTTCTACGCTTCACGCCCCTTTCTGGGGTATAGAAGCTTTTCACAGGAGCTTCTCATCTGACGACTCTGATTCCTTCCTTCACTCTCTTCCCTTTGCCATGCCTTCACAAGGAACACGCAATGGGACGAAGCTCTTTCCTTTTCATAACCGATGATGAAAGTTTAACCACTTTCATAATGTAAAGCGGCTAAACTTTCCGATTAATATGAGAAAAACGTTGACTACTTTTTCTCCTGACGATTTTTTCCCACTGGCTGCGCGATTTAAATTTTCTGAAAGTATAAGGAAACGCCTCCGTTGTTTAACGGAAGCGTCAGGATCATCAAATGCTGGTTCAAAACTGCATCGCATTAATCTGTACCGGGCGGGATACCGGCTTGGTAAAGTTATACGGTCCGGCAGCTGTCAACGGTTTTCCTTCCACCATCACCTGAACCTGCTTCACGCCCGTATTTTCAGTCAGGGAGAGGACAAGCGCTTCCATCGCTTCCGGGTTAGCCTCTTTGCCGCTGTCGTACTTCAGGACGTCTTTGCTTAAGTTGACGACAACGGTGCCATTCTCGTCTTTGACGTCCAGCACTTTGGTTGACGTGATGAACGAACCGATCAGCGGCGAGCCTTCCTTCGGCCCCTTGATCAACTCTTCGACGACCGCCTTGGCTACGTTGTCCGTTTGCGGAATCAGCCGGGTCACCGGTACGTAATAAGCCTGTTTATCATTCAGTTGTCTTTGGAAGTAAAGCGTAACGGGCGTAGTGCGGCCCGGAACAGCGTTTTCTGCCAGCTCCATGTTGATGCCGTGACTGCGGTTGAGCGACAAGACAGGCGTGTGCTCAACCGGCATTTCCGTTAGTGGAGTTCCGTTTACCCAGATGGAAATGTTCTTGATCGCCTTAAACTCCGTCATGGAGCGGGTAATGGCATCAATGATTTTCTTCTCGTCTGCCGGAGCGTATTTTTTGAATTCAGGTGAAAAATCAATCGTGGCTGTCCCTTCCTTAATCGTCATGCCAAGCACCTTGGTCCCTTCCGGCAGGACTGCCTGGAAACCCTGCGGCAGAAGCGTTTCGATCGGACCGCCTTTCACCATATAGCTGAGAACTTGTTTGGCAGCTCCTTCTGATTTCGGCAGAGTAAGCGATACAGGGACGACAAAACCGTTTGCATCCAACAAGTAGACCATCCGATCAACCGAACCCTGCTGTTCCAAATCCGGTGCTTCTCCTTGTGTTACGGCGTTAGGATCAGTCACCCCAGCCGGATTGGCGTCCTGTGTCAGCGGCGGCGGATCAATACTCATGGTTTCCTTCTCAGGACCGAATAGGCCGCAACCCGACAAAAGCAATGCGCTAATCCCCAAAACGGCCGTTACTTTACCAATCTTTTTTGGTGTCATCTCTGCACCCTCCTCGCAACACTTTGTACTACCATGTATACGAGCAGGGCTTGGGTTTATGCTTTAAAACTGATACATTTCTTCCAGCACCTGATGGGTAACCTCTACTTCGAAGCCCAGCCATTCTTCGCCGATCTGCCTGAAAACCTCAGCGTCTCCGCTTGTAAAAAAGCGATGATTGCAGGAAGAGATAGAGTTTTCATGAAGATTTCGCAAAGACAGAATTGTACTTAATTCCCGCGCCGTTTCCTCGGCAGAGCTGATAATCGAGATGTTGTCTCCCATTACCTCCTGGATCAGCGGAGCCAACAGCGGATAATGGGTGCATCCCAAAATAAGGGTATCCAGTTCCTCGTAACAGAGAGGGGTTAGCGTCTCCCGGACAATTTTTCTGGCCTCGGGAGTGTTCAATAACTGATTCTCCACCAATGGAACAAAATCCGGGCACGCCAATCCGACCACGTACAAATTCGGATTGATGCGATACAAGGCCCGCTCATATGCTCCTGTGCGAATGGTCGTTTCCGTCCCGATAATTCCGATTCGCCCGGTCCTTGTTGCCATAATGGCTGCCCGTGCTCCCGGCTCAATCACTCCCACAACCGGAAGCGGTGCTTGTGCTTTGGCCTCTTCCAGTACAACGGCAGTTGCTGTATTGCAGGCAATGACCAGTGCTTTCAATTGAAATTGGCTGACAAATTGAATCATTTGATTGGTAAAGGATCTGATCTCTTCCGGTGTCCTTGGTCCATAAGGGCATCTTGCATTATCCCCGAAGTAGACGATTTGTTCCCGCGGTAGTTGCCTGATCACTTCACGGGCCACGGTTAACCCGCCTACACCAGAGTCTATAACGCCTATTGCTTTCCTGTTGTCCATAAATCAATCCCCTTTGGGAAGTAACATGCGTGTTTTTACAATATGCCAGTTCACAAATAGAAGCAACCACTTCTTTCTCCGCTTGAACCCATATGGGGCTACTTTCATATAGTAACAAGGGTTATTTCTACCAAAAGGAGGAATCAGATTGGAGGACTGTGTGCAACATCTAATCAGTTGGAGCGAATGGGGAAAGCAGTGGGTGGAGTATCTGCAGCATAAACCGGAGCTCAAAGGAGAAGTAAGGCGAAGTTTGCATAAATATTATTCGGCCTTCCGAGAAATTGGACAAAAAGCAAGTCATTTGGACCCGGCTCGGATGAATGAGGAAGACATCATTCTGCTTCGGGGAAAAGCGGAAGAAGTACAGAAACAGTTTCAGAAGTTTTTGAAGCTGGTGCAAGATTCGCCGCTGAATCTTCAGCGTCAGCAAATCCCGATTGCTCGTCCGGTGCCAATCGGCGGACACAAGCTCCCTCCCTTGCCTTACGGTTATGATGCACTTGAACCCTATATTGATGCGGAAACCATGCAAATCCACCACGACAAACTTCACCAACAATACGTTCAAGGCCTGAACAAAGCGGAGATGATGGTGGCCCAGGCACGCTCCGCCAATGATTTTGATTTGGTCAGGCATTGGGAACGGGAGGCAGCTTTTCACGGGGCTGGTCATTACTTGCATACGATTTTTTGGGAGGTTATGAGCCCACAAGGAGGAGGAACACCTCAGGGGGAGCTGGCGGATCAGTTGATTCGCGATTTCGGGTCAATCGAGGGGTTTAAGCGGCAGTTCTCGCAGACAGCCGAAAAGGTGGAAGGTCCCGGCTGGGCGCTTCTGGTCTGGTCACCGCGTGCACAGCATCTGGAAATCTTGATGGCGGAAAAACATCAGTTATTGACGCAATGGGAGTCCATTCCCTTGCTGGTCTTGGATGTTTGGGAGCATGCCTATTTTCTATCCTACCGCAGTGAGCGCAAGCGATATATTGATGCCTGGTGGAATATCGTAAACTGGGCGCACGTCCAAGACCGTTTCCTGCAAGCGTGCCGCCTGCGCTGGCAGCCGTACTAACCCGCCGCATCTGTCCATTTCCACACGGCACAACCAAGCGATCTTTTTGGAGATCGCTTTTTTATTTCCAACAATATTATCACCATAAATAAACCACAATGTCTCTATGTTCAGAATTCTGTAGCAACTTAGCCACTGTTCTGTAACAAATCAGGGTTGTTTTCGGACTATTATCACAGCGTTTGGGCTTATCGCTTTGAAAAAATAGGAAATAGATTGTGGATCAGGGAGGGATATATGTAGGCTAGTTCAACATCAAACCAGCGAAAAGGAAAATACAAAACGGAGGTGCATGTATGAAGAATCACAACCGCAAAACCTTTACAAAGCCAATGATGGTTGTAACGTCCCTGTTGACCAGCTTTTCCTTATTGGTAGGTTGTACGCAACAAACCACTGCTCCGGCGGCCCCGCAGCAAACAACCGAATCGTCGAAGCCTGCTGCCAACGCGGCAACTCCTGAGAGCACGGAGACGGGAGCTACCGCTTCCAGCTCGGAGGTGGAAAAAGTTTACCTCGACACTTGCGGCGGCTGCCACGGCCAAACTCGCCTCGGCGCACTCGGTCCCGCCCTCTTGCCTGAAAGGATCGGCAACACCCCAGACGAAGATTTGATCAAAACCATCACCGAAGGCCGACCGGGAACTTCGATGAAGTCGTACAAAGACGAACTTAGCCCGGATGTGATCAAAGGCTTGGTTGAGTACATCAAAACACCTGTTGACGAATCCAAAATGAAATGGACCCTGGAGGATGCGAAGAACTCCATGACGGTCATCGCTGACGAGAAATCACTTCCTGACAAGCCAAAGTACGATATTGACGTTAAAGAAGTGATGGTTGCGATGGAACGCGAAACCCGCAAGTATTTCGTTATGGATGGTAAAAATCACAAAGCGCTGGGACACATTGAAGGTTCTTACCGGACTCACGCCATCAGCTACAATCCGAAAAATCCCCGCTACATGTATGGCATTGGCCGCGACGGATGGCTGTTCAAAGCAGACTTGTACAACATTCAAGCGGTTCGCAAAACTCGCGTAGGTCTTGACTCCCGCGGTGTTGCCGTATCCGATGACGGAAAATGGGTAGCGGTGACGAACTACCTCCCCGGCGGTATCGCGATTCTGAACGCAGACACTCTTGAGCCGGTCAAAATTATCCCGACCTACGGCGTTGACCCGGACGGCAAAATGGTTCACTCCCGCGGCGCGGCACTCCTTGATACCCCGGCAGCCCCTTACTTCATCGTAGCGCTCAAAGAAGCAGGACGCGTCTGGATGATTGACTGGTCAGCCAAAGACAAAGACGGCAACAATACCTTCCCAATCGTGGCTGACATCCCTAACGTAGGGCGCATCCTCCACGACGCGTTCGAAACACCGAAAGGCGATTACTTCTTTATCGCTTCTCAATCTGATAACCATATTGCCGTGATTGATGTTCTGAACAAAAAGCTTGTGAAAAAAATTCCAGCTGGTAAAAAGCCGCATCCTGGCCCTGGCGCAACCTGGGCAACCAAAGACGGACGTATTTTGGCAGCAACCCCTGCAATCGGTCAAGGCCTGATCACCATTTGGGACACCAAAACATTTGAAGTGGTGAAACAAATTAAAACAGACGGACCTGGTCTTTTTATCCGCTCCCATCCGAACAGCCAATACGTTTGGGCAGACGTAGTGTTCAAAAATCAGGACGGATCTGACTTCCGTGACGAGGTCGTCGTATTTGACAAAGACACACTTGAGCTGGTCACCAAAGGCGCTGCAAAGAACGGTGTTATCCATGCGGGTCCGGTATCCGTTCACCCTGAGTTTAACTTTGACGGTTCTGCCGTTTACGTATCCCTCTGGGAAGGTGAAGCTGTGAAAGTCTACGACGCCAAGACCCTGGAAGAAAAGACAACCATAACAGGAACCAAAACACCTACCGGTATCTTCAATGTAGGTTTGCGCATCGAAGAGCCAGGAGCTTAAATATTGAAAATCTCACAAAGAGCAGTTTACCCCGCCAGGTGAACTGCTCTTTTCTTACCTACCAATTTTATCGAAGGACTTCTGTGACCTCAAGCACATTACCGGGCGACAATCGAACACTTTATGAATTCTCTTTGCCTTCAATACATTCATTATAGAAGGAATTATTTCTTTATTCTGGAATAGATTGAAAAGGTTATATTTTCCGATGAAAGGTGAAGAGAAAAATGGGATTTGATATAAACAAGGCTCGCCAAGACACACCCGGATGTGAACAAGTCCTCCATTTCAACAATGCCGGAGCGTCATTGATTCCGAAGCACGTGGCAGATGCCATGATGGAACATCTTCAACTCGAAATGAGAATGGGCGGTTACGAGGCGGCCAACTTTGCCGAGGATAAAATTGAACACACCTATCATGCCGTAAGCCGTTTAATCGGATGTTCTCCCAGGGAAGTAGCCATTGTGGAGAATGCGACTTTTGCCTGGGATATGGCATTCTACTCAATTCCATTCCAATCGGGAGATAGAATCCTCACAAGCATGACCGAATATTGCAGCAATTATATTGCGTTCCTGCAAATCGCCCGCAAAAAGGGGGTATTCATTGAAGCCATCCCAAATGACGAGTACGGCCAAACCTCGGTAGAAGCTCTGCGCAACATGCTGGATGATCGGGTCAGACTGATTGCCGTCAATCACGTACCAACCAACAGTGGTCTTGTCAACCCGGCGGCTGCCATTGGGCAAGTGGCGAGGGAAGCAAATATTCTCTATTTGCTGGACGCTTGTCAAGCTGCCGGACAGGTCCCGCTTGATGTGAACGAGATCGGCTGCGATTTTCTTACCGCCACAGGCCGCAAGTATCTGCGGGGCCCGCGCGGAACAGGGTTTTTATATGTCCGGGAAAGTCTGATCGAACAACTGGAGCCGCCATTTCTCGATTGCCATGCTGCTGAGTGGGTATCCCCTGATACCTATAAGATCCGCTCAGACGCGAGACGCTTCGAGAACTGGGAGTCTAATCAAGCCGCCAAAATAGGCCTTGGCGTCGCGATCGACTATTTGCTTGAAATGGGTGTAGAAGCGACCACCAATCGCATAGCACACCTCGCCCGTTCCTTGCGGGAGAAACTGCGGCAAATGCCCGGAATTACGGTAACCGATATTGGACGAAATCAATGCGGGATCGTGACGTTTACCTGCGACAAACTTTCCTCCCGTCAAATTCAGCAGGCATTGGCTGAACATAAAATCAACGTTCATCTCGTAGGGCCCAATTCCGCACGACTGGATATGGAGGCACGCCAATTGGGGATTCTCGTCCGTGCGTCCGTCCACTATTACAATACGGAAGAGGAGATTGAGCATTTTTGCGATACCCTTGAAACACTGATATAGATCCACCCAAGCTTTCATGCACGTTTTAAAAATAGATACCGCCTCCTTGGACAATCGTCTAATCACAAAAAATTTGTCAGCATATTTTTATTAGTGTAAAAGACAATTCATTGTAAGGGAGGTGGTCCTTGTATGAGCAACAGCATCATGACTTATTTCGGAGGTTTGATCGGGGGCTACGGTTTGCTGCATGTCCCTGTAAGCGCTACCTTTTTGGCTGTCCTCGCACCTGTGTTTACAATCGTAGGTGTTTTGGCCATGACCGTATTTGCTGGCGCACTTATCTGGAAAGGAATTCAGCAATTTTTCTGAAATTACGACCCGTCTATTATTCAATAAATAAAAAAACCTGTCTCTTCGGAGGCGGGTTTTTTGTATAATCCGTCATAATCTGCAAACCCTGATACTGTTTATACTGGATTTCAGGAGAGTGAGAGCTTTGCTACCAACCAATCCTAAATCAGGGAAAGAAGAACATCATCATGCCCCTACCATCGCTCCGGGAATGGAAATGGATGAATTGGACGAGCCGGCAACAGAAGAAGAGATAAAGCGGCATGATTACACGTCCGTTACCAAATTGTTCATAGACCGCCTGGAATAGCACCTCCCGCCACAAATCTGTAGTACTCCTGCATGATAGATAGCGCAGTGGCGGTAACCGCACAAAGCGGGGCCAAGAAAAGTGTTTGGCGGAGCGAAGGCGGCTCCAAGCTGAAAACCCCCTCGGTTCTTTCGAGGGGGTCAGCTGATTACTGTTGAGTTGTAGTCGCGCTGTTGTCGCGGGTTGTAGCTGTGCCAGTTGTAGTCGTGCTGTTGTCGGTGGATGTAGCTGTGCCAGTTGTAGTCGCGCTGTTGTCGCTGGTTGTAGCTGTGCCAGTTGTAGTCGTGCTGTTGCCGGTGGTTGTAGCTGTGCCAGTTGTAGTCGTGCTGTTGTCGCTGGTTGTAGCTGTGCCAGTTGTAGTCGCATTGTCGTCAATGATAATGATTTGTCCTTTTGGC
>JBHGXW010000003.1:0-7610 GCA_041920465.1 Paenibacillaceae bacterium | reverse complement strand
TGGCAGGAAGGCAATCACTTGCTCAGTTCGCTTGCAGTGGTTAAGGGCTAGAAACCCGGTCTCAATAAGAAAAGACTTCGTCCCTTTTCCCCTCTCATCCCCTCTCATCGGGGGACTGAAACGTGGTTCCGTGAAGGCATTTAGAGATGAAAAACTGTCCGTTCCGTTCATTACGGAAGGGAGTCTTCACAACCCACCCGACTTAAGCTTACGCTATTGTCGGGCGGGGCCCCTTTTACGCTGCGCGCCCCTTTCAGGGGTATAGAAGCTTTTCACAGGAGCTTCTCATCTGACGACTCTGATTCCTTCCTTCACTCTCTTCACTTTGCCATGCCTTCACAAGGAACACGCAATGGGACGAAGCTCTGTCCTTTCATAGTCGATGGATGAAAGTTTAACCACTTTAAAAATTTAAAGCGGTTAAACTTTCCAATATGATGAAAAAGACGCACCTTGCCGAAGCAGGATGCGTCTTTTTGTGTTACTGTGCGTTTTTCGGTTTGAAGGTATGGCAACAGGTTTGGGCCGAGCTGTTTGCAACGTCTTTGTGCTCGCTGTCATAGCCGTATTCGCCGGCAAACTCGGCAGAAAAATTCTTGTTTGCATGTTTGTCAACTTCCACCATGATCATATCGGCATTACAGGCGTTGCCTTCGCCCCAATACGTACAATTGGAGACACTGCATTTAACTTGTGGCATGTGTTATTCACCCCCTGACCCTATGCTTGACCAGAGGGGGGGTACTTATACCTGTTGATTCATATTGTCAACCCGCCGTCAATACTAAGAACCGCACCGTTGACATATCGCCCGGCATCTGACGCCAGATACAGGTAAGCGTTAGCAATATCTGTCGGATCACCCAGCCGGCGCAGCGGCACCTTTTCTTCCATCAATTTCAGTATCTTTTCCGGTACTGCTTTGGTCATTGGCGTTTCAATAAACCCCGGTGCGACGGCGTTGCAGGTAATTCCTTTTGGTCCCAATTCCTTGGCCCATGTTTTGGTCATGGCAATTACGCCGCCTTTGCTTGCCGCGTAGTTGGTTTGCCCAAAGTTTCCGGTGATGCCAACGATGGATGAGGTGTTGATAATTCGTCCGGTCCCCCGCTCGATCATGTAGGGGACGACTGCCTGCGTACAGTTGAAAACGCCGGTCAAATTGATGGCGATGACCCGGTCCCATTGCTCTTGTTTCATTTTGGTCAGTGTGGCGTCAGCGGTTATCCCTGCATTATTGATCAGCACATCGATTTGACCAAATGTATCGATTACCTTCTTGACCATCTGCTCAACACTTTCCCGATTGCTTACGTCGACTTGGACAAAAAACGCAGTTCCTCCCTGGCTGTTTACTTCAGCAACCGTTTCTTTGCCGGCTGCTTCCTGATAGTCGGCAACCGCAACCCTGGCTCCTTCTTCGGCAAAAAGAAAAGCTGACGTCCGCCCGATGCCGCTTGCTCCGCCCGTTATAATCACGACGCGATCTTTGAGTCGCACGGTAATCCCTCCTAATTCAGATGAATTGGTCGCCTACAGTACAAAAACCACCGATTTATTACATCAAGAATTTTTTCGTGATAAGATTGGTTTACTCATTATCTGGATGGTCAGTTACATTTTAGTTACAATTTTGTGTCATGATTTGAAGAAAGGGAGGCTGGACGAAATGGCAGATTCCCCGCGAGTCGTCATTATAACGGGAGGTTCCGGCGGGCTCGGGCAAGCTTTGTCAAAACTGCATCTTGATTTGCACGATATAGTAGTGATTACCGGACGAAACCTGACGAAACTGGAGGAAGCGAAAGTCAACCTGGGCTCCCCTGCCAACTTATACACCTATGCTTTGAAAGTGGATGATAATGAAGCGGTGCGCGCGTTTTGTGCATGGATCAAAATCCGCTTTGAGCGATGTGACATCCTTTACAACAACGCCGGATCAGCCGTGTTTAAACCCTTTTTGGAAATGTCGGTTGATGAAATCAATGAGACGCTTGCCGTCAATCTGGATGGGGTTATCTACATGACCCGCGCTTTTCTGCCGATGATGCTTGACCGCCGCAGCGGACACATTGTCAACATTGCCTCGCTTGCGGGACGTGTCGCATCGGCCAAAGCTTCCGTTTACGCAGCGAGCAAGGCAGCCGTGATCCGCTTCAGCGAAAGCCTCAGACAGGAGATAGCGGGCAGCGGCATATCTGTCACGTGTGTACTGCCAGGGCCAATCGACACTCCTTTTCTCGAGTCAGCAGACATCACCGGTACCTACAGGAAGAAAGTCTCCCGTTTTCTGTTATCTCCGGAAAAGACGGCTGACATCATCCTGCATGCCGTTAAATCCGGGAAAGCGGAAGTAGCGCTGCCATTTCGGCTGCATCTGCTATCCATTATGTACCAATTGCTCCCTGCTTCAATCAAACGATGGATCTCTCCCTTGATTAACCGCAAGTAAACTAGCGAAGCTTGCCAAGCGGCTTGAAGGAGCAAAGACCAACCAGTACACAACCAAGTGAAGAAGCAATCAACAAATGGATGACGCCAAGCGATTGAATCAACTGACCGGAAAGAAAGGCACCAATCGGCATCCCCAAGCCGGTAATCGTTCTGGCAGAAGTTAAAACCCGGCCACGCAGTGTATCCGGTATCTCTTTTTGCAGATACGACAGGTACAAAATATTGTATGGCGCAAAGCTGACACCTGCAACGAACATGGAGATGAGAGCAACGTCGAATCGCGGCCAAACGGCTAAAGGCAGTGTCGCCATTCCCCACAACAAAATAATCACGGCAAGACTGGTTCCGGCGGGGTATTTCCAGTCCTTAACGGAAAACCAGAGAGAACCGGCGAGCGCACCCGACGCCAGCGCTGTCCACAAGAATCCCAGCGAGGAGGAGCCGCCACTCAATTGCTGTTGGGCGTAAAACGGCAGTGCAACCTCCACCGGACCGTAAGCCATATTAAAAAACAAGGTAATAAACAACAGCCAGATCAAAATCGGCCTGTCCCATACATATCGGTAGCCTGTTGCCAAATCAGCAAGCAATGTTCGCGGGGAGCGGGCTTGAATAGCTACTTCTTCTTTTGCTGATTCCCGCCTAATCCCCTTCATTTGATAAAAGAAGTAGGCGCAAACGTAAAAGCTTGCGGCATCTATGATCAATGCAGAGGCTTCCCCTACCCAACCAATCAAGAGTCCGGCCAATGCCGGCCCGAACAAATAGACAAGCTGCCACTGGCTTTGCATGAGTGAATTGGCTTTTGTCAGAAGTGACGGGTCAGTGACAATGGAAGGCAAAAGCGTCTGCGCACCGGCCGTGCTGATCGGGGCCAGCATTCCCAGCACTCCCGCGAGTGCAATCACCAGCCAAACAGGCGGATGAAACAGAGCTACCAAAAGAACCAGTACAAAGAGCAGGCTGCCGCGAATCAAATTGTCCCCGACGATAAGCAGCCGCCGGTCAAATTTGTCCAACAGCACGCCAATAATCAGTCCGGCAAAAATCCCCGGAAGGAAGTAAGCCATCACCAGGCTTCCCACAACGGCAGGTGAATGTGTCTGTTTCAGCATCAGCAAGGTCAAACCCATCCAGCCGAATTGATCGCCAAGCCCTGATAGAAACAACCCTACCCAATACCACCGGAATGCAGGCAGCTTCCATATCTGCTTCATGTGCTTTATGCACCTCTCAGCCTTCTAGGCGCTTTCGACACTTGTAGACGAATCATCTTGTTTCTCCTGGTCCGCAGTGCTCTTCCGTTTTCGTCCCGACAAGAACACTCCTGACAAGATCAGCCCCAAACCGGCAATCAAGGTCCATTTAATCGGCTCATGCAGCAGGAAAGATCCCCAAAGAATCGCTGTCGCCGGAACCAGATAGGTTACCATGGAAGCAAACTCGGCGCTTCCTGCTTGAATCAGATAATAAAACAAAATGTAGGCGACACCGGAGCCAAGCGTTCCGAGGCCAAGCAGTGCCAGAATGACCGTCCTGTCTGTGGCGAACGGAGCAAATGAAATTCCCTCATGCCCGAATGCGGCAATTCCGCTTCCCAAAAAGCCGACGAGCAGGGTGCCAAGGGCAGTCTGGTACATGGTAAGCCGGTTTAAGTACTTTTTCGAGACTTGCGACGCCACCCCGTACAATAAAGTGGCAGCCAGCATAGCCAAAAAACCGGTCAAATCAGCGGAGATCAAACTTCGCGGATTAATGTCCAGTAACACCAGAATGCCGCAGAAGCCCAGGGCCATTCCCAACCACTGATGGCGGTTTGCTTTGACCGAGAAAAACAAGAGTCCCACAATCATCGTCCACAAAGGAGTTGTCGCGTTCAAAACGGAAGCCATGCTGCTGGTCAATCTCGTTTCACTGAATCCAATCAGCGACCACGGAACGGCTGTGTTGAACAAGCCTACAACCAGCATCGGCTTCCAGGGAATTTGCCGTAATGAAAACGGCTTTTTTAACGCCAACATGATCACAAGAATAGTAAGTATGCCAAAGCCCGAGCGGAGAAAGGCAATTGAGGAAGGACCGAAGTGCTGCAAAAGAATTTTAATAAAAAAGAACGAACCTCCCCAGATGAGGCTTAACAGAATCAAAGACACGAATAAACTGCGCCGCAAATCAATCCCCTACTTTCTGATCCAATTATAATCTTCCCACTGTCTGCGCGATTGGAAAGAAAGTTTAACCACTTTCCAATGGAAAGCAATTAAATCCCCTCATTCTTTCCGATTGTACAAGAAAAGCCAGGCAATCCCCGCTGCAATCCCCCACACCGCCAGTCCGGCAGCCAGAAATGAACTGCCTGCCTGTTCCACTCCGTAACCTATGACCACGCAGGAAAAAGAGTAGACTCCCATCGTAACCATCTCCCTTGCCGAGAACAGCCGAGCCATAAAATCCGGTTCACAAAGCTGCTGCAGGCGCGTAACGGAAAGGATCATCAGCGAGAATGAAGCAAAAGCAAGCAAGAAAGAGCTTATCACCAGGAAAACAAACGGCTTCAGCTCGAACATCATCAAAACGGATAATCCGGCAGCCATCAGCAAAAGCCCAAGCAGCTTGCCTCTTTGCAACCAGCTAAGCCGAGCAGCCCAACGGCCCATCACCAAACCGGCAAGGGCACCGCCAATGCCAAGCGGGATATCAAGGATTCCAAACACATAAAGCGCCCAGCCCCGCTCCTCAAGGACATAGTACATCAGCAAGATATAGTAACAGCCAACCACGCGCTCTGCCATCTGCAGATAGAGAATCTGGCGGATTCGGGGGGTTCTCCACAGATAGACGAACCCCTCCTTCAGACGGAAAGCGAATGAATCGCCATTCTCTTTCCGCTCACTTGTTAGCGGCGGCAGGCGAAGCAAAAACAAGAGCGATAAAAAGTAGCATCCCGCATCCAATAAAAAGTTGAATCGATAGGAAAAATAAGAAACCAAAAAAGCGGCAATCCCTTGCCCGACAATGATTAAAAACGCATTGGTCCCCTGCATCAGAGAATTGGCGGCCAGCCGTTTTTCCGAATCTACATTCTCAACTACGACCACCTGCATGGCCGGATTAAAAAAGGCAGAGAAAATATTCATCAGGATCAAAAGCAAAAAAGCATTCCACAGCATGCTCGGATTCGTCACCCAGAAATACATGCTGACCAAGATTCCGCGAATCAGGTTAACGGCAATCATCACCAGCCGTTTGTCCAGTTTTTCAATGACGGTCCCGGAGAAAGCACTGGCGATCACATACGGCATCAGGCGAAAAACGGTCCCGGCAGCAAAGGATAACCCGGTCCCGCTCAAGTCATGTAATAATCCGACAACGGCGATAAACGAAAATTCGTTACCCAATATATGAATCACATGAGCAGTATACAGCCGCCGAAAGATAGGGATTCGAAATAACGAAAGCATGACACGTGATTTCCCTTCTCCAGTTTTCACCCTGCAATCTTTATTGAAAAAATTATTGCAAGTTTTACCATTGTATCACGTTTTTGAAATTATTCGATAAAATTTACATCAGGCTCCGTTTCTCTCTTCACTGTCATCTCTGAGAGAAAGTTGGGTCTTCCAGTTTAAACGTCTCCAGAATCGGCTTGTTGACGTCATAAATCAGTAAAAAAACTCCCCTTTTTCGGAGAGTTTTTTACCGATGATAGAATAGTGTTTTTCAGCATTTACGATGTTTTCCACTTTGCCAATTCGGTTTGGAACTTGTCATTTAACACCTTGATATATGTACCTTTCATGCCTAGCGAACGAGACTCCAGCACACCGGCACTGGCCAGTTTGCGCAGCGCGTTGACGATGACGGAGCGGGTCAACCCAGCCTGGTCCGCCAATTGGCTGGCAACCAGGAGCCCTTCTTTTGAATCCAGTTGCTCCATAATTTTTTCGATTGCAATCTGCTCGCTGTAGGAAAGGGACGAAAGAGCGATCTTGGCAAAGGTTTTTTCGCGCACTTCGCTTTCGATCTCTTCCGTACGGTGGCGGACAATCTTCATTCCGATTACCGTTGCGCCAATCTCGGCGAGAATCAAATCTTCCGTGTCAAAAGCGCCAAAAGCGCGTAACAGTACAAGTGAACCCAGCCGGCCGCCGCCTGCGATGATTGGCACAATCGTGGTCATCATTTGCGGGAAAAGGCCTGTCCACTCAGATGCCAGCATGCTGTAGGCGCTGTCGGTACCCAGATTGGCTAGTGACGAATTCACTTCCATCAGCTTGAAGGCGTAATCTTTGGGTAAAATGCTCTTGGAATTGTCTTGCAAACTGAACTCCTGGGATAATCCGCTGCCTAAGATAATGCCGTCAGAGGTAATGATATGCACGTTGCAGGCAATCACTTCAGACAAAAGCTTCGCAATATCCTGATAGCTGACCCCGCTGCCTCCCATTGTTTTTTGTAACATCGAATTGATTCGTCTTGTTTTTTCTAATAGATTCATTTGGAAAATTCCTCCTCTTTATGTTCATGCTCACAGTATTGTCAGAAAAATGCCGTCACATACATACGACTGAGAAAAGACTTCGTCCCTTTTCCCCTCTCATCCCCTCTCATCGGGGGACTGAAACGTCGGGGGACTGAAACGTGGTTCCGTGAAGGCATTCAGGAATGAAAAACTGTCCGTTCCGTTCATTACGGAAGGGAGTCTTCACAATCCCCCCGACTCCAGCTTACGCTACTGTCGGGCGGGGCCCCTTTTACGCTGCGCGCCCCTTTCAGGGGTTTGGAAGTTTCTCAGGGGGTTTTCTCACCTGGCAACTCTGATTCCTTCCTTCACTCTCTTCACTTTGCCATGCCTTCACAAGGAACACGCAATGGGACGAAGCTCTTTCCTTTCATAGCCGATGGATGAAAGTTTAACCACTTTCAGAATGTAAAGTGATTAAACTTTCTTAAACAGAAAAAAAGCAGTATGCCTTCGTCGTGGCAACTGCTCATCTTTATTCCTTCATATCTCGTAACAGACGATTCACCGTCTCACGGCGTACACCAATCAGCTGTCCGATTTCTTCCTGGGTCAACATATCACGGATGGGGATTTTACCAAAATGGCCTTGAAACCATTCATACAACAATTCCAGGCGTTCTCTTGGAGTTAC
>JBHGXW010000001.1:0-30860 GCA_041920465.1 Paenibacillaceae bacterium | reverse complement strand
CCGCCAGCGTTCGTCCTGAGCCAGGATCAAACTCTCCAAAGAAAACTTGGTGTTCAACAAGCTGAAAGCGAAGTTGAATACCTTAGTTGCACTTGTGCGAGTTAGTATGCCAAGGCATGCTAACCGTGCAATAAATTAAAGAAAGAAATTGATCGTTGGTTCATTCTTGCTTGGCTAGTGTTTTATCGCCAAAAACGCTTTATTGTTCAGTTTTCAAAGAGCATTTTTCTTTATTCATCAACCAACTCATATCGAGTGGCGGAATTTCAATATATCATGTTTCAATCTATCAAATCAACCCACAATTTTTGGTAATCAACTCTCAATTATTTTAACATCTTGTAGGCAGATTTATAATCCACCACATTTGATCGTTCATAATCAAATGCAACTTTGGAATAATGGTGCGGTCGGCGAGACTCGAACTCGCACGGGTCGCCCCGCCACCCCCTCAAGATGGTGTGTCTGCCAATTCCACCACGACCGCATAGGTTGGTTTCAAAAAAATATATTTGACCAATGGCTAAAAAAACCATCGTTTCCCCAACTAAACTACTGGGATATGGAGGGAGTACCCGGATTTGAACCGGGGAGTAAGGGTTTTGCAGACCCGTGCCTTACCACTTGGCTATACTCCCATATAGACGGACGATCGAAAGGACCTGAACCCACGAATGCTCGAGCCACAATCCGGCACGTTACCCCCTTCGCCAAGACCGCCATACAAGAAATAGTTTGGAAGGCTAATAGGGCCGAAAATACACGACCAGCTTGGAAAAATGGGGTTCTACCATAGAACTAAACCCGCTTTGATGGTGCCGAGGACCGGACTTGAACCGGTACGGGAGCAACTCCCGACAGATTTTAAGTCTGTTGCGTCTGCCTATTCCGCCACCCCGGCGACTAAGAAATAAAAATGGCGTGCCCTGAGAGATTCGAACTCCCGACCTTTTGATTCGTAGTCAAACGCTCTATCCGGCTGAGCTAAGGGCACATGTGATTTATGGAGCGGACGACGGGTCTCGCTACTCTGGCGCCTCTACGTCGAATTTCCTTCGAAGATAAGCCAGATCGGTTGTACTCGAGCTGCTCTTTGTTGCTTCTGCTTCGAGAGTGAACCCGGTACGGGTGAGAGACCTGAAACTGCCAGATTTATGGAGCGGACGACGGGTCTCGAACCCGCGACCTTCGCCTTGGCAAGGCGACGCTCTACCAATTGAGCTACGTCCGCATCAGTTTTAGGTTGTTTACAATATGGTGCGGTCAAGAGGACTTGAACCTCCACGGTGTTGCCACCACTAGAACCTGAATCTAGCGCGTCTGCCAATTCCGCCATGACCGCATATTTATTTCTTCCTTTTTTAGATAAACTGGTGAGCCATGAAGGACTCGAACCTTCGACCCTCTGATTAAAAGTCAGATGCTCTACCAACTGAGCTAATGGCTCATACTTGCTTTACAATGGTGGGGAGAGACGGATTCGAACCGCCGAACCCAGAGGGAGCAGATTTACAGTCTGCCGCGTTTAGCCACTTCGCTATCTCCCCGTATGTTTAAAGTGGTGCCGGCGATAGGACTTGAACCCACAACCCCCTGATTACAAGTCAGGTGCTCTACCAATTGAGCTACACCGGCGTGTCAACTTTTTTAGTATAACATAATTTTAAAGATTTTCATAGCATTTAATTCTGTTTTTTAATTTTTTTTATTTAAATGGCGGAGCTGACGGGACTCGCAACTACTGGCGATCCAACGTCGATTTCTCTCCCATGCAAGCCAGTATCGGTAGTACCCGAGCTAAACTTCATTGTCTGCTTGCTTCGAGGGTAAACCCGGCACGGGTGAGAGTCCCCGTTACATCTTTGAATAGCTGGCGGAGCTGACGGGACTCGAACCCGCGACCTCCGGTGTGACAGACCGGCGTGAACTCCAACTTCACCACAGCTCCATGTTTTATTTTGGGTTGCAACCTGTGTGCACTTCCATCTTACCTGAGCACAGACGCACATTCAATGTAGTACAGATAAAATTTGGGTTGCACTCTGCGAGTACCCCCATCTTATCTGAGCTTGGATGGGTCTCGACGTAGTACAGATAAAATATTGGTTGCGGGAGCAGGATTTGAACCTGCGACCTTCGGGTTATGAGCCCGACGAGCTACCGAGCTGCTCCATCCCGCGATGATAGGACGTCATCGTGCCAACGTTGCGACAGGACGTCGCTGGTTTTAGTTGGCCTTCCTTAATCCTGACGAATGAAATGATGGTGGAGGCTGACGGGATCGAACCGCCGACCCTCTGCTTGTAAGGCAGATGCTCTCCCAGCTGAGCTAAGCCTCCGTTATTATGTTCTGGGTTCCCTTAAAAGTACTCCGTGTAAACTTCGAAGGCCTACGTCACTTTTTGGGGTAATGAAAATGGTGACCCGTAGGGGATTCGAACCCCTGTATGACAGCGTGAAAGGCTGCTGTGTTAAACCGCTTCACCAACGGGCCATCTTACAGTGGTGGAGCTGAACGGGATCGAACCGATGACCTCCTGCTTGCAAGGCAGGAGCTCTCCCAACTGAGCTACAGCCCCATCTACTAATTGCAGAAGCCGATTTTTTCTGTACCCGGAAATATAATATAGCAAATTTTGATTACCTATTCAATGGATAATTTAAGGTAATAACCACAATTTTACTAGTCTATTTAAATAACTAACACGATTAATAAAGCTTCTTACGGATATTCGTTTATAATCATCAAGTATAGGTAATGACATATATCAATATAATTATAAACCTTTCTTTTTTGATAAAAAATACAAAATTGTTAGGATATACTTTATAATCATAATTATTGGTCCATAGTTATCATGAGTCAGAAGAAAAGGGTGTTGCTTTCATGAGATACAAAGGAAGAATTATTTCAGTCAGCTTAGCCATGATTGCCCATTCCTCATTTGTTATCTACTTCTCAATCAAATTTGGAGACGTTCACATTGTCTCTTTGCTTGGCTACCCACTATGGTTCCTTATTGCTTATTGGACAGGTAAACAACATGATCTAGCGGCTTATTATTCTGAAATAGATCCGCTCACGAATCTTTATAATCGTAGATTTGTTATCAATTCTTTCGAAAAAATCACTTCATTGGCGGAACGAACGAAAAGTAAGCTCTTTGTATTGATTATTGATTGCGACAATTTCAAAGATATAAATGACCTGAACGGACACCAAAAAGGCGACATGGTTCTCTCCATGATTGGGGAAACTCTTGTTGATACGACACGAAAAAGCGATATCGTTGGACGTTGGGGTGGGGACGAATTCATCGTCATTGGCCATTTCAAAGAAGCGTCAGGCCTTAAAATAATCCTTCAAAGGATTGAGGAAAATTTACAAAACCTCTCCAATCAAATTAATATACCTGTTATGGTTTCAATCGGCACAGCAGGATACCCCGATGATAGCAAGGATTTATCCGAACTGATCAAGATGGCAGATAAGGATATGTACAAATCCAAGTTGACAAAGAAGGCAGAGAAGAGATGTGTATTCTCCACATAATTCCAAAATTTCTACGAATGACCTTGCCCCTGATACATCGGCAAATTATATCGTTGAGTTCTTAAGCTATCTTGGGATTTATCCGGCTCGTAATGTAACAGCACAATGGAAAGAAAGTTTAACCACTTTAACAATGTAAAGTGGTTAAACTTTCTGACATTACCAAAACGGCTTTTATCGGCCTTTAAACTGTGGCGATCTTTTCTCTATAAAAGCTTGAGTTCCTTCGTTCTTATCTTCTGAGCCGAACAAAATGGCTTGGGCCAACTTTTCCATCATGAGGGCTGTATCCATATCCAATTCCAATCCCCGATTGATGCTAAGCTTGGCAAGACGGACGGCCAACGGTCCTTTTGAAAGGATTTTCTCAGCTTTTTCTCTTACTGCTTGCCTTAGTTCTCCGGCGGGTACGACTTCGGAAACCAAACCAATTCTTTCTGCTTTTTCGGCAGAAATCATGTCACCGGTCAAAATGAGATCCATCGCTCTTCCCTTACCAATCAACCGCGAAAGCCGCTGTGTCCCGCCTGCTCCAGGAATAATGGACAGATTCAACTCAGGCAAACCGAGTTTGGCGTGATCGGCAGCTATGCGAATATCGCAGGCCATCGCCAGCTCGCACCCTCCTCCCAAGGCATATCCGTTGATAGCAGCGATCGTGGGCTTCTGGCAATTTTCAATTAACCTGTAAGTGGCTGACATACCCGGAACCAGAGCATCCAAAGCCTGTTTCTCGCGCAGCACCTTGATATCGGCTCCTGCCGCAAAGGATTTCTCTCCCACTCCCGTAAAAACGATTACCCCCACTTCTTCATCTTGCTCTAACATCTCGATCGCTTGCTCGATTTCCTTTACCGTTTTGCCATCAAGCGCATTTCTTACTTCCGGCCGGTTAATGGAAATGATGCCCAGTTGTCCTTCTTTTTCCAGTAAAATGTTTTCAAATCCCATCGTCTCTTTCTCCCCCTATGAGTAGGTATAGAACCCTTTGCCCGTTTTCCGTCCCAATTCGCCCCGGTTGAACTTCTCCGTAATGATTTTCGATGGCTTATCCGCCTCGTTACCCGATTCCTGATAACGCTGCATTCTTACGTAGTAATGAACATCGATTCCGGTCAGATCAATCAGGGCGAAGGGCCCAATCGGGTGATTCAAGGCTTTCGTGCAGGCAAGGTCAATCTCTTCGGCCGTTGCGATTCCGTTTTCCAACAGATAGAGGGCTTCATCCATCAGCTTCCCTAAAATGCGGTTGGCAACAAAACCCGAGATTTCTTTATTCAAAAGAATCGGAATCTTGTTTAATTTCTTGGTCAATTCTACGGTTAGCTGAGCCGTTTCTTCGGCAGTATGGGGACCTTTCACAACTTCAACCAATTCCATCACGAGCACTGGATTGAAAAAATGCATGTTGCAAACCTTTTCCGGTCTCTTGGTAGCATCCGCCAGCTTGGAACTGACCAGAGTAGAACTGTTGCTGGCAAGAATTGCATGCTTTGGCGCCAATTGATCCAGCTTGGCAAACAATGCGCGCTTCTCATCCAGCTTTTCTACGATCGCTTCAATCACGAAATCCGCTTCCTGGACCGCCTCTTCCAATGAGGTCAAGAGATGCAGGCGATCAAACGCTTGATCCACCTGATCTTGCGACAATTTGCCCTTTTCCACTCTTCTCTGCATATGACCGACAAGGGAACTCTTTGCTTTCGCCAGGCTTTCTTCCTGAATATCCTGAAGATTGACGTGATATCCCGCCAACGCACATACCATGGCAATTTGAGAACCCATGGCTCCCGAACCGATTACAGCAATTTGCTTGATTGGATGAATATCCATCTCCTAATCCTCCCCTATCGTTCCAAAATTAAGCTAATCCCTTGTCCCCCGCCAATACAAGCGGTAACCAAACCGCGCTTTGCATCCCTGCGCTTCATCTCATTAGCCAATTTCATCACGAGCATTCCACCTGTTGCCGCGATCGGATGCCCGTGTGCGATGGCCCCTCCATTTACATTGACTTTATCCCAATCCAGGCGGAGTTCCCGATCACACGCCAGAACCTGTGCAGCAAACGCTTCATTGATTTCAACCAGATCAATATCGTCAAGCGTCAACCCTGCGTTTGACAATACCTTTCTGGTTGCCGGTACCGGACCGATCCCCATAATATTGGGATCCACTCCAGCTACTGCCCAATGCTTAACTTTGGCTAGCGGCTCTAACCCTCTTTGTTCCGCCTCTTGGCTGGACATAATGACCAGGGCGGAAGCGCCGTCATTCACACCTGATGAGTTTCCAGCCGTGACCGTCCCGTTTTCTTTAAACACGCTGGGCAGTTTCGCCAGCGCCGCTTCCGTGGTATCCGGTCTGGGGTGTTCATCCGTATCAAACAAAATGGTATTTCCTTTTTTATCCGTAAGCGGTACAGGCACGATTTCTTCCTTGAATAACCCCTTTTCCATCGCCGACTTCATTTTTTCCTGACTGCGGCACGCAAAAGCATCCTGTTCTTCCCTGCTGATCTTATATCGTTCCGCCAGATTTTCTGCCGTAATCCCCATCGCCGGATCTCCAATATGGTCAGGAGATAGCTGGCGTCGTACAAATTTTGGCGGCATTCGGTCAAAAGCTTGACTCGGAGGTTCTAAGAGATACGGTGACCTCGTCATGCTTTCCGTTCCCCCGGCGACGAAGATCTTGCCATTCCCGGCGATTACTGCCTGAGCGGCGAGAGCGACGCTGTTGATACCCGACCCGCATTGACGGTCAATGGTTATTCCCGGAACAGAAAGTGGCAATCCGGCCTGGAGCAGGGACAGTCTCCCCATGTTCCCGCCGCCAGCCAAACAGTTGCCAAATATCACATCATCTACTTCTTCCCCTTCTATCTGCACGCGTTTAAGCGCTTCCTTTATGACCAATCCTCCATAAATAGATGGATGGATATCTTTCAATGCCCCCTTCATCTTGGCAATGGGGGTCCTCACTGCGGAAACGATGACTGCTTCAACCAACTTTCCCTACTCCCTTTCATCGCTTTTTTTAGCCCGAATCCTCAAGAGTTCTTCTGGGGATTCATTTGTTTCAATTCTTGTTCTACCAGTGCTCGCCTTAATATTTTCCCTACCATCGTTTTTGGCAGATGATCCCGGAATTCAAACAGCTTGGGAACCTTATACCTTGCCAAACGCTCACGGCACCAATTGGACAGTTCCTCTTTGGTCACACTTGCTTGTTTGTTGAGAACGATTACCGCTTTTACCGTCTCTCCACGATAAGAGTCAGGCACACCAAAGACACAAGCCTCGGCCACCGCTGGATGCTGATAGAGCACTTCTTCCACTTCATTCGGGTAGATATTATAACCGCCCGCGATAATCATTTCCTTTTTTCGGCCGACAATGTAGAAATACCCGTCTTCATCCATCGTCGCCACGTCACCCGTGTAAAGCCAGCCATCACGCAAGCACTGCAGGGTATCCTCCGGTTTCTTCCAATATCCTTTCATCACCTGCGGCCCTTTTATAATGAGTTCCCCTGGTTCTCCTGGGGGCATCTCTCTCGTTCCCGTTTCCAAATCGACAATTTTACAGTCCGTATTCTGAATGGGGATTCCGATGCTTCCCGGTTTTCGGAGCCCGCGTAACGGATTTCGATGAGTCACCGGCGAAGTTTCCGTCAGGCCAAACCCTTCAATAATTTTGGAACCTGATTTCTGTTCAAACTTGGTCATCAACTCCAACGGCATCGGCGCCGAACCGGACGTACAGATCTTGATCGAATCAAGTCCACTTCGCTGGAAATCAGGATGTTGCAGCAGGGCGATATACATCGTCGGCACACCTGGAAAATAAGTAGGCCGATGTTTTTTGATGAGCTCAAGGATTTCCTCAACCCTGAATCGTTTGACACAAATCAATACTCCCGCCGTGTAGATGGTCAGATTCATCGTACAATTCATGCCATATACGTGAAAGAAAGGCGATACTGCCAGCATCTTCTCGCCAGGCCGTTCGAACACACCATCGGAAAATGTATAAGCCTGAATGATATTCCCAACCAGATTGTAATGGGTAAGCATGACGCCCTTGGACTGTCCCGTCGTCCCTCCCGTATATTGAAGCACCGCAATATCCTCTTTGGGAGCGATATCGAGAGGAGGCAATTCGATTTGCTCAGCGGACATAAGGTCCTCATCATAATAGGACCCCGGTTCCGATATACGATCCGTAAAAATACAGTGAAGTTTATCAGCTAAACCGATTTTGGCAATCTTCTCCTGCTGCTCTGGCTCACAAACCACCCACTCTGTTTCGGAATCGTTAAGAATAAAGGATAATTCCGAAAGCTGATACATCGGATTGATCTGCACCACAATTCCACCCAAGCGCTGAACCGCATAGTAAGCAATCACATATTCCAGTCCATTTGGCAGCATGAGCCCAAGCCGATCACCCTTACGAAATCCGCGCCTGAAAAGCCCCGTCGCGAACCGGTCCACAGCATTTCTAAGCTGTGAATAGGTAAGCTCCCGGTCCCCGTCGATGATTGCCGTAAGCTCTGGGTAATCTTCTTCCGACTGCTTTAGCAGTTCATACAATGACATCAAGGGAAGTTCAATGTGATAAGGCGCCCCTTCCGGATAAAACTTGTGCCAAGGTCTGCTCATCGTTTGACCTCCTTACCCGTTTTTCCCTAGCTGCCGTGAAATGACAAGCCGCTGAATTTCCGCCGTACCTTCCCATATCTGATAAATTTTGGCATCACGCAAAAACTTCTCTACCGGATATTCCTTGGTGTATCCATATCCCCCCAGAATTTGGATCGCTTCCAGGGAAGCTTTCACCGCTACGTCGCCAGCGTACAACTTCGCCATGCTTCCTTCTCCCCTGCGATAAGGCAGGTTGTTTTTCGCCATCCAGGCCGCTTTCCAGATAAGCAACCGGGCAGCCTCAATTTCTGTTGCCATGTCGGCCAGCTTAAATCCAATCGCTTGCTGGTTAATGATCGGTACACCAAACTGCTTTCGTTCCCTGGCATATCCCAGCGCGTATTCATAGGCAGCCCTTGCGATCCCTAAGGCAGCGGCACCAACAGCCGGGCGGGTAGCTTCCAGCATTTTGAGCGCCGCCAATCCGGAGATATAGCCAGGCGACCCTGGTTCTCCCCCCAGTCTGTTTTCAAGTGGAATTCGGCAATCCTCTAAAATCACTTGGGCAGTATGAGAGGCACGAACTCCCAGTTTCTTTTCTTTTTTCCCCATTTTCAATCCCGGATTTCCTTTTTCGACAACGAAAGCCGCGATGCCATCCCAACCCTTAGATTTATCTGTCTGTGCAAAGATCACATGGACATCGGCAATTCCTCCGTTGGTAATAAATTGCTTGGTTCCATTCAGCACATATTCATTCCCATCCCTTACAGCTGTCGTCGCCATCGCAGCCACGTCAGATCCGGCTCCCGGTTCGGTCAATCCCATTGCCCCCAGTCTCGGATGATCCGGGTCACAAAACATGGGAATGTATTTCTTCTTCTGTTCTTCCGTTCCGGCAACCATGATGGCCGTTGCCGCCAGACCGGTTCCGTTAATGGCGATCGTAATACCGGCACATCCCCAGGCAAGCTCTTCGATTATGATCATGGACGTAATCGGATCATTAATCCCCAGTCCACCGTATTCCTCAGGATAACGGTAGGAGGTAAGTCCCAGTTTGGCGGCCTTCTTGATGATCTCCCACGGCATTTCTTCTGTTTCATCATAAATGTGAGCCACGGGTCTAATTTCATTTCTGGCAAAATCCCGGGCCAATTTTTGAAACTCGCGCTGCTCTTCCGTTAAGCTAAAATTGATCATCTTCTCATCTCTCCCTTATCGTTCGTCATCTATTCAAGTTTGCCGTAACGATGGTTTACACTTCCTCCAGCATGCGTTGGGCGATAATGATCTTTTGTATCTCATTTGTGCCTTCATAGATTTTGGTAATTCGCGCGTCGCGATAGAATCGTTCAATCGGATAGTCGGAAACATAGCCCATTCCGCCATGGATTTGGACTGCCTTGTCAGCTACTTTATTGAATACTTCAGAAGCGAATAATTTTGCCATGGATGCTTCTTTAATTGTTTTCTTTCCTTCATCAATCATCCATGCTGCCCTGTAGGTTAAAGCCCGTGCGGCTTCCGTCTCGGTCGCCATTTCGGCAAGCATCCACTGCACTCCTTGATTTGCCGCAATCGGCTTTCCAAATTGGATCCGCTCTTTCGCGTAACGTGTAGACATCTCAATCAACTTGTCACAGGAGCCTACCGCACGGGCGGCCAATGCGACACGGCCCTCACCGAGAATGCGAAGAGCGGAAGAGTACCCGTGTCCCACATCCCCAATCACGTTTTCATCCGGGACTTCGCAATCTTCAAAAATAATCTGGGATGTATAAGAACCTTTTAAACCCATTTTCTTATCGACCTTGCCGATGATTAACCCAGGGAAGTTCTTTTCGACCAAAAATGCGGTAATGCCGCCCTTGGCCCGCTTCTCTTTATCCGTTACGGCAAAGACCGTAAACACATCCGCAATCGGCCCGTTGGTAATAAAGTGCTTCATTCCGTTAAGAATCCATTTGTCACCCTTTTTCTCGGCCTTTGTCGACAGATTGGTCGCGTCCGACCCCGCCCCCGGTTCGGACAAGGCAAATGCGGCAATTTTTCTCCCGGCTGCCATGTCAGGCAAATATTTTGCTTTAAGTTCCTCTGATGCGAGCTTGACCAGTCCGGTGCTGCCAATTCCCGTGTGTGCCGAAATCAACGAGACAAATCCATTGTGCGTCCTGCCTAACTGCTCGAGAACGATCGCTTTGTCCACGGTCGAAAGTCCGATGCCGCCGTATTTTTCAGGGATACTGATTCCAAACAAACCTAACTCTTTCGCCTTTTCAATCAGATGAGCGGGGATTGCATCTTCTTCCTCAATTTGTTGGGCGTAAGGTTCCACCTCATGTTCAACAAAATCTCTGACCATTGCTTTCATCTGCTGCAGTTCACTCGATAGCTTAAAATCCATACTCAGCTTCCTCTCTTTTTTATTTCATGTACGCCTGATGCAATTGAGAAGCGATAATATTTTTCTGAATCTCTGAGGTTCCTTCATATATCTTGGTGATTCTGGCGTCCCGATAAAAACGTTCTACGGGGAATTCAGCGATGTATCCAATGCCTCCGTGGATCTGAACCGCTTTATCCGCTACGCGATTATAAATCTCCGAGCCAAGCAATTTCACCATGGCAGCTTCCTTAATAATCTTCATCTTTTGGTCTACCATCCACGCCACCCGATAGGTCATGGCACGAAGGGTCTCCACATCTAATGCCATTTCAGCCAGATAATGCTGGATGATCTGTTGTTCGAAAATCGGCTTGCCAAACTGGATTCTGGTATGGGCATGTTCTAACGACATTTCCAACAGTTTTTCGCAAGAACCCAGATTTCGGGCAGCAAGCCCCGCTCTTCCGTTCGCGAGGATTCGTAAAGCGTTTACATATCCTTGCCCTTCTTGACCTAACACGTTTTCGACTGGAACCTCGCAATCTTCAAAATAAACTTCTGCGGAGTGGGAACCGCGCAACCCCATCTTCCTTTCATTTTTGCCGATGGTTATCCCCGGGAAGTCCTTTTCTACGATAAAAGAGGTGATGCCTTTCGCTCCCTTAGAAGGGTCTGTTACGGCCATAACAGTGAAAACGTCGGCAATCGGAGCATTGGTGATATAGTGTTTGATTCCGTTGAGGATATACCTGTCCCCTTTTTTCACTGCGGTCGTTTTCAGATTGGTTGCATGCGACCCTGCGCTTGGTTCTGTCAGTGCAAACGCACCGATCATTTCACCTCGAGCCATTGGCGGTAAATACTTTTTCTTTTGCTCTTCATTGCCCATCTCCACAATCCCGACGGTTCCAATGCCGGTATGGGCACCGATCACCGTTGTATAGCCGTTGTGAGTTCTCCCCAGCTCCTCGTAAATGGCGCATTTTCCCACCATTCCGATGCCCGTTCCGCCATATTCTTCCGGAATACTCAAGCCGAACAATCCCATTTCCTTGGACATCTGCATGATTCTTTCCGGAATTTCGTCCTTCTCTTCAATCTCCATTGCAACCGGTTCCACTTCGCTATCAATAAATTCCCGGATGCTTTGTTTCAAGAATTTTATATCTTCTGACAACTCGAAATTCATCGGGTATTCACTTCCCTTCTTCTCTAGTGGAGTAATCAAAAAATCCGCGACCCGATTTTCTGCCTAACCGCCCTGCTTTCACATATTTCACCAAAAGCGGGGATGGACGATATTTTTCTCCCAAATGGTGATACAGGTATTCCATATTTCGCAACCGGCTGTCCAATCCAACGAGATCAGCCAATTCAAGCGGGCCCATCGGATGATTTAACCCGAGTTTGATAGCCTTATCAATGTCCTCGGCAGACGCGACTCCTTCCATCAGCATGTTCATCGCTTCATTGCCAATGAGACAGTTCATGCGGCTTGTCACAAAACCGGGAAACTCATTCACTTCCACTGTTTCTTTGCCCATTCTTTTCGCTACCTGCTTCACCGTCTCAACCGTAGAATCAGATGTATCCAAACCGCGGATAATCTCAACCAGTTTCATTCGATGAACCGGATTAAAGAAGTGCATGGCTATACATTGCTGTGGTCTTTTGGTAGAGGCGGCAATTTCTGTCGGGCTCATCGTCGATGTGTTGGTTGCCAGAATGGCATGTGCCGGTGCCCATTCATCCAATTGCTGAAAAACATTGATTTTTAGTTCCATAATTTCTAATACCGCTTCGATTGCCAAATCCGCCTCTTCTACTGCTTCCCGCAACTTAGCGGTATAAGAGAGATGTTTGATTGCCATCTCCTGTTCTTCTGGCCGAATGAATCCTTTTTCCACGCTTTTCTGTAACAGAGTTTCAATATATCCTTTCGCCTGTTGAATGGCCTCTTCCGATATATCCTGCAGGGTTACATGAAATCCGGCCAATGCAGCGCTGTAGGCAATTCCTCTTCCCATCGTACCGCCGCCAATCACCGCAATATGATTGATCATGGCAACTCCCTCTTTTCTACCGGCAATTTTCTACGATCGTTGTAATTCCTTGTCCTCCGCCAATACAGAGTGTGACTAATCCGTACTTTTCTTCTCTTCTCTCCATTTCGTGAAGAAGCTTTGTCATCAGAATGGCGCCTGTTGCTCCCAGCGGATGGCCAAGTGCGATGGCTCCACCATTGACGTTGACTTTCTTTATATCCAAGTTGAGTGCTTTGATTACGGCAAGCGCTTGGGCTGCGAAAGCTTCGTTTAATTCGATCAGCCCCACTTGCTGAAGAGATAATCCGGCTCTTGACAGAGCTTTTTTCGTTGCTTCTACCGGGCCAATCCCCATAATTTCCGGAGAAACGCCAGAAACCGCTTGCGCGATGATTTTGGCTTTTGGTTTCAATCCATATCTTTGGGCCGCTTCTTCCGACATGATCAAAAGGGCGGATGCTCCATCATTTCGCCCGCAGCTATTCCCTGCGGTGACCGTTCCATTTTTTTTGAATACGGGTTTTAAAGCGCTTAACTGTTCCATGCTTGTTAGGCGAGGATGCTCATCTGTTTCAAATACCTTTCCTTCTTTGCGCTGCGTGATTTCATATGGAACAATTTCCTGGCGAAATCGCCCTTCCTGGATGGCTCGATTTGCAAGTTCCTGACTGCGGAACGAGAACTCGTCCTGTTCTTCCCTTGAGATGCCATACTGTTCCGCCAAATTTTCCGCTGTTAATCCCATGGTGAGATCTCCATAGACTTCTATGGGCTGAGAGCGGGGCTGACTTTCTGTATTGGGATCTAAAAGCAGACCATTACCTGCCCCGATTCCATAGCGTGCATTCCTGATGTAATAAGGAGCAGTGCTCATTGACTCTGCACCTCCGGCGATAATGACATCCGCCAGCCCGCTCATGATTTGTTGGGCCGCATTGTTGATCGCCTGCAACCCTGAGCCGCACTGTCTATGAACCGTATACCCCGGTATTTCTACGGGAAGTCCGGCTCGCAATAAAGCCAATCGGGCCAGATTGGGGGCATCGGTGCTTTGTTTGGTCTGTCCCATAATAACTTCATCGATCATTTCTTTTTCTATTCCGGTGCGAGTCACGATTTCTTGAATAACTTTCGCGGCGAGAAAATCCACAGCCACGTCCTTTAGACTTCCCCCTATTCGGCCCACTGCTGTCCGAACTGAATCAATAATGACTGCATTCCCCATCTTTTACCTCCCTCAATCACGCCCTACGTTTCTTTGGAAAAAGTTTTTTCAATCACTTTAATCGTTCCGTATACGGTACACTAATACCTCTTATGGAACAATGATACAATTATTTTTACAAAATGGTCAATATTAAAAAAATTAAGGAGATGAGCAAAGGAGATGAACCTCGGAGAACATGTGTTTTCAGACTATTCGCAACAAGTTTTGACACGGCAATATGGAATCCCCTATAATAGGGTAAATTTCAATCCAATCCATGTAAGCAAATTGGAATTTTCTGATATAGGAGACCATTATGGAAAAAAGCAACGAAAAAGAGAAATCTGAGGTTCCCGCCCTTGAATCGGCGATACGAATCTTGGAATATTTAAGCCGATACAGAAATAAAGAACGTACGCTATCACAAATTTCCAAAAATTTATCAATAAACAAAAGCAGCTGCCATCGGATTTTAAAAGTACTCGCTCAATCCCGATATGTCACATATGATGAAAAAACAAAAGAATACACCCTTGGCTCCTATCTCATTATTTTGGGTACCAGAGCTTCCGAATTTAATAATTACCTGACCCTTGCCAAGCCCCACCTGAAGTGGCTATGTGAACAAACCAGACAGACCAGTGTTCTCCTTGAACCGATCTCCAATGATCGCTTAATGTACGTAGCCAAAGAAGAACTGGATCAGCCTGATCTTCCCGTTCATGTTTCCGTGAAGTTAGGACAGCATTTCCCCATTACAAGCGCGTCATTCGGAAAATGCTTCCTGGCCTATACAGAGAAAGATAAAGCGGACGAGATTATTGGGAAGGCTAAATTCAAAAAATTTACAGAAAAAACAATTACAGATATTGAAAAGTTCAAGGAGAGTTTGGAAGAGGTCAGACAGAAGGGCTATGCTGTGAGTAATGAAGAGCATACCCCAGGCGTCTACGGAATCGCTGCGCCTATTTTTGACCATGATGGAACCATCCACATGGTAGTTGCCTGTATGGGATTTTCGTCTCAATTGGATGAGGAGCATGTTGCATATTGTGGGGAGAAACTAAAAATTGCCGCCAGTCGTATTATGAGCGTTATCGGAGGGCGTGTACCTGACCATTATCCTGGTTTAAAAGCGTAAGAAAAAGAAAAGGTTGCCGAAACTGCCAGGCAACCTTTTTCCCTTGATCTTTTACCTTTTCAAATTGCTTAAAATCTTGGCGGTACATATCTTCACCAAAACCAGATTTCATCAGGATTTATCCCCTTTGGAGGAAGTGACGGCGTTTGGAAGTCCGGTTGTTTAAATCGTTTTGAACTTCCCATACAAAAGGAGCCACAGGAGCAAGGTAAGGAACTCCAAAAAGCACCTACAACGGAAACCGTCTGTCCTACGTCACCATTTCCTTCTTCCCAAAAAACGTCCTCAGCGCCTTATACACTTCGCCCTTCTCCCGGATCACGCAGTGCATGAACTTCGGCTCCTTGATGTGGCGGTAGGCACTCATCAAGGTCGAGTGGCGGTTGTATTGGTATAACTCTTGATGATCTACCCCAAATTATTATTATGCCCTACTCAAATTAAAATTATACCTATGAAGTAACACATTCAGCCTGAGTCTAATCAATAATCAACGGGTTCTGTACAACAATACGATTTGCTCCGGCTCCAATGAGTCCACTTAATGTATTTCTGATTCGACAGCACGGCCAAGATCAGATAAATGGCATATCCCCGAACGCCCTGTCTTTACACTAAACGCATCAATTGTTGTTACTCTTCTGTGGCTTTCGGAAAAGTTGGTAATCACAAGCATCACTTTTCACCTCAAGTGTAACGAAGCAATCACATATATCGTCAGAACTATAGGTGTAAATTTACAGATAAATTTGTCCTTACTCCTGATTATTTTTGCCAAATTAAACATATAAATATATGCAGATCTTAGAAAAAAATACGACTTTTCAAGTGTGAATTTTTTGCGAACACGAAATTTCGACACAATTATCAAAAATACCACTATAAACTGTAGATGTATAAATCTTACAGTAAAGGGGTAATTTGCATAAAGAGAGTCACCTATTCACTATTATGCGCTTCATTATTGGGGATATTTACTTTCGGAACCTCCCCAACGAGTGTTTTTGCCATACCAGATTCAGATTCTTTAGGGGTTCCTGATGTTTTACAATCTAAATCTCAATGGTGCTGGGCAGCTTCTTCTGTCTCTGTATTAAGACATTTTGAAATAGGCGGCGTTAGTCAAAATGAAGTAGTCGAAAGTGTAAAAGGTGATATTGTCAATGAGCCTGCTACCCTAGATGAGATCGAAGAAGCGGTAGAAAATTGGGGGTTAGAAGCCTCTACAAAAACTGATGGATCCTTCACTTTTTCAAGGGTAAAGACAGAAATTGCAACAGATGAGCAACCTATAATTGCCGGAATAGCTTGGTCTAGTGGTGGTGGTCATGCTGTTGTTATTGATGGTTATGATGATGGATCCACTGACTACATTGAATACATGGATCCTTGGGAAGGAGACCACTATCAAATGAAGTATTCTTCGTTTGAAGATAGTTCGACCCAAGAATGGTTTGGATCTGTTTACAATTTTAATTAAGGGAGGGCTACATGATGAAAGTTTACAAAGTATTAGTACCAGTTGTTGCTTTAGCTTTATGCTTTAGCGCTGTCTCATTCGCTGATTCAGAATCAGGTAGGGAAAAAGCATTACGAGATTACAAACAATCACAAGAATCTAAGTCAAAAATGTTAAGTTCAAAAGAAAAGAAAGTGATTTCTGATTTAAAATTATCTGATTTCTCTATTGATATGTACCATATTAAATCTGCAAATGTTATTACTGAATTTGACGGCACAAATATTTCAGAAATACTAACCCCTAGTGAAGAAAAATTATCGTTTATGATGAATGGTGAAGAAGCAGAAGGAATCATCATTGCGACGGAAAGTGAACCGGTTCTCATGGGGGGTATTAACAAAAGCAAAAACTTATTTAAAGTCTTAAAGTCGCTCAAGAAGGAAATGAAACAAGGATCAGAAATCCGCTACTTTGAATTCCAGGGTGGAGGAATTTTTCTAACAGAAGATGATAAAAAGGAAGTTGTCTACCTTAGTGAAAGGGCTGCAGCAATATTGGATCTTGAAGAAGGGAAAAAATATAAATCTGAAGCTGTGCTTGAAAAAATGAAGGAAAAAGCTTCAAACACGAGCACTTTCCAACTCGGCGGATACAAAAAATAATAAGACCCAAAAAAGTAAGCAACGAATTGCCTAGAAGGCTCTGCTGGCTTAAATGCAAGCAGAGCCTTGTGTATGTATTCATGCTTCAGGTATTCGACAGCCTGCCTGCAAGTAAGCCAGGATCGGGATGGTTATACCGCCACCCGTCGATAAAACGACTATATATTTTGTTGGTAAGGATGTTTATGTAAGGACAGACGGTGTAAAAGAACCTATGAGTCCGGATGTGTTAAATGACTTTATTAAACGAAAATACATTACAAAATAAAAATGGCCCTTACAGCGGGTTATACGCTAGAGGGCCACCTTTTGGTTTCTCATAATTTATTGCTATGCAGCTTTTGGATCCGGGCTTGCAAATAACGATACATCTGACTTCCACAGCAACAGGCAATTCGCTATCTGTGTCTACAGCCAGGTGAATTTTGTAACCGAACCACGTGATTTTATTGCCAAAGGAATCGAACTTGGCTCCCCATGTGGCGTTTCCTGTACCTTGGGACCGTGACTTTGGTTGCTTTTTCTCATACGCATCAATCGCTGTGCTGTCAATGGCAACGGTTGCTCCCGAGATGATTCCTTCTGCCCGACACTGTTTGACCAAATCGTAAAACAGCTTTTCGGCAATCCCCTTCTCCGTTATCTGTTGAAAGGTACGACTCAATGTGGAAATCGATGGTGCAGGTTGATCCAAAGGAAAGCCACATTGGTAACGAAAACGCAAATCATTGGCAAGTCTTAGATGGAGGTCAGTAAACTCAGATATTCCTTCTAAAGGAGCCACTAATAGGGCACGCAAGAGCGCCTCCCGACAGTGCCCCTTTGCGCCTCGGGGCGAAGGACTTCTTAATCCTTTGGCATACGGACGCAGATCTAATACAGAAAAGAATAGGGGTAAGCGTTCTTTTGACTCAAGTTTTTGCAGTTCTTCAAAGGAAAATAACGATTGTTGGAGAATATACAAAGTGACTTCACCTTCCTCGGAGTTTTCGTGTTGATCGCTTGAAAACTTCTCCTTTTTGGGGTGAAGTCCTTTTTTTATGTTCGCAAACCCTTGTAGTGCAACGGGTCAGAAATCTGCAAAAGGCTCTATTAAAAAACAAATTGATGTATCAAAGGATCAAAAATTTTTTGAGAAAATGAAGGATTTAAACATTCGAACTCCTGGGCCAATTAAGAGTTTGATTTCCATCAGTCGGGAAATATTGGCTTATGGTTGCTGCCAGATTTCCCGATTGGAATTAGCTAAGGTAATATATGGGTACATAATCGAGTAGGAGGGGGTGACTAACCCCCGACCTCTCACACCACCTAGCATGTGGAATTATAAATTCTTATCTTTTTTTAGAAAAACTCGGCGCTTGCCAAGCCTTTGGACAACAGCAGAGCCGTAGTTTTTCTTATGTAAATCAGAAACTTATATACTTTCCGATTTACCAAGAAAGCCGCCCTGCCATTTATGACAAAGCGGCCAATCATAATATTTTATAAATTACGTCAACGCTTCTTTCTTCCCAAAAAACGTCCTCAGCGCCTTATACACTTCGCCCTTCTCCCGGATTACGCAGTGCATGAACTTGGGTTCCCTGATATGCCGGTAGGCGGACATCAGGGTAGAGTGCCTGTTGTACTGGTTCACTTCTCCGTAGCCAAACATGTTGCAGCGCTCCATCAGTTCCTTCACGTACTTTACGCAGCGCTCGTTGTCGGAGGTGAGATTATCTCCGTCCGAGAAGTGGAACGGATAAATATTATACTGTGACGGCGGGTAACGTTGGTCGATGATCTCCAGCGCTTTGCGATAGGCGGAGGAGCAGATGGTGCCCCCGCTTTCCCCTTTGGAGAAGAAAGCATCCTCCGTTACTTCCTTCGCCTCCGTGTGGTGGGCGATAAAGACGATCTCCACCTTTTCATACTTGGTGCGCAAAAAACGAAGCATCCAGAAGAAAAAACTGCGGGCGATATACTTTTCAAAAATTCCCATGGAACCGGAAGTATCCATCATGGCAATGATGACCGCATTGGAGTGGGGCTTGATAATATCTTCCCAAGTCTTGAAGCGCAGGTCTTCATTGCTGATGCCCAGTTCCAGATCGCTATAGCCTTCCATGGCATTACGCCGAATGGCGGCCAGCAGCGTCCGTTTTTTATCGATATTGCCCATCAGGCCTTTTTTGCGTACATCGTTAAACCGTGTCTCTTCTATCACGATGTTGTCTTCGTCTTTTTGCTGGAGATTGGGCAGCTCCAGTTCCGCAAAGAGCATCTCTTCCAGCTCTTCTACGCTGATTTCCGCTTCGAAGAAATCGACTCCCGGCTGATCGCCCGCTCCCTGTCCCTTGCCCGGTCCCTGTGCCGGATCTTGGTCTTTGGCGATGACGTCGCCTACTTTGGAATTCCCTTTGCCCTGGCCAGCGTGCTGACCTTTTTGAAAATTATAGCGGAAACGATACTCGTCAAGTGAGCGAATCGGTATCTTTACAACTTCCCTGCCGTTTGACATAATGATGCTTTCTTCGCTTACCAAGTCAGGCAGGTTTTTCTTGATGGCTTCTTTCACTTTTTCCTGGTGGCGGTTCTGATCTTGATACCCTTTGCGGTGGAGCGACCAATCTTCTTTGGAGACGACAAAAGATGACGAATCCTCCATAGAACCTCCCCCCTTATCGGTTTAATAAGCTTCCCACATAACGGAGCAGTTCATTAGCGCAAATCGGGCAGTAGTTGTGTTCTTCGATTAGTCGCTTGGTTACTTCGTTAATTTTCTTCAATTGATGTTCGTCGGGAGTTTTGGTCGAGGTGGTAATTTTCACCACATCTTTCAGGTCGGCGAACAGTTTCTTCTCAATCGCCTCGCGCAGGCGGTCATGCGTGCTGTAGTCAAATCGCTTGCCTTTGCGGGCGTAAGCGGAGATACGGATCAAAATCTCTTCCCTAAACGCTCTCTTGGCGTTTTCCGAGATGCCGATTTGCTCTTCAATCGAGCGCATCAGTCGTTCATCCGGATCCATCTCTTCACCGGTAATCGGGTCGCGCATTTTCTGCATGTTGCAATACGCTTCCACGTTGTCCAGGTAATTGTCCATCATCGTTTTGGCTGATTCTTCGTAGCTGTAGACAAACGCTTTTTGCACTTCTTTCTTAGCCAGCTCGTCGTATTCCTTGCGGGCAAGCGAGATAAAGTTAAGATAGCGGTCCCGCTGTTCCTTGGTAATGGAAGGATGGACATCCAAGCCGTCCTTGAGGGCCCGCAAAATATCCAAAGCGTTGATGCACTCCGTATCCCGACGGATAAACGCACTCGAAATTCGGTTAATTACGTGGCGCGGATCAATTCCCGACATACCTTCATCGGGATGCTCGTTACGCAATTCTTCCAGGTCAGTACCCTTGAAGCCTTCCACGATTTCGCCGTCATACAGCCTCATCTTTTTCAAAAGGTCGGCACCTTGCTTCTTGGACTCTTTGAGACGGGTAAGAATGGAGAAAATCGCTGCCGCACGCAAAGAATGCGGCGCTATATGAACATGGCCCAAGTCAGACTGTTTAATTAACTTGGAATAGATTTTTTCTTCATCACTTACTTTTAGATTATAAGGGATAGGCATGACGATAATCCGCGACTGCAGGGCTTCATTTTTCTTATTGGCAATGAACGACTTATACTCTGCTTCGTTGGTATGCGCAATAATCAGTTCATCTGCCGATATTAAAGCGAAGCGGCCTGCTTTGAAATTGCCTTCCTGGGTAAGCGAAAGCAAATGCCAGAGGAATTTTTCGTCGCACTTCAGCATTTCCTGAAACTCCATTAATCCACGGTTGGCTTTGTTTAACTCGCCATCAAAACGGTACGCCCGTGGATCTGATTCGGAACCATATTTCGTGATTGTAGAGAAATCGATGCTTCCGGTTAAGTCAGCAATATCCTGTGATTTCGGATCAGACGGGCTGAATGTGCCAATCCCTGTCCGTTGTGCCTCAGAGAAAAGAATACGCCGTACCGGGAAGTCTTCAATTCGTCCGCCATACTCTGTTTCCAGCCTCATCCGGTTATAAGGTGTCAGTTCTCCTTCAATCTTTATGCCCAGTTCCGCCTCAATTTCAGGCCGAAGATCACGAGGGATCAGATGCAACGGCTCTTCATGCATCGGACATCCGTCCAATGCGTAAACGGCTCCCTCATCTGTGCGTGAATAATCTTCAAGCCCCCGTTTTAACATGGTTACAATGGTTGATTTCCCTCCGCTGACAGGGCCCATTAACAGCAAAATGCGTTTTCGTACATCCAGCCGTCTCGCAGCCGAGTGAAAATACTCCTCTACAAGACGTTCAATTGCGCGATCCAGACCATAAATCTCGTGACTAAAGAACTTATAAGAGCGTGTTCCATCCTCATTTTCTTCAATACCCGCGCTTTTAATCATGTTATAAACACGAGAATGCGCCGTTTGCGCAATCATGGGGTTTTTACGTACAAGCTCGAGATACTCGGCAAACGTGCCTCTCCACGTCAGTTTCTCTTCACGGGCCCGGTACTCAGCGATTCGTTTCAAAATATCCATCATGTCACTCCTCCCTCTTCCGCCCATTCTTCAGGATCGTTCAACAATGTACTTCCATGTATATGACTTGTAAGGAACCAGCATTCGTAAAAAGGGCTTCAAGGATGTTTCCCTTTTTTTCATATTTATGCGAAAGTGGGAAACATGTTGCTTCTATAAAAGAAAAGATCTGTCTCTTCTTCACAACTCGTTCACAAAATGCCTCCGTATACGCTGTTTTCAAACAAAGAATACTACGATATAATGAAAATAATATGTAGCGAAAGGAGTTATCCTTATGGGTACATTCATCGTTGCGTTGGTATTCGGCTGCTTCCTGTTCGCCATCCTGACCGCTGGATACAACGAGGATAAAACTTGGAATCTGTAATGAAAAAGGCATTCGCCACAGCATAACGCTCCGGTGAACGCCTTTGTTATTGAAGGATAGCTACATACAGGTAAAAAGGCAGGAAGCGATTGTCGGCTCCCTGCCTTTTTTCGATGGATAACGGATTATGTCTCCGCTATGCCCCCGCTCAAGTTGTGTTTCTCTTAAGAGAAAATGCCGCTTCGGCTCACCAACTGCTGATGAAGCTCTTCCAATGTGCCTTGCTGATCCACCGGATAAACCGGTTCTCCGCGATTCTCCATGTAATCGGTCACCAGAAATGTCTTCATGCCAAGCTTGCTTGCCACCATATCCTCTTGCATGTGATTGCCGATCATGATGCACTCAGTTGGGGCAACAGAAAGTTTTTCGCAAATCTCCTGAAAATACTCTAAGTTCGGCTTGGTAAAATGGGATTCTTCGTAGACCGTAACCAGTTCAAAATCTTCCGGGCTTAGCTCAATCCAAGCAAGCCGGCTGACAATCGCGTCCTTCGGAAATACCGGATTGGTTGCGACCACTACCCGATATCCTGCCTCTTTAGCCGCTTCCACAATTCTTTTGGCAAGTGGTGACGGATAGGTCAGATGGGATAAGGTAGGGAACACTTCCTTGTAAAACTGATCAAAAATCGGCCAAATCTCTTCTTGTTCCAATCCGGTTTCGTTAAGAAAATGCTCGGTGAATACTTCTTCATTGGTCTTATCAGGCTCTCGGCTCATAATCATTGCTTTGGTTGCCTCAAAAATCGATTTGACAATCTGCTTGGTGTCAAAACGATCTCCAAGAAACTTGGCAATTTCCCGAACGTATTGCTGAACAAACTCCTCAGTTCTCATCCCTAACAGCGTCCCGTCCAGATCGAACAGGATGGTATTTGGCTTTGACATGATTACACTCCTTCTTTGTCGGACCGACCACAGTGTTCGGGGCTTGGCAGCTAACACGAATTTAATCCAGACCGGGAAACCCGATTTGGCGAAGCCCTTCAAACACTACAATCGCTGCACAGTTTGACAAATTTATCGATCGCGTCGCTCCACCCATTGGTATCCGGATGACTTGTCCGGGGTATTGGTTCAGGATCTCTTGCGGCAATCCAGAAGTTTCCTTCCCCAGAATGATATAATCCCCGTCTTGAAATGAAACGTCCGTGTACAGCTTGCTTCCTGACGTCTCCACAAAATAAAAGCTGCCGCCGTTTTGGTTTTTTTCAACAAAATGCTCAAAGCTATCGTAATGATGAATGGTTACCGCGTGCCAGTAATCAAGACCGGCCCGCTTCAAATAACGGTCTTCTGTTGAAAATCCCAGTGGGTGAATCAGATGCAAATGAGTCCCTGTCGCTGCACAGGTACGAGCGATATTTCCCGTATTGGCTGGAATCAATGGTTCATGTAAGACGATATGTAACGGCATTGGAACGATCCCTTCTAACATACTCAAGTATTTATTATACAAATGAAAGCGAAGATTGGCGAGCATAGAGAAAAAACCAGCCCATCAGGAACTGGCTTTATATTGGTTCAGAGATCTTACCATAAATATGGAAAAATGAGTATTGAATACGATCCGTGTAAGCGCTGGAGTCCTTGTACTCCCAGTAACGGTGACGACTGTCGGTGGTGCGGGCGTTAACGAGCGGCATACCCTGAGAGTCTTTAGCCACGACAAACGTATTATGTTGCCAGCGTCCATCCCCGTCAAAATCGTAGCAAATCACATCACCAATCTGCAATTCTGCCGGAGAATGTACTTTTTTGGCGTAAAACGGCGCTTTTCCCGATCCGAGCAGCAAATACAGGCTGTTAGCCACCGCCCAACTGTAACTCCAACTTGAGCCTTTGTACCACCAGCCTGTGCCCCGGTTGCTGGTAAATACCATCGGGATACCGCCCGCATACAGGCATTGGGAAACAAAGTTGGTGCAGTCTACCTCAAACGTCCGAAACGCCGGATTGGGGTGGTTCCAATAAGTTTCCGCATATTCAACTGCTTTATGGCGATTGTAGTAGCGGCGCGTGGCCGTCTGCTCAGTTTCTTGTGGAGCCTTGGCTTCTTGTGGCACCGTTTCAGTTTCTTGAGCATCGGCCTCTTGTGGCACCGCTAAGTCTGGAGCAGTAACTGGATCGTCAGTCTTGCCCTCGTCTTCGTTTTCTTTTGAATGAGCTGCTAAATTCTCTTTTTGAAAATACCAACCCCATGGCCGAATAAATGACCAACCGTATTTGTCCGGTCTCATCCGAACCATCTGAATTCTCCGGTTTTCTTGCTTAAAAGTTGCTTCCCCTTGCATGTAATACATCTGCTGGTGAATGGAAAGCATCGCCTCCACTTCAGCTTCTTGAAGGTCTACATGTTTTAAAGGAACAACTTCTATTTTGGAAACGAGCGGATGGATGCCCCGCTCTGCAAACATCTTCCTTTCTCTGGCCCATCTCGCAATCTCATGCTTAATAGCGGACTCATCCGAAAAATATCGTACCAGCCGTTCCAGTTTACCATCCAGATACGTCTGGTTAAGCTTCTCCACATACTCTTTCGCATAAGCCTTCCACGAATGATTCACGATTCTCCCCTCCTTGTTAAAATGAATTTTGCCCATTCCGGCGATTCTACCTGCCGCCATCACATTATATGGGGGAATCTTGTCATTCATGTGCTTTATGAGCTATTCATGAGACAATGCTCTTGGTGACCGGATCAAATATTCCTTCATGAGTAAGCAGATGTTCTTTGATCCAAATCCCTCCGCCATAGCCAACCAGTGCTTTGTTTGACCCGATGACGCGATGACAAGGGATAATAATCGGGATGGGGTTTTGATTGTTGGCACCCCCGATTGCCCTTACTGCTTTGCTTGCGCCAATAGCAATGGCGACATCTTTATAACTGCGGACTTCCCCAAAAGGAATTTGAGTCAGCTGCTGCCAAACCGTTTTTTGAAACGGGGTTCCGTGCAAATCAAGCGTAACGGTAAATGATTGTCGTTTTCCCGCGAAGTACTCTTCCAACTGCTTCTTTGCTTCAGCCAGTTTTCCGTCATCTTGCACCGGGCTGGATGATATCTGCCGCTTCCGGCACCAGTGCTGTAAACCGGCTAGCGATGTCTCTTCCGCTCCAAACTCAATGAAACATATACCCTTGTCGGTTGCAGCAAGAAGCAAAGGTCCAATCGGTGATTCCATCATCGTGTACCAAATCGTTTCCACCTTCATGATTGATTCTCCTCCCTTTCCCGTATCATGGTAAGTCCCTTGTCAATTTCGGAAAGGACTTCCGCCTCTGTCTCGTTTTGTTTAGCCTTCTCCAAAAAGCTTCGGGCTTGTTCACCGCCAATTTTGCCAAGCGCCCAGGCAGCCGTCCCGCGAATGACTGGACGAGGATCATTGTTAAGCAGCTTGGCTAATTCGGGTACGGCGCTGTGATCTTTAAAATGAGCCAGGGCAAGAATAGCATTCCGTTGAATCGGCTTCTTTCCGCGCCAAGCGCTGGCGGTAATTCCAAACTTCTCTTTGAACTCCTTATTGCCGATTGTAAGCAACGGAATTAATAACGGCTTCGCCAATTCCGGATCAGGTTGCAGTTCTTGATGATGAGTGAAGTTCTTGCCTTTATTCTTCGGGCAAATGGTCTGGCAAGTGTCGCAGCCATATAAACGATTGCCAATTTTGGCCCGATATTCGTCAGGGATAAAATTTTTCACTTGAGTCAGATAGGCAACACATTTTTGAGCGTTCAATTGCCCGCCTTGCACAATAGCTCCCGTAGGGCAGACTTCTATGCATAAATGACAGTCTCCGCACTGATCCTCAATCGGTTGATCTGGCGGAAGCGGCAAGTTGGTCAAGAGTTCTCCGAGATATACCCAGGAGCCGAATTCCGGCGTAATTAAAGAGCAGTTTTTGCCAACCCAGCCAAGACCTGCTCTCTCAGCCACGGCTCGGTCAGACAGCGCCCCTGTATCAACCATCGATTCTATCCGTACACCAGGCTCCAATTGCTGGATGAATTCGGCCAATTGCTTCAGTTTATCGCGCAGTACGTGGTGATAATCAATCCCCCAAGCTGCTCTGCTGATTATCCCTCTGTACGCACCAGGTGCAGATTTCGGCGGATCGGGCAGCTTCGACGGATAAGCCAGTGCAATGGCAATGATTGATTTGGCCCCTTCCAACGAAAGCTGCGGATCAACCCGTTTTTCGATATCCGACTCTTCAAATCCGGACTCATACCCCTTCTCACGATGCGCATACAATCTTTCTCTCAGTTCGGTAAAAGGATCTGCCGAAGCAACCCCAATTTTATCAATGCCTATTTGCTTGGCGTAACCAATGATGGCTTGTTTGGTTTGCTGCCAGTATGCTGTCCCGCTCACGATCTGTTAATCGCTCCTGTCGCCAGTTCATCGCAGCGATTATTCCACACGTTGTCGGCGTGGCCTTTCACTTTGACGAACTCTACCTGATGCATCTCCAGCAAGCGCAATAGCTCTTTCCAAAGGTCCTGATTTTCTACCGCTTGTCCTTTGCTGTTGCGCCAGCCATTCTTCATCCAGCCCTTGTACCATCCTTGATGAAAGCAGTTTACCAGATAGGCGCTGTCACTGTAGAGGGTTACCCGACAAGGCTCTTTCAGCACTTTGAGCGCTTCAATAGCTGCTGTAAGCTCCATGCGATTATTCGTCGTATTCTCTTCGGAGCCTGACATCTCTTTCTTGTGTTCACCATAAAACAGCACGGCTCCCCAGCCGCCCGGGCCAGGGTTGCCGGAACATGCTCCATCCGTATATATTGTAACTTCCTTCATAACCATCCTCCTCAAAAGCTTATTTCTATTGTATCGAAGGATAACGGGTTTCACAAAATTAATTTCGTTTTGTGCTATACTATAAGAAATTTATCCCGGCCAATTAATCCCATTTTTTCTAAAAGCAATGAAAGGAGCACGTTTCCATGCAGGTGACAATAGACGCTTCCGTTTATGAACGAATTCCTGAATTTACGCTGGGTGTTATCCAATACACCGGCGTATCCATTTCTGAATCCCCCAAAATGCTTCAAGGGCGGATCAACCTATTCGTTGAATCGCTAAGATTGGAGCATTCCCTTTCCGAGATCACCAAAATCGAAGGAGTTGCCGGTTGGCGTGAAACATTCAAGCAGCTAGGCATTGATCCATCCCGGTATCGCCCTTCCTCAGAGGCGTTGCTTCGAAGAGTGTTACAGGGAAATGCCTTTCATTGGATCAATTCTGCCGTAGACGTAAACAACTTCCTGTCGATTACATATGCCCTTCCTTTTGGCATCTATGACCAAAGTAAAGTCAGCGGACACATCACTTGCCGTCTGGGAGTTGAAGCTGACCAGTACACCGGATTAAACGGCAGAGAAGTTCATATGAACAATAAGCTATTATTAGCTGATGATTTAGGCGCGTTTGGCAGCCCAATTGTCGATTCCACCCGAACAATGGTTTCTGAGACAGCAACAAATCTTATTCAGTTTATCTTTTTTCACCCCAAGCTTTCCCCTCATCAAAAGGAGACTGTACTGGGTTCAACCGCCCGGATGTTTACGGAGGTAAACGGCGGGGAGGCCACGATCATTTAAAAAACGGCTCTTATTCCAGAGCCGTTTTCGCTTTATCGTTTGGCTTACGGGAAAAAACAATGTGTTCCAGCAACAATGAAACCAGTACGCCGAGCAACAATCCATTCCCCAGCAGATAACTCAGGAGGGGATGCAAGCCCTTCCAAGCCTGAACAGGAACAAACATAACCCCGATTCCCACAAGAAGAGAGCTTCCAATAATGGTGATTGTTCTTTCGTTCAACTTTATTCGGGCATAATCCTTCAGTCCAAAACCAAGCAATTGCGTGTATGCCACAAACATGGCGGCATAAGCAACCGGGACAGGCATTGCCGCAATAAAATGAGAGATTGTTGGCAAAGCACCAATGATCATAATAGCAGCCATTGCGATGATAAAGGGTCTGCGGGCTGCGATCTTGGTCGTTTCAATTACTGCTCCAGCCAAGGAAAGGGGAATCATCCCAACAACACCTGACGCTCCCGAGAGAAGATGATTTACGCCAGTCAGAACCCCGCCGCGATTTAGTAATTCTTTGTCTGCTTCCTTTCGTACCACTCTCCCTACCACTACCATGCTGGTGACCAAGTTCGTCAGCAGGACAAAACCTGTAAGCACACTGGTTAAAACAATCCCTCCGTCCCAGCGAAGCGGACCCCAAAACAACAGAGATGGCCATACAACCCACTGATTTGTCGGCTTCACCGGGTCTGCCCAGCCCAAAAGTGCGTATCCTGCCCAACCGACGATCATCCCGAGAAGTACCGCAAAACTCGCAATCTTAGGAAAACGCATAAAGGTCATTACCAGCATCACGAGCACAAGAGAAGCCAATGCAACGGCAGGTTGAACTTCTGTAGAATGGTGATACCCGATACCCAGCATCCCTTTAATAAATGTGCTGCTTAACGATATAGCCAAAAGAGTCATATATGTTCCCGTTACGATCGGAGTAAACCATTGCTGAATTCGGCCAATCCACTTGGTCAGCCCCAGAATGATAAATATACCCCCTGCAATCATAAGTCCAAGTTGAAAAGCCTGGCCTGTCTCTTGCGGGTCTTTCCCCAGACTAATACCGATTTGCGCAAGGATGATATAAATTCCCCACCAAAGTCCGGCTGGTCCATCCATCATGGGATACCGATGCCCCCACAGCACTTGTAACAATGAAGCTAAGCCTACATAGAAGATCGTTTGTTGCATAAAAAATCCGGTCTGCTCTGGTGTTAGACCGTACACATCACCGATTACAATGGGAACCACAACGGTACTAGTTAACGTCACGATTAGCCATTGCAAAGCGGTCAAAAAGGATATTCCAAACGGCGGCTTATCATAAAGACCATACTTCATTTTGTTTACCTCTCCGCCTTCCTCATAAAAAGCTTTTTATCAACATTATTACACAGCTTAAGCAATAAAGACTACAGTCAAACTTTTCGCCATACGACAAATAAAAAAAAGCGCTCCCTCGCTTCAATAGCGAAAAAACGCTTGTTTACTAAATGATTATGGTGCCGGTAGAGGGACTTGAACCCCCACGGTTTCCCTCACGATTTTGAGTCGCGCGCGTCTGCCAATTCCGCCATACCGGCATATCCAATCTGTAATCACAAAAATACTATAGCATATGATTTGGATTTGGTCAAGCATTTTTTTGCAGACCTTCGTGTATGAATAATCAGTCTGATAAATGCGTATGCTATATAGTAGTTACCACTTCTGTATTTTGTGTACCTTTCCCTTCCAAGGCACGAGAAATCGTGTCTATTTTTTTGTTTTTTGCCCCATCGAATATGTATGCAAAGAAGCAAATGAATAGACCGAACAAAATAAAAAAACAGCGAAGAAAATCTGGCTGTCTAAAGCTGGAGGAGGTACTCGGATTCGAACCGAGGGATAAGGGTTTTGCAGACCCGTGCCTTACCACTTGGCTATACCTCCAGATGTAACAATGTTTTTAAATCAGTTATGTAAATAAGGATGGAGCGGACGACGGGTCTCGCTACTCTGGCGTCTCTACGTCGAATTTTCTTCAAAGATAAGCCAGATGAGTTGTACTCGAGCTACTCTTCGTTGATTCTGCTTCGAGAGTGAACCCGGTACGGGTGAGAGACCAGAAGCTGCTTGATTTATGGAGCGGACGACGGGTCTCGCTACTCTGGCGTCTCTACGTCGAATTTTCTTCGAAGATAAGCCAGATGAGTTGTACTCGAGCTACTCTTCGTTGATTCTGCTTCGAGAGTGAACCCGGTACGGGTGAGAGACCGGAATCTGCTTGATTTATGGAGCGGACGACGGGTCTCGAACCCGCGACCTTCGCCTTGGCAAGGCGACGCTCTACCAATTGAGCTACGTCCGCATACAATAAATGGCTGGGGTACTAGGATTCGAACCTAGGAATGACGGAGTCAAAGTCCGTTGCCTTACCGCTTGGCTATACCCCAAAAAATATATGGGGCGATCGATGGGAATCGAACCCACGAATGTCGGAGCCACAATCCGATGCGTTAGCCACTTCGCCACGACCGCCATGCTTATCCTTAATGGCAGGGGCAGTAGGAATCGAACCCACGCCAAAGGTTTTGGAGACCTTCGTTCTACCGTTAAACTATGCCCCTATAAAATGGTGGTTCGGGACGGAATCGAACCGCCGACACGAGGATTTTCAGTCCTCTGCTCTACCGACTGAGCTACCGAACCGAAATATTAAAAAATGGCGGAGCTGACGGGACTCGCGACTACTGGCGATTCTGCGTCGATTTCTCTCCCTGCGAGCCAGTATCGGTGGCACCCGAGCTATGCTTCTCAGCGATAACATCAAAGGGTGAACCCGGCACGGGTGAGAGTCTCCGTTACTTCTTATGATTAAATGAAATGGCGGAGCTGACGGGACTCGAACCCGCGACCTCCGGTGTGACAGACCGGCGTGAACTCCAACTTCACCACAGCTCCATATTTGGTTGCACCCTGTGGGCACTCCCATCTTACCTGAGCACAGACGCTCGTTCGACGTAGTACAGGTAATATTATGGTTGCACTCTGCGAGTACTCCCATCTTATCTGAACTTGGATGGGTCTCGACGTAGTACAGATAAAATTTTGGTTGCGGGAGCAGGATTTGAACCTGCGACCTTCGGGTTATGAGCCCGACGAGCTACCGAGCTGCTCCATCCCGCGATGATAGGACGTCATCGTGCCAACGTTGCGACAGGACGTCGCTGGT
>JBHGXW010000061.1:0-4651 GCA_041920465.1 Paenibacillaceae bacterium | reverse complement strand
GTTTTCGGCGTCATGCGCTTGATAGTTCTTCGGCTCCGGATAAGAGGTGATGACGCCTTCGAAATTGCGCAGCACCACTTTATCGGCCGATTGGGAGATGATATAGTTGGGCATCACCGGAATTTTGCCGCCGCCATGCGGTGCGTCAACAACAAAGGTCGGTACCGCATAACCGGAAGTATGGCCGCGCAGATGCTCAATAATCTCGATTCCTTTGGTCACAGGGGCACGGAAATGACCGATACCCTCAGAGAGATCACATTGATAAATGTAGTATGGACGAACGCGAATTTTTACCAGTTCATGCACCAATTTCTTCATGATGTTCGGGCAGTCGTTCACTCCAGAGAGGATAACCGACTGATTTCCCAGCGGAATACCGGCGTTGGCCAACATTTCACATGCTTTCTTGGCTTCCGGCGTAATTTCGCGAGGGTGGTTGAAGTGCGTATTCAGCCAGATCGGATGGTACTTTTTCAGCATGTTGCAAAGATTTTCGGTAATCCGCTGCGGGAATACGACGGGCGCACGTGTGCCGATTCGAATAATCTCAACGTGGGGAATGGCCCGTAAATTGCTCACAATATATTCCAAAATCCGGTCATTGATTAACAGCCCGTCGCCGCCGGACAGAAGCACATCGCGAATTTCCGGAGTTTTGCGGATGTAGTCAATACAAGCATCCAGTTGTTTCTTCGGCACACCCATGCCTACTTGCCCGGAGAAACGGCGGCGGGTACAGTAGCGGCAGTACATCGAGCATTGATTGGTTACAAGGAACAGCACGCGATCGGGATAACGGTGGGTAAGCCCCGGAACCGGGGAATCTTCGTCCTCGTGAAGCGGATCTTCCATATCGTATTTGGTTCTGATCATTTCGTTGGACAACGGTACAGATTGTTTGCGAACCGGATCATCCGGATCATCGGGATCCATCAACAACGCGTAGTACGGGGTAATATTTAACGGAATCGTTTGATTGGAGATCCGAACCCCCTCTTCTTCTTCCGGTGTCAAATTGATTACCTGCTTCAATTCATCCACCGTGCGAATCGTATGAGTCAGCTGCCACATCCAATCGTTCCATTGCTCTTCCGTTACGTCTTTCCACAATTCAATTTCGCGCCAGTCTTTTCTTTGGGTTATGGTCATGGGTATTCCCCCTTTAGACAAATAAGGTATTCCTTGCACCTCTTTGCTAAAAGGAGTGTTGCAAAACCCGTGCCAATCAATCAAAAGATTCAGAATATGGCGATTACGGCATTTTTGTGACTACATTCCAAGGAAAGCGGTTACATCTCTGCCGAATTTCCGGCATCTCGATTTGCGTCAGCGGACATGCCCAGTTGAGCAAGCTTATACTGAAGCGTTTGACGAGGGATACTCAGCAATTGGGCAGCATGTTTGATATTGCCGTTCGTTTTGGCGAGAGCCCGTTTAATCCATGTCTCTTCTGTCTCCTTCAGCGCTTCACGAAGCTTGGGAAAATCATTCGCTATTTGCAAATCCATTTGCAAATCCACTTGTTCCCGCTTCCCCTGCACCCGTTCGAGAATATGCATGGGCAGGTGCTCCAAATGAATAACCTTCCCTTCCACCAGATTCATCGCAGCTTCAATGGTATGCTCCAGCTCGCGTACATTGCCCGGCCAATCGTAGCTTTCAAAATGCTGCTTCACCGCCTGGTCTACGTGGGATACGTTCATCTGGAACAGCCGGTTATACTTTTCGATAAAGTGGCTGGTCAAAAGAGGCAAATCCTCTTTGCGCTTGCGCAGCGGGGGAAGCGCAAAAGAGACTACATTCAGTCGGTAATACAAATCAGGCCGCAATGCTCCGCGCTGCACAACCTGCGAAGGCTCTTCGTTGGTCGCCGCAATCACCCGGACGTCAACTTTTACCGATGACAGACTGCCAATCCGGCGAATCTGTCCGTCCTGCAGCACTCGCAGCAGTTTGGCCTGCAAATCAAGCGGCATGCTGTTTAATTCATCAAGAAACAACGTGCCGCCATTCGCCAACTCGAACAGGCCCGGCCGATCTTCTGCTCCGGTAAAACTTCCCTTTGTGGTTCCAAACAGGATCCCTTCCAGAAGAGAAGCAGGCAATGCGGCACAGTTTTGGGCGATAAACGGGCGGTTTGAGCGGCTTGAGGCTTGGTGGATTGACTGCACCAACAATTCCTTGCCCGTTCCGGTTTCTCCGTAAATCAGGATGGGAGACTGTGTCCGCGCCGAGCGTCTGGCCCGCTCAATCACCAGCTTCAAGGCAGGACTCTCAGTCAGAATATCTTCAAATCGGTAGATGACTCCATCCGAGTCGTTGCGTTTCACTTTTTTGGGCTTGGCCACCTGTGCTTGCAGCTCCAGCAAACGGTCGGACAGTTCGCGCAGCTTGCGGATATCCTTCGCCACTTCAACCGCGCCAACCAACCGCTGTTCCACATAAACCGGCAATGTGGTGTTGATTGTTTCTACACGGACCCCCCGCCAATTGGTATAGGTCTGCGGCTGATTGTAAATCGGCTTGCCGTTGTCGATGACGCGAAGAAGCGTACTTGATTCCTTGGACAGCGAAGGGAATACTTCCAGCAACGGCTTGCCCAACACTTCATCCGGGGTAAGCCCATCCAATTCTGCCGCGACATGGTTGTAGAAAATGGAGATTCCCTCGGCATCTACCACGTGGATCCCTTCATCAATTGTGCTTAATATGGCTTGAAGCATTTCAACCGTATCTGACATAGGAAGTCTATTCATTGCGCCCCTCCCGATTAAGAGTCAACGAAACGTATAAGCTGCTCGTGAACAATCTGCCAAAAAATTGTCAACAGCGCCAAATTTCCGGCATTTGATTGCTTGCTTCCCCAGAAAACAAAATACAGGAGGAAAAAGCCTGATAGGCCTTACCTCCAAACCATTGTATACTCCAGAAGGATTTCTCCCGCATATTGATCGTTAAGCCATAACTGGTAAGCAATCGAAATGGTTTTTGGGCGTCCCTCTTCGCGTTCAATTTTTATTTTATGCGTATGGACTTGCATGAGGTAAGCTCCATAAGGACTGATATAACGGGATGTACTGCTTTGTCCCTTCTGAAAGGATTGTTTCATCTGGACCGGGCCTTGGCGCAAGAGTGTTATTTCCTGCTCTCCTGCCTTCAGGATGGTGCTTACCTCACCGACGCCTTCTTCAGCTTCTTTGAACGAAAAAAACCATGCATCTTGTTTCAAGACAGCCTTGGCTTGATACTCATGTCTGGACTCTTCCGTTTGCCCATCCATCATTTGTTTGCTAGTTAAATGAAGAGTAACTTGTTGCATCAGGATGCCTCTCTTTTCGCCATTCGTTCTTACTTGTTTATCCTATTGTACCGTATTAGCCACCTACTCTTCTACCGCATTGGAAGAAAGCCGGTTGTTTTGCAATTCTGCCGGCAGAAGAAGCCGCATGGCATACAGGCAGCCAATGGCACCGATCAAAACGAGAATGGCCAGTATGAAGTAACCCGCTCCTGCACCGGAATAATCAAGGATTGCCGTAAACAGCCCAAGCAAGAGAAGCCGCATCAGCATGCCGATCGATTGAAAAAAGCTTAATATCCTTCCCATATGCTGCCTGGGAACAATCCGCATATATATGTTTTGCCGGATCAGCCTGACGGAAGCATTGCCCCATCCGATAAACGTGCTCAGCAATACAAATATCCAACCGTACGGCAGCGCCACGATTAACCCTAATACCAGCGCGAAAAAGAGCATATTCCCCACCATGGCCTTCACCGGGCCGGCTTTGCGGATTAGCTGCATGATCAGAAATCCGGCTGAAACCGCTCCAAGCGCGTAGGACATTTCTTGTGTGGAGAAAATCATGACATCGGCATGCAGCGTTTGGTTGACGTAAACCGGAGCCAACAGATTGCCGGCCATCACGGCAACGAACGGAAGCAGCGCCGTCACCCCGAACAGCACAAATCCCGGTTTTTCTTTTACGAACAGCCAGCTTTGCGAAAGCTGCTGCAGCCAGTTTTTGTTTGCGTTTTCCTTCACATGCTGAGTCAAGGTAAAGGTATATTCCATCGTGGATAACAGCCAAAAAGCGAACAAATACGTTACCGCGTCAAACAAGAGAACGATCGGTAACCCCAATTTCCCCAAAATGATTCCGGCTGCGCCGCCTGACAGCACGCTTGCTGTCTGCGACTCGATTTCCAAAAGGCTGTTGATGCCATTGTAATGGCGGTCAGAAAAGCTTTCCTGGACAAGAGCAGACTGTGTGGGATAGTGAACTTGCAAAATGAGCGAAGTAACAAGGAATATGCCGATAATCATCCAGTTCCCGTAAGGAGCATAAAATCCCCAAGCCGCACAAGCTCCAAGGAGAATAAAGCCGATAAGATTGACGGCCAACAGCAGTTTTTTTCGCGAATAGCGGTCAATCAGTGTCCCTGCATAAGGACCGACAAAAAACAGCAGAATGGCGGAGACGAACATGGTGGTGCCAAGCACGTGTGCCGAGCCCGTCTGACTGACCAGAAACCAGGATATCCCGATCATGCTCATTCCCTGACCAAACCCGGAGAACAGATTGGCGAAAAACAATTTGCGAAAACTGCGCTGCCGAAATACCTCTTTCATCCCGTTTCCCTCCCC
>JBHGXW010000046.1:0-54922 GCA_041920465.1 Paenibacillaceae bacterium | reverse complement strand
TTGTGAAGACTCCCTTCCGTAATGAACGGAACGGACAGTTTTTCATCTCTGAATGCCTTCACGGAACCACGTTTCAGTCCCCCGACGTTTCAGTCCCCCGATGAGAGGGGATGAGAGGGGAAAAGGGACGAAGTCTTTTCTTATTCCCTCAACTCAAATTCTACTTTGCGGCAATGAGGGAAGACATACATGTTCAGCTTAAATGTTCCTTTAAACAATTCGCCGAATTCCCCGAAGAAAAAGTTGTTGGCAAACGAGGAACGCTGTAGTTCTTCCTCTCTTGAAAAAATCATTAGGGTTTGGCATCTTGGACAGTTCATCGGAAGTTTGACAACCTTTTCAGGCTTATCAAAAGATATAATCCACTCGTGCTTGCAATGTGGGCAGAAGTCGTATGTAGGCTGGCCCTCTTTCCCGCAAAATGGACACTCCATGGGAAATCTCTCCTTAGGTCATGACCGTTTTTTGTCTATCAGTATGTACGAACGAAATAGTTGATGGGTTGCACTCCCCCCAAAATCAGATACAATAATCTATAGCAAAAAATCCGCAGAGGTGGTTATCGACAATGGCTTTGATCGACGTGGCTGACGTCAAACAGGAAATGAATAACATGGCTAAGCGTTTAGCGGACATCAGGGGGTCTCTTTGACCTTCCTCACAAGCAAGAGCGAATCGGAGAACTAGAGGATCGAATGATTGCACCGAATTTCTGGGATGACAATGATGCGGCCCAGAAAACGATCAGCGAGTTGAATGCGCTGAAGAGTCTTGTGGAGACCATGGAGAAGCTGGACAGCTCCTACGAGGATTTGCAAGTCATGCTGGAGCTGGCCGTTGAGGAAGGCGATCATTCTCTGATTCCCGAGTTGTATGAAAGCACCCAAGAGTTAAAAAAGCAGTTTGAGAGCTTTGAACTGGAACTGCTGTTAAGTGATCAATACGATAAAAACAACGCGATTTTAGAACTGCATCCGGGAGCAGGTGGTACGGAATCCCAGGACTGGGCGGAGATGCTCTTACGGATGTACACGCGCTGGGCGGAGAAAAAAGGATTCAAGGTGGAAACACTGGATTACTTGCCTGGTGATGAAGCGGGAGTGAAGAGTGTTACTTTGTTGATCAAAGGACACAACGCCTACGGATACTTGAAAGCGGAGAAGGGCGTGCATCGACTCGTCCGCATCTCGCCGTTTGACGCATCAGGACGCCGTCATACGTCATTCGTCTCGTGCAACGTGCTGCCGGAGATTGAGGATGATCTCGATGTTGACATCCGGCCTGACGAGTTAAAGATTGATACTTACCGTTCCAGCGGTGCCGGCGGTCAGCACATTAATACGACGGATTCGGCAGTGCGAATTACCCACTTGCCGACGGGAATCGTGGTAACCTGCCAAACAGAGCGGTCGCAGATCAAAAACCGTGAGCGTGCGATGAAAATGCTGGCGGCCAAGCTGTTTGAACGGAAACGGGAAGAACAAGAGAAGACGATTCAGGCAATTCAAGGGGAACAAAAAGATATTGCTTGGGGAAGCCAGATCCGTTCTTATGTCTTCCACCCTTACAGTTTGGTAAAGGATCACCGGACCAACGTAGAGGTAGGGAACGTACAAGCGGTGATGGACGGAGACATCGACATGTTTATCGATGCATACCTGCGCTCCCGTCTTAATAACGCCGAGTGAATGTTCCCACCGCCAAACGGGGGATATAAATGGCGGATCAGGTTAAAGAAAAATTGAATAAAACAAATGGAGGGAGCTGGAAATTGGACGGCTCCCTTTTCATAATATCGGAAAAGTTTACCTGCTTTCCGTTGTGAAAGGGGGTAAACTTTCAAAAACTTTTGGATAAATTAAGTTTGAATCCTGTGAGAAAAATCACATACAAATCGTCACCATTCTGTTACAATTAGCTGCAGATGTTGATAGGAAAGTATGCTAGACGATAACCATTTTTTCTATGCGGACTATTGACAGAATACTAAGACAGCAAATATGATAATTTTATGACAAAAGTCATCAGGTGACCACAAGAGTCTAAAGACTTGTGAGGTATATGACAATATGAAAGCGATTCCACACTTTAAAGTCCGCAAGACTTATGAAGAAGTAGCAGAATATTTGAAAGGACAGATTGTTTCCGGTATTTACCAGCCAGGAGATCGTTTGCCTTCGCTGCGTGAGCTGGGAGAGATGCTTGGTGTCGGACAATCTACCGTTCGAGAAGCTGTCAGCTCCTTGAAGACGATGGGGCTGGTGGTTATCCGGCAGGGCGAGGGTACTTTTGTTTCCCGTTATGAGCCGGAAGAGCTGCTCTCGGCTTTCGAAATGACGAAGACCGTCACGAAGCAAGACATTATGGATCTATTGGAAGTCCGCAAAATTATAGAGACAGGGATTGTGCGTCTGGCTGCAGAGCGGCGGACGGAAGAGGACTTGCAGAAGATCGAAGAGGCATTGCGTGAGATGGAAGAAGCATTGGAACAGAATCACCTGGGTGATCAGGCTGACTGGAAATTCCACTATGCTTTATCTTGTGCGGCCCATAATGCGATGCTTGAGTCCATCATGCAGTCGATTTCCGAGACAATGAGCAAGACGCTGAAAGCAAGCAGAGAAAGATTATATCAATCAACCGAGAATCCTCGCCGTTTGTACCAGGAACATAAAGATATTTATGAAGCTGTAAAAAGCGGCAATCCCAAACGTGCAGAGGAAGCAATGCTTTACCATTTACTTGGTGTCGAAAAAGAGATGCTGAAGTAAAAAATTTTTTCGTTTAAACATCTGATGACCTGATACTCTGATCTATCTAAAAATTCTGAAGTTATGCTGAGAACCTCAGCTTAACGATAAATCAAATTCACAAAAAAGAGGTGTTGTTATGACGTGGACTCAGGTCTATGAGCCGCTAGGGAGCATTTTGTCGTCGTCTCTTGTTGCCATCATCCCAATTGTATTCTTTTTCGTGGCGCTCGCTGTATTCCGGATGAAAGGGTATACAGCCGGGACAATTACCGTTTTGCTTGCCCTTATTATCTCTATTTTGGCTTATAAAATGCCGGTTAGTATGGCTCTTGCTGCAACCGCTTACGGTTTCGCATACGGTATCTGGCCGATTGCATGGATTATTGTAACCGCTGTCTTGTTGTACAAAATCACGGTCAAAACAGGTCAATTCGAAATTATCCGTTCTTCCGTTGTATCCATTACAGATGACCAACGTCTTCAACTGCTGCTTGTCGGATTTGCTTTCGGTGCTTTCCTGGAAGGGGCAGCTGGTTTCGGTGCTCCGGTTGCGATTACAGCCGGTCTTTTAGTCGGTTTAGGATTTAACCCTCTGTATGCAGCAGGACTTTGTCTGATTGCCAACACGGCTCCGGTAGCTTTCGGTGCCATGGGTATTCCAATCACTACTGCTGGTCAAATTACCAATATTGATCCGAAGCTGATCGGAGCCATCGCAGGGCGCCAGTTACCATTTCTCTCCCTGTTCGTGCCATTCTGGCTTGTATTCATCATGGATGGCTTCAAGGGAATTAAAGAAACCTGGCCAGCCATTCTGGTTGCAGGCGGTTCCTTCGCCATTACTCAGTTCTTAACCGCTAACTACATTGGTCCTGAATTGCCGGACATCACGTCTGCACTTGTTTGCTTGATCTCTCTTGCTTTGTTCCTCAAAATATGGAAACCAAAACGCGTTTTCCGCTTCGACGAAAGCAAATCTGCTACGGTCAAGGTTGAAAAGGCTTACACATCTGGCCAAATCTTTAAAGCATGGTCTCCATTCTTGATCTTGACAATCATGGTTACGATCTGGAGCTTGGCACCTGTGAAAAAACTTTTGGGTGCAACAACGATCAAAATCAAGGTTCCCGGTCTGCACAATCTGGTACAAAAAGCGCAACCTATTGTTAATAAAGTGACTCCTTACGCTGCCGAATTCAAGCTTGATTTGATTGCGGCGACAGGTACCGCCATTTTGATTGCTGCCTTGATTTCCGTTATTGTATTGCGGATGAATTTCGGTTCGTTCCTTGCAACCTTCAAGGAAACGATTGTTGAATTGAGATGGCCGATTTTCACGATCGGTATGGTATTGAGCTTCGCATATATTGCCAACTACTCCGGTCAATCTGCGACACTTGGTCTTTTGCTTGCCGGTTCAGGAGCATTGTTCCCATTCTTCTCGCCATTCCTTGGATGGCTGGGTGTATTCTTGACTGGTTCTGACACATCGAGTAACGCATTGTTCTCCAACTTGCAGCAGGTTACCGCTAACCAAATTCATGTGAACGATGGCTTGCTTGTTGCGGCGAACTCAACTGGTGGTGTAACCGGTAAAATGATTTCTCCGCAATCAATCGCCGTTGCTTGTGCATCCGTAGGTTTAACGGGGAAAGAATCAGACTTGTTCCGCTTTACCGTGAAGCATAGTATCTTTTTCGCAGTGATCGTAGGTGTCATGACTTACTTGCAAGCGTATGTTGTTCCTTGGATGTTACCATAGAGGAAAAGTATTATAATGATCCCATAAGGGAGACGCCGGCAACAGACGAAGTTTAAGTCCGTCCGACGTTCTCCCTCTTCCTGTTTAATGTTATACATTTAGAAGAAGATGGAAGTGGAGGTAACCATATGAAAGTATCGATTTTTATTACTTGTCTCTCCGATGCCATCTACCCTCGCGTAGGTGAAGCAATGGCACGTATTTTAAGCCGTTACGGAATTGCCTTGCAATTTCCGGAGACGCAAACCTGCTGCGGGCAGCCTGCTTTTAACAGCGGATACTGGGATGCGGCAAGAGAGGGAGCGAAAAAGTTAATAGAATCATTTGAGGACAGTGATTTCGTCGTATCGCCGTCAGGCTCTTGTGTCGGAATGATCCACCATCATTATCCGATTCTGTTTAAAGACGATCCGGTCATGCTGAAGAGAGCAAATGATTTAATCGAAAAATCGTATGAGTTTACGCAATTTCTCATTCATGTTCTCGGCGTAACCGATTTAGGTGCATACTTTCCGCATCGCGTTACGTACCATCCTTCCTGTCATGGCAGCCGCTTGCTGGGTGTGAAAGATGAGCCTTACGAGCTTCTGAAGAAAGTAAAAGGCTTGGAATTTGTGCCACTGCCCTTTGCGGAGGATTGCTGCGGCTTCGGCGGGACGTTCGCCGTGAAGCTTCCTGACATTTCCGGTGCGATGGTGACAGAGAAAGTACAGCATGTGCTGGAGACGGAAGCGGAAGTGTTGGTCGGGCTTGATATGGGCTGCTTAATGAACATTGGCGGACGTTTAAGCCACGCCGGCAAACCGGTTCGCGTGATGCATCTGGCCGAGCTGTTATATGAAGGAGTGAAACAAGGCGTATGAGCGGATTTGAACCAACCATTCCACTTGAAGAACGAGCGAGAATAGCCTTAAATAACGAATTTTTGCGGAAGGCGGTACGTTTTACGACCGAGAAACTGCGAAATGGCAAAAAAGCGGCTTCCGAAGAATTGGGCAACTGGGAAGAATGGCGTACCCGCGGACGGGATATTCGTCTGCATACGATTGCCCATCTCGACTACTACTTATCCCTTTTTGTGAAAAATCTTCGCGCAGCCGGCGGGCATGTCCATTTCGCTTCTACGGCGGAAGAAGCGGTGGCCATTACAATGAAAATTGCCGAGGCCAAACAAGCTAAATCCGTGGTCAAGTCCAAGTCGATGGTGTCGGAGGAAGTCCACATCAACCAGGCTTTTGAGCAAAATAATATCGAAGTTGTCGAGACAGATTTGGGAGAATACATCATTCAGCTTGCCAAAGAGACACCTTCCCACATCATTATTCCTGCCATTCACAAGAACAAGCAGCAAGTGGCGGAACTGTTTTCCGAAGAGGCGGGCAGGGAATTGCCGGCAGACACGCAGATTTTGGCCGGATTTGCCCGTTCCAAGCTGCGCGAGAAGTTCCTCGAAGCTGATATCGGGATGACCGGCTGCAACTTTGCCATTGCAGAGTCCGGTTCGATCGTTATTTTCTCCAATGAAGGGAATGGCCGGATGGTAAGCACCGTGCCAAAAACACAAATCACCATGATGGGAATGGAGCGGATTATTCCGTCCTGGGAAGACCTGGAGACGATGGCTACCTTACTGCCGCGCTCGGCGACCGGTCAAAAATTAACCGTGTATATGTCTGCGATCAACGGCCCTCGACGTCACGATGATTCAGATGGACCGGAAGAATTGCATGTCATCATCCTGGATAACGGCCGCTCGAGACAATTGGGTGATCCGGAATTCCAGGAAGTATTGAATTGTATTCGCTGCGGCGCATGCCTGAATGCTTGTCCGGTTTACCGCCATGTCGGCGGACACGCGTACGGTTGGGTATATAGCGGACCAATTGGAGCCGTGCTGACTCCGCGCTTAAACGAAGATATCGAAAAATGGGGCGAAGTTGCGAATGCATCCAGTCTTTGCGGGGCTTGCTGGGAAGCTTGCCCGGTCAAAATTCCGCTCCATGACATGCTGGTGTACATCCGCCGCCGCAACGTAGAAGCAGATATTGTAAAGCGTCCTGAGAAATTGGGAATGAAGGCTTTCAAAATAGCGGTAGCCAACCATAAATTATATGGACGAGCGTTAAAACTGGGACGACTGGGACAAATTCCGTTGACAACCGACGGCATGATCAAGTCCCAAATTGGTCCGCTCAAGGGCTGGAACCGTTACCGTTATGCACCCGCTTTGGCGCAGAAATCGTTTAGGGATACATGGAAAGCTTTAGATCAGGATCTGCAGCGTGAAATGCAAGCTATGTCGCCTGAAATGAAGAAGCGCATGGAAGATATTGTGGCAAAACGGAGGAATAAATAATGAAGACAAAGGCTAGGGAGATCATTGAAGAGTTAGATCGGGCAGCAAAACAGAAGGAAGATGCGTTTTTCCAACATATCGCCAATCGCCTGGGCAGAGCGAGAATTACGGAAAAGCCGGTACAGCCTGTCCGCGGCGTGCCCGAGTTCTGGAAATCGTATCAGCTGTCAACTGACGAGCGGATTGAACTGTTCATGAAAAACTGGCAGAGCATGGGCGGAGAAGCGAAGCGTTTTGCGGCCAAGGAAGAGCTGGCGGAGCATATAAAAGAGATCGTGATCAATATGTCAGCCCGCCATTTGATTCGCGCCAACCATCCTCTTTTAAACGAACTTGGCATTGATGAGATTTTGCCGGAAGTGGACATGACGGTATGGAAAAGAGACAGCCAGGTTGATTTGTTGGAAAAAGCCGCCGGGGCTGATATCGGGATAACCGTGGTTGACTTTGCGATTGCCCACACCGGAACAGTTGTTGTTGCTTCGGGCCCTGACAAAGGACGATCCCTAAGCTTGCTGCCGACAGCATTTATGGCGATCATTCGCGCCGAGGATGTGAGAACGCGCATGGGTGAAGTGATGACAGAGATTCACAAATGGAACGGCAGCAAAATGCCTGCCGGTATCCACTTCATTACAGGACCAAGCCGTTCGGCCGACATTGAGAATGACTTGACGATCGGTGTACATGGCCCTGGTATTGTCTACGCGTTTATTCTCGGATAATATTGTTCACACTTTCTTCACACATTCGTCACGGATAGCGTTTCCGATAGCATGTTATACTTTTCCAGAGATAATCTTGTCAGCATATTGGAAAACGTTGTAACCTGCAAAAGTGGGTGTTTACTCAACCTTAGGGGGAATGGACATGCTGTATGTAGCGATGCTGCCCATCATCGATCAAGAATTAAACGCCAAAGAACGCCCGGCTCACCTGGATTACCTCAATAAACTGTTCGTAGAGGGCAAAGTTGTGATGGCAGGTCCTTTTACGGACAAACGGGGCGGGATGGTCATTTACAAAGCTGAATCTTGGGAAGAAGCGAAGCAATTGGCAGAAGCCGATCCTGCTGTTACATCGGGTGCGCGCACGCTGGAATTGCGTGAATGGAGCCCGTTAGAATTTCCTCTTGGCTGATATGATTGTCACAGCTTTTTTTGTGGAAACCTAGTAGAGTAAAAAAGAAAAGCATCCTCTTTCCTCTGGGAAGAGGAGTTTTACATAAGCTTTTCTCACGTTGAACACAGGAGGGAATATAATGAAACGTTATGCACCATTTATTTTGGCTGGAGCGGTTGCTCTTGTATTAACTGCATGCGGCGGCAATCAGGCCCAACAACCCGCGCAGCAGCCAGCCCAACAACCAGCGGCTCAACAGCCTGCAACTTCTCCATCTGGCGCAGCGGGAGTTGACACAGCCAAAGCGGAAGGCATCTATAAACAAACCTGTGCAGGCTGCCACGGTGTAGACATGCAAGGCCAAGTCGGCCCTAAACTTGCTGATGTGGGTGCACGCCTCAGCAAAGACCAAATTCTTGATGTTTTGAAAAATGGTAAAAGCGGAGGCATGCCTGCAGGTCTCGTCCAAGGCGCTGACGCTGAAACAATCGCTGCATGGCTGGCTGAAAAGAAATAATTATACCTGACTGCAAAATCAAACAACCACTTTTCGAAGAGGAAGGTGGTTGTTTTTTGTTTGAATTTTTATTATCATCATTGTATAAAAATACAGAAAGAGGAGAGGAACCATGATTCGAGCTGGAATTGTCGGAGCAACAGGATATAGCGGAGTGGAGTTAATACGTCTGTTGAATCGACACCCTGATGTAAGGATCCATCATTTGTATTCCAGTTCTTCTGAGGGAGATCTTTCCACACTATTTCCCCATCTGGAAAATATCAAACTGCCACAGTTGGAAAAAATAGACCCTGAACAGTTGGCCAGCCAAAACGATGTGATTTTTCTGGCTGCTCCTGCCGGTGTAAGCGCACAGCTAACCCCAGCATTGCTTCCCTATTCCGTCAAAGTAATTGATTTGTCAGGCGATTTCAGACTTGCTTCCAGTGCCGCGTATCAAAAATGGTATAAAAAACAGGCGGCAAACGATGAACACTTGGCCCAAGCTGTATACGGGCTAAATGAATGGCATCAGGAGAGCGTGGCAGGTGCCAGGCTAATCGCCAATCCGGGATGCTATCCGACAGCGACACTCTTAGGCATTCTGCCGTTGGCGAAAACAGGCTGGATCGATCCAACCAGCTGGATTATTGACGCGAAATCAGGTGTGTCTGGAGCGGGCAGAGGCGTCTCGCTTGGGGTGCATTTCAGCGAGGTGAATGAAAATCTCTCCGCTTACAAAGTAGGTACTCATCAGCACACGCCGGAGATTGAACAAGAGTTGAGCCGGCAAACCGGAAGTGAGATGCTGATCCAATTCACACCGCATCTCATTCCGATGACAAGAGGAATTTTGATTACGGCTTATGCCAAACTCACCTCTTCTGTCACCATTCAGGAGCTTCAGAAACTGTACGAAGAGACCTATGCAGGCAATACGTTTGTACGCGTCAGACCGGCTGGCAGTTATCCTCGTACCAAAGATGTCTACGGTTCCAACTTCTGTGATATTGCGCTGCATCTGGATGAACGAACAGGCCGGGTGATTATTATCAGTGTCATTGATAATGTCGTAAAGGGAGCGGCAGGCCAAGCGGTTCAAAACATGAATACCATGTTTGGACTAAAAGAGACGGCTGGCTTGGAAATGACACCTGTTTTTCCATAGAGGAGGGAGATAAATGGCTTCACCGATTGTGATCAAATGCGGAGGAAGTACGATGGAACAGCTTCCTTCTTCCTTTTTTGAGACGCTTGTCGACCTGCAAAAACAGGGAAACCAGATTGTCATTGTGCATGGCGGGGGACCGGCGATTAACGCCATGTTAAAGCAGATGGAGATCCCCGCTCAATTCATCGATGGCCTGCGCTTCACTTGTGAGAAAACGATTGGCGTCGTGGAGATGGTGCTTGGCGCCAACATCAACAAACTGCTTGTCCGCCGATTGATGCAAGCATCCGGCAGGGCATGGGGAGTAAGCGGAGAGGATGGAGGATTGATCAAAGCCAGGCGGACGGAGCGCCCGCTGGGATTGGTGGGTGAAATCGTACAGGTTGAATCATCCATTCTCTTCACAATTTTGGCGCAGGGATATATTCCGGTGGTAGCGCCATTGGGTGTATCAGAGGACGGGCAGCATGTCTACAACATCAATGCCGATGTGGCGGCCGGGGCGATTGCTGCTGCATTATCAGCCGACAAGCTGCTCATGGTGACGGATGTGGAAGGGATTATGGTGCCGCAGCCTGACGGGGAAAAACAGATCAAGCGCACTGCCTGTGCAGAAGAAATTAAACAAATGATTGAAACTGGCGTTATTTACGGCGGAATGATCCCAAAAGTACAGTCGGCTCTGGACGCACTGGCAGCGGGTGTCCGCCAGGTTGTGATTTGTAAAGGTTCGCAAGAGGATCTGATTCAAGCTTTTGCCGGAGGACAGGTTGGTACCACAATTACCGGGAATAAATAATGATTGTGAGACTTCGAACGGAGGGAAGAAAGATGCAAACGGTTGTTAACTCATGCAATCTGATGAATAACTATTCACGTTGGCCAATTCGCTTGATTAAAGGGGAAGGAAATACGGTTTGGGATGAAGCAGGCAGGGCTTACCTGGATTTTAGTTCCGGAATTGCCGTTACTTCATTGGGGCACGTACCTCCCAAGGTGGCGAAACGTTTGCATCAACAGATTGATACGCTCTGGCATTCCTCCAATCTGTTTGGGCAGCCTTTGCAGGAGCAGTTGGCGGAGAAACTTGCTGGCCTATCCGGTTTAGACCGCGCTTTCTTCTGCAACAGCGGCGCGGAAGCGAATGAAGGAGCCATCAAGTTGGCCAGACGCTTTGCCCAAAAGATCAAGGGAGAAGAAAGGTATGAAGTGATTACCTTCGGGCAATCGTTCCACGGACGGACACTGGCAACCTTGACAGCGACGGGCCAAGACAAGGTGAAGGACGGGTTCGCTCCATTGCCGGCAGGATTTGTCACGGTAGCGTATAATGATCTGGCTGCCGTGAAAAACGCCGTTACCGATAAAACCTGCGCGATTATGCTTGAATTGGTGCAAGGAGAAGGGGGAGTGCGGCCGGCCGATCCGAATTGGATAAAGGAGCTGCGGAAGCTTTGTGACGAACAAGGCATCTTGTTGATCATTGATGAAGTGCAGACAGGGATTGGCCGCACCGGCAGCTGGTTCGCCTATCAGCAATATGAAATCGTGCCCGATATCGTCACTGTAGCCAAAGGACTGGGCAGCGGATTCCCGGTTGGCGCGGTGCTTGCCAAAGAATATGTGGCAGAAGCGTTCTCGCCTGGAACCCATGGAACGACATTCGGCGGCAATCCGTTGGCGATGACGGCTGGTATCGCCACTCTGGATACGATTGAAGAAGAGAACCTGCTGGAACGGGTAAATCAATTGCATACCTATTTTATGGCGCAGTTGAAGCAACTGGCTGTTGAGTTCCCCGACAAAATCGTCGCCGTCAGAGGAAAAGGCTTGCTGCTGGGCATAGAAATGACCGAGCCGGTGGCATATATATTAAGTTTCTTGCGGGATCAAGGCGTCATCCTGCTGCAAGCCGGCCCACAAGTTGTCCGGTTGCTTCCATCTTTCATCACGACGGAACAGGAAATCGATCGTGCGGTAGAAGCGCTGCACTTATGTCTAAAGCAATCATAAGAAAAGCTTCTGCTGAAACCCCATTGAAGAGGTTATCAAAATCAAAGCAAATTCAGGCAACGGTTGTTTTGACGAATGGATGTCAAAATAGCCGTTGCATTTTTATTAACACAAACGTATAATAATACACATCAACGCATATGTATACGGTGTGGATAGAAAAGCCGGATAGGGAGCATGGAGAGAGGAGATGGCCGATTTGAATAAGTATACCAAGTCTCACGGAACCGGATATTTGACTCTGGCTACTGGAGAGGTATTTGTCGGACGTTTGTACGGCGCTCCCCTGAGTGGAATCGGGGAAGTCGTTTTTCATACAGGTATGACAGGTTATCAGGAAGTAATGACAGATCCGTCTTTTGCGGGACAGATCGTCACATTCACATACCCGCTGATTGGTAACTACGGAATTAATGATGTTGACTATGAAGCGTTGAAACCGGCGCTGTCCGGAATGATTGTAAGCGAGCTTTGCGAGGTGCCGAGCCATTTCCGCTCCCAGCATTCTCTGGCCGAAATTGCCGAAACATTCGGGTTCCCGATTTTGGCGGGCATCGACACCAGAGCGATTACCAAACTGGTTCGAGCAAACGGCAACGTCTTCGGAGTGATTGCCGATAAACCGCTCACCCAACAAGAGATGGCAGAGTATGCAGAACAGCATGCGGACAGAACTCTGGTTCCCGAGGTTTCTTGTGAAGAACCGATTCATTACCCAGGCTCCCGCGAACATGTTGTGATCGTTGATCTGGGAATGAAGCGTTCCATTTTGGAATCTCTTCTGCAATTGAACTGCCAGGTCACGGTTGTACCGTTTCACACCACTCTGGCAGAGATTCGCGCTCTTCGCCCGGACGGTCTGGTCTTCTCCAACGGTCCTGGTGACCCGGCCGAACTTTTGCCATACTGCGCGGAATGGCGTAAAGCGGCAGAAAGTTATCCTACCCTTGGCATCTGCCTGGGGCACCAGCTGCTTGCGTTAATGTTTGGCGCCCAAACAGGACGCCTGCCATACGGACATCGCGGCAGCAACCACCCGGTTAAGGATTTGACAACCGGCAAGGTGTATATGACTTCCCAAAACCACGGATATGTTGTAAAAGAGGAAACCATCGACAAACGCCAACTGGCGGTAACATATCGCAACGTAAACGATAAATCGGTTGAAGGGCTCAAACATCTGTACCTCCCGATTATGAGTGTGCAGTTCCATCCGGAGGCGCATCCCGGTCCAGACGATACATCCCATATTTTCCATCAATTTATTCAGTCCATGAATGCGATAGGAGCGAAGCACTATGCCTAAGCTGCAACACATCAAGAAAGTGCTGGTGATCGGCTCAGGGCCAATCGTCATCGGGCAAGCGGCAGAGTTCGATTATGCAGGCGCACAGGCGTGCCTTTCGTTGAAGGAAGAAGGCGTGCAGGTTGTGTTGGTGAACAACAACCCGGCTACGATCATGACCGACGAACAAATGGCAGACAAAGTATATATGGAGCCGTTAACGGTTGAATCATTAACCAGGATTATTGAGAAGGAGAGACCGGATGGCATTCTGCCGACGCTTGGCGGGCAAACAGGGTTAAACCTTGCCGTTTCCCTGGCGAAAGCAGGCGTGTTGGAGAAATATCAGGTTGAACTGCTCGGGACTCCGCTGGAAGCGATCGAGAACGGGGAAGACCGCGAACTGTTCAAATGCATGATGGAGCGGATCGGGGAGCCCGTGCCGGAGAGCGAAACGGTTGAAACGGTGGAAGCGGCGTTAGCATTTGCCCAATCAATTGGCTTTCCCGTGATTGTCCGTCCTGCCTATACCTTGGGCGGAGCGGGAGGTGGAATTGCTCACGATGAAGAGAGCTTGCGCGAGGTTGCCTTGCGCGGTCTTAACGCCAGTCCGATCCACCAGGTGCTGATCGAGCGGAGTGTGAAAGGATGGAAAGAGATTGAATACGAAGTAATGCGGGATAAAGACGATACCTGCATTATCGTTTGTAATATGGAAAATCTGGACCCGGTCGGCATTCATACAGGTGACAGCATCGTCGTTGCGCCTTCCCAAACCTTGACAGACCGTCAGTACCAGATGCTTAGAAGTGTCTCCACCAAAGTGATTCGCGCCCTTGGAGTCGTCGGGGGCTGTAACATTCAATTTGCGCTTGACCCGAACTCTGATCGGTACTACCTGATTGAAGTAAACCCGCGTGTTAGCCGTTCCAGCGCCTTGGCTTCCAAAGCGACCGGGTATCCGATTGCCCGGATTGCTGCCAAACTGGCTCTCGGATATCACTTGGATGAAGTAATCAATCCGATCACCGGTTATACGTACGCCAGTTTCGAACCGGCCCTTGACTATGTGGTGGTCAAGATTCCTCGCTGGCCGTTTGACAAGTTTCCGCTGGCTGACCGTTTGCTCGGCACTCAGATGAAGGCAACGGGTGAAGTAATGTCCATTGCCCGTACGCTGGAAGCCGGCTTGCTGAAGGCTGTCCGCTCGCTGGAGCTTGGCTATACCCATCTGTACCGCGCAGACGTAGCAGCGATGACCGATCAACAACTGCAGCAGGCATTGGTGGATGCCACTGATATTCGGCTGTTTGTTTTGGCTGAATCGCTGCGCCGCGGCATTACGCAAGAAGAGCTTCACAAGGTGACGGGAATTGATCCGTTCTTTATCCAAAGCATTGCCGCAATTATTGGAATTGAACGGCAACTGAAAGCGGCCGGATGGCAGCAGCTTACGCAGGAGCTTTTGCAGGAAGCGAAGCACCGCGGTTTTGCGGATAAAACCATTGCCGAACTGCTCCATGTCGAGACCGGACAAGTTCGCAACAAACGCAAAGAATTTGGCATTCTTCCACGCTATAAGATCGTTGATACGTGCGCGGCAGAGTTCGATGCCCAAACTCCTTACTACTACTCTACCTGGCAGGGCATTGATGAAGTGGAAGAACAGCAAGGGAAAAAAATTATGGTACTCGGCTCCGGTCCAATCCGGATCGGGCAGGGAGTGGAATTTGACTATTGCTCCGTTCATGCCGCCAAGGCTTTGCAAGCGAACGGCATCATCTCCATCGTAGTAAACAACAATCCGGAGACAGTCAGCACCGACTATGAGACGGCCGATCATCTTTACTTCGAACCGTTAACAGTGGAGGATGTGCTGAATGTAGTGGAACGGGAGCAAGTGGAAGGCGTCATGGTTCAATTCGGTGGTCAAACCGCGATTAATTTGGCTGCTCCGCTGGCTGAAGCAGGTGTGCAAATTCTTGGTACATCCCTTGCCGAGATTGATCGGGTGGAAGACCGGGAGTTATTTTATCAAATGCTTCGTGACCTGGAGATTCCGCATATTCCGGGTTCAGGGGTTTCTTCCATTGAGGAAGCGCTGCGGGTAGCGGAGGAGATCGGCTATCCGGTTCTGCTGCGGCCATCCTATGTAATCGGCGGGCAAGGGATGACTGTTGTGTACGATGCCGATGAACTGGCAGGAGCCGTACAAGGCTGGTTATCCCTCAAACAGGAAGCCAACTTCTTCCCTCTGCTCGTGGATAAATATATTCCCGGCCTGGAAGTGGAAGTAGACGCGATTTGTGACGGAACCAACGTCTTAATCCCTGGTATTTTTCAGCATGTCGAGAAGGCGGGCATTCACTCCGGCGACAGTATCGCCTTGTTCCCAGCCCCCAATCTTACGGAGAAGCAAAAACAAACGCTTGCCGACTATACACATAGAATCGCTCAAAAAATTACGGCAGTCGGCTTAATCAATATTCAATTTGTCATTGGCGGCGAAACCATCTATGTGCTGGAAGTAAACCCGCGTGCATCGCGGACTGTGCCGATCACAAGCAAAGTGACAGGCATCCCGATGGTGGAATTGGCTGTGCGTTGCCAATTAGGCGAGAAGCTAGAGCAGATGGGCTACGGGCTCGGACTATTGCCTGATATCGGCTTCGCTGTTGTAAAAGCGCCTGTTTTCTCTACGGTGAAGCTGAACGGAGTAGACCCGGTGCTTGGACCGGAAATGAAATCTACGGGTGAAATCCTCGGATTGGGCCGGACGATGGAAGAGGCAGCCGCCAAGGCATTCCGTTACAAGGATGTAAGCTATCCGGTGCTTAAAAAAGATGATCTTCTGTTCGTGTCGCTCGCTGATCAGGATAAGCCACAGTTCCTTCCGATACTCAAGAAGCTGACCGAGCTGGGGGTTCGGTTCATAGCGACTGCAGGGACGGCTGAGTTTCTTCAGCAAACAGGATTGAAACCGCTGATGATCGTGGCAGATGAGGCGGATTTCGTTTCCGCCATCCAGAACCATCAAATATCGCTGGCCCTGATTACGGCGACCAAAGGGAACCGCCAAGGGCGCAAGGGATTTGCCTTGCGAAGCACCGCTATTCAAAAAGGAATCCCTCTGTTAACGGCTATTGAGACGTTCGCATTATATTTGCAAGCATTTTCAATGAAGGAGAGTGAAGGGCATGAAGCCTGCGAAGACATTGGAACTTTATCAAGACGCACCGCTATTTCACTGTAAAGGAAAAGACGTGCTTCGAATTGACGAATTCTCTCAGAGTGAGCTGCATCAGCTTTTGCAATTCGCCATTCAGTTGAAAGCAGGTCAAAAAAGCGGTCAGATCTACCAGCCGCTTGCCGGCAAAACGCTGGGAATGATCTTTGACAAGTCTTCTACCCGTACACGCGTCTCCTTCGAAGTAGGCATGTACCAGCTTGGCGGAATGAGCATGTTTCTAAGCGGCAAGGAGTTGCAATTGGGACGTGGCGAACCGATCAGCGATACCGCCAAAGTATTGTCCCGCTATGTGGATGCCATCATGATCCGCACATTCTCTCATGAAGGTGTGGAGGAGTTGGCGAAACATGCCACGATCCCGATCATTAACGGCTTAACCGATAGGTTCCACCCTTGCCAAGCGCTGGCCGACATGATGACGATTCTGGAGCACAAGGGCAAACTGAAAGGTGTCAAACTGGCGTACGTCGGTGACGGCAACAACGTAGCCAACTCGCTCGTACTGGCTGCCGCCCTGCTCGGTGTGGACATCAGTGTGGCAACTCCGGCCGGATACGAATTGCAGGAAGAGATCGTGCAGACCGCTTCCCAATACGCTATAGCGAGCGGTTCCACCCTTGTTCTCACCCATGACCCGAAAGAAGCGGTAAAAGATGCAGATGTGCTGTACACCGATGTTTGGACATCGATGGGCTTTGAAGCGGAGAATCAAGAGAGACTCGCTGCTTTTGCCGATTACCAAATCAATGAACAGCTTGCTGCGCTTGCGAAACCGGACTATATCTTTATGCACTGCTTACCGGCTCACCGCGGCGAGGAAGTGTCAGCCGAAGTGATTGACGGCAAAAACTCCGTCGTGTTTGATCAGGTCGAAAACCGTCTGCATGCACAAAAAGCAATTTTGGCTGCTGTACTTTAAAACGGTCGTTTAACCCCTCTTTTTTGAAAGAGGGGTCTTGTATTTTTCCGGGCAGATTTCCTTTTGGCCGATTTTCCCAGTATCCAGTATAATAAGGATGCGCAAGATCATTTTTTGCACCGATAAACCATTTTGGTGCATTATTTATGCATAATGTTGGAGAAAAAGGAGAGGAAGTGGATGAAAGCGAGCATCATTACCGGGACATCTAGCGGACTTGGCAAAGCCTTCTTTGAAATGCTGGCTGCTGAAGATGGGATTATCATTGCCATCGCCAGACGATTTCTGCCTGAGCAAATCCACTTGGCAGCCAAAGAGCAAGGCCGCATTTATTTGATGGAAAAAGATTTGCGTGAAATCGAGAAGCTGCCAACAGCAGACGAGCTGGACCTGATTTTGTCTGACCCGGCAATTGACGAACTGATTTTTATCAACAATGCAGCGGTAATTGATCCGCTTGGGGCGATTGGCCAGCTTCAACCTGAGCAAATGATTGATCATGTCAAGGTGAACTATTTGGCTCCGCAGCTCCTTACCAATACGATCTTTTCCTTGCCGCAGCTCTCCCGTATGCGGGTAACCGTTTTAAATATCTCTTCCGGTGCGGCCAAGCGTCTCAAAGGCGGATGGGCGATGTATTGTGCGGCAAAAGCAGGCAATGAGATGTTTTTCGACGTGCTGGCAGCCCAATATGGAGATAATCCTGACGTGAAAATCGTGAACGTCAATCCGGGTGTCATGGATACACAGATGCAAGAGAATATCCGCAGCGCACGTGACGTGTATTTTCCTGACTATGAGCGTTTTGTTGCGTTGAAAACCGAAGGAAAGCTGCCGACTCCGGAATCGGTCGCAGCCCATATCCTGAATCAATATGTAAGAGGTTAGTGAGATTGGAGTGAATCGTCAGGAGAAAAAGTGGTCAAGCAGCGATACGAAGGCCAAGGCTACGGTTTTGACCACTTTCTGACGATGAGAGAAGCCGGAGTTAAGCGTAACTTCGCAAGCTGTAACGGGAGGCACGAAAGGACAACGTTTTTCTCAAGTTATCGGAAAGATTAACTGCTTTAAATTATTAAAGTAGTTAATCTTTCTTTCCATTTGCGCAGCCAGTGGAGAAAAACGATTGTCCATTTCGCAGCGACTTTTACAGCGCAAGCTCAGGATTCTCGAAAGAGTCAGGAGAAAAAGTGGTCAAGCAGCGATACGAAGGCCAAGGCTACGGTTTTGACCACTTCCTGACGATGAGAGAAGCCGGAGTTAAGCGCAACTTCGCAAGCTGTAACGGGAGGCACGAAAGGACAACGTTTTTCTTATATTGACATAATTTTCTCGATTGCTTTTTGAGCTTGTCCCCCTTCATAATTATATTAGCGAGTGATTGCTCACTTTGTTACATTGCGAGGTGCATGACTTTGATCCGAAAACTGTATCGCCCTATGATCGTGGGTTTGTTCTGTTTGGCTCTTACCGCCTGTTCTTTGCAAGGAAGCCGTGAAGCTGCCTATTCCGGAACGATTGAAGCGGATGAATTGCCGATCGTTGCGGAGGTTGCAGGCAAGATTACCGCGATCTACGCTGATGAAGGATCAACGGTTAAAAAAGACCAGGTTGTGGCAGCTATTGATGACCAAAGCTACCAGATCGCCGTCAAAGAAGCGCAGGCAGCTCTTGCGTATGCAACCGTCAAAGTGGATGAGGCCAAGGCAGGGAACCGGAGTCAGATGATTGAAAAGGCGGCGGCCAGCGTTGAACAAGCCAGTGCCAATATCATTTCGTCCGAAGCGCGCAAACGGGAGGCGTCCGCCAATTTGGCTCGTGCCAGGGAACAGTTGGCACAGGCAGAAGCCGATCTGGCAGGGGCGAAGAAAACTCTCGATTTTCAATTGTCCCGTCTGCGTGAATATGCCAACCTGTATCAGAACGGAGCCGCAGCCAAAAAAGATTACGATACTCAGCGAGAAGCGGTCAATCAAGCGCAAACGGCAGTAAACCGTTTAGAGGCGCAGGTGGATGCATACCGCTCACAGTTGATGAGTGCCCAAAGTGATCTTGATGCCGCAGTTGCCGACATTGAGGCAAGACAAGCTCAAGCCAAAAGCGCCCAATCTGATCTCGATTTAATGCGGGAAGGCAGCACCGATTATGCCATCAAAGCGTTGATTGCAAGCCAGCAGCAGGCTGTAGCCAAGCTGGATCAAGCCAGGCTGCAGTTGAACAAAACCATTATTCACATTCCCGAAGACGGCGTGGTGCTGAGAAAAAACGTAACGGAAGGCGAAGTAGCCAAACAGGGTACCGTCTTGTTTACGATGATGAAAAAAGACAAGTTGAAGCTGACCATGTATATACCGGAGGCAGAGCTGGATAAGGTCAAAATAGGCAAGAAGGTCAGCATTCAGGTAGATGCTTACCCGGATCAATTTTTCGCCGGCCAGATCACGTCCATTTCCGAAAAGGCGGAGTTTACTCCGCGCAATATCCAAACCAAAGATGAGCGGACCAAGATGGTGTTTGCCGTGACCGTCTCCATTCAAGAAGGCTTCGATAAGTTAAAACCCGGTATGCCGGCCGATGTCTATATTGCGGATGAGGTGGCGAAACCATGACCTATGCCATCTCCTGTCATAGCTTAACGAAAAAGTTCCAGGATCGGGTTGCCGTCAACAATTTGACGATCTCCATTCCCAAAGGCTCGATCTACGGATTTTTGGGTCCCAACGGATCGGGTAAATCAACCACAATCCGCATGCTGTGCGGCTTGCTTGTGCCAACATCCGGGACCGGCACGGTGCTTGGCTTCGATGTGAACAAGGAGAGTGAAGAGATTAAGCAACGGATTGGCTACATGTCACAGAAGTTCAGCTTGTATGAAGATTTGACAGTGGAGGAGAATCTTGAATTTTATGCGGGCATATACGGAATTACCGGTCAAAAGCTGAAGCAGCGCAAGCAAGAGTTGATCGATATGGCGGGGATCGCCGGGCGGGAGAAACAGCTTGCCGGATCGCTCTCCGGCGGCTGGAAGCAGCGGCTTGCCCTCTCCTGTGCGCTGTTGCATCAACCGGAGCTCTTGATTCTCGATGAACCGACTGCCGGCGTCGATCCGGTGTCCCGCCGCATTTTTTGGGAAGTCATCCACGATCTGGCCAAACAGGGGATTACCGTTCTCGTCAGTACCCATTACATGGATGAGGCTCAGACTTGTGACCAAATCGGATTTATTTTCTACGGAAATCTGTTGACGCAGGGGACGCCCAAGCAGCTGATTGAAGAGATGGGTGTATCCAATCTGGAAGATGTGTTTATCCGCCTGGTACAGGAAGCGGAAGCGGCCGCCCATGCACAAGGGGGGAAATCGTCATGAGCCGATTCTCTTTTGCCAGATACGTGGCGATCGTAAAAAAAGAGATTATCCAAATCAAACGGGACAAACCAAGTCTGGCTATTGCTGTTATGATGCCGATTATGCTGCTCTTTCTGTTCGGGTATGCGGTCAATACGGACGTAGACAACCTGAAGACGGTCGTTTGGGATCAAAGCAATTCCCAGGCAAGCCGCCAGATTGTGCAAAAGCTTGCGAACACCCAAATCTTTCGGATCACAGAGTACGTCTATAGCTATGAAGAAATAGAGAGGTTCATCAACAACGGGCAAGCCGGAGTGGGGATTATTATTCCGCCGGACTTCGCCAACAAGCGGGACAATCAGGAAAATACCAAGATTCAGGTATTGATTGACGGTTCCGATCCAAACAATGCGAGAACGGCGGCTAACAATTCCCTTTTAATTATTCAAAATGAAGCGATCTCCTTACAGGAAACCTACCTGGAAAAGCAGGGAGTAGGCAAAATCGAAACGCCGATTATGGCCGAAACCCGTGTCCTGTTTAACCCGAATATGAAGAGCATCGTCTTCAACGTTCCGGCATTAATCGGGCTGATCATGCAGAATGTAACAATGATTCTTACGGCATTTTCACTGGTTCGGGAAAAAGAACGCGGAACGATGGAGCAGCTGATTGTAACTCCAATCCGTCCCGCCGAATTGATTCTCGGCAAAATTACGCCTTACGTCCTGATTGGCTTGTTCTCTTTTAGTATCGTACTATTAATAGGGACCAGTTGGTTTGGTGTCCCGGTTAAGGGGAGTATTCCGTTGTTATTTGTCTTGTCGATCCTGTTTTTGGTCACAACGCTTACCCTCGGTATTTTTGTTTCGACCGTATCAAAAACACAGCTTCAGGCCATGCAGATTGCCTTTGCCCTGATTTTGCCCAGCGTACTACTGTCAGGGTTCATGTTCCCGCGTGAAACCATGCCGTTGGTGATTCAATGGCTGGGCGGGATTATCCCGTTGACGTATTTCTTGGAGATTCTGCGCGGAATCTTCTTGAAGGGTGTAGATTTAACCTCCCTTTGGCAGGAAACACTCGGAATGACGACGATCTTCCTCGTAATTTGTACGGTGGTCATACTGAAATTCCGGAAAAAAATTGAGTAGAAAAAACAGAAAGGAGCCCCGAGATGCCTGAACAGTCATTTGAAGAGAGCCTGCAGAAATTTTTGGAAGAGCTAAAAAACGAAGATGAGATGACCGAGAAGCAGCGAAACATCTTGAAAGCGTCTATCAAGCTGTTTGCCACCAAGGGTTTTCACGCGACGTCCACGAGTGAAATCGCCAAGGAGGCCGGGGTGGCGGAGGGAACCATTTTTCGCCATTACAAGTCAAAAAAGGACATTCTGATCGCAACCGTTGCCCCGATGATTATCAAATTTGCCGCCCCGTTCATACTGAAAGACATTCAAAAAATCCTGTCTTCTACAACGGATAAATCGTTTGAGGAAATCCTCACGATGTTGTACCGGAATCGGTTGGAGCTGGTGGAGACCAATACCAATCATGTCCGCATCATTATTCAAGAGGCGTTTTTCCACGATGAAATCCGGACAGCCATGATCAATTCCTTGTTTAAAAAAGGGCAAGCGCTTGTACTGCAAGTGATCGAACAAAAAATTGCCGCCGGTGAATTGCGGCCGCTGCCGCCTGAAGTGATTTTCCGGATGGCATTCTCCGCGATGATTGGCGTGTTTATCCAGAAATACATCATGCCGCCCGAGCAGTATCAACAACACAGCGATGAAGAGCATATTGCCATAACCGTCGATATTTTAATGAACGGCTTACGCGCCCGTTAACGGTGTGTAGGCCGTTTTTTCGCTTCAATCGGGTACGGTATCGATTGGGCACGTCAAAAGATGAACAAAATCAGTATTGTATTTTTATTAGTTTCTATGTATAATTACTCGCATATACTGAATTGAATGGGGAGACGAAGAAGATGGCAAGAGAAAAAATTGTATTGGCATATTCCGGTGGCCTTGATACCTCTGTAGCAATTAAGTGGCTGCAAGAAACATATAACTATGACGTAATTGCGGTGGCGCTTGACGTAGGAGAAGGGAAAGACCTTGATTTCGTGCAGAAAAAAGCACTGCAGGTAGGTGCCCTGAAATCTGTCGTGGTTGATGCGAAGGAAGCTTTTGCGCAGGAATACGTGTTGCCGGCACTCAAAGCGAACGCGATGTATGAAGGCAAGTATCCGCTCGTTTCAGCATTGTCCCGTTACCTGATCTCCCGCGTGCTGGTTGAAATCGCGGAAAAAGAGGGAGCGGTAGCGGTTGCCCACGGCTGCACAGGAAAAGGAAACGACCAGGTTCGCTTTGACGTATCCTTCACAGCGTTAAATCCAGATCTCAAAATCGTGGCACCTGTTCGTGAATGGGGCTGGACCCGTGATGAAGAGATTAAATATGCACAAGAACATGGAATTCCGGTTCCAATCGATCTCGATAACCCATACAGCATTGACCAGAATCTCTGGGGCAGAAGCTGCGAGTGCGGCGTGCTGGAAGATCCTTGGGCAGCTCCGCCGGAGGGCGCTTACGATTTGACCAAATCGATTGCTGACGCTCCAGACCAGCCGGAAGAAATCGAAATCACCTTCGTCAAAGGTGTGCCAACCGCGCTTAACGGCGAAGAGCTTCCTTTATCTGAATTGATCCTGAAGCTGAACAAGATTGCCGGAGCGCACGGCGTTGGCCGAATCGACCACGTAGAAAACCGTCTGGTCGGCATCAAATCGCGTGAAGTATACGAAACTCCAGCGGCTACCACGCTTATCCTGGCGCACCGCGAGTTGGAGTTCTTGACTCAACCGCGTGAAGTGGCACAATTCAAGCCGATCATCGAACAAAAGATGGCGCAAGTGATTTACGAAGGTTTATGGTATTCGCCAATCAAGAACGCGCTGGAAGCGTTTATTGAAGAGACGCAAACATATGTGACTGGCGTCGTACGTGTGAAACTGCACAAGGGTCACGCGATTGTCGTAGGACGTAAATCCGATTCCACCCTGTACAGCCACGAATTGGCAACTTATGCAGCAGGAGATACATTTGATCATAAAGCGGCGATCGGCTTCATTAAACTCTGGGGATTGCCAACCAAAGTGTACGCTCAGGTAAACGAGGGCGCACTGAAGAAGTTTAAGACCGACATCTTGATCGTCGACGAAAAGGATGCGATTACACAATGAAACTTTGGGGAGGTCGCTTTACCAAGCCCACTAATCAACTAGTGGAAGAATATACAGCTTCGATTTCATTCGACCGGCAGATGTGGCGGCAAGACATCGTGGGCAGCTTGGCGCACGTGGCGATGCTTGGCAAATGTGGCATCCTTCCGATGGACGAAGTGAAACAGATTATCGCCGGGCTGAAAAAAGTAAAAGAAAAAATCGAGCGCGGCGAGGTTGTTTTCCAGATTTCCCACGAAGATATCCATATGAATATCGAGAAGCTGCTTATTGAGGAGATCGGACCAATCGGCGGGAAGCTGCATACCGGCAGAAGCCGTAACGATCAGGTAGCTTTGGATATGCACCTGTATCTCAGAGAAAAGATGCTGGAGATTACTCAGCTTGCCCTGTATTTGCAAAAGGCTCTCTTGGAGCAGGCTGAAGAGCATCTGGATACCGTAATGCCGGGATATACCCACCTGCAGCGGGCGCAGCCGGTATTGTTCGGCTATCATCTGATGGCGTATGTCTCCATGCTGCAAAGAGATATTGAGCGTCTGCAGGAAGGCTGGAAACGGGTGAATGTTCTGCCGCTCGGTGCCGGAGCGCTGGCCGGTACGACATTCCCGATCGACCGCGGATTTGTGGCGGAGATGCTGCAATTTGACGGTATTTATCAAAACAGCATGGATGCAGTCAGCGACCGGGATTTCATTGTTGAATTCCTTGCGTCTGCTTCGCTTCTCATGACACATCTCTCCCGCTTATGCGAAGAGCTGGTGATCTGGAGCAGTCAGGAGTTTGCTTTCATCGAGCTGGATGACGCGTTTTGCACGGGCTCGAGCATCATGCCGCAGAAGAAAAATCCTGACGTGGCTGAGCTTGTCCGCGGGAAGACAGGGCGTGTTTACGGCAACCTGTTCGGCATGCTTACCGTACTGAAAGGTCTCCCGCTTGCCTACAACAAGGATATGCAGGAGGACAAGGAGGGCATGTTTGACACGGTCAACACGCTGCACGGTGCGCTTGCATTGCTTACTCCGATGATCCAGACCATGCAGGTGAAGAAAAAGCGGATGCGTCAAGCAGTGACACAGGATTTCTCCAACGCGACCGACCTGGCCGATTATTTGGTAACCAAGGATTTGCCGTTCCGCCAGGCGCATGAAGTAGTAGGTCGGGCCGTACTCTACTGCATCGAACACAACAAGTACCTGCTTGATTTGACGATGGAGGAATTCACGTCATTCTCCCCGCTGATTGAAGAGGACGTCTACCAAGCGTTGGCGATTGAAACAGTGGTCAATGCCCGCAATGTGCTGGGCGGTACGGCTCGCAACCAGGTAGAAGCCCAAATCGCCTACTACCAAGGCAAGATTGGCGAGACACTGGCCTGGATTGACCAAACCAGCCAAAAAGTCATGATTGAATCACTTGTCGATGTCGGAAACAAAAACCGCTAACGGAAAATAACAACAGCCAAGAACAGAGCCGTTTCTTTGCCAAATCAGGCAAGGATAGCGGCTCTTTCTCGTTTTTTCCTGTTGTTTCCGGTCTGTTGCTTACCCGATTCCAAGTCGTCTGCAGGAAAATCATTCGCAAGAGAAGGGGCAATCATCTATAATGAAGTATGAAATGTCGCTTGTATTAAAATAGATACTATTCTCAAATAAGGAGGCTTTTCCATGAATAATTTTCGCTTCCAAAATCCGACTGAAATTTTGTTTGGCCAGGGAATGGTTGAGAAGCAGTTGGGCGCACAAGTAGCCAAATACGGCAAGAAAGTGCTGATGGTATATGGCGGCGGAAGCATTAAGCGAACCGGCTTGTACGATCTCGTGCAAAAACAACTGAGTGAGATTCATGCTACCGTATTTGAACTGCCGGGAGTTGAGCCCAATCCACGGGTAAGTACGGTTCGCAAAGGGATCGAGCTTTGCCGTCAAGAGGGTGTGGAAGTAATTTTAGCAGTGGGCGGGGGCAGTGTCATTGACGCGTCCAAAGCGATTGCGGCAGGCGTGCCATATGAAGGAGATGTCTGGGACTTCTTTATGCGCAAAGCACAACCCAAGTCAGCCCTGCCGCTTGGTACCATTCTGACTCTTGCCGCCACCGGTTCGGAGATGAACGGAGGCTCTGTGGTAACCAACTGGGAAGAGAAGCGGAAGCGCGCATTTGGCAGCATCTATACATATCCCAAGTTCTCCATCCTTGATCCAACCCTGACCTTCTCCGTACCGCGCGATCAAACGGTGAACGGTATTGTTGACATGATGTCGCATGTATTTGAGCAATATTTCAGCAAAACAACCAACACGCCGCTCCAGGAAAGATTCTGCGAAAGCATTTTGCAAACTGTTATTGAGAACGGACCGAAAGCATTGGAGAATCCGGAGGACTACGACGCGCGGGCCAATCTGATGCTGTGCGGCACTTTTGCCTTGAACGGCGGCTTAATCAGCATGGGCGTAGAAAACGATTGGGCGACACATATGATTGAGCACGAGGTAAGCGCAGTGTATGATATTCCGCACGGCGCAGGTCTGGCCATCCTTTTCCCTAACTGGATGTCCTATGTTTATCAGGAGCGAATCGATCGTTTTGTCCAATATGCTGTGCGGGTCTGGGGGATAGATCCGGCGGGTAAAACGGATGACGAAGTGGCCCGGGCCGGAATTGCAGCAACCCGGGAGTTTTTCAATCAAATCGGTGCCCCAAGCCGTCTGGCCGACTTCCAGATTGGTGACGAGTCACTGAAGCGGATGGCCCAGGAATGTGTCTTGTTCGGACCGGTCGGCAACTTCAAGAAGCTGCATGAGGCAGATGTCGAAGAAATTTTGCGGATGAGCTTGTAACCGACTGGTACTTTTCCCTTTCGCCGTTCCGATTTCCAATCTCGCATCTTTTTAAGAGGATGCGAGATTTTTTCTATCTACAGGAAAATTGTTGAAATGACAAGAAATGAGATATTTAGGGGATAACAATAGCTTTTGACGATGGTATAATAGAAAAAGCGGTCGTTTTCTAGTATTTTTTGGCGTTCTGCTGGAAGTTTCTTAGAGTATTGGAGCCCTGTACATCGAAGCATTAGCAAATAGCAGCGTGAGGTTAATAAATACAGCAAGGCTAGGATGTGATTTTATTGATAGAGATGTTCGACGTCTGGAAGACCTATCCTAACGGAACGAATGCTCTTAAGGGAATTAATGTTCGAATAGAAAAAGGCGAATTCGTCTATGTCGTTGGACCTAGTGGAGCAGGTAAATCCACGTTTATCAAGCTGATGTACCGCGAGGAAAAACCGACCAAAGGCCAAATCTTTCTCGGCGGCTTCAACATCAGTCGAATCAAGGAACGACAAATTCCGGTTGTACGCCGCAGCATCGGTGTCGTCTTCCAAGACTTCAAGCTGCTGCCTACATTGAGCGTATACGAGAATATCGCTTTTGCGATGGAAGTAATCGAGACTCCGCAAAAGCTGATCAAGCCCAGAGTGATGGATGTGCTGGGATTGGTCAAGCTGAAGCATAAAGCAAAAATGCTGCCAAACGAATTGTCCGGTGGAGAACAGCAACGTGTCGCGCTAGCGCGGGCTTTGGTTAACAATCCGGGCATTATTATTGCCGATGAACCGACAGGAAATCTGGACCCCGAGACATCGTGGGACATCATGAAGCTGTTCGAAGAGATTAATCAGCGCGGAACAACTGTCGTCATGGCCACCCATAACCGTGAAATTGTGAATACCATGCGCAAACGCGTAATTGCGATTGAATCGGGCGAAATTGTACGTGATCAGCAGAGAGGAGAATACGGCTATGAAGATTAGTACCATGGGGCGCCATGTGCGGGAGGGAGTCAAGAACCTCAATCGCAACGGGTGGATGACCTTTGCGTCTGTCAGCGCCGTATCGATTACACTGCTAATCCTGGGAGCGTTCCTCTTGTTGGCGCTGAATGTGAATCACATTGCGCAAAATGTTGAAAAACAGGTGGAAATTCGCGTTTTTCTGGACCTTAAGGCAGATAAGTCAGCCATCGAAGAGGTTGAACAGCAAATCAGCCAACTGCCTCAGGTGGACACTGTCAAGTTCGTCTCCAAGGAGGAAGGGCTTAAGCTGTTAAGAGAACGCCTCGGGGAAAAAGCGTATTTGTTGGATGGCCTGGAAGCGGAGAATCCGCTGCCTAATACGCTGGTAGTCAAGACCAAACAGCCGAAAGACACGGCGGAGGCCGCCAAGACGATCAAAACCTTTCAGCATGTAACCAACGTAAACTACGGCGAAGGTACGGTTGAGAAGCTGTTTGCCGCCACCAATACGATTCGCAACGTCGGAGTTGTCTTTATTATCGGTTTGGCCTTTACTGCCATGTTCCTGATTGCCAATACGATCAAGCTGACCATTGTGGCCAGAAGACGGGAAATCGAGATCATGAAACTGGTTGGCGCCACTAACTGGTTTATCCGTTGGCCTTTTTTCGTGGAAGGACTGTTGATGGGAATCTCCGGTGCCGTCTTGCCGATTCTGATGATTTCAATTGCTTACTATTACCTTTTGGAAACATTGCATATGAATCTGGCGGCATCGCTCTTTGATCTTTTGCCATTGTTCCCGCTGGTTTACCAACTGGCAGGAGTTTTGCTTTCGATCGGCGCCTTCATCGGAATCTGGGGAAGCATGGTTTCCGTCCGACGCTTCTTGCGTGTATAGAACGATGTCTATATATGAAAAGAAACAGATATTTCATAGGGAGGAGACATATGAAGAGGGAACATATGAAGGGTAAACATATGAATAAGAAAGTTGTTTTAACTTTAATGGTAACTAGCCTGTTAGCATGGGGGCTTGTCCCTCCTTCATCTACATGGGCGAGCAAATCCTCCCTGGAAAAAGTAAACCGAGAAATCTCACAGCTGCGTGCCAAGAAACGGGCACAACAACAGCAGGTAAGAAATATCCAGTACCAAATCAGCAACATCAAAAAGCAGAGATCCGAGCTGGAAGACGAATTGATGGCGATTGACCTTCACCGCAACGAAACCCAGTCCAAAATAGACAAGCTGGATCAGCAGATCGAGGTGAAAACGAAGGAAGCCGTAGCCGCTCAGGAGAAGCTGGATGACGCGAAAGACCGTGTCGCCAAACGCGAAAGCTTGCTCAAGACGCGGTTGAAGACAATGTATGAACGCGGAACCGTTTCTTACTTGGAAGTGCTGCTCGGTTCCTCCGATTTCGGCGATTTTCTTACCCGTCTGCAGGGGCTTCAGCTTATTGTCGAGCAGGATACCCGCATTTTGGAAGAAAACATACAGGACAAGCAAACCATCGAACAGCAGAAAAAAGAAGTGGAAGCTCGTTTGGCCGCTCTGGAAGCGATGTTTGCCGAGCAGGAAAACCTGAAAGCCGATTTGGATCAGCAGTACCAGCGCAGCGTGGCGATCAAGAAGCAGCTTCAAGACAAGGAAGCGGAACTCCATGAGATTGCCGAGGAAGAAGAACAGCAATTGTTTGCCATCGCTCAAATGGAAGCTTCCAAACTGGCTGAGCGGAGCCGGCTGCTGTTTGCCTCCGGTGGCAGTTACAGGGGCGGTAAACTGTTCTTGCCTCTTCCCCCCGGAAGCTTCCGGTTCACTTCCGGCTTCGGTGTACGTACTGACCCGTTCACCGGACGGCAGGCTGGGCATAATGGGTTGGATATGGCCGCGCCAAAAGGAACAGACATTTATGCAGCGGAAAAAGGGATTGTCATTTTTGCCGGCTACAGCCGGGGTTTTGGGAATACGGTTATGATCAAGCATAGTGACGAAATTACCACACTATACGGACACATCCGGGAAGGCGGAATTAAGGTAAAAGTTGGACAAGTAGTCCAACGCGGCGAGAAAATAGCGGAAGTAGGCTCGACCGGCCGTTCCACCGGAAACCACTTGCATTTTACCGTCTATAAAAATAACAAAGCAGTCAATCCTGCTCCCTATATTCGATAATCTGCTCCATACAAATATTGTGTACCCGTTTGGCATAAACTAGATTTATATCTTTTTTCGGGTACACAAAGGATGGTGTTAATCTATGAAATGGAATGGGCGTACGGTATTTGTACTCGTACTGGTAAGCATGATGGCAAGCAGCCTCCTGACAATGGCTGTGGTGAAGAACAACACGAGTGCTCCCACTCCGGCCGGAGCAGTTGCAGCAGGAAGCGGCTTTTTCTCCTTGGGACAGAGTTCCGCAGAAGTTCCGAAAGAATTTGCAAAAGTATATGACGCCTATCAAATTATTAAAAAAGATTACGTTCACAACATTAAGGATGACCAACTGATTGAAGGCGCGATTGAGGGAATGATCTCCTCGCTTGACGATCCGTATTCGAATTACATGGACCCGCAGGCAGCTGATGAATTCAACTCTTCGCTTCAATCCTCTTTCCAGGGGATCGGCGCTGAAGTCTCTATGCAGAATGGCCGAGTAACGGTTGTGGCTCCGATCAAGGGGTCACCGGCCGATATAGCGGGGATTTTGCCGAACGACCAGATTCTCAGTGTGAACGGCGAATCGCTGGACGGACTTGATCTGCAGAAAGCAGTCTCCAAGATCCGCGGCCCTAAGGGAACGAAAGCGACGTTGAAAATCCAGCGTCCCGGTGTAAGCGAACCGTTAACCTTCGTTGTCGTTCGTGATGACATTCCGCTTGAGACCGTACACAGCGAAGTGATTGACCGGGACGGAATGAAGATCGGCAAAATTGAGCTCTCGCAATTTGCTGAGGATACGGCGAAAGATTTTGGCAAGCAGTTGGCTGATCTGGAGCAAAAAGGGATTCGCGGCCTGATCATCGATGTCCGCGGCAACCCTGGCGGATATTTGATGGCAGTCAAAGAGATCGGCGAGATGCTGGTTCCTGATAAACGTCCGATTGTAAGAATTGCTTATGGCGACAAGTCCAAGGAGGAAGAAGTATACTATTCCACAACCGAAAAAGCGAAGCCTTATCCGATTGTCGTCCTGATCGACGGGGGCAGTGCAAGCGCATCCGAGATTTTGGCAGGTGCGCTCCACGAGAGCGGCGGCTACAAACTGGTGGGTGAGAAATCGTTCGGTAAAGGAACCGTCCAAAACACGGTTGAGATGGAGGATAAGAGCCAGTTGAAGCTTACCATCGCCAAATGGTTGACGCCAAAAGGGGAATGGATTCACAAAAAGGGAATTGAGCCCGATGTGAAAGTGGCCCAACCGGAGTTCTTCAAAGCAACCCAACTGCCGCAAGACAAAGTGCTTCGATATGATATGACCGGCATCGAGGTCAAAAACCTGCAGCTGATTTTAACCGGAATCAAACGTTCACCTGGACGTACAGACGGCTACTTCGACAAGAAGACAGAAGAGGCCGTGAAACAATTCCAGTCAGACAAACATTTGCCTGTAACCGGACAAGTGGATCAGGCAACCGGAAAAGCGCTGCAAGAAGCGCTGATCGCTGAATTTAAGGATCAACGCAATGATTTGCAGCTGCAAAAAGCAATCGATATTGTCGTCCAAGAAGCAAAGAAATAAACCAATAGCCATATGGCAGGGAATTCCCAATCAATTGTAGAATTAAAAGACCATGGTATACGTACCGTGGTCTTTTTTGATGAGGTGATCAAATGGCAAACGGATGGGAGCTTGGCCTAAGCTACCTGAATGGATTGATTCACTTATTTTTGAATCCGTTACTATATGTGTTTGTGTTGTTCATCTATTTGCAATACCGCAAACAGATGGCGGTAGAGAGACAGCTGTTTGCCGTACGAATCCAATCTCCCTTGAAACAGACCATTCGCTCGCTGGGAATGGGCGTTGTAGGCGGGGTGATCGTATCGCTTCTTGCCGGTGCGCTGGGGATTATGGTTCAAGAGACGGATATGTGGCTGCTCTGGTTTTTCTCCATTGGTCTTGCGTTTATTCGCTTGCGTTATTTATGCCTTGCTTATGCGGCGGGTACGCTCACCTTGTTGCACATGCTCGCTCTCGCCATTCCTCCTTCCGTTGACGCCCAGGGAATCGGGCAAGTCTGGGCATGGATAGCCAATGTGAAACCGGCTCCGCTGCTGGGGCTTGTGGCAATACTGCATCTGGTGGAGGCAATGTTCGTCAGATGGAACGCGGGGCGAGATGCTTCGCCGCTTTTTGTGGAAGGGAAAAGAGGCAAAATTATTGGCGCATACCACTTGCAGTCGCTCTGGCTAACGCCTCTGTTTATCCTGGTTCCAACTCAGACGGCACAAGTTTTGTCAGGTTCCCTCTATCCTGGATGGCCTTTGTTCAGCCCGGAATATACGGGGCTCGGATACGGGATTTTGCTGCTTCCTGCCGTTACCGGTTTTTCTGATCTGACGCAAACCATGACCCCTTTTGCGAAATCGGTACAGATTTCCCGTCAGTTGAGCCTTTATGCCGTGATTCTGCTCGGACTGGGATATGCTTCTGTTTGGATTCAGGCTCTTTCCCTGCTAGCCGCTCTCTTCGCGTTGGCAGGTCATGAAGGAATGGTTTGGTTTAGCCGAAACCGGGAACAAAACGCGCCGCCTTTCTTCATTCAACCGCCAAAAGGCATCAAGGTGATGGCGGTGATTCCTGGTACGCCGGCCGAACAAATCGGCATCCTGCCGGGAGAGGTGATCGTCAAAGTGAACGGGATCGCCGTACACGACAAGTCCCAACTATACCCCGCGCTGCAAGCTAATCCGGCTTTTTGCAAGATGGAGCTTTTAACCTACGACAATGAATTGAAATTTGTGCAATGCGCCGTATACGCGGGCAATCATCACCAACTGGGGATCATTGTGGTTCCCGACAGTTCCACCAATTACTTTGTCAACATCAACCGGCTAAGTCTGATTCAACTGATTCGTAACGGGATGGAGAAAATGAAGCTGGGGGCGTAGCGGTCCATAATAAAAAGGCTATGGGAAGAGATTCTTCTCATAGCCTTTTGTGCGTAATAGAGCAGGTGCTCTTTGTCAACAATAGACGTATTTAGAACATGCTGCCGGAACTAGCTGCTGGTTTACTGGCCTGCTGGTTTACTGGTTGACCTCCAAACCAATGATATCGCTTGGCTTCAGTTTTTTGTCATTGTCCAACACGAATTCAATCAGCCCGTTTTTCATACTCATGGCCTTGATGATGGCGGTTTTCTCCACTTCTTCCGTTTTGCCGTTATTCTCGACCAAGTCTTTATACGTTGCCTTATAGCCGATCATTTGGGCATACTTCAGGGTATTATCCATCGGCACATTATCCGCTACCTCTAGGCCGCTGATCTGATCCAGCGTCACCTTTTTGCCGTCGTCCAGCGTGAACTCGATTTTCTTGTCTTTCAGGCTGAACGATGTAATGATGCCCGTTTTCGTTGTTGTTTCCGTGTACTGATCATTTTTGGTGTCGGGATTGCCGTCACGGTCAACCACATTCTCTTCCCCATAAGAAACGCGTTTTCCGATCATCTGGGTGTATTTCAGCGTGTTGTCCAGGAGAGAGTCGTTCGTCATTCCTTTGGACTCAAGGCCTTTGATCTTGTCGCGGGTAACTACATCGTCGCCGATTGTGAACAGAATTTTGCCGTCAACCATTTTGACGCCGTCTATGGTTCCGGTCTTTTCTTCCGTTTTCGTTTCTCCGGTAAGTTCATCTTCCGTGACTTTGTTATAGGTGGCGGATTTACCGATCAAGCCTTCGTACTGAGGCAGATTTAGCAGGCTGCTGTTGGACTCCTCCATCAGCGACTGCATTTTGGTCAAACGCTCTACCATTGTCATCAGAGAAGTATTTTGCATGAACTGGGTGTTGTCCATGGGTGACATGGGATCCTGATTTTTCAACTGTTCCAGAAACAACTTCATGAAAGCGTCGGAATCCATTTCGGAAGTGAATTCTTTTTTATTCTTATAGCTGTATTCGCTTGGTATGTAGGTTGAGCTTTGCACACTATCTGCCATGCTGGTTCTCTCCGTTTCGTTCAAGAGATGGGCGTTTCGATAAAAAAGTCTACCTCTATAGAGATATCGGCTGAAGCAGCCGAAAGGATTAGACAAACAAATGTTCGAGCAGCTGGGAATTTATGATATAATGATCATAATTGCACATCAGCCCGAGAAAGGAAGGATGAACGGCTTCATGGATCGATTCCAATTGGTTTCCGAATATCAGCCGTCCGGCGACCAGCCGACAGCGATTGCGGAATTAGTAGAAGGTGTGAAAGCCGGTAAGCGGCATCAGACTCTGCTTGGTGCGACCGGTACAGGCAAAACGTTTACGGCTGCTCATGTGATTGCTCAGGTAAACAAGCCGACACTGGTCATGGCCCATAACAAAACACTGGCTGCGCAGCTGGCGGCCGAGTTTAAGGAATTCTTCCCGCATAACGCAGTGGAGTATTTCGTCAGCTACTACGACTACTACCAGCCGGAAGCGTACATTCCTCAATCCGACACGTACATTGAAAAAGATGCCAGCATCAATGATGAAATAGATAAACTTCGCCACTCCGCCACGAGTGCTCTTCTGGAAAGGCGGGATGTCATCATTGTGGCGTCCGTCTCCTGCATTTACGGTTTGGGTTCGCCGGAGGAGTATAAGGAGCTTTTGCTTTCTCTTCGCGTAGGCATGGAGAAAAGCAGGGAGGAAGTTCTACACCGGTTGGTTGATATTCAATACAACCGCAATGACATTAATTTTACGCGCGGTACGTTTCGGGTTCGCGGCGATGTTGTGGAGATCTTTCCGGCATCGCGTAGCGAACAGGCAATCCGCGTCGAGTTTTTCGGTGATGAGATCGAACGGATCACTGAGATTGACGTCCTGACGGGCGAGATTATCGGTTCGCGCGACCATGTCGCCATCTTCCCTGCTTCCCACTATGTAACCCGTGCCGAAAAAATGAAGAAGGCGATTGAGAGCATTCAAGCGGAATTGGAAGAGAGGCTCAAAGAACTGCGCGATGCCGGCAAATTGCTGGAAGCGCAGCGGTTGGAACAGCGTACCCGCTACGATATTGAAATGATGATGGAGATGGGCTTCTGCTCCGGGATTGAGAACTACTCGCGCCATCTGACGGGCTTGCCGCCGGGGCATCCGCCGTATACGCTGCTTGATTTCTTCCCGGATGATTTCCTGTTGCTCGTCGATGAGTCCCACATGACACTGCCGCAGGTTCGGGGGATGTACAACGGGGACCGTGCGCGCAAGGACGTTCTGGTAGAGCACGGCTTCCGTCTGCCGTCTGCGCGGGATAACCGTCCGCTGCAATTCCACGAGTTCGAGCGGAAAATTCCGCAAGCCATCTACATCTCGGCTACACCAGGACCATACGAACTGGAGCATTGTCCGGAATTGGTGCAGCAGGTGATTCGTCCGACAGGTTTGGTCGATCCGACGATTTCGGTGCGTCCGATCAAGGGTCAAATTGACGACCTGATCGGCGAGATTCAAGCCACCATCGCCAAAGATGAACGGGTGCTGGTGACGACGCTGACCAAGAAAATGGCTGAGGATTTAACCGATTATTTAAAAGAAATCGGCATAAAGGTACGCTACCTTCATTCCGACATCAAAACGATTGAGCGGATGCAGATTCTCCGTTCGCTGCGTTTGGGCGAGTTTGACGTGTTGGTCGGGATCAACCTGCTGCGGGAGGGCCTGGATTTGCCGGAGGTTTCCCTGGTTGCCATTCTGGATGCTGACAAGGAAGGCTTCCTGCGCAACGAACGCTCGCTGATCCAGACAATTGGGCGGGCGGCCCGCAACGCCGAAGGGCGCGTCATCATGTACGCCGACAAAATAACCGACTCCATGGCAGCAGCCATCCGCGAGACAGAGCGGCGCCGCAGCATCCAGCTTGCCTATAACGAAAAACACGGCATTACTCCGCAAACGGTTAAAAAAGCGGTCCGCGATGTTATCGAGGCAACCCGCGTGGCGGAAGAAAAAGCGGAATACCTGCCGCATCAAGACTACAAGAAGATGCCGAAGAAAGACCGTTTGGCCGTGATTCAGCGGATGGAAGAAGAAATGAAAGAAGCGGCGCGCAACCTTTTGTTCGAACGCGCGGCCGAGCTTCGTGACTTAATTCTGGAATTAAAAGCTGATTTGTAAGGAGAGAGTGCATACATGCCGCTAGATAAAATTGTGGTAAAAGGCGCGCGGGCCCATAATCTCAAAAATCTCGACGTCGTCATACCACGGGATAAATTCGTCGTGTTGACCGGGCTTTCCGGTTCAGGCAAATCATCGCTAGCATTCGATACGATCTACGCCGAGGGACAGAGACGATACGTCGAGTCTCTCTCGGCGTATGCCCGACAATTTTTGGGCCAGATGGACAAACCGGACGTTGATTCGATTGAAGGGTTATCTCCGGCCATCTCCATTGACCAAAAAACAACCAGCCGCAATCCGCGTTCCACGGTCGGGACGGTGACGGAAATCTATGACTACCTGCGGCTGCTTTATGCCCGAATCGGCAAACCGATCTGCCCGGAGCACGGAATCGAGATTGCTTCCCAGACCATTGAGCAGATGGTGGATCGCGTGATGGAATATCCGGAACGTACCCGCATTCAGATCTTGGCTCCTCTTGTACAAGGACGAAAAGGGGAGCACGTCAAGCTGTTGGAAGACATCCGCAAGCAAGGGTATGTTCGCGTGCGGGTAGACGGAGAAGTGCGCGACCTGTCAGAAGAGATCAAGCTGGAGAAAAACAAGAAGCACTCCATCGAAGTGGTCATTGACCGGATTGTGGTGAAGGCTGACATTCAATCGCGGCTTGCCGATTCGCTTGAGACAGCGTTGAAACTCTCAGATGGCAAAGTAATCGTTGACATAATCGATCAGGAAGAACTCCTGTTCAGCGAAAAACATGCTTGCCCGGTTTGCGGCTTTTCGATCGGGGAGCTGGAACCGAGAATTTTCTCGTTTAACAGTCCGTACGGAGCGTGTTCGGAATGTGATGGCCTCGGCGTGAAGCTGGAAGTAGACCCGGATTTGGTCATTCCTGATGTAACCAAAACATTGGAAGACGGGGCAATCGAGGCTTGGGAGCCCAAATCCTCTACCTACTATCAACAATTGCTGCAATCGGCCTGCCGCCACTTCGGCATTCGTATGGATATTCCGGTGGAAGAACTGCCGGAAGAGCATCTGAAAAAGCTTCTATACGGCAGCCAGGACGAAAAAATTCATTTCCGCTACGAGAACGAATTCGGACAGGTACGGGAAGCGGTCGTACCGTTTGAAGGGGTAATTCCCAACCTGCAGCGCCGCCATTTGGAGACAAGCTCCGATTATATCCGGGAGCAAATTGAAGGATTTATGGGTCAGAAGCCTTGCCCTGTTTGTAAAGGCCAGCGCTTGCGCCAGGAGAGTCTGGCTGTTCTGATCGGCGGCAAAAACATTTCCCAACTGACTGATTTGTCCATCGCGGATGCGCATCAGTTCGTGCAAAACCTGCAGCTGAGTGAAAAAGATTTGAAAATCGCCAACCTGATTATCAAAGAAATCGCATCGCGGCTAACCTTCCTGATTGATGTGGGGCTTGATTACCTGACGTTAAGCCGGGCAGCTGGCACATTATCCGGCGGTGAGGCACAGCGGATCAGGCTGGCAACGCAGATCGGTTCCAGCTTGATGGGTGTCCTCTACATTCTTGATGAGCCGAGCATTGGCTTGCACCAGCGGGACAACGCCCGATTGATCAAAACCCTGGAGCATATGACCAGCCTGGGGAACACCCTGATTGTCGTCGAGCATGACGAAGATACCATGCTGGCTTGTGATTACATTATCGACATAGGGCCTGGTGCCGGAATCCATGGCGGGCAAGTGGTGGCACAAGGTACGCCGCAGGAAGTGATGGCTGATCCCAACTCGCTTACCGGTGCCTACCTTAGCGGCCGCAAATTTATTCCGGTTCCTCTAGAGCGGCGCAAGCCCAACGGCAAGTGGATTGAAGTGGAAGGCGCCAAGGAGAACAACTTGAAAAACGTGAACGTCGCGATTCCGCTTGGACTGTTCGTCGCGGTTACCGGTGTGTCAGGCTCAGGCAAGAGTACATTGGTGAATGAAATCCTGCATAAAGCGCTTGCCCGCGAGTTGAATCGCGCCAAGGTCAAACCGGGGGAACACCGACGGATTAATGGCTTGGAAAATCTGGACAAGGTCATTGATATCGACCAGTCTCCGATCGGGCGCACACCGCGTTCCAATCCGGCTACGTACACAGGCGTATTTGATGATATACGCGATTTGTTTGCCCAGACCAACGAGGCCAAAGTCCGCGGATACAAAAAAGGCCGATTCAGTTTTAACGTCAAAGGCGGACGCTGTGAAGCTTGCAGCGGGGATGGTATTATCAAGATAGAGATGCACTTCTTGCCGGACGTTTACGTGCCTTGCGAGGTCTGCCATGGCAAACGTTACAATCGTGAAACGTTGGATGTGAAGTACAAGGGCAAAAGCATCGCCGATGTGCTGGAGATGACGATTGAGGATGCGCTGGAGTATTTCCGTAATATCCCGCGGATTGAACGGAAGCTGCAGACACTGATTGATGTCGGATTGGGCTACATGAAGCTGGGTCAACCAGCTACGACGCTGTCCGGCGGGGAAGCGCAGCGCGTCAAATTGGCTTCTGAGCTCTACCGCAGAAGCAATGGCCGTACACTCTACATCCTGGATGAGCCGACTACCGGCCTTCATACGGATGACATTAAACGGCTGTTGGTTGTCTTGCAGCGATTGGTGGAGAATGGCGATACCGTGCTGGTCATCGAACACAATCTGGATGTGATTAAGACGGCCGACTACATCATTGATCTGGGGCCTGAAGGGGGAACCCGTGGCGGCAAAATCGTTGCCAAAGGCACTCCGGAAGAAGTAATCAAGGTGAAAGAATCATATACCGGTCAGTTTTTAGCGCCAATTCTGGAGCGTGACCGCAAGCGTACGGAAGAGCGGATGGAAGAGCTTGTCACCAGCAGTGTAGAATCGTAACGAGGTGGTTCCGATTGGATTATACACTTTCTATTTTGCAAGCCTTGCCGCCGGAGCTAATCGAGCAGGTGAAACCGTATTTTGACGGGCAAGATCCGGCGCACGACTGGTTCCATAACTTGCGGGTAATGGGGCTGTGTGAACGGATTGGACAGGCGGAGCATGCCGACATGGAAGTGCTGCGCCTGGCCGTTCTTCTGCACGATGTTGGACGCGCTGAAGAAAGGCGAACCGGGCAATGCCATGCTGAGATTAGCGCCAGAGAAGCCGGGATTCTTTTAAAGCAGGCGGGGTATGACGATCAGTTGACGATAAAGGTCCGGAAGGCGATTTTGACTCACCGATTCCGAAAAAACAATCCTCCAGTTACGTTGGAAGAGCGCATATTGTTTGATGCGGATAAGCTGGATTCCATCGGAGCTGTCGGAGTGGCCCGCGCTTTTGCCTATTCAGGTGTGATCGGACAGCCGATTCATTCGGATGATCCTGTCCAGCATACGCCTGCCCGGGAATACGAACAAAAATTACGTTTGCTGAAGGACCGGTTATTTACACAGACAGCCAAAAGAATAGCGGAAGAACGCCACCGCTTTATGGAATTATTTTTTGCAGAGTGGGAGAAGGAGATTCGCGGAGTCTTGTAAGGAGGGGAAACGCGTGGTTCGCTGGATTATTCGCTTATTGCTTAATGCAGGGGCACTCTTGTTAATCAGCCGCTGGTTTACGAGCATTCACATCGACAGTTTTGCCACAGCGATTTGGGCGGCACTTATTTTAGGCTTGGTCAATACGCTGATTCGTCCGCTGCTTGTGATGTTTACGCTTCCTTTGACGATTGTGACGCTTGGGATTTTTTGGTTCGTTGTGAATGCGATCACGTTTGCCTTAACCGCTTCTCTCATTGACGGGTTCGAAATCGGCGCTTGGCCCGGTTCCCTTTTTACTACGATTGTTGCGGCAGCCCTGATGAGCCTGTTTGGTTCCATTATTCATTGGATAACCAAGAAAAGTGAGTGAATAAAGTATTGGAAGTTTGGGGTCCCGCCCGGCTCGACGTAAGTTATAGCCGGGCGGGTTTTCTCAAAACTGGATGGTAAAACGCGTGAAGCCCTGCTCGGAAGATACATGAAGTTTTCCTTTGTAGCGCTCCACAATCTTCTTCACTACAGCGAGACTGACACTCTCCTCACCGGAACCTGTATGCTCGACCAGAAGAGAAGATTTTTTGCCCTGATCATGCCACTCCACTTTTATCAAGCGGTTTTCCTCCGGTTCATCCAGTGATGCCCGAATCGCATGATCCAGGAGATTTCCTATCATGGCAACCAGGTCATTCGATTTCATGAAGTGAAACTGGGATACAGAGGTGACCGAAACAGACAACGAGATCCGGTTGGCAATGCAGATGGCCATTTTGGAGTGAAGAAGTGCGGAAACGGAAGGATTTTTGACTCCGTCTACCACGGTAATGATGCTGCTGGCCTCATGAAATAACTGTTTGACATAATCGGTGGCCAACTCGTAGCTGCCGAATTTCAAAAGTCCATTTATAGCCGTATAGTGGTTAACCGCGTCATGCTTGATCGAGCGTATCGCCGTAATCAGGTCGTTTATGTTTTGCAAATAAGGGGTTTGCGTCTGCGTTTCTACCCGATTGATGGTCAAATTCAAATAGATCCTGAACAGGATTATCATCACGATAAACAGAATGAGAACCACGATGTGAAAGTAGGGCAGCTGACGGGTTATTCCTAACGGAACGGGGGTATTCGTCAGTTCAATCAGATAATTGGCATTCATCATCAGAATGCTTATCAGCTCAATGCTGCCAATCAGCACGAGAACAGCCAGATAGCGGTTATGTAAGGTTTGGGGAAACAGTTTTCTCAAGTCAAAGCGAAGCCGCTGCAGCAGGTAACCCATCCCCGCAAGCAAAGCGAGATACAGCCAGACCAGAATAAATGGAGCGGCAGGGATTTGTGCCAACTGTTGAAGACTTTTTCCTGCTTGGCTAGTGATTAGGGTAAAAAAGAACTCAACGACATTCAAGATACAAAAAGCGCTGGTTGAAATGCCGATGGTTAGTCCGATATTGATCCGCAGATAAAAATACAACAAAAGATTCAGCCATACATACAAACCAACCATTTTAAAGGGGGCATACACATCATAGATCGAAAAAAGAAAACTGGGAATGGCAAAGAATGCACTAAAGAGGAGTGCTTTTTGACGATATTGGGCAATAGACAAACCAAACATAGATAATCCGACATACAGCAATACCAACGCTTCCAAAGCGTCAATTAGAATAAACTCAAGGGCTGACTTCAACCGCTCATTTCCCCCTTCCGATATTGCTTCCGTGGTACGCTATCGGGGATAACATCAAGTAGTTAAAAGGTAAAATGTAAAAATATAGTTCATTTCTCTATCTTAATCTTAAGAAAAAAGTCGAATCATGTAAATGAGAGTCCTTCTGCTTCTTTCTCGCGGAATCGTTGGCGAACCAACGTCTAGTTCGTTACAATAAGAATCATAGCCGATTTAACTTCGATCGCGAAGGAGATACCTATGAGAAAAACGAGAGTTAGCAATATAGTAGAACATTTTCAGATGAAAGTAATGGCCGGGGAGGAAGGATTGTTCAGGGAAGTGTCCGTCACCGATCTTAGTCGGCCGGGACTGCAATTGGCTGGCTACTATTCTCACTATCCCAACGACCGCATTCAGTTGTTTGGTCTGACGGAGATAACCTTTTTCCAAACGCTGAGCCGCGAAGAGAAACTGGAACGTCTCTATTTTTTGATGGACGATGTTACTCCTTGTTTCTGCGTGACACGAAATCAAGAAGTTCCCAAAGAGATTCTGGAAGTAGCCAATGAACGGAATGTACCGGTTTTATTGTCTCCGCTCTCAACGACGAGCTTGGTGGGCAAACTGACAAACTTTTTGGAAAACCGGCTGGCGCCGACTACTACCATGCATGGGGTATTGACCGATATTTACGGCGTGGGGGTCCTGATTCTCGGCTCCAGCGGGATTGGGAAAAGTGAGACGGCACTTGAGCTGGTAAAGCGGGGACACCGTTTGGTTGCCGATGATGCCGTCGAGATCCGCCAGACGCAAGAGGGGCAATTAGTCGGATCGGCTCCGGATTTAATTCAGCATTTGCTGGAAATCCGAGGGGTCGGAATCATCAACGTCATGACCATGTTTGGCGCGGGGGCAGTCCGCAACGTCAAAAATATCGCCTTGGTGGTACAGTTAGAACTGTGGGATCAGCATAAACAATACGAGCGTTTGGGATTAGATGAAGAAAAAATGAAAATAATGGATACGGAAATCCCTGTCATCACTGTCCCCGTCCGTCCTGGCCGAAACCTGGCCGTCATTATTGAAGTAGCCGCGATGAACTTCCGTTTGAAGCGGATGGGCTACAATGCGGCCGTTCATTTTTCCAGACGCTTGACCGAAACCATCGAAGATTCAGATCCGGATTTTTAAAAGGAGAAGGAGCCCGCAAACGATATGCGACAAACCAAGCGATATGAAGTGGATGGCGCCAATCCGTTATGGCAGCTGTATCGCACTGTTAGCTTTTTTAAGGTAACGAAGAACTTCATCATCATCCAGCTTGCCCGATACTGCCCGTTTCTCCCCTGGAAAAACTGGTTGTACCGCACGTTTCTTGGCATGGAGGTGGGCGAGAATACGGCAGTCGCGCTCATGGTGATGATGGATATCATGTTTCCCGAGCTGATCAAAATCGGATCCAATTCCGTCATCGGATACAATACCACGATTCTGGCTCATGAGTATTTGGTCAATGAATATCGGTTGGGTGAAGTGCAAATCGGCAATCAGGTCTTAATCGGAGCCAACAGCACGATATTGCCAGGTGTCGTGATTGGAGACGGGGCAGTGGTTGCTGCCGGAACCGTGGTTCACAAGAATGTTCCGCCCGGAGCTTTTGTCGGGGGCAATCCGATGCAAGTAATCCGCGAACATGTGTAGGAAAGCATAAATAAGACAGGCTTTCGACTCTCGTCGGAAAACCTGTCTTATTTCTTTTCTGGGCATGTTTTGCTGCTGAAAAACCTTTTTTATTGGGGGTGTTCCAGAGCGAAATACTCTTTTATAATAGGGAGGGGAATAGAATCTTTTTACTGTTTTGCCAAAAATACTAGGAGAATGTACATCTCGTTCAGTCACCAGTAAGAAGGGAGAAGAGAAAAATTGCTACAAAAAGTGAGCAAATGTGTACTGGCCTTGCTTCTGCTGTTTACAGCAGCATGTCCGGTAGCGGCGGGGGCAGAAGAGATACAGATCACCCCCGGCCAGCAGCAAGAACAAGTTCAGGCACTGTCGCAGGTTGAGCCACAAGAACAACCCCAGGGACAGCCGCAAGATCAACCTCAGGGGCAGACTCAAGTGCAGCCACAAGTGCAACCTCAAGAACAGGTGCAGGCAACTGACAAACCGGTTATTCAGGTAGCCGCAGCTGACCACAACCCCAAGAAGTACCGCAACGGATCAACCGCCCGTGAGAGTATCGAGGTAACGATCCAGCATAATGCAGCTTTCATCTATTCGATTGATTGGGTGGAAGAAGGTAGGTATACAGCGCCTACCAACCTGGAGGAAAAGGTGGAGGCCGCTCAATCGGAGAACCCGGTAACCGTGATTTTGGCGGGGAATCAAGAAGGAACTCCCGTCAAATACCGCATCACGGCAGTTCCGACAGGACAAGACGAGTCGCAGCAAACAAGCTTCGAGATTGTAGTAGATTTGCCCAACAAGAGCGGGCAAGAGTCAGTGCGGAAGGTTAGAGTGTTTGCTACCGAGTCAATGATCACGAGTACCCCTGCAAGTGCAGATGAAAATGTTAATGTCAATACTCCGATTGTGATTAAGCTTCCTGGCGATGCTACATTAGCCAGTGGATCGGCCATCACACAAAACAATCTTGGCCTGCTAGACATTACCTTGGAGAAAGTTCCTGACAACGGGTCGAATGTGTCGGTACCTTTTACTGCGAGGCTGACCCAGGACAATAACCTTAACATTACCCTGACTCCTAATAATCCATTGGAAGGGGAAACCAAATATTTAATCAATGTACCTGCCGAGAAAATTAAGAAAACAAGTAATCAAGCTCTAAATCAACAATATCAAGCTACCTTTACCACTGCGAAAGATGAAACTCCGCCGACTGTGACACTCACACCTGTAGACACTGCGGCAGATGTTCCTGTTTCCGTTAAACCTGTAGCCAAGTTTAACGAGCCGATTTATATATCTTCAAACGGTTCTACGGTACCGGTAACCTCAGCTAACGCAAGCGGACTGGTAAATTTGTACGATGAAAATGGGAACATTGTACAGACGAGTGCTACATATAATTCGACCGAATTCAGCATTACATTGACTCCGGTTAACGAACTGGTTCCTGGCAAAGAGTATAAACTGGTTGTTCCTGCAGATACGCTGAAAGATTTTGCGGGCAATACAGTAGCCTCTAAAAGTTCCAATTTTATGACGGCTGCGGACACGACAGCTCCCACAGCTAGTTTCAACGTAACGGCAAATCAGACGAATGTGGATCCGGCAGCCAATTTGACGATCACATTTAGCGAGACGGTTTATCTGGTAAACGGCGGAAGTCCATTAAGCACAAGTAATGCTTCTTCAATTTTTACTCTGAAGGATAGCAATAACCAGAATGTTCCTTGCGCTGCCACCTACGACCCAAGCACGCGAATCCTTACAATCGATCCGACACAAAATCTTGCCTATAACGCAAGCTATACCTTGCAATTGCTGGACAAAGTCGTCAGAGACCAAGTTAATCTGCAGAATCAGGGGCAGAGTGTTACCTTTAGGACAGCAGCTGACACCGTTGCTCCAACAATAAACAGCACACCTGCCGATGGAGCAGGGAATGTTCTAGTCGATTCCAATATTGTCTTAACTTTCTCCGAGCCGGTTAGTTTGCAGAGCAGTTCCTATTCCAGCTACGTCACAATTCGAAACTATACAACAAATGCTACTATTCCGTTCACTGGAACGTGGGATAGTAATGCGCAGTCTCTTACACTTAATCCGGATATTGATCTGGACATCAATCAGACGTACACGGTGACGGTAATAGGAGGTCTGGTGAAAGACTCAAGCGGTAATGCGAACGTAGCGAAGTCTTTCTCTTTCACTACCCAAACAACAGATAACCGAACTCTGACAGCAACCTTGTATCCGGCCAATAATGCCATTGACGTACCGCTTAATACCGTAATGACAATCTCTTTCAACAAAACGATTTTAGCGGTTTACGGCACGGTTATGTCAGGAACAAATCCCAACGATAAATTTATCCTGAGACGATATAGCGATAAGGCAGTCGTTCCAAGTACCCTCTCTTATGATTCGACGCTTCGGAAGCTATCTATTGTTCCCGCTCAGAATCTGCAAAGCTATACCAAATACGAACTGATTTTGAGTGCGAATGCCGTTCAGGATAGTGCGGGGAACAAAAACTCGCAAGTCATCAATACATTTACGACAATCGTAGATTCATCAGTCCCGACCGCAACCTTATATCCATATCACGGACAAAGCGCTTTCCCTGTGGATGGAAATCTGAAAATCACCTTCAACAAACCGGTCTATCTGTCAAATGGAACGGAAATCAATTCTGCAAACGCATCAGGTATTTTCACGCTACGGGACAACAGCACGGGTACATACGTATCGTTGTACTCTCTCGCTTACAATCCGGCGACGTACGAATTAACGATCGACCCGGCGCAAAATCTGAAAAATAATACGTCTTATACGCTGGTGGTCATTCAGAACTCGGTTCGTGATTCGTCGTACCATTACATCTCGGCATATTCGGCTGTCTTTACGACAGCAGCGGATACAAATCCGCCTACTATTTCGTTTTCACCGTCTAGCGGAAGTGCAGGAATAGCGCTGAACACCAATATTACGCTTACGTTCTCGGAGCCGGTCGTGCTGCAAACGTCCGACTATGCAAACTATATCACGATTCGAGAAAACGGCCAGACTGCAACAGTTCCGTTTACCGCTACGTGGATGTCAGGCACACAATCGTTGGTAATCGACCCGACGACTGATTTGCTGCCTAACCGGACATATCTTGTATCCGTCCTGGGCGGTTTGGTCAAAGATTACACGAATAACCCGAATATAGCAGCAGTTTCTTCTTTCAGTACGCAAATGGATTACTACCCGCCTTCCTTTACAACATATCCGGTATCGGGGGCGACGGGAGTATCGCTTTCCGATAATGTGACTGTTACGGTGAGCGAACCGTTCACGCTGTACAATGGAGCGGAAGTGACTTCACAGAATGCGGCTTCCATTGTCTCTCTGGTGGACAGCCGAAGCAATGTGGTAGACACCAATGTAACCTACAACGCAGCCAATCGGACGATTACCGTTGATCCGAAAAACATTCTGCGTTCTAACGAAGAGTACCGAATTGTCATTAGCGCAAACAAAATCAAGGATGCGGCAGGAAACGGGAATGCAAGCTTCGTCTCTACTTTCCGTACGATATACTCCGGAGTGATCTACATTAGCTCCGATATCACGAACGGGCAGACCAATGTTCCTGTTTCCCGTACGTTCCCAATCTCTTTCAGCGAGAACGTTACGTTAGCCAACGGAACATCCATCACCAATTCCAATGTCGGAAAGCTTGTGACATTTAAGGATGACTCAGGCAAGAACGTGCCATTCTCGGCAAACTGGGATGCAAATAATCTAAGCATCACGTTATCGCCAAAAGCCAGGTTGCAACCGGGGACGCGCTACAACATCAGAATCGAAGCGGGTCTCGTTCAAAATGCGGCAGGGGTGAAAAACACCTTGTTTGCCCTCACGTTTACTACAATTCGCGATGAAGATTTGCCTACGGTTATCTCCTCTCCTGAAAACGGGGAAGAGGACATCCCGCTGGACAGCGAGATTAATCTGCAATTTAGTGAACCGGTTTTGCTTGCCAACGGAAGCAAGTTAACGAACAGCAACGTGGGTTCCCTTGTCCAGCTCCGTTCAAGCTCAAACGATTTGGTGAACTATCGTGCTGAGTGGGATGAAGAGAATTTGATTTTAACGTTGGACCCGACAACTCTTCTCAAAAAGAACGAAGCGTACACCATTTATTTGCCAAGCGGATTGCTTCGTGATCAATCTAACAATCCGGTGCAAAGCTATCTGGCAAGCTTCTATACGATCAGAGAAAGTGGATTGGTTGAGATTCGCTCCAATCCGCAAAATGGCGACGAGGAAGTCGGGATTGACAAACCGTTCACCATCTCCTTTAAGGAAGCGGTGACATTGCGCAACAATGTAAAGATTACCAGCTCCAATCTCAGCACATTGATCAGCTTGTACGATGAGAACATGCAAAAGATTGCCGTCAAATATGAATGGAGCGAAAAGGATTATACGGCCAAGATCACTCCGACGGCTTTGCTGAAGGGAAACAGCACCTATTCATTGGTGGTTGAAGCGGGCAAAGTGTTTAACCGCAACAAAAAAACAAACGCCGGCTATATCGTTACCTTTAGAACCAGTAGTGAATCGTCACCTCCGGTCATTGTGAGCAATCCGGAAGATGGCGATACCAATGTATCCATTCGTCAAAACATCGAAGTCGTATTTTCTGAACCCGTCACTTTAACCAACGGCACAGAGCTTAGCAACGATAATCTGGCCGGTTTGGTTAAGATTGTGGACGACAACGGGAAAAACGTAGCGTACAAAGCGAAGTGGTACCCATCTTCACGGAAGATCGTGCTTGATCCGAAGCTGAATCTGAAAAAGAATACATCCTACATCATTTACATTCCTGCGGGCGTGGTAAGCGATTTGTCCGGCAATTTGAACGAAGAATATATGGCGGAATTTACCACAGCCAAAAAGTAATACAATCAGATTCATACGCAGAGGGTTTAACCTGGAGACAATTCCGGGTACCCTCTTTTTCTTTTTTTACTTTTCGAAATATTTGCTTGAGCGTTGACCAATTGCGTGTTTAGTGGTACATTCTTACTAACAAAACGCTTTAGTTTATTAGCAGAGTAAAGTGACGGAGGGAAACAATATGACAAAGCCGTTGGTATTTGAGAAACCGCTGGGCATGCGGGATATACTGCCTGAATCTCTGGCGAAACAACGGCATTTGGAGTCGGTTTTGCGGGAATGCGTAGAACGGTGGGGCTATGAAGAGATTTCCACACCTTCTTTGGAATACTATGACACCGTCGGAGCGGCAAGCGCTACACTGACAGACCGGATGTTTAAGCTGTTGGATAAGCAAGGACACACTGTCGTGCTTCGCCCTGATATGACCACCCCGATCGCCCGCGTTGTCTCATCGTTATATCGGGATATTCCGTTTCCGATCCGCCTGTTTTATCAGGCGAATGTATTTCGCGCCCAAGAAAAAGAAGCGGGCCGCAACGCAGAGTTCCATCAAACAGGGATTGAACTGATCGGTGACGCTTCGGTTGACGCGGATGCGGAAGCGATTGCTCTTGCTATTTCCTGCTTGCTTAAGGCAGGAGTAAACTCGTTTAAAATTGCCGTCGGACATGTCGACTTTATAGATGGATTATTGGACGAGATTGTTCCGGAAGAACTGCACATTCAGTTCCGCCGCTATTTGCATGACCGCGATTATGTAGGTTACCGTCAATTGGCAGATACGCTCCTGCTTTCTGAAACAGATCGTCACCGTCTGCATGCTTTACTCACGCTGCGTGGCGGCAAGGCCAAAATTGCCGAAGCCTACGAGTTGACGATCAATGGCAAGGCTCGCAAAGCGGTTCAGACGATTGCCTCTCTGTGGGACATTCTGGAAGCATACGGAGTAAGCGAGCATATTTTGTTGGATTTTAATCTGATCAGCAATTTGAATTACTACACGGGTATCGTGTTTGAAGGATATGCGGCAGATCTGGGTTCTCCGCTGGTAGGCGGCGGACGCTATGACCACCTGCTGGCACAGTTTGGACGACCTGCTCCGGCGACCGGATTTGCGATCAAAATGGATCGGCTGATGCAGGTTACATCCGCCATGCCGGTGCAGCAGCCGTCCAAAATTGCGATTTTCTACACGCCGGCGAAACGGGCGAAAGCGATTGAGCAAGCCAATCAACTGAGAGAATCGGGACGCCAGGTGATGATTTCCTTACTGAAGGATCAAGCAGTCTTGGATGAGTGGAGACAACGCCCTGATTATGAAATCGTTCTGCTCGGCGAAGAGGGGGAATAAGCATGGGATTCACGGCAAATTTGCAAAAGCTGACGATTGCGATGCCAAAAGGGCGAATTTTTGAGGAATCATTGGTTTTTCTTCAACAAGCGGGGCTTACTGTCACCAAAGATTTGAAGGATTCACGCAAGCTGATCATCCCGGTTGAAGACAGCCATCTTGAATTTATTCTGGCGAAACCTATGGATGTGCCCACCTATGTGGAATACGGCGTAGCCGATGTGGGTGTGGTCGGCAAAGATGTGCTGCTGGAAGAAGAGCGTGATGTATATGAGCTGTTGGATTTGCAAATTGGCTATTGCCGCATGATGGTTGCCGGCCTTCCGGATTGGAAACCGCAAGAGGCGCCCCGGGTGGCAACCAAATATCCCCGCATTGCATCCCGTTATTTTCGCGAGCAAGGGCAGCAGGTGGAGGTTATCAAACTGAACGGTTCGGTAGAGTTGGCTCCGCTGATTGGCTTGGCCGACCGAATTGTCGATATTGTCTCGACTGGTCAAACTTTACGGGAAAACGGTTTGGTAGAATTGGAACACATTTGCGAGATTACCACCCGATTGATCGCCAATCGAGCCAGTTATCGGATGAAAAGTGAAGCAGTTGACGATATTGCCAACAAATTTTTGCAGGTAATCCCCAGTCGCCGGTAGCGGCTGGCTGGATAAGGGAGAGTGTCATACAGAATGATCAAAATTGTGGAGTCCGGGAATTTTGATACGAGACGAAGCATTGAAAGCGGGACCGGTGACCAGCAGGAAGCAGTCAAAGCGATCTTGCAAAAGGTAAAAGATGAAGGAGATGAAGCGGTACTTTACTTTACGGAGAAGTTCGACCGCGTGAAGCTATCCGAAATGCGGGTAAGCGAAGAAGAGTTCCAGGAAGCTTTGTCGCTGGTCGATCCCGACGTGACGGAAGCTCTCAAGGAAGCGGCAGCCAATATTCGCGATTATCATGAACGGCAGGTTCGCCAGTCCTGGTTTACCACCAAGGAATCAGGTACCCTGCTCGGCCAACTGATCCGCCCGTTGAAGCGAGTGGGATTGTATGTTCCAGGCGGTACGGCGGCTTACCCTTCGTCTGTCCTGATGAATGCCGTTCCCGCCCAAGTCGCCGGGGTGAAAGAAATCGTGATCGTCTCTCCGCCCGGTCGTGACGGGAAGCTGAATCCGGCCATTCTTGCCGCAGCCCGCATCGCTGGAGTGCAAGAGGTGTACAAAATTGGCGGAGCCCAGGCAATAGCCGCTCTTACATACGGCACCTCAACCATCGCGCCGGTGGACAAAATCGTAGGTCCCGGCAATATCTATGTTGCCTTGGCCAAACGGGAAGTGTACGGTCTGGTCGATATTGACATGGTGGCTGGCCCAAGCGAAATCGTGGTGCTGGCGGACGATTCGGCAGAACCTCGCTACGTAGCGGCCGATCTTTTGTCCCAGGCAGAACACGATCCCATGGCTTCGGCAGTTTTGGTTACGCCGTCTCGCGCCTTGGCTGACGCAGTTGCCTTAGCAATCGAGCAGCAGGTTTCTGTTTTGCCGCGCCGCGAGATTGCCGAGGCCTCGATTCAAAGCTTCGGGGCAATTTGTCTGGTCAAAGATTTGGATGAAGGGTTTGCCGTCGTGAATCGTTTGGCTCCTGAACACCTGGAGTTGATGATCGAAAATCCGTTTGAACAGCTGGGCAAGGTGGAGAACGCCGGGGCTATCTTCCTGGGCACGTACAGCTCGGAGCCGGTCGGAGATTATTTTGCCGGCCCTAACCACGTGCTTCCGACTAACGGTACAGCGCGTTTTTCCTCGCCGCTGTCCGTTGATGACTTTATCAAGAAATCAAGCGTGATCTCCTACAGCCGTCAAGATTTGCAGGCCAACGGCGCCAAGATTGTCCGTTTAGCCATGCAGGAAGGGCTGCAAGCACATGCCCGCGCCATTCAGGAACGGCTTGATGATATGTAAGAAGACCCACCCGGTCAAGCTGGCCTAGGCTCTTTTGCCAACCGCCGGGTGAGGCCCCAGAACGTAAGAAACGAAAAAATGCGGGGAGTGAAATCAGCAATGGAACAACTGCGTACAGCACGCGTTGATCGGAAAACCAACGAAACAGATATTTCGCTTGAATTTACCATCGATGGGGAAAGCAAAAGCCAATTGGATACGGGCGTCCCGTTTCTTTCCCACATGCTCGATTTGTTTGCCAAACATGGACATTTTAATCTGGCTGTCCGGGCAAGAGGTGACATTGAGATTGACTACCACCACACCGTTGAAGATATTGGCATTTGCTTGGGGCAAGCTCTGCGGGAAGCGCTGGGAGACAAAAAAGGCATCAAGCGTTACGGCAACGCGTTTGTTCCCATGGATGAAGCGCTGGCTCAAGTGGTTATCGATCTGAGCAACCGGCCGCATTTGGAATACCGCGCCATCTATCCATCCAGTCAGGTAGGCCAATTCCCGACCGAGTTGGTGCACGAATTTTTATGGAAATTGGCGTTGGAGGCACGGATGAACCTGCATGTCATCCTTCATTACGGACACAACACCCATCACATGATTGAAGCGATCTTTAAAGCGCTTGGCCGTGCATTGGACGAAGCGACTTCCATCGATCCGCGCGTCAAAGGAGTACCATCAACGAAGGGAATGTTGTAGATGATCGGGGTCATCGATTATGGAATGGGGAATTTATATAGTTTAGGCAAAGCGTTGGAACGCCTTGGATACGCCTATGAGTTTGTTTCTGTTCCGGAAAAATTGCAAACATTTGAGGGGCTGATTCTGCCGGGTGTTGGTGCATTTGGCGATGCGATGCGCAATATTCGAGAGTTGGGGCTGGATGAGGCAATCCGCGCGTATGTCTCAAGCGGCAGACCGATTCTGGGCATCTGCCTGGGGATGCAGCTATTGTTTACGAAAAGTGAAGAACATGGCCAGCATCAGGGACTAGGCTTGCTGCCTGGCAGTGTTGTCCGTTTTCAGGGAGATTACAAAATTCCGCATATGGGCTGGAACCAGCTGCAGTTGAAACAAGCTGCGCATCCATTGCTCCAAGGTGTTTCATCGGGAGATTACGTCTACTTCGTCCACTCTTATCATGTACGGGTGGAAGAACCGACTGACCTGCTGGCTACTACTGATTATTTTCAGGACGTGTCGGCGGTTGTCGGCCGAAACAACGTCTACGGAATGCAATTCCATCCCGAAAAGAGCGGAGAGACCGGAATGCGCCTATTGCAAAATTTCGCAAACCAAACCGAGGGGGGAAAACAATGAGTTTTACCATTTATCCGGCCATAGATATTCGCGGCGGCAAATGTGTCCGTTTATTTCAAGGAGATTATGCACAAGAAACCGTGTATGGAGATTCTCCCCTGGATATAGCGAAGGAATGGGTGCTGAAAGGCGCGGCCTGGCTGCACCTTGTCGATTTGGATGGTGCCAAGGAAGGGAAACCGGTCAACGGGGAATTAATCCGTGCCATCGCCCGTGAAGTGAACGTCCCTGTACAGGTAGGAGGGGGCATCCGGACAGAAAATGATGTGGTCAGCTATCTGGATGGCGGGGTTAGCCGAGTCATTTTGGGAACGGCAGCAATTGAGGACCGTTCCTTTACCGAACAAGTGCTTGGGCGTTACGGCAAAAAGATTGCCATTGGTCTGGACTGCCGGGGCGGATTCGTGGCAACTCGCGGCTGGCTGACGACAACAGATGTGAAGGCGGTAGATTTGGCCTATGAGCTGGTTGCGCTTGGAGCGGAAACCTTCATCTACACCGATATTTCGCGGGATGGTACGCTTACGGGTCCGAATGTGGAAGAAATTGTCGGATTGGCCCAGGCAACCAACAAGCAGGTAATCGCATCCGGCGGCGTCAGTGTTGTGGATGATTTGCTTGCTCTTGCCCGGTTTGCGGCTGAGGGAGTGAGCGGTGCGATCGTAGGTAAAGCGCTCTACACGGGAGCAATTGATCTTGCCGATGGAATTCGCCGTGTCGGGGAGGTTACCTAAGATGCTGGCCAAGCGAATTATCCCCTGCCTTGATGTAAAAGACGGTCGGGTTGTCAAAGGGGTACAATTTATCGGCCTGCGTGATGCCGGAGATCCCGTAGAGTTAGCCAAGAAATATAGCCAGGAAGGCGCGGACGAGCTTGTCTTTCTTGACATTTCGGCATCTCACGAAGGGCGCAAGACAATGGTTGACGTGATTGAGCAAACTGCCGCTAACATCACGATCCCGTTTACTGTAGGCGGAGGGATTAACAGTGTTGATGATATGAAGCGGATTCTTCGCGCCGGTGCGGACAAAATCTCGCTGAACACAGCGGCTGTTCTCCGCCCTGAGTTGATTCGAGAAGGAGCGACCATGTTCGGTTCCCAATGTATTGTTGTAGCAATTGACGCGCGGCGTGTAGCGGAAGGAAAGTGGGAAGTATTTACCCACGGCGGCAGAAATGCCACAGGCCGGGATGTCATCGAATGGGCACGGGAAGCGCAAAACCTGGGAGCAGGCGAAATTTTGCTGACCAGCATGGATGACGACGGGGAGAAAAAAGGGTTTGGCATTGAACTTACCCGACTGGTTTCTGAAGCGGTTCAGATTCCTGTTATTGCTTCCGGCGGTGCCGGAGCGGTGGAACACTTTGCGGAAGTATTGACGGAAGGGAAAGCGGATGCCGCACTGGCTGCCTCCATTTTTCACTACGATGAGACCTCAATCCAGTCGGTTAAAAGGTACTTAATACAAAAGGGAGTGCTTGTTCGGCCATGACAAATTCAATTCCATGGGAAAAACTTCGGTTCAACGAAGACGGTTTAATTCCGGCCATCGTTCAGGACTGGGCTAGCAAGGAAGTGCTGACGCTAGCCTATATGAATAAAGAATCTTTGGAAAAGACAATGCAAACAGGTGAAACCTGGTTTTGGAGCCGTTCACGGCAGGAGCTGTGGCATAAAGGGGCTACTTCCGGTAATGTGCAGCAAGTCAAGGCAATTCGCTACGACTGCGACGGAGATTCTCTTGTCGTCCAAGTGATTCCGGCTGGGCCAGCTTGTCATAAGGAAGTCTATACTTGTTTTGCTGATGATCTTTACCAAGCAGAGGAATCTGGTAAACTGGCAGGGGGTTCAGACCGGTTTGCCATTGTGAATGAGTTGGAAGCTTTGGTTGCTTCAAGAGAAGCCGAAAGACCCGAAGGCTCTTACACGACTTATTTGTTTGATAAAGGAATTGATAAAATCCTGAAAAAAGTTGGGGAAGAAGCTGCGGAGGTAATCATCGCCGCGAAAAACGGCAGTCATGAAGAACTGCGCTATGAAACTGCTGATTTATTATTTCATTTGCTTGTCCTGTTAAGAGAGCAGAAGCTTCCGCTGGATCATGTTTTGGCGGAGTTGCAAAAACGGCGCTAATGGCCTTAAAGTCTACTTCGGGAGAGCACCTTTTGGTTGCTCTCTTTTCTATTTGAAATTGAAATGAAAAATGGAAAAATATTAATTGCATTTTTGTGTTGACTTTAGACTGTTTAATGTGATAGATTATAAAAGTCGCCGCTGAGCCAAGCGGATTTGACACAAGAGTTAAGTGAATGACAAACAAATTTGTTTCAAAAAAACACTTGACTCTACCAGAGTAAACATGATAAAGTAGCAAATGTTCGACAAAATGCTCTTTGAAAACTGAACAATAAAGCGTTTTTGGTGATAAAACACTGGCCAAGCAAGAATGAACCAACGATCAATTTCTTTAATTTATTGCGCGGTTAGCATGCCTTGGCATACTAACTCGCACAAGTGCAACTAAGGTATTCAACTTCGCTTTCAGCTTGTTGAACACCAAGTTTTCTTTGGAGAGTTTGATCCTGGCTCAGGACGAACGCTGG
>JBHGXW010000035.1:0-11732 GCA_041920465.1 Paenibacillaceae bacterium | reverse complement strand
TGGCACGAATTATGCTTCCTTCACGTATGATCTAATTGACCGGATTCGAACGGAAAAGCTAAACAGCTCGTCCAAATCTTATTACTACGATCTCCGAGGCAACCGGCAACTGCAAACGGGTGCACCTGCTCTTTCCCATTCAAGTGGCACCTTTGACTATGACGTGAATAATCGTTTGCGAAAGTACGATGACAGCAGTCAATCCGTCAAATATTCGTACTATCCAAACGGGCTCCGGGCCAGCAAAGAAGTGGTTACTCCTACTCGGGATTTCACGCAGTATGTGTATCTCAACGGAAAGGTCATCGAAGAGCTGGATTCATATGGAAGGGTGAAAGCTCGCAACGTTTGGGGGAATGACCTCATTCTCCGAAAAGACTACGTGTCCAATAAAGAAGGCTATTATTACTACAACAGCCACGGAGATGTAGTCAGCATAAAAAGTGCAAATGGCACAGAGCTAAACAGTTACAGCTATGATAGCTGGGGAAATGTGCTGGAAGCAAAAGAGGGCATGTCCAATCCTTTCCTCTATGCAGGGGAAATTTACGACAAAGAGACTGGCTTCTACTACCTAAGGGCTCGTTATTATGATCCAAGTGTAGGACGGTTTATCTCGGAGGATACGTATAAGGGGCAAGTGGATAATCCGTTGAGTTTGAATAGGTATACGTATGTGAGTAATAATCCTCTTAAATATATTGATCCAACTGGCCATAAAGAAATTATTGGTGGTAATTCGAGAGAAACTCGGATTTATACCTGGGTAAGATGGGTTGAACGCGAAGTAAAAACTGGTGAAATGACACATCAAGAAGCATTTTCCCATGTACCAGCCGATATTGAGAGAGATGTTGAGTTTATAGTAATTATGACAGATGACGACCTAATGGCAATGGGGTACGGCGGAGGAAGAGGTGGTGGCGGAGGCTTTAGCGGTTCTGTTAAACAAGCTGAGGGACAGGTGCTTAAGCAAGCTACCAAAACTGTTACTAAGGGGACGGGAAAACTTTCAACACGCGATACCCTGTTAAACGCGGTTTCAAATCAAAAATTAAAAAATGCTATTGATCAAATGTATCGTCCAGGAGCAACCATTGGGGATGGTGGATTAGCGGATGCAATTCGACATGAACTCTCAACAGGTCAACTTGTAGGTGGAAAGTCTCATATTCAAAAAGGTATTGAGCGAGTTCGAAATCTAGAAAATATAATTAAGAAAGAGAATTTGAACCCTAACGACCTAGCAACAGCACAGAAGTTATTAGATGATCTCAAAGACGCTCTGCAAATAAAATAAATGGATGTGATAAATCTTGAACTATGATTGTTTAATCGACGAACTATTAAAGGCGGTTCCTGAGATAAAGCCTGATTATGAAAAAGAAATGGAGTGGTGGGGAGAAGAACAACCTGGTCCACATAATATTTTTGGAGATGTCTTAAATCCTTTTGTCAGATCTTTATTAAGTAAACAGGGAGAAGAAGAGCTGTTAGTCAAAATATTTGACTTCTTCGAAAGAATGGCTGCTTGTGAAGATATCATGGTTCAAGAGGTTTTAGGATGTACAGTGTTAGAATATATCGGTGACGATAAGACACTGTTGGAAAAAGCAAAGAAATATATGGGTAAACGGACTTTACAAATGAGCTATGAGATTGAACGAGGACTTGGTAGGTCCTAACTGGAGAAAGGGAGAATACTTTATTAGCCTTGGGGGCATTTTTACCCCGAGGCTTTTTTCATACGCAAACTCCATGCAAGTACAGGATGGCTAGAACGATAATGGAAAGGACAAAGTAATGGTTGATTTCGTGTAGAAGAAAATACATATTATCAGGTTTACTTCATTGAAGCAGGGTCGTACAATACAACCAACAAACCATACACTTACACACTTGACAAACACGCCTAATAAACTTAGAAGGCTTATTCCAACTTGCAATGTGAGGGGGAGTGAGCCTTTTTTCATTCGACGAATTGTCAAGCCAAGTGCGACACTATTTCATTATCGATCCATCGAACCTCGTAAGCCTTTTTCAAACTTTCCTTACCGTTCCTTTTTCGATTTCCCAATCAATGTTTGGGAGGCAAGATTTTTATTTTGTTTTATTTTTATGGAAATATTCATCATTATACAAGCTGGAAGTCAAATCTCGTCATTTTATCTTTCATGAATATAAAAAATATCGCATGTTATTGAAAATATTTGTGAATTATTTCACAAAACGAATGTTAGCGCTTACACAATGGCTCTTCAAATTGTAGAGTATGATGAATCACGAAAGGACATAGAAAACCGCAAAGGAGGAGAGAGAGATGAAACATCCGCTGCACATTACTTCTGAAATCGGGGAGCTGAAAACCGTACTTCTTCATCGACCGAGTAAGGAAGTAGAGAATTTGACGCCTGAGTATTTACCCCGCCTGCTGTTTGATGACATCCCTTATCTGCCAACCATCCAGAAAGAACACGATTACTTTGCAAACACATTGCGCAACCGCGGGGTAGAAGTTCTGTACCTCGACAAATTGGTCGTGGAATCGCTGCACAGTGAAACCATTCGGGAGCAATTCGTAGACGAGATGCTGTCAAGCAGCAAGGCAAACATCAAATACGCATACCAGCACTTGAAAGAGTATTTGCTTTCGCTGCCGACTGATCAGATGGTATCCAAGGTAATGTCAGGCATCTTGAAGACGGAAATAGAACCCAGCAAAAAAGTTCATCTGTATGAATTAATGGAAGACTTTTATCCCTTCTATATAGATCCGATGCCGAACCTGTACTTCACACGCGACCCGGCTGCCGTAATCGGAGAAGGTTTGACCATTAACAATATGTGTGAATCTGCCCGTAAACGCGAATCGTTGTTCATGAAATATATTATCGAACACCATCCGCGATTTGCGAAACATGACATACCGGTTTGGCTGGATAGAGAGTATCCCTTCTGTATAGAAGGGGGGGACGAGCTTGTACTCAGTGAAGAAGTGATTGCGGTCGGAGTCAGCTCCCGAACTTCGCCGCAAGCCATCGAACGTCTCGCCAAGAACTTGTTTAAACGTCAAGACAAGATCAATCGGGTCGTAGCTGTTGAAATCCCTAAATCCAGGGCTTTCATGCATCTGGATACGGTCTTTACCATGGTGGACTATGATAAATTTACGATTCATCCAGCCATTCAAGGACCTGGTGGAGAAATGCGAATCTACATCCTGGAAAGACATCCTCAAGATTTGGATCGTGTTCAAATCACTGAACGAAGCTCGCTCGCCGCTACATTGAAAGAAGTGCTTGGTTTAAGCGAAATTTGCCTGATTCCTTGTGGAGGAGGAGACATCATCGCTTCAGCGCGTGAGCAGTGGAATGATGGTTCCAATACGTTGGCAATCGCTCCCGGTGTTGTCGTTACCTACGACCGGAACTACGTTTCAAACGAACTGCTGCGCAAACATGGCATAGAAGTGATTGAAGTTCTCAGCTCTGAATTATCCCGGGGACGCGGGGGCCCTCGCTGCATGAGCATGCCGATCATGCGCGCCGATATTTGAGCGAACGGACAATATTTGATTCATCTTATAAACCGAAGAAAGAGGGATTTCTATGGTAAACCAAATGGTTCATTTAAAAGGACGTAATTTCCTTGCTCTGAAAGATTTCACTCCGGAAGAAATCGAATACTTGATTGACTTATCCGCAAAGTTGAAGCAGATGAAAAAAGACGGGATTCCTCATCGCTACCTTGAGGGAAAAAATATCGCGCTTCTGTTTGAAAAGCCGTCCACAAGAACTCGCTGCGCTTTTACCGTCGCTTGTGTCGATCTGGGTGCGCATCCTGAGTACCTGGGCAAAAACGATATTCAATTCGGTAAAAAAGAGTCGGTTCGCGATACGGCGATTGTTCTTGGCCGGATGTTCGACGGAATTGAATTCCGCGGATTCAAGCATGAAACCGTTGAAGAATTGGCAGCTCATGCAGGTGTTCCTGTGTGGAACGGTTTGACTGATTCCTTCCACCCGACGCAAATCCTGGCTGACTTCTTGACCATTCGCGAGCAATTCGGATATCTGAGGGGTATCAAGTTAGTCTATGTCGGGGATGGACGCAACAACATGGGCAACAGCTTGCTGATCGGTGGAGCCAAGATGGGGATGGATGTGCGAATCTGCTCACCGAAATCCCTCTTTCCGGAAGAGCGTATCATCGAGATGGCGAAAGGCTTTGCGGAAGAGTCCGGCGCTAAGATTCTGATTACAGAAGATGTGGATACCGCTGTTCAAGGGGCAGATGTCATTTACACCGACGTATGGGTATCAATGGGTGAAGAAGATCAGTTTGCGGAGCGCATCAAGCTGCTGAGACCTTATCAGGTGAACATGGAGATGCTGCGAAAAACAGGCAATGACAACGTGATTTTCCTCCACTGCTTACCAGCCTTCCATGACCTTGATACATCGGTGGGCCGTGAAATATTTGAGAAATATGGCTTGAAAGAGATGGAAGTAACCGACGAAGTGTTCCAAAGCCGCCATTCTCGCGTATTTGATCAAGCAGAGAACCGGATGCATACGATCAAGGCGGTCATGGCAGCCACACTTGGGGATTTGGGAGAGATGTAGGGGCTGCCCCCCTGCATTATCTCCTCTGCCCAACGAACGAATAACGGACAAGGGGTGAATGGAGATGGAAGAGAGCAAAAGGTTAGGGTTATTTTCATTGATTGCGCTTGTTGTCGGATCCATGATCGGTGGCGGTGCGTTCAACCTGGCAAGCGATATGGCAAGTGGGGCCAATGCCGGGGCGATCATTATCGGGTGGATCATTACGGGAATCGGGATCATCGCACTTGGTCTGTCCTTCCAGAACCTGACCATGCGGCGGCCTGATTTGGACGGAGGTATTTTCAGCTACGCCAAAGCCGGATTCGGTGACTTTATCGGCTTTAACAGTGCATGGGGTTATTGGCTCTCCGCTTGGTTGGGCAACGTAGCATATGCAACGCTGCTGTTTAGCTCCATTGGATATTTTCTCCCTGCTTTTCAAGGCGGACAGAACATCGCTTCCATTTTAGGAGCGTCAGTGCTTCTCTGGTGCGTGCACACGTTGATTTTACGGGGCGTACAGTCGGCCGCAATGGTAAATCTGGTGACGACGATCGCCAAACTGGTTCCGGTATTTGTATTTATTATCATCATGCTGTTCGCGTTTCAGATGGATCAATTTACTTTCGATTTCTGGGGCAAAGCCGGATTTTCCTGGGGTGAGGTTGGCACCCAAGTGAAGAGCACCATGCTGGTAACGCTATGGGTATTTATCGGGGTTGAAGGTGCGGTAGTGCTGTCAGGCAGGGCTCGTAACCGGGCAGATGTCGGAAAAGCGACCGTAATCGGATTGATCGGTACACTCATCATTTATGTATTGATCTCGCTTCTGTCGCTGGGAATCATGCCGCGTGAACAGCTAAGTGAGCTGTCTAATCCATCGATGGCTTATTTGCTCGAAAAGGTTGTCGGCAAATGGGGAGCTACCTTTATCAATTTAGGGCTTGTCATCTCCGTATTGGGGGCTTGGCTGGGCTGGACTCTGCTGGCGGCTGAAATTCCTTTTGTCGCAGCCAAATATGGCGTGTTCCCGAAATGGTTCGCGAAAGAAAATGTGAATCAAGCCCCAAAGAGTTCGTTATGGATCACCAACGGACTGATCCAGATTTTCCTGTTAACCTTGCTGATTTCCGACAAGGCGTATCAGTTCGCATTCTCCCTTGCTTCATCAGCCATACTGGTTCCTTATGTCTTCTCCGGAATGTACCAACTCAAACTGGCATGGATGGGTGAAGCTTACCGTCCGGAAGAAAAACGAACCAAGGACATTGTAATTGGATTGGTTGCAAGTCTTTACGGAATTTGGTTGGTGTATGCTGCAGGGATTGATTACCTGCTGCTTACGATGATCTTGTATGCACCGGGTGTACTCGTGTTCAGAATCAGCCAAAAAGAAAACAACGGAGAATTCAAACAATCGGACAAGATTGCGGCAATCGTTATCGCGCTGCTTGCGGTCTGGGCGATCATCAAACTGATAAATGGCAGCATCAGCATATAGGCATTGATTCATAGAGGAAAAAAAGAGAGATCGGAGCATTTAAGTGATAGGAGGAACTGAAGATGGAACGGATTGTAATTGCATTAGGAGGCAACGCCATCCAAGCGGGGGAAGCGACTGCCAAGGCACAGCAGGAAGCGTTGGAAAGTACAGCAGAGCAGATTGTTCAAATCATCAAAAAAGGATACAACCTTATTATTACTCACGGAAACGGCCCGCAAGTAGGCAACATCTTGCTTCAGCAAAAAGCTGCCGACAGTGAGAAAACCCCAGCGATGCCGCTTGATACTTGCGGGGCCATGAGCCAGGGAATGATTGGATATTGGTTGGAAAACGCACTGGGGAAAGCTCTTGCCAAGGAAGGAGTCAACAAACAGGCAATTACGGTTGTAACTCGCGTAGTTGTCGACCCGAACGATGAGGCATTTCTCAATCCGACGAAACCGATCGGCCCGTTTTATAGCGAAGAGGAAGCCCGGCAATTGATGGAACAAAGCGGACTTGCCTTTAAAGAAGACGCGGGACGTGGCTGGCGCAGGGTTGTACCGTCACCCAAACCGGTCAGCATTGAAGAACATCAGATTATCCGCGAGCTTTTGGAGCACGGACATATCGTAGTTGCGGTGGGTGGAGGTGGTATTCCGGTCATCCATACAGATAAAGAATTAAAAGGTGTGGAAGCGGTCATCGACAAGGACTTCGCCGCACAAAAGTTAGCTGAACTGGTAGATGCTGACATACTCATGATTCTTACTGCCGTTCCTCAAGTCTACATTGATTATAAGAAAGAAACAGAACGCGCTCTTGAGGAAGTGACTGCTGACGAATTGGAGAAGCTCGCCAGGGAAGGCCATTTTGCTCCGGGCAGTATGCTGCCGAAGGTGGAGGCGGCTATCCAATTTGCCCGATCCAAAAAGGGAAGAACAACTGTGATTACTTCTCTGGAAAAAGCCGTGGATGCATTGGAAGGTCTCGCGGGTACGAGGGTCGTCTCGTAACGTTTTTGATAAACTTTTTTGGCGGGAGTGTGGAGCAGATTTCAAAAAGTTGTTTCGGTTGTCAATATGTAAGTTGAGATAAGATTGTATGTAGAGGAATAGGATGATTCCTATTTCTTACTGTATCGGAAAGCATAAACGTCCTGAGCTATCTTCTTGATACAGCAAGTTAAGATAGGCTATCGGCTTCAGCCGATTTAGCCTATCTTATAGAAAGGGTTTTTACTATGGAGAAACAACAAGTAAAGAACGAGTTATTGTCGTTTGACATACTTGCGAAACTCTCAGACCGTGAATTAAAGCAGCTTGAACGACTTATGTATTGGCGAACTTATAAAAAGGGACAAGTTTTATTTATGGAAGGGGACCCGCGTGAACGCCTATACTTCCTGGTCAAGGGGATTGTCAAAGTTGAGAAGGTAAATGATGAAGCGACTCTGGCTTATACGGATTACATTCGGCCGAAGATGATGTTTCCTTATTGCGGGCTATTTTTTGACCGGGTGTACAGGGTTACTGTTACGGCTTTTACGGACATCGAAATATATTACATTCAGGCAGATTGCTTCGAAGAGTTTCTGAAGCGAAACAACCAGCAATTGCTTCATGTGATCCAGACACTATCCCAGATCATTTTTCAGCATGAACTGCGGCTGCAAGCATTGACTGCAGCACACGCCAGCGACCGGATCATGTATTCCATCCGCTATCTGATGGATCAATTCGGTGTGAGGGAGGGAAGAAATATCGTCATCGACTTCCCCATGACGACCACTGATATATCCAAGCTGTCGGGAACGTCACGGGAGACGGTAAGCCATGTAATTAGTCAATTAAAAAAGGATGACGTCCTTTCCTATTCTTCCAAAAAAATGGTCATCCATAAACAAGATTTCTTCGAAAATCCGCTCCATTGCAATTAATACTGAATGCCCTACTTCGATCAGAAGAATAGGGCATTTCTGTTTTTCTCCTACTCGCTGTTGATATGAATAAATAAATGGCAGATAGGGGGAGTGGATATGGGAGTAAAGGTGAGCTGTTGCATGCATCAGGACGGTTTTCATGTAGATCTTCATGAATACCAGAAAGGAGTTCTAAGAGAATGGTCAGGAAAAAAACTCTTGTGTCCTATCTGCGGAAGTAAGATGATTTACCGTCATGGATTGAAAAACAGAGCCCATTTTGCTCACCAATCAGTCTGTACATATCCGTATTATGAACCGGAAACGGAAGAACATTTGAAAGGAAAGCGGTTAATCAAAAAATGGTTGGAATCGTTGTTTCCAAATAACGTTACACTTATGGAGTATTATGTAAAAGACGCTAGGCAGAGGGCGGATGTAATGACTATTTTTCCTGATGGACATCGCCTTTGTGTGGAGTTCCAATGCTCAGTAATAACGGAAGAAACATGGAGAAAGAGATATGCGGAATATAAAAAGGCAAACATTAGTCAAGTGTGGTTGATAGGGAGCACTTTGCTTAAGACGGATAGACAAAAATTTACAAGAATCAGGTTGAATCATTTCAGTCAAGCTCTCAACCATGAACAAAAGAATAAGTTATTCATCATGTCTGTGGAAAAAGAAACACTCATCTTTCTTACCAATCTGCTTCCTTTGAAGTCATATAAAACCATCTTCAGATGTACTCATGTGTGGGAAGAGCCACTCCTTCAAACCAAAATGTCTAAGAGGGGTATCATAGATACAAAAGAAGTAGATAAATTTTTACTGCGAAAAAGACGGAGTCAAGAAAAAAGGAATATGCAGCTAGTTGAAAGCATGAAACCGTGGACTGATCCGAGTGTCTATACATATCACGAACAACAGTATCGAAAAAACTTAACAAATCATCCTGTTTATCAGCAGTTAATACCTTATTATAATTTAGCTCAAGAAAGAGTATCGGTTCTCTTCGACCAGTATATAGAAGGTGATCAAATATTTAAAATAGACCACCGATTATGGCAGAGTTTATTATTTTTTACCGAAATTTATCAGATTTATAGGCGCAATTCCAAATATGACAGTGGCTTGGTTACTCCTACGCTTTTTGTGAAGAGTATTATTCATAAGACTTCAAGAACACCAAACCGGCCATTTAGCCAGATGATCGAACCGTACCTTAACCGCACTCTTATGAAGGCAAAAAGAATTGACCCAATAACATTTGATTCTATCCTTTGTGTCCACGAGATTATCTATGAGTATTTAGATAGATTGGCCTGTCTGGGGTTTCTGCGTAACGTTAGCCCGCGTAAAGAAATGATCTCATCTGGAGGAAAACTTTTTGGAAGATTTGAAGTGGTTTTTGACCGCTTTTACTCTGAACTGTTTCATACAGCAGAGGATGTGCAAATGTTCTTTCAAAACCATAATTTACATTATAAATGGAAGACCTGGTATGATGTGAATACCGGCAAGCAATTCCGATAAGTCCGAATTCAATTGACTTGTCCTAACAATATTTGCTAAGTGCTATAATGATTTGTCAAACTGTAAGAGGGAGAAACATGCTATGATGATATGAAGCGAGGTGCTTCGCACATGGAAGAAATATTGAAACAAATTCTGGATAAGTTAAACAACTTAGAACAAGGGCAGAAATCGTTAGGACAAGGGCTAAAATCTTTAGATCAACGGCAAAATGCTTTAGATGAAGGACAAAAAACCTTAGCAGAAGGGCAACACCAAATCGGGCAAAAGGTTGACCAGGTAGAGCAAAGGGTTAGCCAAATTGACCGGAAAGTTGACCAGGTAGAGCAAAGGGTTAACCAAATTGACCGGAAAGTTGATCAGGTAGAGCAAAGGGTTAGCCAAATTGATCGGAAAGTTGACCAGGTTGAGCAAAAAGTTAATCAACTTGAGCAAAAGTTGACCATTTAGCGACGGAAAATCGAAGCCATTTTAAACATCTAGAGGCTAAACTGGACCATCAACAAACCATCTTTGAAGTAGTTTCCGGTGAAATGAAGAAGATAAAAATTGACATCGAGTATTTGAGCGCCAAAACAGGAAAACACGATACGGAAATCAATAATTTGAACAAACGTATCCAGGCATGATCACGACTGATTTCTTTTTGAACAAAAGGAAAAAAAGGAAAACAAAAGCCTGATTCCCCGTCAGTTTCGGAATCAGGCTTTTGTTTTGAATCTAGCTGGTTGCAAAGTTCTGGTCAGCTTCATCATATTATTTGACTTCATTGGCAATCTGGCGCAAAACCGTTTTTATATCACTCTTTCAGCCAGTATTTGTTAAGTATTTTTGAACAATTGCTTGCGGTGATTAGTTTTACTGAATCAGTGTTTATAATTAGTTTTAATAGAGTATGGAAGTAAAACGTCGGGGGACTGAAACGTTGCCTCCGTTACAGCTTGCGCAGTTGTGCTCAAGTCCGGCTTTGCTTGGCTGATTCCTTGACCGTGCGCGAGCCGTTTTATTAGGAATGGATCGGATGAAAGTAAACCTCAATGAAAACAGTAATGAAATTATACACCAATGAAATTATACACCAATGAAATTTAATCACTGGTAGGTACACTGATAGCAACGAGATTGAAAGGGTGCCGGTTTAAGCTTTAAGCTTGCAGCCAGACAATCGTGCCGACCGCCTACCCTGGTAATACTGAAATCACGACTTTCGGTGCTATCGAGCGTTTTATTATTGATGACTCAACTCGAACCGTTCATGAAAAGGCGCTTGAATTAAATGCAGATAAAGTGATAGTCTCGTCAGATTTATGCACCTACGCTTTCAATATTCAAGATGCCAAACAGAGAAATTGGTGTTTTCCGAAAAATACACTTGATTTATGGTTATAAAATATGCTAGATTATATTTCTGTCAACGAGATGCTTATGAAAGCAAAATTAATTGGCACTTATCAAAAATTATATATTGATTTTTGAGAGGAATACGTGCTATATTTAACTTCCGGCCATTGGGAGCTGTTGCGACCGAGCGGCAAACCTACCAAAAATTGCGGATTGATTTGATAGATGAATATGGTGTGTAAGCGTGGCAACGCGTGAAGCTGATGAGTACAAATCAGTCGAGGACTTATACACGTCCATTCCTTAGTTAATTTTGGAGTAAGCATCATTCACCTGAGGGACTTATTGCCTTACGGGCAACGGGAGCGAATGGGGAAGCTGATGCGAGCGGCTCGATGTCCAGTTTTGAAGGTGCAAAATGCCAAGGGGTCTATAGCTCTGTTGGGAGAGCACCTGTCTTGCAAACAGGAGTTCATCGGTTCGTCCTGTCAGCTCCGCCATTAAACTTACCATTAAACTTAATCATTTTGCCGGTGTAGCTCAATTGGTAGAGCACCTGACTTGTAATCAGGGGTTTGTGGGTTCAAGTCCTATCGCCGGCACCATGTAATTTATACCCCAAAAAGTGAGTAAGCCTTCGGGGCTTATGCTGAATCCTTTTCGGGGGCCCAGCAATAAATAGTGATGGGGTATCTATTGAAAATGGGGAGATAGCGAAGTGGCTAAACGCGGCAGACTGTAAATCTGCTCCCTCTGGGTTCGGCGGTTCGAATCCGTCTCTCCCCACCATTGTAAAGCAAGTATGAGCCATTAGCTCAGTTGGTAGAGCATCTGACTTTTAATC
>JBHGXW010000031.1:0-22200 GCA_041920465.1 Paenibacillaceae bacterium | reverse complement strand
TTCACAGGAGCTTCTCATCTGACGACTCTGATTCCTTCCTTCACTCTCTTCACTTTGCCATGCCTTCACAAGGAACACGCAATGGGACGAAGCTCTTTCCTTTTCATAACCGTTGGATGAAAGTTTAACCACTTTCATAATGTAAAGTGGTTAAACTTTTTACCCTGAAAATAAGTGTGCCATTTTCATTCATCAGTGGTGCTGATGAAATCGGCATGAAAGTCTTATATAGGAAAAACCCCCGCCCGGCAACAGCTTACACTGCGTCGAGCGGGGCTCCATGGCCTTATGTCCTTTGTTACGCTTTGCGTTTGCGGCTGCGGATATCTACCCAAACAGCCAGCACCAGGATTGTACCTTTTACGATGTATTGCCAGAAAGAGTCCAGGTTCATCAAGCTCATGCCGTTGTCCAAACTAGCCATTACAAGACCGCCGACAATTGCTCCGAAGATAGTACCGGAACCACCCATCAGTGAAGTTCCACCGATAACGCAAGCTGCGATTGCATCCAGCTCGTAATTCTGGCCGGCACTGATTGTAGCTGAGTTCAGACGAGCGGTAAGTACGATCGCTGCGATGGAAGAAAGCAAACCGCTGAGTACGAAAATCAGCATGGTGTTGCGGCGAATATTGATACCAGATAACCGGGCTGCGTCACTGTTGCCACCGATGGCGTAAATGGAACGTCCAAATGGTGTATGGTTGGCAATAAAAGTGAAAACGAGAGCAAGAATTGCTACAATGACGATTGGGAACGGAATCCCTTTATAGTAGTTCATAATGAATGCAAACAGGCTGATCAAAACCGAAAACAAGACAAGTTTGGAAACCTCTGTGCCCATTGCGGGTACTTCAAAGCCGTATTTGATCCGGGATTGACGTTTGCGAAGAGAGGAAACAATGACCCAGACAATTGCCAATGCGGCTAATCCGTATCCAATCGGAATAGGCAAGTATGCGTTACCGATCATTTTGAAGCTTTCATCCAAAGGAGCTACGGTTGTACCTTTTGTGACCCCCATCAAAATACCGCGGAATATCATCATACCGCCTAACGTCACGATGAAGGCAGGGACTGCTTGATAGGCGACAATCCAACCTTGCAAAAGACCGATTAATGCGCCCAAAACCAACGTCACGATAATGACCGGCACCGTATCCATACCGTACCAGACCTGAAGAATAGCTGCTACACCGCCTGTCACCCCAACAATCGAACCAACAGACAAGTCAATGTGACCGGCGACAATAATCAAAACCATTCCAATTGCCAGGATCGAGGTAACGGACATCTGCATGAACAAGTTAGACAAGTTACGAGATGTTAAGAATGTATCATTCAATAGCGCAAAGAAAATCCAAATCGCCACCAGCGCAAAAATCATCGTGTACGTGCGAATATCCATTTTCCCAAACAACGAAAGCTTTTTTTGGGACGCTTTGTTTTCTACCACTTCCGCTTTCATCATTATCTCCCCCCGGTTGCGGCTTGCATAATTTTCTCTTGTGTTGCCTCTTTCCAGTCAAACTCTGCGGCAATGCTTCCTTCATGCATGACATAGATGCGGTCACTCATACCAAGTACCTCTGGCAATTCGGAGGAAATCATCAGGATTGCCATCCCTTGAGCCACCAGTTTATTCATGAGGTTATAGATTTCGTACTTGGCCCCTACATCGATACCGCGAGTCGGTTCATCCAGGATGAGCAGTTTCGGTTCAGTTAACAACCATTTGCCCAGCACTACTTTTTGCTGGTTACCACCAGAAAGTGTACCTACTCCCGTTTCGATGGTTGGCGTTTTGATTAACAGCTCTTTCACATAGTGATTACTCCATTTAATTTCCTCATTGGAGTCGATGATATTTGCCTTTGACAGCTTCTTCAAGCTGGCCAGACTGATATTGTTTTTAATCGCTTGATCCAGAACAAGTCCATAACGTTTGCGGTCTTCGGAAACAAGCGCGATTCCGTGCTTGATGCCATCCAGAGTGTTTTTGATCGAGACGGTTTGACCGTTAATCCTGATTTCGCCCGTCGTCTTCCCTTCAAATCCCCCGAAGATGGAGGTTGCCAATTCGGTGCGTCCTGCTCCCATCAAGCCTGCAATTCCAACAATTTCACCTTTGCGTACATGAATGTTCACGTTATGAAGTACCTGTTTGCTCGGATCTTCATGGTCGAAAGCATTCAAGTCGCGAACTTCCAGCACGACTTCTCCAGGTGAATGCTCCACACGTGGGAATAATTCTGTCAACTCACGTCCAACCATCAGGGAAATGACCTTATCCTCGTTCATTTCACTGGCCGGATTGGTTGCGATGCTTCGCCCATCCCGCAATACCGTAATGGAGTCCGCAATTTCGAAAACCTCGTTCAATTTGTGCGAAATGTATATGCAGGTTACCCCACGGCTGCGAAGATCATTCAAGATCTTCATCAGCGATTCTACTTCACTCTCGGTCAAGGCTGCAGTCGGCTCGTCGAGAATCAGAATTTTGGCATTCTTGGAGAGTGCCTTGGCGATTTCCACCAATTGTTGCTGACCGATCCCAAGCGATTGGATTTTGGTATCAGGCGAGAATTTGAGCCCCACCTCGTCCAGCCACTTTCTTGAATCGAAGTATAATTTATCCCAGTCAATCCCCAGGCCTTTGCGCGGCTCACGCCCGAGGAAAATATTCTCACCTATTGTTAAATCTTTTACCAGCGCCAATTCCTGGTAAATAATGGCGATCCCCGCATCTTCCGCATCTTTGATTCGGGTGAACTGTTTTTCTTGTCCGTCTATTCTAATAGTCCCTTCATACGTACCGAATGGATATAATCCGCTCAATACTTTCATCAGCGTGGATTTTCCTGCACCATTCTCCCCGCACAGCGCATGTACTTCTCCCTTTTTTACCTTGAAACTGACCTGGTTTAAGGCTTTTACGCCTGGAAACTCCTTGGTGATATTATCCATTTCCAACGAGTAGACAGTCATATCGCATGCCTCCTTTCCTTCCAATAAATCAGGATTCGGAAATTTTTTATATCGCGAAGGGGAAGGAAAAGACCACCGAAGTGGCAGTCTTTTCTCTCTTTCGCATTATCTGTATATAGGGGTTTGCTGCTTACTTGTTATTTTTTAGGCCATTGATCTTTTGGAACGTTTTTGTATACGTCCTCAAGTTTTTGGAAGCCGTCAGCGATAACGGTGTCAGCGATGTTATCTTTCGTTACTGCGACAGAGTCGAGCAGGATGGAAGGAACGTCGATTTTGCCGTTGTTTACTTTCTTCGAAGCTTCAACGCTTTCGCCTTTTGCCATTTTCACCGCTACTTCAGCTGCAGTAGTCGCCAATAACTTGATTGGCTTGTAAACAGTCATGGTTTGTTTACCTTCTGCAATGCGTTGGAGAGCTGCCAACTCTGCGTCTTGTCCGGATACAGGCACTTTGCCTACCAGACCTTGAGCGTCGAGCGCCTGGATTACACCGCCGGCAGTACCGTCGTTAGCCGCTACAACTGCTTGCACGTTGTTGTTGTTGGCTGTAAGCGCATTCTCCATGTTTTTCAGAGCTTCTTCCGGTTTCCAGTCTTTGGAGTATTGGTCGAATACGATTTTGATGTCGCCTTTCTCTTCGAGCGGTTTCAGGATGTTCATAGCCCCTTTGCGGAAGAGAATTGCATTGTTGTCGGTATCAGCTCCACCGATATATACATAGTTGCCTTTTGGCGCCAATTTCACGATTTCTTTCGCTTGCATTTCCCCTACTTTTTCGTTGTCGAAGGAGATATAGAGGTCAACGTCAGAGTTCTTAATCAAACGGTCGTATGCAATTACCTTGATTCCGGCATCATGCGCTTTTTGTACGATTGCCGCAGTTGCTTCCGCGTTGTGAGGAGCAACAACCAGAATGTCTACACCTTGGGAGATCAAGTTTTCCGCCTGGGACAATTGCTTCGCGTCATCACTGTTAGCTGCTTGTGTCAACACTTCTGCGCCCAGTTCTTTTACTTTCGCTTCGAAAAAGTCGCGGTCTTTTTGCCAGCGCTCTTCTTTCAGCGTATCCATCGAGAAACCGATTACAATTTTGCCATCATCTTTTTTCGCTGCAGCCGGTTGAGCGCTTCCGCTTTCTCCGGATTTTTGCTCAGGCGCAGCACCTTGTCCGCAACCCACGAGAGAGATTGCCAAAGCAGAAGATACTGCCAGTGCAAAGATTGTTTTTAACCCTTTTCGATTCATCGATAAATCCTCCCCTTTTTTTAGCTTTTTATTGAAATCGCTTACTTCAAACTTTAAACGAAAAAAAGCGCTTACAGCGCTTTTTCTTCTATCCTTTTTTGCTATCTTCTACACTATTTTGTCCTGTGTCCAAAACTTCCCTTCTGAATTCGCTCGGTGTCAGCCCCGTTTTCTTCTTGAACACGCGGCAAAAGTAGTTGGAATTGGCATATCCGACATCAATCGCGATTTCCTTCAGGCCTTTCTGCGTGTCAACCAATAGGTTCTTTGCTTCCTCCATCCGAAGATCAGTCAAATAGTCAATAAAGGTGATGTTGTTTTGCTGGCTGAACAGTTTGCTCAGGTAGTACGGAGAGATACCGTGCATTTCAGCAACGTCTTCCAATGTGACATCTTCGGCAAAGTGCTCCTGCAAATATTCCTTCACTTGCTCCAGCACAGATCCTGTTTTGCGCTGGCGTTCTTCGTGAATCAGTTTCGTAATTTTGCGTATCCAATATTCACCGGCCTGTTTGATCTCGTATGTCGAATCCAACTCGTCAACGGAAAATTTCGAGAATTCGTCCAGATGAAACTGATATTCGAAGGCGATCCGTGAGACGACAGTGACGCTTTCCAAAAGAAACCGGCGCAAATAACGGATATCCGCCTGAGACGCCCGAGCTACCTCGTCCAGCATCTGATAAAAAATGGCGAGGCTCTCATCAGTTTTTCCCAACCGGACTTTTTCAATCAATTGCTTTTCTTTTTCCAACGAGTAAGCAAACGTTTTGGCGGCAAAAGGCAAATCACCAAAGTGATGCACCGAAGCCGGAACAGTCGGGTCCTTCACTGCCAGAACGGCCTCTTGATACGACTGGCGAAGCCCGTCAAAGCCTTTGTACACATTTCCAATTCCGAATTTCACCCGAACCGGTTCATGATGAAAAAGATTACAGAGCCGTCGCGCCAGTTGAATCGCTCGCACCCGTGAAGAATATTCCTCCTTGGCAGAAGCGTCTGACAGCACAAAAATGGCGATCTGCCTCCACAAGAAAGGACTTATCAAAGCATGAGACCACTCCTTCGCTTTTGTGCGGAGCATTTCAGACCATTTCTGTTTGTAGACACTCAGTTCCAAAGAGTCGGCGATGATGTCAGCTTGTGGATGGAAAGAAGCGACAATGGCAAAGCCTTCGACATCTTCTAATTGCAGCAAGTCTGAATAGGTTTGAAACGAATCTATCTCTTCGTTCAACATCAAAAGCGTTGAAAGTTCTTTTTCTACAATCGGCAAAAGCTGAGCCAATTTTTCACGCAATTGCTCTTCTTCCTGTCGTCGTGCCCGCTCCTGTTCAATTTCACTAACCAATCGGCGAAGCGTATCGATTACCTGCTGCTTGGATGTCGGTTTTAGGAGATACTCCTTCACTCCAAGAGTAATCGCTTCCTGTGCGTAATCAAAGTAATCATAGGCGGAGACAAGCACAAACTTGGTTTGGGACAAAATGCCGGACAATTCGCGTACCACCGATAATCCATCCATGCCCGGCATCTTGATGTCGACCATCATCAAATCGGGGTTCCATTGGTTGGCTAGTTCGAGAGCTTGCCGGCCGTTTTTGGCTTCGGCGACAATTTTTACTTCAGGGACTTCTCGTTCAATAATCAGCTTCAGCACGTCACGCTCGATCTGTTCATCATCCACGATGATCAGGCTATAGCACATTCCAATTCACCCTCTCTCCGCTTTCGTATGAAAAGCCGTATGGTCGTTCCCTCTCCAGGTATGCTCTCGATGGCAAACACGTCTTCTACCCGATCAGTCTGTTCAAACAGCATTAATCGCTTAATCACATTTTGCAGGCCAATTCCGGTCGAATGACCACCCGTAGTTTTACCGGAACGCGTCAATGTCTCCAGGCTGAGCAGCCTTTGAATCGTTTCTTCCTGCATACCGACGCCGTTATCTTCTACTTCTACGACAACCTTTTCGATGCCGTCTATTACTTCTTCATACATGCGAAGTGAAATTCTTGCTCCTTCTTCATACTCCTCAATGCCGTGAATGAATGAGTTCTCCACGAGAGGCTGAATGGTTAAACAAGGGATTTGTGTCTGCATCAACTCAGGTACCGATTCAAAAGAAAGCTCTATCCGGTCGCCAAAACGGGTTTTTTGGATATGGAAGTATTCACGCGCATGATTCCACTCTTCCTCCAGCGTCACCGGAACATCGAGACGCCGCAAATTGTACCGCAAAAGGCTGGAAAGCGACAGCATCAATTCGCTTGAACGCTCAGCTCCCTCCAAATAGGCAAGCTTGGAGATGACGTTCAACGTATTGAACAAAAAGTGCGGGTGGATCTGGTTCTGCAGCGCCTTTAATTCCATCTCTTTTAACAAGTGATTCACTTCCAGATTTTCGACCACTTGTTTTTGCAATTGAATCTCCAGTTCCGCCTTTCGATTCATCTCCGAAACCATATGCTGAATGTTGCGTCCCATCGAATTAAATGAATCAGCCAGTATCTCCACCTCGTCTTTGCTTTTGAGAGTAACCGGCTGAAAATAAAAAACCCCATCCTTCAAGTACGATTGCTTGGCCGCTTTTGCCAATTGGGCAATCGGGCGCGAAATTCCTGTCGAAAACCAGAATACGAACAACACGCTGAGCCCCGCTGTCACCACAATCATCAAGGTACTTAATTCTTTCAACGACTCATTCTTGTTTACGGTTTGCGAATAGAATTGATGATAATTGGTCAACTCAATATCATATAAACTCTGGGCATACTCTTGCAAATATCTCTTGATATTTTCCAGTTCCCGGTACTCGGATGCATACACCTGAATATTCTCGGTATCTTTGGCCTTAAGTACACTCTCTGCCGTATCTACAAAGCTGGATATGATGCTTTTGTAATTTTTCACCGCAAGCTGATTGTTCGGATCGTTGAAATACTTGTCCAGTTTGGCTTGGTCCTTTTGAATATCCTCTTTCAACTTCTGATAATCATCCAAATACGTCTGGCTCGGGCTGACCAGTTGAAGTGACACGGTTTTGCTGATATCCCGTGTAGTTTGCGTAATTTCGTTCAGAAGGAGGAAGCGGCGCAGAATCTCGTCATAGTTGTTGATAAACAGTTGGCTTGAATGATACAAAAAGTATGAAACTTGTGTAAGTGTAATAATGATAACGAGGAAAGAAACTAGCAGCTTGGTTCTGATTTTTCGCATGATGACTCCCCTTCCTTCTCAGCCTACACCCTTATTTTTGCTCCAAGAGTTTAACCTGGGTGTTCACCTGATTCGGAACATTGCGCCCATTCTTTATATCCATCATGATTTCTACCGCCCGATATCCCATGTTCAACGGATCTTCTACCACCATATCATCAACCGTACCGTCCATGAAATAACTCTTGGTCTCCGGCAAATCGTCAAATACCAACACATGAAGGTCATGCTTCATTTGGGACCGCTTCATCTGTAAGCGCTTTAGCGTTTGGCCAATACCAGGCCCATCCCATTGCGACAAACCTACCAGCAAATCCAAATCAGGATGATCTTGCAAAAGATTCAGCGTCAGACTGGCTGCTTCAAATTGATTGCCGCCGGAATCGTAAACGTTCACAATTTGAATCTGAGGAAACCGCTTCAACACATCTTGTATCCCTTTGAGACGCTGTTGTTGGTTGGTCGCATGGAAGTTGCCGAGGATGATGCCGATTTGGCCTTGTCCGCGCAGTACTTTGGCAATGTGTTCTCCTACCATGACTCCTGCTTGGTAATTATCGGAGCCAACATAACTCATCCGTTTGCTTAAAGGAGCGTCACTGTCAATGGTAAGCACAGGAATACCGCGCTCCACCGCCTTATTGATAACCGGCGTAAAAGCCTCTTCATTCATGCCTTGGACAATGATGCCGTCCACCCGGCTTGCAATCGCCCGGTTTAACAGATCAACCTGCTCCACCATATCCGTTACCTCCGGGCCCATAAATTCAAATTGGACATTATATTTACTGGAAGCTTGGCGAATCCCGTCCTTTACCGCATCCCAGTACGGGTTCTTCTCTTCCTGATAAATCAAAGCGAAATGATAGCGGCTTGTGGGAACAGGGGTCTCTGGAATTTGGCGCAACTTACTAATTTGTGATAATTCATTGAAAATAAATGCTGATAAAATCACCAGGAACCCTATTGTCGCGATAATAATGGTTTCCGTAACTTGCGGGAGACGCATTGTTTCCTCTCCTTTTATCGAGCCCCAACCGGCTTTATACCCGCCGCCTACGCTACCCTGGAGGCGTTGGAATTTAAGAACATTATATCATTTTCGTTTTGTGAGCTGAAAGGATAGAAGGACAACGCTGAACGGTGTCAGGAAAATGACAAACACCATCCCCCAATAAAAAGGTGAGATGGTGTTTTTCTTTAACCGTTATTCGATTATCGGTTGCGTTTGTCCTGGCGGCGTTTTTCCTGTTCCATCGCTCGGCGTTGGGCACGATTCATCGGCTCAGGATCGGCATCTCCGGAGGTTGCCGTAACCGGACGCTCCGACGGTCCAGATGTTTTGAGTTGTTCCTGATGAGCCGCCTGGCCTTTTATGACCTCCTGACGCTCCAGGTTTTGACTTACCTCCGCCTTCATGATATACATGGCTACCTCTTCTTCGATGCTAGCGATCATGGCCTGGAACATCTCATAGCCTTCAAATTGGTATTCACGCAACGGATCGTTTTGGGCATAGGCGCGAAGGTGAATTCCTTGACGCAATTGTTCCATGGCGTCGATATGATCCATCCACTTACTGTCAACTGCACGCAGGATAACCACTTTCTCGAATTCACGCATCATTTCGCCGATTTCCGCTTCCCGCTTCGCATACTGGCGATCTACTTCAGCTTTCAGGAATTCAATGATCTCTTCTGCTTCCTTGCCTTTTAGATCCTTCAACTGAATCGTCTCTTCATGAAGGAAGATATTATTGGCAGAATCAAGCAGTCCTTGCAGATCCCACTCTTCCGGAACTTGTTCCTTAAGACAATAGGCTTCCACATTGCGTTCAATCACACTGTAAATCATATTGATCGCAACATCGCGCAGATCCTCTTTCTCCAGGATATCGCGGCGTTGTTTGTAGATAACTTCACGCTGCTGGTTCATCACGTCGTCGTACTGCAATACCACTTTACGCGCATCGAAATTGGAGCCTTCCACCCGTTTTTGTGCCGACTCAACCGCACGGGTTACCAGACGGCTCTCAATCGGCATGTCCTCTTCCATACCAAGTCGGTCCATCATGTTCATGATGTTTTCCGCGCCGAAACGACGCATCAATTCATCCTGCAAGGACAGGAAGAATTGGGAAGAACCCGGGTCACCCTGACGGCCGGAACGACCACGCAGCTGGTTGTCAATGCGTCGGCTTTCATGGCGCTCCGTACCGATGATGTGAAGTCCGCCAATCTCCGGAACTCCTTCTCCAAGCTGGATGTCCGTACCGCGGCCCGCCATGTTGGTGGCAATCGTCACCGCGCCGTATTGACCGGCACGCGCCACAATTTCTGCTTCCCGGGCATGATGCTTCGCATTGAGAACGTTGTGCGGCACGCCTTTTTGTTTCAGCATTTGTGAGAGCCGCTCGGAATTCTCGATGGAGATTGTACCGACAAGCACAGGTTGGCCTTTTTTGTGCCTCTCGACAATTTCATTGACGACCGCACGATATTTGGCTGCTTCCGTCTTAAAGATCAGATCCGGCAAATCTTTACGGATGACAGGTTTGTTGGTCGGAATTACCACAACATCAAGGCCGTAGATGTTCTTAAACTCCTCTTCTTCCGTTTTGGCCGTACCGGTCATGCCGGCCAGCTTCTGGTACATACGGAAGTAGTTTTGCAGCGTGATGGTCGCCAGTGTCATGCTTTCACTCTGGACACGCAGACCTTCCTTCGCTTCAATCGCCTGGTGAATGCCGTCGCTGTATCGACGCCCTACCATGAGACGACCGGTAAATTCGTCAACGATCACAACTTCGCCGTCTTGCACCACATAATCCACATCGCGTTTAAACAGCACTTGCGCCTTAAGCGCTGAGGTGATGTGGTGATTCAGTGTCATATGCGATGTATCGTACAGGTTGTCAATATTGAAGGCCTTCTCAACCTTCGCTACCCCTTCGTCGGTCAGCGTAACAATTTTTAATTTCTCATCGACAGTGTAATCCTCTTCTTCTTTCAGGCGCTTCACGAAATGGGCACAGATATAGTACAGCTCCGTTGACTTATTGGCCGAACCGGAAATAATCAACGGCGTACGTGCTTCGTCAATCAGGATGCTGTCCACCTCGTCAATAATGGCATAGAACAAGGGGCGTTGAACCATCTGCTCTTTATACAGCACCATATTGTCACGCAGGTAGTCAAAACCGAACTCATTATTGGTACCATACGTAATATCGCAGTTATACGCCTCGCGTTTTTCTTCGGGAGTCATGCCATTTTTGTTAAGGCCGACAGTTAACCCAAGAAAGTTGTACAGCTTGCCCATCGTGGTGGAGTCGCGTTCAGCCAAATATTCGTTGACCGTCACGACATGCACGCCTTTTCCCAGAAGAGCATTCAGATAGGTTGCCAGCGTCGCCACCAGCGTTTTCCCTTCCCCTGTCTTCATCTCGGCGATTCTGCCCTCTTGCAGAACCATACCACCGATTAATTGCACATCAAAATGACGCATGCCAAGCACACGCCAAGAAGCTTCACGCACAACGGCAAATGCTTCGTTGAGGATATGATCAAGCTTTTCCCCTTTTTGCAGGCGCTGTTTGAATTCTTCCGTTTTTTGTTTTAATTGCTCATCGGACAATGCCTTGATTTCAGGTTCCAACGCGTTAATTTTCTCTACACGCTTGAACATTTTTTTAACTTCACGTTCGCTTGTATCGCCAAACAGTTTTTTCACAAGCCCTAACATAGGGACACCCCTTCCACGGTTCCCCTCCGCGGGGTAAGCCGCCTCTATCTCAAATGTAACTTCATGCATCTAAAAACTAATTGTAGCAAAAGAGAACAAATAAACACAAGTAAAGGGAGTTGCCATTTGGCCCCTCCCTATTGTTGAATTCCCACCCGATAACAGGAATTACTTCGGTTCAATTAAACCGAATCGTCCGTCATTCCGACGATATACAACGTTTACTTCATTGGTAGAGCTGTTTTGGAATACGAAGAAGTTGTGACCCAAAAGATCCATTTGGAGTACTGCTTCTTCCGCATCCATCGGTTTGAGATCGAAGCGTTTTGTACGAACGATATCGATCTCAACATCTTCTTCATAATCCAGCATGGCAACCGGAGCAGCCTCGCGGAAAAACACTTTATTATTAGCATCGTGACGTAATTTGCGATTTACTTTCGTTTTATGTTTACGGATTTGACGTTCAAGCTTTTCAACGATTAAGTCGATTGCTGCATACATATCGCTATTTGTTTCTTCGGCGCGAAGGATAACGCCAGTCATGGGAATCGTAACTTCAATTGTTGCTTCACCACGAATCACTCTCATGGTTACATGCACATCGGTTTTGTGCTCTGTGTCGAAATAGCGGTCCAAACGTCCCACTTTTTTCTCAACATAGTCTCGAAGGGCTTCTGTAACTTGGATATTTTCTCCACGAATGTTAAAGTTCATTGCCCTTACCTCCTTCCGTTCTATACTTAATTTATTCCTTATAAAACGCCAAAATCCTTCCCAAATCTTAATTATTTTTTTACACAGATTTTACAAACTTGCAAAATTCGACGAAAAAATTTGAGAACAAATCTAATTTTTGACATTTTTATTTTGTGATCTTTGTTATACTATCTATGAATATGATGAAACGGATGATCAACGTTTACATTAACGTCCAACGGAGGTCTAGAGGATGCCTCAGTCCAAAGTAGACATTACTTTAGTAGGAAAAATGCTTGCTGATGACGTCTATAATCGTAATGGTTTGTTGCTTCTTTCCCGTGGCACCGTGCTGAACAACTTGGACATTTACTTGTTGCAGGGACATGGAATTGATGAAGTAACAGTTGATGTAATTTCTGAGCTAAAACTTCTGGGGCCAGTTTCTGAAGGCACTGATTCCTTCCGTTCGCAAATCAAGCAATTGTTTTCCAACACTCCCGAAGCTGCCCAGAGGTACAGCGACGCTATGGAACAGACGAAGTCGCTTTTCGGCAAGATAACAGAGGTATACATTCCTCCTCTCGAACAGTTTACACAAGCTTTCTTCCCCTTACTGGATCAGGTAGTGAAGCAGAGCGGTATCTTCCACCCCATCTACTTGGTCGAAGGCTCCGAAAACTACACGTATCGCCATTCCATCAACGTAGGCATCCTCTCTGCTTTAATCGCTAAACTGATGAAGCGAACGCGTGACGAAATTATCCTGATCGGACAAGCAGGTTTATTGCACGACGTGGGCAAAATGCTCATTCCACAAGAAATCCTGATGAAACCGGAAATTCTAACAGAGGAAGAATTTGAGCAGATGAAGATGCATACGGTGTACGGATACCGGCTGCTGCAACAAATGGAAGGAACCAATGACGTAATTTCCCAATCCGCGCTGCTTCACCACGAACGGCGTGACGGTTCGGGTTATCCAGAGGGCAGGTCAGGGCACTACATCCCCATGGAAGCCCAAATCGTAGCCGTCGCCGACATCTTTGATGCCATCTGTTCCGATCGGATATACAAAACGCGCAGCTCTCCATACGATGCTTCCCAAATCCTCTGGAAAGCTACCTGCAGCGGACAGTTAAATGCGGAAATCGTAACCCGCTTCATCCACTACATTGCTCTTCTTTATGTCGGACGCCGGGCTCTTCTAAGCAATGGTGATATTGTGGAGATCGTGTTAATTCACACCGATGAACCAATGCGCCCTCTTGTTCGTAAAGACGAAGTGTATCTGGACCTGCGTAAATACAGAGCCATATCGATTGAAAAAATGATCATATAAAAACCCCCTGACGCTTGTTCAGGGGGTTCATTTTCGCTTAATAGTCAAAAGTAAGCGGTTGCAGACTTACAGCTTAACAACGTTAGCTGCTTGAGGACCGCGATCGCCTTCTACGATATCGAATTCAACAGCTTGGCCTTCTTCGAGAGTTTTGAAGCCTTCAGCTTTAATCGCGGAAAAGTGCACGAATACGTCGCCGCCATCTTCACGCTCCAAGAAGCCATAGCCTTTTTCAGCATTGAACCATTTTACTTTACCTTGCATGAAATACATTCCTTTCTGTTTGCAAACTTGTATGAGATTTCCTTCTCACGCTTCGAATATATCACTTGGCATCTGCCAAAGTCAAATCGCGGGGAGTGCGGGAACTAGCGCGGAGTGTACCGCTTCTCCAGCCCCTTTACCACGACGCGAGACAAAAACAATGTCATAACCAAATACGCTGCTGCAGCCGTCAAGTAAGACGGGTAACGCTGGAACGTGTTCTTCGCTACGTTAAATGCTGCATAGCCGAGCTCAGGTGTAGCAATTACAGCCAAGAGAGAGGAGTCTTTGAGCAGCGCGATAAATTCGTTGCCAAGTGCCGGCAGCATGCGTGTAAAAGCCTGTGGAATAATAATCAAGCGCATCGCCATACCTTTGGTCATGCCTAATGAACGAGCCGCTTCCATCTGTCCAGGATCAATAGATTGAATCCCGGCACGAAAGATTTCGGCGATATAGGCAGCTGCGTTCATCGAAAGGGCTACATACCCTGAGAACAAAGCGCTGGGGATCTCCGCATTGGGAAAAAACGTCTGCCAAATCGACGGAATCACGGCAAAATGGATTAACAAGATCTGCACAAACATCGGGGTTCCCCGGAACAACTCCACATAAATGGCACACGGCGCTTTTATCATTTGATTATGGGATAATTTGCCCAAACCGATAAACAATCCGAGGAAGGTTCCACAGATGGTCGCGACACTGGTAAGAAGAATTGTATTAAAAATGCCTCTGATAAATAGCTCCCGATATTCGTAAATAACGCTCCAATCCATTAGATTAGCTACTCCCTCCTTCAGGTGCTCGTACTCTGATACCAAAAGTGGGCACGCCATAAGACGTACCCACTTCCAGATGTTGTGGAATGCTTACTCGTTGAAGTATTTTTTGTGGATTTCTTGCAGTTTGCCGTTGTCTTTGATGGTTTTTAAACCTTGGTTAATCTTGTTCAACAAGTCGGTATTGCCCTTTTTCACCATGATGCCATAGTGTTCTGTTTCAAACGAATCGTCTTTGACAAGCTTAAACTTCTTGCCAGTCATTTGATTTGCAAAGAAGGTAACAACCCCGTTATCAGCTACTACAGCATCTACACGGCCATTGAAGAAGTCATCTACAGCGGAAGGAGTATCGTCGTATCCCTTGATGCCTTCGTAAGTGTCACCAAACGCCTTTTTCACCACTTCTTCACCGGTAGTCGCGGTTTGTACCCCGATCTTTTTGCCTTTCAACTCGGACAGCTTGGTTACTGTAGAATCTTCCGGCAAGAGGATGAGCTGGTTCGCATCAAAATACGGCTCGGAGAAATCGTATGTTTGTTTGCGTTTGTCAGTGATCGTAATAGCAGAGATACCTGCATCGACTGTACCTTTATCAATTCCGTCAAACAGAGGATCCCAACCGGTATTCTTTACCTGGATTTTGATTCCGGCCGCATCGGCAACCGCTTGAATAACCTCGATATCAAATCCGGTAATTTTATCTGCTTCCATTTTCTCAAACGGTGGGTAAGCAGCATCCGTACCAACCACATACACTTTTTCTGTGCCACCGCTTGGCGCTTGTGCCCCGCCGGCCTGGGGAGCCTGACCTCCGCCACCGCATCCGGCAGCCAGTACACTTACTCCCAGAGCAAGAACAAGCGAACCAATCCATTTTTTGCTAAATCCGACCTTCATCGAAAAGCCCCCTTCGTTGTTATGTTTTCTCTCTTTGTTTTCTGAGACGTTTTTCCCCAATTCTGTCCACATGGAAATCGTTCTTAAACTGCGTTCTCCACAAAGTTGTCCACATTATCCACGATGAGTTGTGCACAACAGGGCGAGAATGGGGACATCTCTTGACCTGCTATACTACACTACCGATTTACGACGTTTCTGTCAAAATTAGAACTTATGACGGATGGCATCAATAGCGGACAAGAGAAGGAAAACTCCCTTTTAAATTCTCTAACAATACAGAAAATCCTTCTTATTTAAAACATTTTATTGAACAATTATATTTAGTTATAAATTTTCTTCCGCATATTGCTTCATGGCATCAAGGCTTTTTCCGCCAGAATGACCATTTCCACGCGCCGATTCAATGCGCGATTCTCCGCATTGGAGTTATCGACAATCGGATGATATTCACCCCAACCGGCTACCATAAACCGGGAGGCCGGCAGACCATTTCCATCAACTAATTCACGCATAACAGAAATTGCCCGGGCCGACGAAAGCTCCCAGTTGGATCGGAACGAGCTGTTAGAAATCGGGACATCATCCGTATATCCTTCAATTCTTGCCTTGTAGGGAAAACGCTGCAAAACCTTGGCTACATTGGCTACCGCTTGTTTCCCTTCGTCGCTAATATCTGCCGAACCGCTGGAGAACATTACTTTTTCAGGGAACCGAATCATCAGTCCTTCCGCCGTCTCTTCAAAATGCACGTTCATCTCCTGAAGAGCAGCGGCAAGCTGAGCCTTCGCCGTTTCCCAATTCGGATCTTTGACTTCTTGATCTGACTTTGACTTACTGTCGCGAATATTTTCAACCAATGCTCTCCGCTTTGCTTCCAGCTGAAAAATCTCCCGCTGCAGCTCAAGCTTCTGGATTTGCAAAATGTCCCGGCTTTTGGCCGCCTCCTGAACCGATTGGCGTTCCGCATCTTCCGCCTTTTTGGCCTGATCAATCTTGGCCTGGATATGGGAGGAAGAAGACGCCGCTATAATCACGATAATCACAAACAACAGGGTGAATAAGTCGCTGTAACTGATCAGCCAGCTTTTCTCCAGTTCCTTCTCGTCGTACAGGCGCTCATCCTGCATAGTTGGCCTGCCTTTCAATCGTTCCCTTCATGCTGCCAGGCTGCTTGATCAAAACAAGCTTCTGGTCCCCCGGCAGGAACGAATTTAGTTTTTCAAACAGGACACGCGGAGTTTCCATCCGCTGCAAACTGATGCACCCTTCAATGAAAAGCCGCTTCTCGAACATCTCACGGTCATGGATATCCATCAGCCGATAATAACAGGGAAGAGCAAACAGATTGGCCAACAGTGCGCCATACAACGTCGCCATTACGGCCGAGCTAAGGTTGTGTCCAGTCTTGCCGAAATCCGAGATCGTCTCCAGCACCCCCGTCATTCCGAACAGCGTTCCGACCAAGCCCATTCCCGGAGCCAACAGACCAATCAGACGAAACATTCCGCCAGTTTGCAAATAGCGATATTGCTCCCCTTTCAGCTCGTTCTCCAGGATCACTCGCAACTCATCCTCCGGTACGCCTTCGATCGCAAGAATGCTTCCACGGCGAACAAACGAATCCGGCTCCTTCTGCAGTTCCCGCTCCAACGCAAGATACCCCTGCTCTTTTTGCACCAAAGCGTAATAATAAAAACGCTTGATCGTCTCTTCCAGATTCCCTTCTCTTCCGTGAACAAGCAAGCGAAAGAGCGATTTAATCTGAATATGTTTGCGCTTAATCGCAAAGGAGATAATCACCGACAATGCCACCAGTTCTATTGCAGTCGGATTGAACAACTCACCGATACTGCCGTTCAGATAAACCACATGAACCAGGATGAATACGACTGCCAGAATCAGCAGCAGAGATCGGCGTTTCGTAGACATAAATAAGCGGTTCAAATCTTCGTCACCTGCCTGATACGAATCTGAAAAACAAGTAATTCCCTACCTCTAGGTGCTGGTAATAAAGGTCGAATCTAGTCGATATCATTATAGCAGAGATAGGGAAGAGAGAGGGGAGAGAATAAAAAACAAAAAGCCCCTCTTTGGACTCTGTCGTTGCGCCAAAAGCAACGCAAGAGTAACGCCAAGCGGCTTTGCCAGTGATCCATATTTTTGTTCTTAAGCGTTACAGTAAACCTGCTATATCTTTCAGCTTTTGAATGTCTCTTTTCTGGAAACGATAATCCTGATAGAGAACCTTGAAATCCGCCTCCATATCATCGAAGCGCTTCTCAAACCGGTCAAATCGCTGGTTAAATTCGTACAATTCCCCTTTGACTGCGGACATATCGGACTTAAGTTCGGCTACATCTGACTTTAACTCGGCTACATCTGACTTTAGCTCGGCTACATCTGACTTTAACTGGGCTACATCTGACTTTAGCTCAGCAATATCAGCCTTAATTTGGCAAACTTCCCCTTCCAGCTTGCGTACATCCATGGTTAATGCTTCCAACTTCGCATTTGTCACATCCTGGTTTTCCTTGATCGCTCTCAGCAGCACCAGCACTTCATCCATCGCAAATACACCTCCTCATCCTTCTTCAAGCGCCCAACTTGTTGTAATCATCATTATATCATATGATTTTGAGACAAAAACATGGTGTAACTCAGTCCTATCATTATCGAGCAAACTTGTTATTGCCGATACTATTTGTAGAAGCATAAACATATAGAGAGGAGATGACGTAATGGAACTGAGCAGCATGATGGCCGCCCAAGTTAGCCAGTTGCAACAGACGGTAAGTCTTAGCGTTATGAAAATGGCTCAAGCCACAGGGGCGGCACAAGCAACTGTAATGCTGAATGATTTCACAAAGGCTCAAGCAAGCGTCCAGGCAGCACCGCATCCTACTTTGGGGAAAATACTTGATGTAAGTGTGTAAGTGAGCTTGAGGAAAGCTGAGGTTTCCTAATCATCGGGCCTCAGCTTTGTTTACTTATAATTATAATTAATGAAGAATTTGCAAGATAGATTGGTTGGATTGATTTGCTTGGGCAAACATTGCCGTTGTAGCTTGACTTAAGATGTTCATTTTGGTCATTTTCATCATTTCTTTCGCCATATCGGCATCTCTGATCCGGGATTCACTTGATGTCAAATTCTCTTCACTGTTCGAAGCCATCTGCAAGGCATGCTCCAAGCGATTTTGGATTGCTCCAAATTTGGAACGAAATTCTGAAACAATCTGAATTGCTGAGTCGAACGCTCCAATGGCACTTTGAGCATTCGTGACAACATTTACTTTATCTATTCCCAATGCTGTTGAATCTGATTTCGTTAGCCCAACAGCAAAGGTTTGATTTGTGTTTGCACCTATCTGCAGCTGTAGTTCATTGGCTGCAGTACTCGGGTATACCATATTGAAGAATTGTACGCTCTTTGCTCCATCCGGGACGACATTGGTTCGATCCAAAACTGCTCCACGGATAAATTCGGCTACGCCTTCATTAAACCACTTGTCAGCAGACTGACTTAGACCAGTTCCTTGCCCAACATTTAATGTCCGGTCAAATACGGCATGGAGAATTTCGTGAGCTACTATTGAGTCTTCCGCTACACCGGCATCATAATCAGCCATATCAACATGTAATTCAAGCGAAGTTCCAAGCCCTCCTCCTACTGCTGGAATCGAAGCTTGTACATAGGCGACTTTACCACCTACTCCATCACTTGTTCCGCCACGATCATAAAAGACAGTCATGGTTGCACCGTCTGCTTGAATGCCAAGGTAATCAATAATGCGTTGCTCAGCCTGTCCGAGCCAAGATGTTTTCAATCTATTGGTCAAATCAATCTCATCCTGTTTGGCGTTCGCCACATTCAACAAGTTCATCGTGTTAAATTGACGATATTCAAGCCTCCTTCCGCTGTTTGCACCAGCGAAATACTTATTATTGCCCAATTGATTGCGCCATGTGTTTAATGCGGAAATATTATGGTTGATTCTCATTTTTTCACCCCCTTGCCTTTGAAATAAAAATAGATAGTCCAGAGAGAAGGAACTATCTATTCTGATATCGGAATATAACCTTTAAGAAGTGATATAAAATTGAATAAAAAAAGACGGCCTAAATAAATGGCCGCCTCATCCTATTACTTCTTTTTGTCAAAGAATGCTCCATATGCTGTTTTCATCCCGTACCCGTTGTACTGCTGATTTATCAACTTGGTTTTGTTTAGTTGGTTAATTTGGCCTTGAACTCTGTTTTTATTCTCCACAATCAATGACATCAATTGCTGATCTACTAGCTGAACCTCTGCCATGCGATGTTTATGCTCTTCTGTCAATGAACCGCCTAGCTGCAGTTGAAGAGATATCTGGTCAATTACTTGTTGCCGCTTCTCTAGTAAATCAACCCAGTTATCAGGTCCTTCTTGATTCTCCTTGGCATAATGCTCAACCTCTGATTTCAGCATACTTGTCAGGGAAACCAGCTCATCTATTAACGAATCAAGAGTAGCTTGCATTTGAGGTTATCTCCCTTTAAAGCGATTATCCTTGCTTTTTCGCAAGAATCATTGCTTCTTTCCACGTGTCTCTAAATTGGACAAAATACCCCTCAACTTCGTCAAGAATCTCAATATCCTTCTTTAAGTTGGCCTCTATTAATCGTTGCAGCATGTAGTCGTATAGTAATAGAAATTGTTCTGAAATCGGATAATCTCGATTCAGAGTAATGATTAATTCATTCAAAATATCCTGAGCACGCATGTTATACCCATGTGCCTTATCAAATCTCTTTTCTTGAATGGCAGCCTTGGCTTGTTTAATGAATTTAATTCCGCCATTATAAAGCATCATGGTTAGCTCAGCCGGAGTTGCTGTATTAATTGAGTTGGTTTGATATGCCTGAGCAGCGTTATTCATCGTTAGACACTCCCTTTGCTATTATTGCCCGAGCTGTTGAGATAACCATTGACTTTGGGAATTCATTTTACTTAATGCCGTCTCCATAGCAGAGAATTGCTTATAGTAACGATCCTCAATATCTTGCAGTCGGTCTTCCCAGTCATTAATTTGTTTATTCATTCTCCTTACTGCTTTCCCCATTTCATAGTACTCTGAATCATCAGGAGAAATAGAAGTACCGGCAATATCGATAATTTGTCCAATAGAGCTTGCCAGTGTGTCGTACATACGCTGCGCAATCCCATTCTCATTAAACTTGGTGGAACTATTGGTAGAAGTGCTTTTCTTGGTGAACAAATCCATTACTTTATCAGGATTCTGGCTAATCGCTTCTTTTAATTTATTCTCATCAATATACAGCTTACCGTTTTCCATATAATTATAGGACGCACCATCTTTACTTGCTTTAGCAGTGGTAATCCCGATCTCACTCAAGTTATTAAACTTAGTATCCGTAATTCCGACAACATCACTAGAGATGGATCTGCGCATATTGATTAAAACAGATGAAAGCATGGAATCTCTGCGCAACAAACCGCTTTTGGCCTTATTTTCCCACTGCTCAATCTGTTTTTCAGATAAAGCCTCACGCTGTTCGTCAGTAAGAGGTTGGTAGTCTTTGTAAACAGGTTCAGAGATTTTTTTATTCACTTTGTCAATTAACTCGTTGTATTTGTCCACAAAGTTTTTGATCTTATTAAAGACTGCATCGTTATCTGTTTCAACATTAACCGTCACTGGACTGGCAAAGTTCTGCTTTAATGAGAACTTCACTCCATCAAAGGTAAATGTGTTTCCGGTAAGAGACAGAATGGTTCCGTTGACCGTAACACTGCCCGGAACAACATTTTTCCCCTTAGCACAGGAAGAGTTGTTGTCTCCATCAGTGTTAAAGCTTTCCGTTCCGCTATCGACAGTTCCTGCTGAAATATTTAAGATATTGGCGCCTGCAGGGGTAACATTGGAAATGGTAATACCTGCATTAACACCTGTTGTAGTACTAAGAAAAACGATAGACTTCGTAGCTGAGTCATAAGTTGCTTTTACTTTCGTATTGCCAGTCTGACTATTAATATTCGCGATTACGTCTGTAATTGTATCAGATGCATTCACAGTGATGGTTTTTGCCGTTCCATCAGATGCTTTCAGATCAAATTTAAAATTACTTCCTGCCGCCATTCCCGCATCAGATAATTTGGTTGCACCATCAGCTACACTATTCTTAAAAGTTACGGATGCAGCAATTGCCGGGGTTGCGAGTGTTGCATTCTCAATAACGTAGGAAGAAAATGTGGGATTACCGGTAATGGATGCACCAACATTGTTTTCATTGGAATTGGTAAGTTTTTTGGGGCTAAAACTACCTTGAAGTTTAAGACTTGAAATTGTATTATCGCGAAAATCGAGAAGCAAAGAATTCATTTCTCGGTAAGCATCGCGCTTCCATTCTTCGGACTGTTTCTGTTGTTTCAGTTTATCCAACGGTGCTCGCTGTGCTTTCATCAAATTTTTTATCAATGTGTCTGTATCCAATCCAGATACTAAACCAGATAAACGGTTAATAGTAGACATGTATTCTTCAACTCCTATCTTTTTTCGTCGATTAAAATACCGATCATCTCATGCATTTGGGCAACCATATCCATCATTTTTTTGGAGGGTATTTCTCGGATAACCTGATTCGTCTGATCATCAATTACTTCCACGTAATATTCATTCAGCTTATCATGGAGTTGGAACTTGAGATGGGTGCTGCTTGCTTGCAGCCACTTATTGAGGCCTTCAATCTCTTTATTCAATTTATCCTTATCAACCTTAACATCTTGGACAGAAGCTGTCTCTCCAACTGCTTCTTTGGTTACAGGAGCAGGTTGTGAAGTGGATTGAACCTTATTTGTGGTGTCAGCAGCTAAAGTCTTTTCGTAAGAAGTCGTAATTTTCCCTACATTTCCTACCGAATGAATATCCACCTTAATCGCCTCCAACAGGTAAGATCCCGTACTGAATACTTCTACTTTTTTTATCGGATTGGAAAGATGAAATGTTTAACA
>JBHGXW010000030.1:0-48905 GCA_041920465.1 Paenibacillaceae bacterium | reverse complement strand
TTGTGAAGACTCCCTTCCGTAATGAACGGAACGGACAGTTTTTCATCTCTGAATGCCTTCACGGAACCACGTTTCAGTCCCCCGACGTTTCAGTCCCCCGATGAGAGGGGATGAGAGGGGAAAAGGGACGAAGTCTTTTCTCAATCAAAAAAGCGCTTCAGCAGCGAAAGTGGCATTCGGATGTTCGGCTTTGGTATAATGATCGGGAATGATTGTCGCCATTATTTGCTAGTGAAGGAAGTTTACACATCCATAATGAAACAGTAGTAGGAGGAACTTGATATGAGGCACAACGAACGAGCCAATAACCAACTGCGCCCCGTAAAGATTACGCGCAATTATAATAAACATGCGGAAGGATCTTGCTTGATTGAAGTCGGGGATACCAAAGTAATATGTACAGCTACTTTAGAAGACCGTGTTCCTCCGTTTATGCGCAACGGCGGCAAGGGATGGGTGACAGCGGAATATGCGATGCTGCCACGCGCCACCGAAACGCGAAATGCGCGTGAAGCTTCCAAAGGCAAATTAAGCGGACGTACCATGGAAATTCAACGGCTGATCGGACGCGCTTTACGCTCGGTAGTCAAACTGGAAGCGATGGGCGAGCGGACGATTTGGCTTGATTGCGACGTGATTCAAGCGGACGGCGGTACACGAACTGCTTCCATTACAGGTGCGTTTGTCGCGATGGTGGATGCGATGAGAAAACTGGTGGAGAACGGCACCTGGAAGGAACTGCCGATTACTGACTTCCTGGCGGCTACATCAGTTGGCATCATCAACGGAGAACCGATGCTTGATCTGGACTATAATGAAGATTCCACCGCAATCGTAGATATGAACGTCGTGATGACAGGTTCCGGCAAATTTGTCGAGCTGCAGGGCACGGGAGAAGAATCACCGTTTAGCTATGAACAGCTGCAAGAGCTGCTTGCTTTGGCCAATGCTGGAATTAACCGTTTGATTGCGGCTCAGAAAGAAGCGTTGGGCGAAGTGCTCTTGTATGGACAGGGAGCGGCGGATCAAGCGGCACAAACAAATAAAGATCAATCCAAGGTTTTGGAACAGAGCGGGGAGACAAGTCATGCCTAATCAGGAAAAGCGAATGCAAGTGGTGATTGCCACACGCAATCAGGGGAAAGTACGGGAGTTTCAAGCCATGTTTGAGCAGTTGGGCTGGGAAGCCGTCAGTCTGGCGCAATTTGAAAATGTCCCGGAAGTCGTGGAGGATGGAGAAACATTTGAGGCCAACGCCCGCAAAAAGGCAGAGACAATTGCCCGACATCTCAACCTGCCGACGGTTGGGGACGATTCGGGACTGGAAGTTGACGCACTGGGAGGAAAGCCGGGTGTTTATTCAGCCCGATATGCCGGCGAACAGGCATCGGACGAGGATAATTGGCGTAAGCTTTTGAAAGAACTGGCTGAAGTTCCAAATGAAAAGCGGACGGCCCGTTTCCGCTGCGTTCTGGCATTTGCCCGTCCGGGAGAAGAGACTTTGGTGGCAAGCGGCCAGTGTGAAGGGGTCATCCTGCGCGAACCGGCAGGTCACAACGGGTTTGGCTATGATCCGGTGTTCTTTTTGCCGGAACGACTCTGTACGATGGCCCAGCTGGATTCGTCCGTCAAGAACCAAATCAGCCACCGGGCGCATGCCTTACATCATTTGGCAGAGAAAATCAGGGGGATTGGCGTGTGAGTATACTCGTCTTAAGCGATACGCACGGACTATTCCGGGAAGTGAGAGAGGTTGTCTCCCGCCATAAAGCGGAACAGATTTTTCACTGTGGCGATTTCTGCATTGATCGCAGACAGGAACCGTTTACCCGGATGCAGCTTGTCCGCGGCAACTGCGATACGGACAGAAGCGTTGCGGAAGAAAGAGAGTCAAGCTGGCGGGGGCTTAGGATTTTTCAGACTCATGGACACTTGTACGGCGTGAAAAGCTCCTTGTTAAAGCTTCATTACCGCGCGGAAGAAAACGGCGCGAATGTCGTCTTGTTCGGCCATTCACATGTTCCAACCTGTTCGGTGGAGCGGGGAATCCTGTTTCTGAATCCGGGCAGCCTGCAGCTGCCCAGAGGGTTTCGCGTACCAACCTACGCCATTGTAGATCAACTGGAAGCCAATGATCGAGAAGTAAGAGTAGAGGTGCGCTATTACGACAATCAAGGCAATCCGGTGCCGGAACTGGGCGGACCATTCAGCCTCAGAGCTTGACTTCTTGAAATTCTTTTTGTATGTGATATACTGAAATGGTTATAATGGCTGTTGAATGCATTCTGACAAGGTATGTCGTTTTGTGTCGGAGCATTTTTTTGGATCCAATGTAGGAGGGGAAGTTTAAGTGGTAGCAAAATGGGAAAAGTTAGAAGGTAACCAGGGAGTTCTGACGGTTGAAGTAGAAGCCGATCAGGTAGATAAAGCCCTGGATCAAGCATTTAAAAAGGTTGTACAAAAAGTACATGTACCTGGATTTAGAAAAGGTAAAATTCCGCGCAAGATGTTTGAAGCGCGTTTTGGCGTAGAGTCTTTGTACCAAGATGCTCTTGATATTTTGCTTCCTGCTGCATACGGACAAGCTGTTCGTGAAACAGGTATCCAACCGGTTGACCGCCCGGAAGTGAATGTAGAGCAAATGGGCAAAGGTCAAAATTTGGTTTTCAAGGCAACCGTAGTTGTGAAGCCGGAAGTAAAATTGGGACAATACAAAGGACTTGAAATCGAATCAAAAGATTTCTCCGTAACCGAAGCAGACGTGAATGAAGAACTGAAACGCATGCAAGATCGTCACGCTGAGCTTGTTGTTGTAGAAGACGGCAAGGTGGAAAACGGCGACATCGTACTGATCGACTTCGAAGGCTTCCAGGACGGAGTGGCATTTGAAGGCGGCAAAGCAGAGAACTACTCTCTTGAGATTGGTTCCGGCACCTTCATTGCAGGCTTCGAAGAGCAGTTGGTTGGAATGGCAAAAGGCGAAGAGAAAGAAATCACCGTTACATTCCCGGAAGAATATCATTCTCCAAATCTGGCCGGCAAAGAAGCCAAGTTCCAAGTAAAAGTAAACGAAATCAAGCGCAAAAACCTGCCTGCTCTTGACGATGAATTCGCAAAAGACGTAAGCGAGTTTGACACGCTTGAAGAATTGAAAGCTGACCTCAACAAAAAATTGGAAGAGCGCAAAACACGCGAAAAAGATCAATATATTCGCGAGGAATTGGTTAAGAAAGCAACCGAAAACGCAGAAATCGACCTTCCAGACGTAATGGTAGAGCAAGAGTTGGATCAAATGGTGAGCGAATTTGCTCAGCGCCTCCAATTCCAAGGTATGGACATTGAGCTCTACTACCAATTCTCCGGGATGGATGAAAGCATGCTTCGCGATCAATTCCGTGCCGATGCAACGATGCGCGTACGCTCTGCATTGACATTGGAAGCAATCGGCAAAGCTGAAAACATCAGCGTTTCCGAAGAAGATGCAAATGAAGAATTGAACAAATTGGCAAGCATGTACAACCGTCCTGCTGATGAGCTCAAGAAGATTTTTGCCGCTCAAGACGGATTGGCCGGTCTCTACCGCGACATCCAAATTCGCAAAACCGTTGATTTCTTGGTTGCAGAAAGCAAAGTAAACGCATAATCTAAGTACAAGGCACGAATGATCTTTTCGTGCCTTGTTTTTCCACCCATACATATATTGGAGCATTTCGTAAAGGAGGAACGTGAAAATGCTGATCCCTATGGTCATTGAGCAGTCCAATCGTGGTGAGCGCGCTTATGATATTTATTCGCGCCTGTTGAAGGATCGGATTATCTTTTTGGGCAGCGAAATTGATGATGACGTTGCTAATTTGGTAGTGGCACAACTCCTGTTTCTTGCAGCGGAAGATCCAGACAAGGACATCAGCTTATACATAAACTCTCCGGGTGGTTCCGTAACAGCAGGAATGGCCATTTACGATACCATGCAATTTATCAAGCCTGACGTATCCACGATTTGTATCGGTATGGCAGCCAGTATGGGCGCTGTCCTTCTGGCATCAGGTGCAAAAGGAAAACGCTACTGCTTGCCGAACAGTGAAGTTATGATCCATCAGCCCTTAGGCGGTGTTCGCGGGCAAGCGGAAGATATTCGCATTCATGCCGACTGGATCTTAAAAACCAAGCGCCAGTTGAATGAAATTCTTGCCGAACGCACAGGCCAGCCTTATGAAAAAATTGAACGTGACACCGACCGCGACAATTTCATGAGTGCAGAAGAGGCAAAAGCGTATGGATTAATTGATGACGTAATTTCTTCTGTTGGCAAATAACTGCATGAGAGGTGAAGCAAATGTTCAAGTTTAACGATGACAAAGGCCAGCTGAAATGCTCCTTCTGTGGTAAATCCCAGGAACAGGTTCGCAAGCTGGTTGCCGGACCTGGTGTCTATATATGTGACGAATGCATTGAGTTATGCAATGAAATCGTGCAAGAAGAGCTTGGCGGCGATGATGAGATCGATATGAAGGAAATCCCGAAACCGATGGAGATCCGCAAAATTCTTGACGATTACGTAATTGGACAGGACTTGGCGAAAAAATCCTTGTCGGTAGCGGTATATAACCACTACAAACGCATCAATACCGGAGCCAAGATTGAAGATGTGGAGCTGCAAAAATCAAACATCGTGCTGATTGGGCCGACCGGAAGCGGGAAGACGCTTCTCGCGCAGACGCTGGCCCGCATCCTGAACGTACCGTTTGCGATTGCAGATGCTACTTCTCTCACCGAAGCCGGTTATGTCGGTGAAGACGTGGAAAACATCCTGCTTAAGCTGATTCAGGCTGCCGACTACGATGTAGAGAAAGCGGAAAAAGGCATTATCTATATTGACGAGATTGACAAGGTGGCAAGGAAATCTGAGAACCCGTCTATTACACGCGATGTATCGGGTGAGGGTGTGCAGCAAGCGCTCTTGAAGATTTTGGAGGGCACGATTGCCAGCGTACCGCCTCAAGGCGGCCGCAAGCATCCGCATCAGGAATTTATCCAGATTGACACTTCTAATATTTTATTTATATGCGGCGGTGCGTTTGATGGCATCGAACAAATTATTAAACGCCGTATCGGGAAAAAGGTGATCGGATTCGGAACCGATCTGCAAGATGGCGTAAAAGGTGATCTCAAATCCGGTGAGTATTTGAAATATGTTCTCCCGGAAGACCTGCTCAAATTCGGATTGATTCCGGAGTTTGTCGGCCGTTTGCCGGTTCTTGCTACGCTTGAGCCATTGGATGAAGAGACACTGGTACGCATCCTGACTGAACCGAAAAACGCGTTGGTCAAGCAGTATCAAAAACTGCTGAGCCTGGATGGCGTGGAACTGGAATTCTCCGATGGAGCACTCCGCCAAATTGCGAAGGAAGCCATTAAGCGCAATACAGGCGCCCGCGGGCTTCGTGCGATCATTGAACAAATCATGCTCGACATGATGTATGAGCTGCCGTCCCGCGATGACGTGAACAAGTGCCAGATTACGGAAGAGACTGTCCGTGATAAAGTAAAACCGCTTTTGACCAATAAAGAAGGCAACAGAGTGCAAAGCGAAAGCGCATAAGAATAAGGATAGATGAAGGAGTAAAAGCATGATCAATTGGTGAACATGCCTTACTCCTTTTTTGTTCTATTATCGGAAAGTTTAACTCCTTTCCATGATGAAAGTGGTTAAACTTTCTTTCCATTTGCGCAGCTAGTGGAGAAAAACGATTGTCCATTTCGCAGCGGCTCTTACAGCGCAAGCCCAGGCTTTGGGCCCCGACCGGCGCCACGTAAGTTATGGCCGGGTGGGTAAAAAAAGTGGTCAAGCAGCGATACGAAGGCCGATGCTACGGTTTTGACCACTTCCTGACGATGAGAGAAGCCGAACTTGAGTACAACTGCGCAAGCTGTAACGGAGGCAAGAAAGGGCAACGTTTTTCTTATTCCGTTTACTCCCTTCCCCCGGAGGTAATACTACTCAATATAGTGAAGAGAACAGTCCATACACGCAATTGAACGGGAGGGAATCCAGATGCAGTTCACAACCTTGGTCATTGCTGTCATTGAAGTCGTAGTAGGGATTATTATCGGCATGTACTTCTGGAACCTGTTGAAAAGTCAACGTACAACCAAATCCTCTGTAGACAAGGAATCTCGCAAAGAAGTGGACCAGCTGCGCAAAATGCGGATGATTGCGCTGACCGAGCCGCTGTCCGAGAAGACGCGCCCCAGTAAATTGGAAGAGATTGTGGGGCAGGAAGACGGTTTGCGTGCGCTGAGAGCGGCACTTTGCGGTCCCAATCCGCAGCACGTCATCATTTACGGTCCGCCGGGAGTAGGGAAGACGGCAGCCGCTCGCGTCGTCCTGGAGGAAGCGAAGAAAAACCCGCTGTCTCCATTCAAAAGTGAGGCCAAATTTGTGGAAGTGGATGCGACGATTGCCCGCTTCGATGAACGTGGAATTGCCGATCCGTTAATTGGTTCCGTACACGATCCCATTTATCAAGGAGCAGGTCAGCTGGGCCAAGCAGGCATCCCGCAGCCGAAGCCGGGAGCCGTTACCAAGGCACACGGCGGAATGCTTTTTCTTGATGAAATCGGGGAGTTGCACCCGATTCAAATGAACAAGTTATTGAAGGTGCTGGAAGATCGCAGAGTGATGCTGGAGAGTGCGTACTACAGCGAAGAGAATACACAGATTCCTTCCCATATTCACGATATTTTTCAGTATGGACTTCCTGCTGATTTCCGCCTTGTGGGAGCCACCACCAGAACGCCTGAAGAATTGCCGCCTGCTCTCCGTTCCCGTTGTCTGGAGATTTTCTTCCGTCCGTTAAAACCTGCTGAAATTCGCAGCATCGTGCTTACGGCAGCGGAAAAAATGGACGTCAAATTGAAACCGGAAGCAGCATCGGTCATCGAAAAGTACGCAACGAACGGCCGGGAAGCGATCAACACGTTACAAATTGCCGCAGGAATTGCCTTGACGGAGAAGCGTTCGATGATTGAGGCATCCGATGTGGAATGGGTGGTGCACAGCAGCCAAAAATCACCGCGCCACGAAAAACAGGTACATCAAATGCCGCAGGTTGGTCTGGTCAACGGCCTGGCTGTGTATGGCCCCAATATGGGAACGGTCATGGAACTGGAAGTGACGGCCTCGCTTGCCAAACAGCCGGGAGCGGGACGCATTACGATGACTGGCTTGGTCGAAGAGGAAGAGATGGGCGGCGGCAGTCGAACCATTCGCCGAAAATCAATGGCCAAAGGGTCGATTGAGAATGTGCTGACCGTATTGGAACGGTTGGGACTTAAGCCGTTTGATTATGATTTGCATATTAATTTTCCGGGCGGTGTTCCGGTTGACGGACCCTCAGCCGGAGTGACCATTGCGGTTGCCACATATTCCGCGATTCATGGGATACCTGTCGATAACTTTACCGCTCTGACCGGTGAAGTAAGCATTCATGGTAAGGTGAAACCGGTTGGCGGCGTGGTTGCCAAAGTAGAAGCGGCGAAGCAGGCAGGAGTAAAACGGGTGCTGATTCCGGAAGAGAATTGGCAATCCATCTTTGCCGACATGAAGGGAATTGAAATCATTCCAATTTCCACCGTCCAGGAAGCGCTCAAACTTGCCTTGACGGAGTTGCCGGAAGCTCAGACCGAAGCTCAGGCGGAAGCAGTGGAACCCATCTCACTGCCGCTTCAAACGGAATCGATTGCTTCTCCAACTCTGCCAATGTAAATTGGCAAATGGAAACTGAAATGGATGAAAATAGGTGAAAAATGAAGCAAAACGCCGCAAATGTACAGGAGATTTTACTTTCGTTTTTGTTTGCGCTAAAATGGTACGAAAACGCCTCATTTTGCTAGAAAAAAGAACCATTTGACAAGAGGATTGGGAGGTGCTTGGCCATGGAGGAACGTTCCGGTACACGCGACATTCCGCTTTTGCCGTTACGCGGTTTGCTTGTCTATCCGAGTATGGTGCTTCATTTGGATGTAGGTCGCGATAAATCAATCAAAGCGCTTGAAAAATCAATGGTGGACGATAATCATATTCTGTTGGCCACGCAGGAAGAGGTACAAATTGAAGAGCCGACAGCGGATCAAATATTCAGGGTTGGAACAGTTGCACGTGTAAAACAGATGCTGAAACTCCCCAACGGAACGATTCGGGTACTGGTTGAGGGGTTGCAACGGGCCAAAATTGAACAATTCCTGCAGGAAGAAGAGTATTTTGAGGTAAGCATCAGCTACCTTAAGGAGATTCAAGGCAACGAGAATGAAGTGGAAGCATTGATGCGCACAGTGCTCAGCCATTTCGAACAATACATCAAGCTGTCGAAAAAAGTCTCCCCCGAAACATTCACATCAGTAAGTGATATTGATGAACCGGGTCGGTTAGCTGACGTGATTGCTTCACACCTGCCGCTCAAGATGAAGGATAAACAGGAGATCCTGGAGACAGTTGAGGTTCAGCATCGTCTGGAAATCCTGCTTGGCATCCTGAACAACGAGCGGGAAGTGCTGGAGCTGGAACGCAAAATCGGACAACGCGTCAAGAAGCAGATGGAGAAAACGCAGAAAGAATACTACCTGCGTGAACAGATGAAGGCGATTCAAAAAGAATTGGGCGAGAAAGAAGGCCGTGCCGGCGAAGTGGATGAGCTTCGCGCCCAACTGGACAAATCGGATGCTCCTGAACGCATCAAAAACAAAATTGAAAAAGAACTGGAACGCTTGGAAAAAATGCCTTCCACCTCGGCTGAAGGCAGCGTTATCCGGACGTACATAGACACACTGCTCGCACTGCCTTGGACCAGGAAAACGATCGACAATCTCGATATTAAACACGCGGAGCAAGTGCTTAACGAAGATCACTACGGACTGGAAAAGCCGAAGGAGCGCGTGCTGGAGTACATCGCCGTACAAAAGCTGGTTAACAAGATGCGCGGACCGATTCTCTGCCTCGTTGGTCCTCCCGGGGTAGGGAAAACCTCGCTTGCCCGTTCCATTGCGCGTGCGCTTGAACGTGAATTTGTGCGAATCTCGCTTGGAGGCGTGCGGGATGAAGCCGAAATTCGCGGTCACCGCCGCACGTACGTGGGGGCCATGCCTGGCCGGATTATTCAAGGAATGAAAACGGCGGGTACAATCAATCCGGTTTTTCTTTTGGATGAGATTGACAAGCTTGCTTCCGATTTCCGCGGAGATCCTGCTTCTGCGCTGTTGGAAGTGCTTGATCCGAACCAAAATGACAAATTTAGCGATCATTATATAGAAGAAACATATGATTTAACAAACGTCATGTTCATCACGACGGCCAACTCGCTGCACACCATTCCGCGTCCGCTTTTGGACCGGATGGAGACGATCCATATCTCCGGTTATACCGAACTGGAGAAGCTGAAAATTATGCAGGGTTATCTCTTGCCGAAGCAGATGGAAGAACACGGCCTTGGCAAAGATAAGCTGCAGATGAACGAAGAGGCAATGCTCAAAGTGATCCGTCAATACACCAGAGAAGCCGGTGTGCGCAACGTGAATCGCGAAGTGGCCAATATATGCCGCAAAGCCGCCAAGCTGATCGTAAGCGGCGAGAAGAAAAAGGTTGTGATTACAGCCAAAACGGTGGAACAACTGCTTGGCAAACCCCGCTTTCGCTACGGATTGGCGGAGAAGGAGGATCAAGTCGGCTCGGTTACCGGACTTGCTTGGACGGAAACAGGCGGCGATACGCTCAATGTAGAGGTAAGTGTCCTGCCTGGCAAAGGGAAACTGACGCTTACCGGTCAATTAGGCGATGTGATGAAAGAATCGGCTCATGCCGCATTCAGTTACATTCGTTCCCGAGCCAATGAGTGGAAGATTGATCCGGAATTCCATGAGAAGAATGACATCCACATTCACGTTCCGGAGGGAGCCATCCCCAAAGACGGACCATCCGCAGGGATTACCATGGCAACCGCACTTGTTTCCGCTTTGACCGGCATTGCGGTGCGCAAGGATGTCGGCATGACCGGAGAGATTACCCTGCGCGGCAGAGTGCTCCCGATTGGCGGGTTGAAAGAAAAATCGTTGTCGGCCCATCGCGCGGGACTTACCACCATCATCCTGCCAAAAGACAATGAGAAAGATATTGAAGATATTCCGGAGAGTGTGAGAGAAGAACTGAAATTCATTTTGGTGGAACACATGGATGAAGTTTTGACACACGCTTTGGTAAAGAATAGTTTGGTGAAAAAAAATGAAAGTTACGTCCGCTGAATTCGTAATCAGTGCAGTTGCACCGAAGCAATATCCGACAGACGGCCTACCGGAAATCGCTCTGGTAGGTCGCTCCAATGTAGGAAAATCCTCTTTGATTAACAAAATGCTGAACCGCAAATCGCTGGCCCGCACCAGCTCAAAGCCAGGGAAGACACAGACGCTGAACTACTTTCTGGTTAACAAGGAACTGTACTTCGTTGATTTCCCCGGCTATGGCTATGCCAAAGTGGCCAAGTCGATCAAAGGCCAGTGGGGCAAAATGATCGAAACATACCTCAACAAGCGGGAAGAACTGCAATTTGTGATCCAATTGATCGACATCCGCCATCCTCCTACCAAGGACGACGTGGCCATGTATGATTGGTGCAAACAAATCGGGCTTCCGACCGTCATTGTGGCGACCAAAGGAGACAAGATTGCCAGAGGCAGATGGTTGCAGCATACCAAAATCATTCGCCAAACCTTGAACATGCGGGAAGGTGACAGCATTCTCATCTTTTCATCAGAAACAGGACAGGGACGCGATGAGTTGTGGGATGAGATTTGGCGGCGGCTAAAAGGTGTTGATCCTCTGGCGGGAGCGGAAGCATCAACAAAGCCGGAGCCAATCAACGAGACGACAGAGTAGGCTGCTTTTCTTTTCCACAAAGGAGGGGAAGTAGTTTGAAAATGACAGATGCTTTTGCCGTGCGGGGAGTTATTGAAGGATTTTACGGCAAACCATGGACGATGGAAGAGCGTATGGGCATGCTCACCTTCATGAAGCGACACGGCTATAATTCCTATTTCTATTCACCCAAAGACGATCCGTATCTAAGAGAAAAGTGGCAGGCAGAACATCCCGCCGAACAGCTTGCCAGGCTTCGGAAGCTCTATAAGCATGCAACTGAACTGTCGCTGGATTTTTACTATTGCATCAGCCCGGGTCTCAGCATGGAATACTCCAGCGATGCTCACTTCGCACTTCTTCTTCAGAAATATCGCCGCATGTTCGAAGAAGGGGTTCGGCATTTCGGCTTGTTTTTTGACGATATCCCGATTTCACTCCTGCATGACCATGACCGGACAGTTTTTGACAATCTGGCCCAGGCTCATGTGCAGGTGATACGCAACTTATGGGAGCAGCTGCAAGCATGGTCGGATGAAACCCGTCTGGTCGTATGCCCGACCCAGTACTATGGGCTGGGGTCTGAAGAATACATCGTTTATCTGGGACGCCATCTGCCCGAGCCGATCTCGATTTTTTGGACGGGGCGCTTTGTCTGCTCGCCGTTTCTTACGGAGCGGGACGCGGTAAAATTCCGGCAGCACACAGGACATCGCCCGCTGTTTTGGGACAATTATCCGGTCAATGATCTGGCTATGGCAGATGAACTGCACATCGGGCCGTTGATCCATCGTGACCCAGAGCTGTACCGCCACGCCAAAGGATATGTAGCCAACGCGATGGAACTGTCCGAAAGCTCCAAAATCCCTCTGATTACCACCGCCGATTATTTGCGCGATCCCGAGCATTATGATCCTGAAGCCTCCTGGCAGCGGGCTGTGCATGAGATAGCCGGAGCGAAAGATGCTGAAGCGTTTTTGAAATTTGCCGACAATGTGAAAAGTTCCTTCCTCAACGAACAGGAATCTTTGCAATTGTTGGAAGCATTACATGAGTTCCGCTTTTGGTTCCTGCATCGGGATCAGGCGGTAGCGGTGAAGCGGCTGATGGACATTTTTTTGGAGATGGAACAGACAGCCACTTATCTTATGCACCAAATGAAAAATCAAAAGCTGGCGGTCGAGATCAAAAGCTGGCTTCGCAAATACTGGCATTGGGCCAAGGTGGGGCAGTCAGCCGTATCCTTGATTGATGCGGGGCGAAAGGGCGAAAAATTGAAAGCGGCGTTTCATTTTGTCAGGCTGAAGCATTGGTTGAGACGGACAGAAAAACTGCCGCGCAAGGTTTGCGGCAATGTCGTCAAGCTGTTTACCGATGCCGTGTTGCAGGAAGACCGCAAAAAACGGCCATGACCGTTTTCCGCTCTCCGCGGGGGACAAAAGTGCTGACCGAAAGCGGTCACATCTAAGTCTCATGAAAAACGTCGAGACGTCTTCATGAAAAAAGAGGAATATAAGGCAAAAAATGAGCCAATCGTCACAGACGCGATTGGCTTTTTATGTTACTTTATCCACTAATAGATTGCTGGTTTTGTTTCTGCTCCTGTGCTTTTTTCCAGTTGGCTGCCCATGTGGAGATGGGCAATTCGGCGAAGATCATGCCGAAGAAAATCAGCGCACAGCCCAGCACTTGAGAGCCGGTGAGGATTTCGTGAATCCACAGGTACGACGTGACCGCGGCGAAAACCGGTTCCAAAGCGAAAATCAGGGCGACGCGCGTTGGGGTCGTCTGCTTTTGGAAAGCGGTCTGTGCCAGAAAAGCGAGTGCTGTTGCCGGAATGGAGGTAATGAACAGGCCCCAGGCGACATCCGGTGTGAACATGGCGGCCGGGTCAAAAATCATGTGCCAATCTTCGAATAATACCGCATATAAGAAAGAAAGGACAGCCACAGTGCCAATCTGGACAATGGCGAGCGGCAAAGCGTCATAAAGCGGTGCGAACTTGCCGGTAAGGACAATTTGCAACGCAAAGCAGATCGTACAGCCGAAGACCAGCAAATCACCGATATTGGGCGCGAGTGAGCCGCTTACGGTCAACAGGTAGAGGCCGACGACCGCCATCAGAACGCCAAGCACCGCAGGCCACTTGATTCTTTCTTTCAACAGGAGAAAGGAAAACAACGGAACGAGCACGACAGACAAGCCGGTAATAAACCCTGCTTTGGAAGGCGAGGTGTATACGAGTCCCACGGTTTGGAAAGCATAACCTCCGAACAGCCAGAGCCCAAGGAATGCTCCGGAACGAATCAGACGAAGGTCAAACAGGGCTGGTTTTTGCGGATGAAACAAAAAATAGACGATTGCCAAAAACAATGCTGCAAGTGTAAAGCGTACAGCGTTGAAGGTATTGGGCGGCAGGATGGCAACCGCATTTTGTACAACAACGAATGTAGCCCCCCAAACGAGCGCGATCATGAACAGGGTAAGATCGGCAACCACAGATTTTTTCAACAAATCCCCCTCTTTTCTCCCAACCGGGCAATCTCTCTTTCTAGACAACTTTTTCCTAGTATAACAGCGTTCTTATGTTCTTTTCCATACAAGTGTTTAATGTGACTTATATCACTACATTCATTGTGTAAGTTTGATATTCTTCTGCTACAATAACTATAGACTGCTTGATCGAATGTATAGGATCGTTAAAAAACTTTTCACATTTTAAACTACTCTCTTGCGGACATAATGATATAATGGTAGTGCTATTTATGATCGAAAACGCACGAAATTTCTGGGAGGAAGGCTATGCAAATCTTACTGTTAGGCCTTAATTACAAAACAGCACCTGTCGAAATTCGCGAAAAGTTCACCTTCAGCGATGATAGTACGCCGCGGGCGCTTCATCTACTCTCCCAGACCAAGAGCATTCTCGAATGCGTGATTCTAGGAACCTGTAACCGTACGGAAGTGTATGTCGTCTGCGATCAATTGCATACGGGGCGCTTTTATACCCGGAATTTCCTTGCCGATTGGTTCGGTGTCGATAAAGATGCCTTCCAAAACCATCTCTACTTCAAAGAAAACGAAGAAGCAATTGACCATTTGTTCCGTGTCGCTTGTGGGCTTGATTCGATGGTCATGGGTGAAACCCAAATTCTTGGCCAGGTGCGGGACGCGTTTCTTCTGGCTCAGGAGTATAAAACGACGGGAACGGTATTTAATACATTGTTCAAACAAGCGGTTACACTGGCGAAGCGGGCTCATACCGAAACGGCCATCGGACAAAATGCGGTGTCTGTAAGCTACGCCGCGATTGAGCTTGGCAAAAAGATCTTTGGTTCCTTCAAAGGCAGAGAAGTGCTGATTCTGGGTGCCGGGAAAATGAGCGAACTGACGGCGAAGCACTTGCATGCCAACGGGGTGGCGCAAGTGGTTGTAGCCAATCGCACACTGGAGAGAGCGAGACTCTTGGCCGAAAAATTCCAGGGAGACGCCTGTACCATGGATCAGCTGTCTGCTGCCTTGCACACAGCTGATATCGTGATCAGTTCAACCGGGGCTTCCGAATATGTGATTACCAAAGAGCAGCTTTTGCCCATTATGAAGTTGCGTAAAAACCGTCCGCTGTTTATGATTGATATTGCCGTACCTCGCGATTTGGATCCGGCGATCAATGATATGGACAACGTCTTCCTCTACGACATAGATGATTTGGAAGGCATTGTAGCCAGCAATTTGGCTGAACGCTCCAAGGAAGCGGAACGGATTGAAGAGATGATTCGCGATGAGATTGTCGCGTTCCAATCCTGGTTCCAAACGTTGGGCGTCGTTCCGCTCATTTCCGCTCTGCGCGAGAAGGCGTTTGACATCCACAGCGACGCGATGAAAAAAATCGAGAACAAGCTTCCCGGTTTGACAGAACGCGAATTGCACATAATTCGCAAGCATACCAAAGGAATCATCAACCAACTCCTGCATGATCCGGTTGTCCGTTTGAAAGAATTGGCAGTGGAAAAAGGCGGCAATGAAGTGCTGGAGATCTTCTCGACGATCTTTGCGCTGGAAGAGATTTTGGAGCGCAAACAGCAAGAAAGTGAATGGGATCATGAGAGGGGACGCCAAACTGCGCGTGACAAGGCAATCCCTGCACAAGCAGCGATCAATCAAATCCACGATTAAAAATATTTGCAGCAGAAAGAGAGGAGACGGTGTATGGCGGAAGCGAGATGGATCTATGATTTGACGATCTTTCTCTACGCAGCTAGTGTCCTCTTTTATTTTCACGACTTTCTTCACCGCAACCGGAAAGCAAACCGTACGGCATTCGGGTTGCTTGCTGTTGTCTGGGTTTTACAAACCGCATTTTTTATTTCCCAGATGTCTGCCAAGGCGTACTTTCCCGTACTCACCTTGTTTGAGACACTCTTTTTTTATTCCTGGATACTGGTAACACTTTCATTGGCAATCAATTATTTCTTCCGAATCGATTTGCTGGTCTTCTTCACCAATCTGATTGGCTTTGCTGTCCTGGCCTTTTCCATTTTCGTGTCAAGTCCGACGACACCGCAGCCTGAAGCGGCCACATCGGAATTATTGTTCATCCACATTACAATGGCTTTGTTTAGCTATGCTGCCTTTTCTTTATCCATGATCGGCTCCGGCCTGTTTCTATTGATGCACAACATGCTGAAGCAGAAGCGCTGGTCGCCGATGCTAAGAAGGCTGCCCAGTCTGGAGAAGCTGGAACAGTTTGCCCACCGCATGAACATGTTGGGTATTCCGCTGTTGCTGTTATCGATTATCCTGGGTACGATTTGGGGTCATTTGGTGCTGCACGGCACTTTCTGGCTCGATCCCAAGGTGTGGATGTCTGTCAGTGTTCTGGTGATTTATTCGTTCTGGTTGTACAAGCGAACCACCGAAGCATGGCAGGGAAGAAAACTGGCTACGTGGAACATTGTCGCCTTTGCCGCATTACTGGCAAATTTCTTGTTATCCGATATTTCTAGATTCCACTATTGGATGTAAGGGGGACATTGCATGCAGAAGTATTATCCCCTCATCCTTGATTTGACCGGACGGGCTTGCCTGGTTGTTGGCGGCGGTGAGGTGGCAGCCCGTAAAGCAGAATCGCTTTTGGAAGCAGGCGCACTGGTAACTGTTATTTCTCCTGATGGACTGCCAGCCTTTGAGCGGTGGGCAGAGGAGGGACTGATCGAGTGGAGACGGGAGAAATTTTCGCCTGGACAGGACGTGAGCGCTTACACACTGGTCGTGGCTGCCACCAATCATGCTGAGGTAAACTTGACGGTTTATGAAGCGGTTAAGCGAAGCAATGGCTGGATCAACATTGTGGATCGCCCTGATTTGTGCAATTTCATCGTACCGTCAACCATCCGCCGGGGGAAATTGGTCATCTCCGTCTCAACCTCCGGAGCCAGTCCCGGGCTGGCCAGCAAGATTAAACAGAAGATCGATCAAGAGTATGGCCCTGAATATGAGGGATATGTTAATTTTTTGGCTGAAATGAGGCATCGCATCCTGCACGAGGTAAACGATCCGAAGCGGCGTCGTGCGATTTTTCGCCAGTTGCTCGTGGACGATTTCCTGACGGCAACCGATGAGGAGCGAAGAAGAATGGTAGAAGCCTTGCTTGACTTGCAGGAACAAGAGGGCGCAGGGAGGCAATCATGAAAATCTGGAAAGTTGGAACTCGTAGAAGCATGCTGGCTTTAACCCAGACCAATTGGGTCATCGAGCAGCTAAAAGAACTGGATCCCGGTGCGGCGTTCGAAACCCATGAGATCGTCACCAAAGGGGATCGAATTGTAGAAGTAACGCTCTCCAAGGTTGGCGGTAAAGGCTTGTTTGTGAAGGAAATCGAGCAATCGCTTCTGGATAAAGAGACGGATATGGCGGTCCACAGCTTGAAAGACATGCCGTCCGAACTGCCGGAGGGCTTGGTGATCGGAGCGATTCCGAAACGGGTTGACCCGCGGGATGTGCTGATTTCCAAAGACGGGAAAACCATTGACGAATTGCCGCAGGGAGCCGTTGTCGGCACCAGCAGTCTGCGCCGTTCCTCGCAGTTGTTGGCCTATCGCCCTGATTTACGAATTGAATCGATTCGCGGAAACATTGATACCCGTATCCGCAGGCTGAAGGAAGACAACTTTGACGCGATCGTCCTGGCAGCTGCCGGGCTGGAACGAATGAAGTGGAACGGGGAGATTACCCAATTCCTGCCTGTCGAGATCAGTTTGCCGGCAGTGGGTCAAGGAGCGCTTGCGATTGAGTGCCGTTCCGATGATGAAGAAATGCTGGCGCTTTTGAAGAAGTTTGACCATCTGCCGACGCGTTTGGCTGTTACGGCGGAACGTGCGTTCTTGCACAGAATGCAGGGCGGCTGCCAGGTGCCGATTGGCGCGTATGCGACGATTTCTGAATCCGCTGACAGTGATCAGCCACTCATTACCCTGACAGGCTTGGTTGGTTCCCCGGACGGTCGACAAATTTTTAAAGAGACCGCTTCCGGACATGATCCGGCGGCGCTTGGCGCGATGGTGGCTGAGCGTTTGCTTGCAAGCGGAGCTGGCGAAGTGCTGGCGAAGGTATTGGAGGAGAATCAAGCATGAGCAAAGGGAAAGTATACTTGGTTGGGGCGGGCCCCGGAGATCCGAAACTGATTACCCTTCGCGGTCTTGAGACGATTCAGAAGGCAGATTGCATCGTATATGACCGGTTGGCAAGTCCGCGCCTGTTGTCATATGCCAAGCCTGATGCAGAGTTGATCTACTGCGGCAAGCTGCCGGATCGGCATACGCTGACACAAGAGGAAATCAATCAGGTGTTGGTTGATAAAGCGCTGGAGGGCAAAATTGTTACCCGTCTTAAGGGCGGCGATCCTTCCATCTTCGGCCGAGTGGGTGAAGAAGCGGAAGAATTGGTGAAGCATGATATAGAGTTTGAAATTGTGCCTGGGATTACATCGGGTATCGCCGCGCCCGCTTATGCCGGCATACCTGTAACCCATCGTGACTTCAACTCCTCGATTGCGATTGTAACCGGCCATGAGCGTCCCGATAAGACGGAATCCAGCATCAACTGGGAGAAGTTGGCCACCGCAGTGGGAACGATCATTTTCTATATGGGGGTAGCCAATCTGCCGTTTATCCGGGAACAGTTGATCAGGTACGGACGCTCTCCGCAAACTCCGGTCGCACTCGTGCGCTGGGGAACCACCATTGATCAAGAGACGCTGGTCGGAACGTTGGAAGACATCGTCGAAAAACGGGAAGCAGCCGGTCTTACCAACCCGGCAATTATCGTCGTAGGTGAAGTCGTGCAATTAAGAGAGAAACTGCAATGGTTTGAGAAAAAGCCGCTGTTTGGCAAACGGATTCTGGTAACCCGTGCCAGAAGTCAGGCGAGCGGACTGTCGGAGCAGATTGCCGAGCTGGGCGGAGAAGCTTACGAGTTCCCGCTGATCAGGATGCAGCCGCCGCGTGAGAGCCAACCATTGGACGACGCGCTGAAAAATCTTGAAACGTTTGATTGGGTAATGTTCACCAGCGTAAATGGAGTTCAATATTTCTTCAAGCGGCTTCGCGAGTTGGGCATCGACATTCGCACAATGACGGCCAAAATTGCCGCAGTCGGCCCGAAAACAGCGGAAGCCTTGGAGGAAAAAGGACTGGTTGTCAGTGTGCTTCCCGGGGAGTTTCGCGCCGAAGGGCTCTTAACCAGCTTGCAAGGGCAACTGAAAGCAGGAGAGAAAGTTCTTTTGCCGCGTGCCGATATTGCCCGCGAAACGCTGCCGCGAGAGTTAAGGAACCTTGGTCTAGAGGTGACGGAAGTAGATACTTATGATACCGTTATAGATGCCAGCAATGCAGAAGAAACGATTGAACTTCTGAAAGAAAAAGCAATTCATCTGATTACCTTCACCAGCTCCTCTACCGTAAAGAATTTCGTCCAAGTTATGGCTGGTCAGGACTTGAAAGAATTGCTTGCGGGAGTAAAAATTGCTTGTATCGGTCCGATTACGGCTGATACGGCGCGTCAACTAGGCCTTACGGTTGACCTTGTAGCGAAAGACTGGACGATTCAAGGATTAGTTGACTGTATTACACAAGGGTAAGGAGGAGTCAACATGGCTTTTCAGTTTGACAGACACCGTCGCCTGCGCGGCAGTGAGGCAATGCGCAAACTGGTTCGCGAAAACCACGTGCGCGTGGAAGATCTGATTTATCCGCTGTTTTTTGTAGAAGGTACAGGCATCAAGGAAGAGATTCCTTCCATGCCGGGTGTATATCATTTCTCGCTTGATCAATTGGAAGCTGAACTCCGCGAAATTGTTGATCTGGGCATTCAAGCCGTGCTCGTCTTCGGTGTCCCTGAACACAAAGACAACGTTGGCTCACAAGCTTACGCTGATGCAGGGATTACCCAACAAGCGATTCGCATGATAAAAGAACTTTATCCCGAACTTGTGGTCATTGCCGACACTTGTTTGTGCCAATATACCGATCATGGACATTGCGGCGTGATTCACGAAGGCTACGTGCAAAACGATGAGACGCTTCATCTGCTCGCTCAAACGGCTGTTTCCCAGGCACGGGCGGGAGCAGACATCATCGCGCCTTCCAACATGATGGACGGTTTCGTGGCAGCTATTCGTGAAGCGCTGGATGAAGCCGGTTTTGAGAACGTGCCGATTATGTCTTATGCCGTCAAATATGCTTCTTCCTACTATGGTCCATTCCGTGATGCGGCTCATTCCGCTCCGCAGTTTGGCGACCGCAAAACGTATCAAATGGACCCGGCCAACGCCCGCGAAGGCATGCGGGAAGCGGCAGCCGACGTGGAGCAAGGGGCAGACTTCCTGATGGTGAAGCCGGGCCTTGCCTACATGGATATGGTGCTTCGTCTGCGGGACAGCTTTGATTTGCCGATTGTCGTCTACAATGTAAGCGCCGAGTACTCGATGATCAAAGCAGCCGCTTCCAACGGCTGGATTGATGAAGAACGCATCGTCATGGAAACCATGGTTGGCTTCAAACGTGCCGGTGCCGATTTGATCATCACCTACCATGCCAAAGATGTGGCCAGATGGCTCAGAGGAGGAAACTAACAATGGCATCCATTGAACTTTTGGATGAGCTGGATAAAGAGATACTCGACATCGTGCAAAAGGAAATTCCGCTTGTTGCCGAGCCTTACAAGGCGATTGCGGAATCAATCGGAACGACCGAAGACGTGGTGCTTGAGCGTCTCAACAATATGAAAGGTGATGCCATCCGCCAGATGTCGGCGATTTTTGATACCAAAGCGCTTGGCTACAAGTCCAGCTTGGTGGCTGCCCGCATTGCGCCTGAGAAGCTGGATAAAATGGCGGTTGAGGTGTTTAACCAGCATCCGGGCATTACCCATAACTACAAGCGGAATCACGATTTCAACCTGTGGTTTACCATCGCCGTGCCGCCTAACAGCCGTTTCGGTTTGGAAAAAACGGTGGAGATCCTGGGCGAACTGGCAGAAGTGGAATCCATCCGTATTTTACCGACATTGAAGCTGTTCAAGATCGGGGTACAGCTCGATGTGAAAAACGAAAACGAGCACAACGCCAAAGCAAAGCCTAACTACACCGAAGAGATGCGCAACGCGGCACTTAAGCGCGAGTTGAGCGAGCAGGATATCCAGGTGATCCTTGAATTGCAGAAAGACCTGGAGATTGTCGCTCGACCATACGACAAACTGGCGCAAAACGTGAACATGACGACGGAGGATTTCCTCGAATATGCCCGCAAGTTCGTAGACAACGGACAAATGCGCCGTTTCTCTGCCGTGCTGAACCACCGCAAAGCAGGCTTCCGCGCCAACGGTATGGGCGTTTGGGCCGTTCCGGAAGATCAGGTAATGGAGATCGGGCAGAAAATGGGTTCTTTCCGTGCCGTAAGCCACTGCTACTTGCGTCCGACTTATCCGGACTGGAAATACAATATCTTCACCATGGTGCATGGACGCGACATGGAAGAATGTGAAGCGATCCTGCAAGCGATTGAAGATGAAACAGGCATCACCGACCGCATCGTGCTCTATTCCACCAAGGAATACAAGAAGACGCGCGTCTCTTACTTCACACCGGAGATTTACGAGTGGGAAAAAGAGATGGCAGAACGCTTAGGTCTGTAAAAACAAAAAGAAAAAGCGCTTGTTTGTCGTATTTCAAACAGGCGCTTATACGTTATGAAAGAGGTGAAGGAATCGTGAGTCGCCACTATGAAACATCTGCGAAATACTTTGAAGAAGCGAAGCAGTATATTCCAGGCGGCGTCAACAGTCCGGTGCGGGCATTTAAAAGCGTGGGCGGAAATCCGCTTTTCATCGAAAAAGGGGAAGGCTCCCGGATTACCGATGTCGACGGCAATACATACATAGATTATATCGGTTCCTGGGGCCCCTTGATTCTGGGTCACGCCCATCCACGCATTCTTGCTGCGATTCAGGAAGCTGCCGCACTTGGCACAAGCTTCGGCGCACCGACTAAGCGCGAAACCGAAATGGCCAAAATGGTATGTGAGATTGTGCCGTCTGTGGAAGTGGTACGCATGGTAAACTCCGGTACGGAAGCCACCATGAGTGCGCTTCGACTGGCCAGAGGCTATACCAGGCGCAACAAAATCATGAAGTTCGAGGGCTGTTATCACGGGCACGCGGACAGCTTATTGATAAAAGCAGGTTCCGGTGTTGCTACCTTAAGCTTGCCGGATAGTCCCGGTGTACCGGAATCCACCGCTGTGAACACGATTACCGTCCCCTACAACGATTTGGAAAGCGTCCGCCTGGCCTTTGAAAAGTACGGGGATGATTTGGCAGCCGTGATTGTGGAACCAATCGCCGGCAACATGGGTGTGGTTCCACCGCTGCCGGGCTTTTTGGAAGGGCTGCGTGAAATAACCAAGAAGTACGGAACTCTCCTTATCCTTGACGAAGTAATGACGGGCTTCCGCGTTGCGCGAGGCGGGGCACAAGAATTGTACGGGATTACCCCTGATTTGACGACAATGGGGAAAGTAATCGGCGGAGGATTACCCGTTGGTGCCTACGGAGGCAAACGGGAGATCATGGAACAAATCGCACCTGCCGGACCGATTTATCAAGCAGGCACCCTGTCAGGCAATCCGTTGGCGATGGCAGCGGGAATGGCAATGCTTACCGAATTGGGGCAGCCGGGTGTATATGAGCAGCTGGAAGCGCGATCCAAGCGTCTGGCGGAAGGCTTGAAGGACAACGCCGAGAAACTGGGTATCCCGCATACCCTTAATCGCGTCGGATCGATGGTCTGCCTGTTCTTTACCGAAACGCCAGTCGTGAATTACGAAACAGCCAAAACTTCCGACGTGGAGCGTTTCTCCCGCTATTTCCGCAACCTGCTGGATGAAGGCGTAATGATTCCTCCATCCCAATTCGAAGGAATGTTTGTCTCTACCGCACACAGCGAAGACGACATCGAACGCACGATTGAAGCGAGCTACAAGGCAATGAAGCGCTTGTAAATCGATCAAACGCAAAAAGCCGGAATCAGACCGATCATCTGAATCCGGCTTTTATTTAATTTGCCGCTAGGACCACTTCTTCCGCTTTTTTCACACGCTCATTTTCCACTCCGCTGAGCAGCCTATACTGAACAAATCCTGAAACGAAGAGCAAGACTCCGATAACAGAGAACATCACCCCGCCGCCATAATTGGTCAGGAGCAGTCCTCCCAAGAAAGGGCCAGCCGCTTTGGAGATTTGCCAGCTCATACCGAAGATGGAGAAGTAACGTCCGCGCATTTCAGGCGGTGCGAGCAGGGAAACAGCTTTTTGAATGTGCGGTCCGTTCATCATTTCGCCAACCGTAAATATAACCTCGTTCATGATCAGCAAAGAAAGCAGCGGCAGCCAACCATAGCCGAAGGAGACCACACCAAACAACAGATAAGAACAGAGAATCACCTTATATGGCTTGAAGTTCTCCGTCCGTTTGGCGATCCAAAGCTGAAGCAGAATGACAATCGTGCCGTTAATGGTCATCAGCGTGACAAGGACGGTTTGATAATCGGCAAAATATGATTTCAAATGCAGAGGCAAAGTAGCTTCCGCCTGTGCATAGAGCAAGCTGACCGGAACGGCAAACAGAGTAATCCAAAAAAGTGCTTTGTGTTCTGCGATGCGGAATTTTGGCGTGTCATTTGCGACAGATTGCTTCTGGTTCTCCCTTGTAGGCATGGTTTCCGGCACCTTCCACCAAACCACGAGCGCATAAATGATAAAGGCTACCGCAGAAATGGCAAACACGAAAGCCGGATCTTTGGTAAATACAGCAAATCCCAAGAGCGGTCCAATAGCAGCTCCCACATTAAGAGCCGTATGTAATAGGGCGAAAATTTCGGCACGCTGCTGCTCGGGAATAATATCGGCAATCTGCGCGTTTGCTGCGGGAAAGAAGAGCGCCATGCCAAGGCCATTGAGAATCGTCAGCGAGGCGAACTCCCAGACGCTTTCGGCATAAACGAAGCCCGCCATAGAGACGGCTTGGATACACAGGGCGATCAGCATCAGCGGTTTGCGTCCGTGGCGGTCGGTCAGACCTCCGCCCCAAAGACTGATCAGTATGCCCATCAACGGTTGCAGTCCAACAATAACCATGGGAAGAAGCACCGATCCCCCCAGTTTGTCGTACAAGTATAGTACCAGGAAGGGACGCAGCATAAACCCGGTTGTAGTGGTGAGCATTGTCCCAAAAACCCTTACCCAGATGGCTGTGTCGTATCGAAGAAGCAGATCTTTCAGTTTGTTCACTTGTTTCCCTCCCTTTATTCTCTTCTTACTTGTGCTCCCACCTTTTATTAGCCGTGTGGGTTTTTAGAGATAATTAACAGCATAGGGCAAAGTTGTAAATTGTCAATAGTTTATCGAATAAAAAAATTTTATCTTGCCTATTTTGGAAAAATTCATTTATAATTGACAAATCAGGCGAATGCATGTTCGTAATATAATATTACAGTTTGGTGGTAATAAAATGCAAGGGCGTTTTAAATTGGTATCTGCCGTCCATTTGTTCTTCATTCGCGATTCTCAGATTCTGCTCTTACGCCGCTTCAACACCGGCTATGAGGACGGAAAATACAGCGTGGTTGCCGGCCATCTGGATGGGAATGAGGAAGTGAAGGAGGCGGCTGTTCGGGAAGCGAGAGAAGAGGCGGGCATTGAACTTTCTGTAGAAGATATAGAAGTGGTAGGTGTGATGCACCGCAAGTCTACGGACGAACGAATAGATTTTTTTGTTGCTGCCCGTCTTTGGAAGGGCGAAGTGATCAACCGTGAACCGGATAAATGCGATGATTTATCCTGGTTTCCGCTAGACGCGTTGCCATCCAACACGATTCCTTACGTGAAGAAGGCAATTGAAAACTTCAGATCCGGAATATGGTTTGACAGCTTCGGCTGGGAGAGGGAACAATTCAAGGTCTAATCTCGTGTTTCTGTCCATATAGTATAGGGAAATGTTCTTGCATATGAAAGGAGGAGCACACGTGTCATTCCAAGATGGCTTGCTTTCATTTCAGATTAAGGAGACCATTTTCCTATCATCGGATAAAGCGAGTATTGGCGAAATAAAAGAGTTGGAGCTTGTCCCCGATGTAGAAATCATCGAAACCGCGAAGGAAATTTCCATCACGGGGTGCTTGCGACTGCATGGCCGCTATGAATCGGCAAGGAATGCCCAGGCAAATCAAGCGGGCGGTACGGACTCCTTGCTGGAAGCGATGAAATTCACCCCTTTTCAGCTGCAGGGCGAACATGCGAAGCCTTATTTTTACAACCAAGACGTAGAGTTGATGCATCGCATCCCGCTTAATGTCTCCATTCCACTTTCACGCATTGAAGAGCTTGGCGAAATTTTCGCAATCGTTGACAGCTTTGACTACGAAGTGAAGACACCCCATCAGCTGCAGATTCAAGCCGATCTCAAAATATCGGGCATCCAGTTGAAAAGCCAGGAAACCGTGCAACCGATTGAATCTTCCGGTTCGGCTGCAGAGGCTGAAGAAGAAAAATGGGAGTTTGTTCATGTATCCGGCAATCCGGAAGATAATTATCAACCGTCCAGCATCGAAGAAATCGAGCGGAAATTAGCCGAGCTGGAGCGGGAAGTAGAAGCGAGAGAACAGCAGTATCACACTTCCCTGCAGCCCCCCCTTTATTCGGCGACACCGTTTGTCGCAGATCAGGCACAAACTTATCCCGCTTACAATTACGGGCAGTTCCCGGAATCGCCGCAAGAGTTTGTGAACGTACAACCGGTCAAGGCTGTGGAACGGGAAGAGGAAATCCAAACTGATGCCACTGTATCCGCCCAATTCGAAGAGGCCCAAGTGCAACAAAGCCAGCAAGGTCAGCAAAGTCAGCAAGGTCAGCAACATAAGCCATATCAGACGGAAACGGGAATTGAAGCAAGCGCACAGGAAAATGTGATCGACTTCCAGGCCGCTTATGAGGAACGCAAAGCTGAAAGGCAAGAAGAACAACACTTCCAAGAGGTAGCCGAACAGGCGGAAGTACAGGCCGAACTGGCGGAAGTACAAGAGAGCGCCGAGGCGATTCCCTCTCAGGCTGAGGCAGCGGAGGAGATCAGCCCATCGAACGATGCCGTAGAAACGGTCCAGGCTCAGGCGGAAGCCAAGGAGATGAAGGTGGCGATTAGCTCCAAACCTTCCAAAGAAAAAGAGGAAGCCGTAAGCATCACCTCGCTGTTCGCGCAAACCGGCCGTTCCAGAGCAGAACAAGCTCACGTGGAGAAGAATGGGGAATCGTACGGCTCCTCCAGCTATGAAGCTGATGAAGCGATTCGCACATCCGCGGCAGAATTGCGCAACAGCTTAAGCTCCTTCGTGCGGGAGGGCGAGCAGCAGTTTAGCCGTTTGAAGATGTGCATCATTCAGCGTGACGAGACCATTCAGACGATTGCCGAACGATATTCCTTGCCGGTTTCCCGCCTCTTAGAAGTGAATCATTTGTCGTCTGATCGAATCGTGGAAGGGCAAGTGCTTTATATTCCCCAATAAGGGGTGAACGATTTGGACCAGCTACAAAACAGCATTGAGAGAATTTGTCAGCGATATAAAGCTCGCGTCATCCAAATCAGAACGATAGATGATTACTACCTGGTAGAAACCAACCGGGGCCCAAAAGAATTAAGAGCATGGCCGCGCGTCGATGTGATGCGCTGGTCATTTGCTTGGCGCGAGCAGGTTGCCAGACAGGGTTTTCGGGATGTAGAGCGGTTTATCCGCACACGGGACGCCAAACCTTATGTAGTCAGCGGGCGTTGGGGGTATACGCTGACGGATCACGTTCGACAGCAGGAAGGGCTTTTTCCCAGCCTGGAACAAATGGGGGCTTGCGGCCAAATTGTCGCCTGGATGCACAACGCCCAGCTCACACAGCGTTTGCCTATTGCTGTTGAACTGTTTAACAAGGAAGTGACGCTGCTTGCGTTGGAAGAAAAACGGGCTAGTGAGCTAGCTCGCGAGCTTGAAGGGCAGTTGAATCGGCTTACCGATCAGGAATTATGGGTGGCAAGCCAGTTCTATCCGCTGCTGCAGCGGATGCGCAAAAGTGTCGAGCTGCTAGGGACGGCTATTCTCGATGAGTCGCTGCTCGCCGTATCGCATAGGTCATTGGGAACCGATAATTTTTGTCTCCTGGATGGAAGAATTTTCTTGAGAGGATTTTACCGCCCGGCCTTGTCCGTTCAGCAGCGTGACACATCCGCATTTATCCGGGAACTGTATCTTGCCTCGGCAAGTACGGAAGCAATCGACGCGTTTCTGGATGGCTATGAGGGACAAAAGCATTTCGCTTATCAGGATTATCTGCTGCTTCTGGGTTTCTTGGCGTTCCCAGGTGAACCGTGGAAAAAGATAGAGCAGTATTTTACCCAGCCGAGAGGATTGCCCACGGAAGCGGCCGTCTTGCAAATTGAAAATGCCCTTCGAGACCAGCAATCGCTGGATGAATTGCTGCAGCATTTGGCAAAACGGGCCGAGCAAGTAGGGAGAGGCAATCTATATGAGCCGATTTGATGAGATTTATCCGGTGTTTCCGGAATATGACATGTTTGCCCAAACGATTCAGATGTTGAAAGAACCCAATGTGTACAAGGTGATGACACCATTTGGCTCCTTCGTGTGTAAACGGACGGAGGCGTCGCATGGCAGATTGCGCTTTGTGACGGGAGTGCTCAGACACCTGCAACATCGCGGCTGGGATGGCGCTCTCCCCATTGTCTATTCCAAATACGACGAGCCATTCGTTGTAAGAGAGCAATCTACTTATTATCTGACGCCATGGCAGCCGCCGAGTCCGCTCGAACAAGCAGGGGTGGAAGGCTGGGCTGTCTCCGCCATGGAGAGGCTGGCAGAGCTTCACCAGCTTACGCAAAATTACCGATACGATGATCCGCGTCAGGTAGAACCGCTTGTTGATACGTTACTCCAGAAATGGAGATCGTGGCTGGATTTGATGGAAAGGCATCAGGCTTATGCGAAATCCCTCAGCTATCCGTCCCCTTTCGATGTTGTCTTTTTGGCCAATTACGCTTTCATCCGGGAGATGGCGGACACAGCCGTTCAAGCGCTGGCTGATTGGCGGGAGAGGCACCAGACGTATGCCCATTTTCGACTTTCCCTGATTCACGGTTACCCGCACCCTTCTCACACACTGATTGATGCTTCCGGAAAGGTAAGGCTGATCAACTTTGACCGGGCCGTATTTGACACGCCGGTAAGGGACCTTGCGATGTTTTACCGCAGCTATTTTTACTCAATGGGTGACGATGTTACTGCTTCCGCTGTGTATCGCAAATACGCAGCCATTTTCCCGCTCAGGCCGGATGAAATTGACCTGCTTTCGGCATTTCTTTTGTATCCCGAGCGGGTTATTCGGGATATTGAAGCATACTATGGCAGAAAAAAAGATTGGAATGAGCTTACAGCGGTCAGGAGATTGGAAAAGGATCTGGACCGTTTCATCCGCCTTTGCCGCTGGACACAACGAGCCTTTTAACAGAGGCGCCCTTTTGTCATGGGGCGTTTTTTTATTTTGGGTTTGTCAGTTGCGGGGGATTATATCCAGTCAAGCGTAATGGCTACATAGCACAGAGCAAGCAATCCAAGTAAAATCACATCGAACGAAGCAGGGAGAATCACGGCACGGATGAATTGAAAGAAGATCAGCGGCAGCAAGATTTGTTTGCAATAAAATTTTATCTTGATGTAAGTGGGGTTGTACTTCCAGCGATGTCGCATTTGAATCACCTCATGCCAGAATATGCTGTCAACTTGTGTCGGGTGAATGGGAAATTAGTAGAGATATACAGAATCGTCACATTTCCTCCAAATGCAGGTAGTTGATTTTTCGGAAAACAAGTTTTATGCTGATTTTGTAAGTCAACATGTGAAAAAAATCACAAACTAACAAACTTATGATGATTACGATAAATAACTTATTTATAGTGAAAAGTTTGTTAGTTTGTTAAGGAGGGGTGAACAAAACCAGACGATACTTGCCAATTTATCTAATCTAGTTTTGCGATTAATCAAAGGAGGGATTTGTATATGTTCAGCAACGCGCCTGATAGTGCAGCGAAGCACTTCTGGTACTCCTCGCTTGTCTGGCTGATCATCTCGATGCTTGCAGGGATGGTTGTCGCTCTGAAGCAAATCTGGCCTGATTTCCTGGGTGGCTCGGAATTCCTAACTTACGGTCACGTTCGTCCAATCCATACGAACGGCGTACTCTTTGCATGGTTGACCACCAACTACATCGGCGGCATTTTCTACATGATCCCACGTCTTTGCCGTGTTCCTCTCTATAGTGAAAAGTTGGGTCACATCACCGGTATTCTTTGGAACATTATTATTCTTCTTGCCGTTGTAACATTATCTATGGGTATCACAACAGGTGTAGAATATGCTGAATTGGTTCTTCCAATCGACATCCTGATTGCCGTAGCGGTTATTTTGGTTGCTATTAACATGTTTGCTACGATAGCCCGTCGTCAGGAAAAACAATTGTATGTTTCCATCTGGTATACAGTTGGTTCTTTGGTATGGCTGCCGCTCTTATATATTGTCGGTAATATCCCTTCAGAACTGGTTGGTGGTGCTGCGCAAGCAAACATGAACTGGTTCTACGGGCATAACGCGCTTGGTCTTTGGTTCACAACACTCGGTATTGCGCAAATTTACTATCTGTTGCCAAAATTGACCGGAAGACCGCTGTACAGCCACAAACTCTCTTTGATCGGTTTCTGGACAATTGCGACGTTCTACGTATGGAACGGTCCTCACCACTTGGTTAACGGACCAATCCCGACCTGGTTGATGAAAGCCGGTATCATTCCATCCATCCTGCTCATTATTCCGGTTTGGACAGTAGTAGCCAACATCTTCGGTACCTTGAAAGGCTCCTGGGGCAAGATGAAAAACGATATCGCGCTCAAGTTCATTGCAACCGCATCCATCTTCTACGTATTGACTTGTTTGCAAGGTCCTTTCCAATCCTTGATGGCTGTTAGTGCCGTTGTCAAGTTTACTCACTGGGTAGTTGGACACGCCCACATGGCTCCATTCGCTACCTTCTCCTTCGTTGGCTTTGCGTTCATGTATTATGCAATTCCGCGCTTGGCTGGCAAACAGCTGTACAGCAAAGCATTGTGCGAATGGCACTACTATCTTTCTGTAATCGGTTTCTTGACATTTGCATTCACCCTTTGGACTGCAGGTATCATCCAAGGTTTCGACTGGATCAACGGTACTCCGTTCATTGAAACCGTTCGTGAAGTTCGCACACTCGTTGCATTCCGCGCAGTTGGCGGTGCAATGATGATCATCGCTCAATTCTTCTTTGTTGCGAACCTCTGGTTAACCGTGAAGAAAGGTCAACCAGTTTCCAAATCTAATACGGTGGCAGCCTAATAGGTTGTCGGCTAGGAGGAAAGATCATGGAACACAGCGCTCTTCGCATCTTTCTTGCGTCCCTCTTCCTGTTTATGATAGGTGTGTTTGCCACCATCATTTTGCCTTTCTACGATGATGAGATGGTTACACCTACAGCTAACGCGGAAGCGCGCAACTACGCTCCAGACTCCCCTGAAGCAAAAGGGCGTCAAGTATATATTCGTGAAGGTTGCAATACTTGTCATACCCAGGTAGTACGTTCTGTAGCAGCAGACCTTAACATGAACCTTGGGCCTGTTACCGTACCTGGTGACTATGTGAACGATAAACCGCACTTGTTCGGTTCTAACCGTACAGGTCCGGATTTGATGTGGGTTGGTATGCGTACAAGCGCAGACTGGAACAAACAGCATTTGCTCAATCCGCAAAAAGTGGTGCCAGATTCTATTATGCCGAAGTACGACTACCTTCCAGAAGAAGATATTAATAACCTTGTAGCATATCTGATGAGCCTTAAACCGGCAAAACAATAAGGAGGAGAGCGACATGAGTAACCATGACCACGATCAGGCAGCTGGCCATGCACCCATTCCGAAATTTTTAATCGTTGTTTACGTGGCTCTCGCGGTTTGGGCTGTCTCTTATGCATTATTGGCAGACAGAATCGACGACACGAAAACGGTGGCGGGAGCCGCTGTTAAGGTAGATGCCGAAACAGGGAAAAAAGTAATGAGCCAAAACTGCACAGCTTGCCACGGCCAAGACTTTAAAGGCGGAATCGGGCCTAACCTGCATGGTGTTGTATCGAAATTGGGCGGCGAAGACAAAGTCTTAGAGGTAATTACCAAAGGTCGTAATGCCATGCCTTCCTTCCAGGCTAACCTGACTGATGATCAACGCAAAGCGGTAGTCGAATTCTTAAAAACCTTACAATAAGCGAGCTATCTATAAACTGTTTGACAGAAAGTACATCTTCCTTATCCGGAGATGTACTTTCTGTCTCATATTGGCTAGAATAAGAAGGACATCAGCGATTGGGAGATGAAGCCAATGATTAAAACTCCGGAAGCGATTTATCATATTTTATGGTTTCTTTGTTTGGCAGGTTTAGGGATCTGGGTTTTGCGCATTTTGATGCGCCGTTTCTAAGAACAGCTCTTCAATGTAGTGGTGGAGGAAAATCACATGCAAAAGGTCACAACCGTCGCCTGGCGCAATCTGAAACGAAAACCCGCTCGAACCGTGCTTCTTGCGGGTAGTGCTGCGATGACAGCGTTTTTGTTGTTTGCCAGTTACTTTTTTTTGTATTCGATGGAGCGAAGCGTAGCTGCTTCCAGCGCTCGATTGGGAGCGGACCTGCTTGTTGTTCCGGACGGTTTTGGATCGCAAGCGGGAGAAATGATGATTTCAGGCAATCCCACGAAGTTTTATATGAAAGATGACATCATCCCGAAAATTGCAAGTTTGCCGGAAGTGGAGCAAGTAGCTCCTCAACTCTACTTAGAGACGGTGCGTACCGTTTGTTGCCGGGTGGAAGGAGATTTTCCGATTGTCGCATTTGACCCGGATAAAGATTTTACGTTGAAAGCCTGGATGGCAACTGACCGTGAATTCAAACCGTACGATTTGCTGATTGGCGCTGACGCGGGTGGCAAGAATTTTATTTATCATTTAGACTATCAATCTACACAAGAAAAAGTAGTTTTGTTTAACGAGACATTTCTTGTCCAAAACGTGCTGTTTCCAACCGGCATGGGTACGGATCATACGATATTTATGAGACTTGATACTGCCAGGGAGATCGCCAAGCGGCAGAAGAGCGCTCTAAAAGTTGCTCCTCACGATATTTCCATACTTCTGATCAAGACGAAACCAAATATGGAGGAGTTCGTAAAACGCCAGATTGAGCGGATGAATCTGCCTGTCGACGTAGTGAAAGGCAGCGGACTTAGGGAAGCACTGGTCAATCAGCTCTTTCCGGTCAAGTTCTTAAGCTATGCGATGATCGCACTGATGATCGTCATGAGCGGGATGCAGGTAGCCACCATGTTCTCTGCGATTATCAGCGAGCGCCGCAAAGAGATTGGCATGATTCGCGCGATGGGGGCAACCCGCGGTACCACATACAAGCTCTTGCTTTGGGAAGCAGGGCTGGCCTCTCTGATCGGAGGTTCGGTTGGTTCCTTGCTTAGTGCCGCCATGCTGTATGACAACCGTTCCATCATTTTGCAAATCGTAAAACTGCCGCTCTTATTCCCGAATGTGTATTCCGGAGTGGGAATTGGCTTGATTGTGACCTTGGCAACCGCTCTGATAGCAATCTTTGCCGCCTTTTTCCCAGTACGGAGCGCGCTCAAAGTAGAGCCGTACGAAGCGATTCGAGAAGGAGAGTAAACTTATGATCAGGATGGAAGGAATCGGCAAGCGGTACATGATTGCCTGGGAGCAATATGTAACTGCTCTTGAAAATATAACCGTTACGATTAACAAAGGGGAATTCGTCTCCGTGGTGGGGCCGTCCGGCAGCGGAAAATCTACTTTTTTGGCGATCGCCGGACTGTTGGATCGTCCTACCTCTGGTGAACTCTGGTTGGACGGGCAGCCTATGGGAAATGCGTCAGAGAAGGAAAGAACATATTTGCGGGCACAAAAATGCGGCTTTATTTACCAATTTCCCAGTCTGGTTCCGACGTTGACTGCCTGGGAAAACGTAATCCTGCCCAAAACGGTGCAGGGCAGTTATTCCAAAGAGGATAACAAGCGTGTTGATGCTCTCCTGGATCGGGTCGGCCTTCTCGAGAAGAAAGACCATTTGCCCTTTCAATTAAGCGGTGGGGAACAGCGGCGCGTTGCTTTGGCAAGGGCATTGATCAACCAGCCGGGTTTGCTTTTGGCTGACGAACCTACCGGAGCGCTTGATCATGAAAATGCTGAATTAATTATGCAGCTGTTCCAAGGCATACACGCGGAAGGCTGCACGATTCTGATGGTCACTCACGATATGCAGCTGGCTGCCCGAACCGAGCGGATGATTATGATCAAGAACGGTAGAATGGAGTAAATAAACTACAAAACTCCTTGGTTTTCAAGGAGTTTTTTCATTGTGTATAATAATGGAAAACAACAGAAAATGGGAAAACTGCTCGATCATTTGAGATGTTTTAAAAGATTTGATGAAGGGAATGAAAGATGGGGAAGTTCTCAAACCATATGGGGTGATCAGGTGGTCTGGTATGCACTATTGTTCGTCATCGGTTTTCTTGTAGCCCTTTTTTTGCTGCTGTCTTCCCGCCATTTGGTCACGTATAAGCGTTGGTATGATTTCTCGTTTATGCTGGGAATGGCGTTTTTACTATGGGGATTTAGCGGATTGCTTGCTTTGAATCCCGATTTTTGGTATCAACTCTCATCCAGTTTTGCCACCATTCTCGATCAAATCTTTCTTTTGCTTGCCCTACGTTCCTATCCGTTGCCGCCTCATCTCTACTATGACAGGTGGAAAAACGGAATTGATTTGTTGTTGCTTGCCATCTTGTACTTTTCTGCTGAATTCGCCATTTGGAAAAGCCCTCATCCCGGCGAAATGCTGATTCTTTTGTCCCATTTTCAGCCAAGTATATATATTCTGGGAACGTGCCTGACCGTACTCAGGACTAGCTGGCAGCTGGACTTTTACAGAACAAACAAATGGCTTTTGTTCGGTTGTGCCTTGTTTATCTTGTTGGATGCTTCCGGTACGCTGCTGCCGGGGGCTATCATGTTTCCGCTCGGGTTGGTCACGTTTGCCATCATTTTGCTGAACCATTGGCGAATGGGAACCATGTCTGATAAGACTTTGCTCTCCGACGACAGCAGATATTTATATCAGAAGTTTACATTCAATATACGGGACGAGAGAATCCACTGGCTGTATCTGTTTGGCACAATTATTGGAATGTTCGCTCTGAATTCGCCTAATCCGCTTTACATGAACGGAATGCTGGGGTTTATCGGCTTGCTTCTTGTTCGCTCTTTCGTGACGAGACAGCAAAACAAGCATACTCTGTCAGAGCTTTTTGCCATTTCTTCCAATCTGGAAAATCAATTTGCCCAGAATTTGGAGCAGCTAAAGGATCAAAACAAAGCGCTGACCCGCTTGCTTACCTTCAAGCAGCAGTATGAACATCTGCTGCAAATGAGTAATGAACAAAACGTGAAACCGATCAACTATGAGAATCTCTATGCCATGATTGAAGAATTCGTGGAAAAATGGCATTCCGTACTGGACGAAATCCGGTATGTTCGGGTCGCCTTCGAATCAGCCGAATATGACGTCTATTATGAAGTGGAGCGCGGTGAATCGCCCCGTCAGGAAAGCCAAATAGAGGCGATTCGGCTGACTGTCGATGAGAAGGAGGACTCACCGCAAAAACCCCGTTTTATCGTGGTAGAGGTAAGTGGACATTACAGTGAAAACGGGGATGTCCTTATCCAGCTTCTGGCGATCCATACATGCCGCTTGGTTCAACGCTGCATGCAAGCACAACAAGCGTTAGAGATTCGCTTGAGAGAGCAAGAGATGGCCCTTGCGTCAAGAATCCAGTCCTCGCTTATTCCCAAAGAACGTCTCAGTTTGGACAGCGTGCAGGCCAAGGTTGTCTACATTCCGATGGATTACGTCGGAGGGGATTATGTGGATTACGTGGTGATTGACGAGCGGTACAATTGTTTTCTGATTGCTGACATTTCCGGTCATGGCGTCCCGGCCAGCCTGTTGACCACCGGGATTCGCAGCTTGTTTCGGGCGGTGCTTGAGACTTGTCTGTCACCTGATGCAATTTTGACCCGGTTGAATCGCTTGCTGTATGACGATCTGTCCAGAACCCGTTCGTACGTCACCATGTTCATTGCCGTGTTGGATCAACAGGACGGGGTTCTTCGGATTAGCAGAGCAGGGCATCCAAGCCCGATCTATTTGTCGAAAACGAAGCAAATGGTATTGCCGTGCAAACGGGGAATTGGGCTTGGCTTATCGGATGATTCCGTTTATGAGTGTGATGAGATAAAAGTTGAAGAAGATTTCACTCTGCTGATGTATACCGATGGACTGATGGACCTGTCCCGCGGGAAAGAGCCGAACGGTATAGATTTCTGGTTACGCCGCTTACGGAGGGTGATGGATCAGCATGGTGAATATCATGACCGAATTGACATGATGGAACAAATGATTTGTGATGAAACGAAACAGGGGGAACAAAATGACGATGTGACCGTGTTGATTCTCGAGGTAACGGCTTCAGGATTGGGAGAAAGGGGAGATATTTGCATTGGGGCTGTGCGATCAATGTCCGAATGATCCGAACTGCAACATATGCACGGGACTCTTGGGAGCAGGCAGTTTGGCCAAAAAAGTGTTGCCGCCTCGCGAAGTCACTTTAATTCATCTGCACACGAAGCAATCTTACCAGGCTGAACTTTATGCAGTCAGCCGACTGGCGATTGGCTTAACGGTTAGGCAAGAGATTCCTTCCGGACGTTACGAAATCAAGCTGGACAATGATTTTCGAATCATCGGCAATACTGTAAGCAGGCTCTCCGACAGCTTATATCAAGTAGTTGATATTGAAAAAGTGCTGCGCAAAGAGGGGTATTCCCAAAGGCTTACACTGGAAGAGTTTCAGGCTTGGCAGCTATCCTGTGAGCTGGAGCCAACCGTAATCATCTCTGAACCAGAAGAGGAGGAACATCGGCTGCTGTTGAAAAAAGAACTGGACAAGCTTGCCATTATTCACCACTTGCAAGAAATTTACATGTTGATGTGGGAGTGCAACCAGTTGCGGCCATTGGGAGATTTCGTGCTTATGGAGCCGTTAGAGAAGGAATTGAAGCGGCTGGTTAAGCAAGCAATGGAATCAGACGCTCCTGCCAGGGAGATTCTGTTGGCGGACAAGACCAAGCAAATCTTTGATGTTCACATCATCCCGTTCAAGAAGGATGTATGCGGTATCGGCATGATTAACATTACAGACGTGATCGCCAAGGAACGTGAACGGCAACGCCAGGAATGGGATGCCTGCAATTCGCTCTTGAAGATGTTTACGAATGGCAAGCTGGCGCTTCTGCAAGATCATGATCTCTACAGCATGCTTCTGAAAAGCGAAAAGTTTTTTTCGCATGCCATCCAAAACCCGGAAGACTTGAAGGAAGTAAGAAAAACACTGATGAAAGTACTTGAGCCGTACAATCTTTCCAAAACCAAAATTCTTCACTACTCAGTTGCAGTGAACGAAGCAGCTACCAATACCTTGAGGCACTCAAAAGGCGGATACATCGACTACTACATTTCGGAACAAGAGAAGGTTTGCCGTGTCGTCATCTACGATGAGGGGGAAGGCATTATGCTGTATGAATTGCCCAAAGCGGCTCTGGTTCAGGGCTACTCCACCCAAAATTCACTTGGTGCAGGGTTCCATGCGATGCTTACGTTTGCGGATCGGGTACTCTTAAACAGTTCACCTCAAGGGACCAAAGTTGTCATGGAAATCAAGATATAAGGAATCGCTGAGATATAGAAAAGAAATAAAAAGATGTTTCATAAGATGGCGAAACGGGAAGAAACATAATAAAAGCAGGAACGCCGCAGGTTTTAACCAGACGGAAAGGAGAACTTGGGAATGGACTACCAGGTAAAAGAGGCGGAACGGCATGCCACGATTTACCTTTCAGGCGAATTGGACATGTCAGTTGGGGAACAGATTGGCAGCTTGATCCGTGAAGTGGGAGAACGCAATCAAATGGTATCCCTAGACTTTCGCCAAGTAACATTTGTTGATTCTGCAGGCATTGGAAGTCTTTTTTTCACGATAAAAGATTTACTTTCCAAGGGGAAACAAGTGGAAATTGTGAATATACTGGAAGAAATTCTTGATATTTTGCGTGTGCTCGGATTCACCGAAGCCTTGGGCGTGGAAATAAAAGCCTTGGATAGCTATTCAGAAATTTGACTTTCACAAGTTTTCTTCGCTATAATGTAAGGCAGTAACTTGTCAATTGCCAATTGCATACTTCAAAAACAATGAGTGGGAAGAGTAGATGGTTTGACCGCCTTGGCAGAGAGGGAGAATCAATTGCTGCGAGATTCTCTAAGGAGGAGACATCGAAGGTCGCCCATGAGTTGTCCCGTTGAAAATTGAGTAGGCGGGATCGGCTCACAGCCGTTATCTTGTTTTGAGTGGGTGTGGAGGAAGTTTCCCAATTTTTGAACAGCTGGGTCTAACTTTGTCACACTAACAAAGGTGGTACCGCGAAAAATAAGCTCTTTTCGTCCTTTGGATGGAGAAGGGCTTTTTGTTTTTCTTTAAGTTTTTCAAGGAGGGTTTGAAGCATATGTCGACAGAATCAACTGCACAGCTCGACAATCAGCTGCCAAAAAATTATGATCCCAAGGCAGCAGAAACCAAATGGTATCCGTACTGGATCGAAAACAATTTTTTCAAAGCAGAACGTGACCCCGACAAAAAACCGTTCACCATTGTCATTCCGCCGCCGAACGTAACCGGTAAGCTTCACTTGGGGCATGCGTTGGATACGACTCTGCAGGACATCATTACCCGCGCCAAAAGGATGCAAGGCTACAGCACACTGTTCCTGCCGGGAATGGACCATGCCGGCATTGCAACCCAGGCTCGCGTAGAAGCCAATTTGCGCGAGGAGGGAGTAACCCGTCACGATCTGGGCCGCGAAAAGTTCCTGGAAAAGGTGTGGGAGTGGAAGCATGTGTATGCCCACCACATCCGTGAGCAGTGGGAGAAGCTTGGCCTTGCCCTTGATTATTCCCGTGAGCGCTTCACCATGGACGAAGGACTCTCCCGTGCCGTTCGTGAAGTATTCGTTCGCCTCTATGAAAAAGGGCTGATTTACCGCGGCAACCGCATTATCAACTGGGACCCTGTGGCCCGCACGGCGCTGTCCGATATTGAGGTTATTTACAAAGAAGTAAAGGGTGCGCTTCATCACATGCGTTATCCGTTGAAAGACGGCAGCGGCTACATTGAGGTTGCCACTACCCGTCCTGAGACAATGCTGGGTGATACGGCGGTTGCGGTGCATCCAGAAGATGAACGCTACAAGCACCTGGTGGGTAAAACGGTCATTCTGCCGATTGTGGGCCGTGAAATTCCGATCGTTGCCGACGATTACGTCGATCCGGAATTTGGTTCCGGTGCCGTAAAAATTACCCCGGCTCATGATCCAAACGACTTCGAACTCGGCCTTCGCCACAACCTGCCGCAGATCATCGTCATGGATGAAACCGGCACAATGAACGAACAAGCAGGCCCTTACAAAGGCTTGGACCGTTTCGCTTGCCGCCAGCAAATCATTAAAGACCTGACCGAGCAAGGGGTTATGTTCAAAATTGAGGAGCATATCCACCAAGTGGGCCACAGCGAACGAAGCGACGCTGTCGTGGAGCCATACCTTTCCACGCAATGGTTCGTCAAAATGCAGCCGCTTGCTGACGCCGCTTTGGCTAACGCCGCAAGCGATGAAAGCGTCAAGTTCGTGCCGGAACGCTTCAAAAATACCTATATGCGCTGGATCGAAAATATTCGCGACTGGTGCATTTCCCGTCAGCTTTGGTGGGGACACCGCATTCCGGCCTGGTACTGCCAGGATTGCGGTCAAGAGATCGTCTCCCGTACGGATGTGCATGAATGTCCTTCCTGCCAAAGCCATCGCCTGGAACAAGATAACGATGTGCTCGACACCTGGTTCAGCTCCGGTCTCTGGCCGTTCTCTACGCTTGGCTGGCCGGATGAGACGGAGGATATGAAGTACTTCTATCCGACCAATGTGCTGGTAACCGGCTACGATATCATTTTCTTCTGGGTTGCCCGCATGATCTTCAGCGGTCTTGAGTTTACCGGTAAAATTCCGTTCGAACACGTGCTGATCCACGGTATCATCCGCGACTCGGAAGGACGCAAGATGTCCAAATCACTCGGTAACGGCGTTGATCCGATGGAAGTGATCGAGCGCTACGGTGCGGATGCGCTGCGCTATACGCTGGCTACAGGCAACTCGCCTGGGAACGATCAACGCTTCTACTGGGAGAAGGTGGAGGCCAGCCGCAACTTCGCCAACAAGATTTGGAACGCTTCCCGTTTCGCCCTGATGAACCTGGAAGGGTTTAAATACGAGGACATTGATTTGACAGGCGAATTGTCTGCACCGGATAAATGGATCCTTTCCCGTCTGCAGGCAACCATTGCAGATGTAACCCGCTTGATGGACCAATTCGAATTTGGTGAGTCAGGCCGTATTCTCTACAACTTCATTTGGGACGATTTGTGCGACTGGTACATCGAAATGGCGAAGCTGCCGCTGTACGGAGACGACGCGAAGGCGAAGAAAACGACACAGTCCGTATTGGTAACGGTTCTGGATCAAACCCTCCGCCTGCTGCATCCGTTCATGCCTTTTATCACGGAAGAAATCTGGCAGGCATTGCCGCATGAAGGCCGAAGCATTACCGTAGCCAAATGGCCAACTGTGGACGAGGAGTGGGTCAACCCGGAAGCGGAAGCAGAGATGTCGCTTTTGATGGAGGTTATCCGCAGTGTCCGCAATATCCGCGCGGAAGTGAACGTGCCAATGTCCAAAAAAATCGAACTGTTGATCAAACCAAGCGACGAGGCTTCGCTGGAACGATTAACCCGTGGTCAAGACCTGATTACCCGCTTCTGCAATCCGGAGCGTCTTGAGATCAGTACCGAGCTGGCTTCTCCTGAGAAGGCAATGACAGCCGTGCTTACCGGGGCAGAAATTTTCTTGCCGTTGGCCGGCTTGATTGACATCGAGCAGGAGATCAAACGCCTGGAGAAGGAATTGGAAACCCTTAACGCTGAAGTGGAGCGAATCGAGAAGAAGCTGAACAACCCTGGTTTCATGGCCAAAGCTCCAGCCAAAGTTGTGGAAGAAGAAAAGGTGAAAATGGAAGGATACATGGACAAACGGGACAAAGTGAAGGCTCGTTTAGCAGAATTGAAAGTATAGATGATATGTATTGTGGTCAGGCATATTTATGAGATTGGAGTCATACCGTATGAAGGCTGAACCTTTTATTTCATTTGAGGAAGCTGTCGAGTGGCTTCATAGTTTGCAAAAGTTTGGGCAAAAACCCGGCTTGGAACGAGTGCAATGGCTGCTTCAGGAATTAGGGAATCCCCATCAGCGGCTTGCCTTCATTCATGTTGCCGGGACCAATGGAAAGGGCTCTACCTGTGCTTATCTGACCCACATGCTGATGGAGGCCGGATATAGTGTCGGCACGTTTACCTCACCCTATCTCATTGACTTTCGGGAGCGGATTTGCTTCAACAACGAGATGATTGCACCCAATCATCTCGTTCAACTCGTCAATAAACTGATGCCGTATGTTGAGCAGTGCGCCGAGGCGACGAGCTATGGTTCTCCGACGGAGTTTGAGGTGATCACGGTATTGGCCCTTCTCTATTTCGCAGAGGTGGCGACTCCTCGGGTAGTTGTTTGGGAAACTGGGCTGGGCGGCCGCTTGGATTCAACCAATATCGTCCACCCGCTTGTTTCCGTAATAACAAATATAGGAATGGATCACACCGAAGTTCTGGGCAGTTCCATTGAACAAATCGCCTATGAGAAGGCCGGAATCATCAAACCGGGTGTACCGGTCGTGGTCGGCGATTTATCCGAAGAAGCATTGCGCGTGATCAAGGAAACAGCCCGACAAAAGAGAGCATCTCTCTATCAATTGGGGCACGATTTCACCGTTGCTTCTTCCGACGTGAGTATAAGCTTTGGGGAACAGCATTTTTCGTACAAAAGTGTTTTTCGCAGAAACCCGTATCCGTTTACCATTGGGTTAAACGGGGAGCATCAGCTTAAGAATGCGGCGGTCGCTCTGATGGCAACAGACCTTTTGCGTGAGTTTTACGCTTATCACCTGATGGACGAAGATATTGGCAAAGGGCTTGAGCGAACAACCTGGCCGGGAAGATTGGAGATGGTTAGCACGTCTCCGGTTATCCTTCTCGATGGCGCGCACAATGTTGAAGGGATGCAGGCTTTGACTGAAAGTATCGCGAAACTTGTTCCACCAAGGAAAAAAATTCATGTACTCATCGCGGCACTCGCTGACAAGCCGCTCTCACAAATGGCATCCGTCTGGGCAGATTCCAAATTCCCGGTTGAGCAATTTTTTCTGACATCGTTTGATTTTCACCGTGCCGCGTCAACAGAATACCTTATGGACGCGTGGCAGGCGGGTGGAGTGGAGGCCAGCCGGATAACTCTTGTTTCTGATTGGCATTCCTTCTTGCGTGACTGGAGAAAACCCAATGAGCACAAGGATGATGTATTGATCATTTGCGGCTCTTTGTATTTTATTGCCCAGGTGCGCACGCTTTTTTCCATATCTTCCTAGAGATTGGTTAGATTCATAACGAAAGAGGCAGGTGAATGAAGGTGGAAGAGTTCCATCATGTCCACTTCATAGGTATTGGTGGCTATGGAATGAGTGCGATTGCACGTGTTCTCGTCGACCTTGGATACAAAGTAACCGGATCGGATGTGGCGATGAGCGATCTGGCCAAAAAGCTGGAGGCAAAAGGCGCTACCATCATGATCGGACATAACGCAGCCCATTTGGAAGGAGCAGACATTGTCGTCTACTCGACTAGTATTCCAGAGGATAATCCGGAGCTTCAGGCAGCGAAGGACAAAGGGATTCCCCTTTTGCATCGTTCCCAGATGCTGGCCCGTATTTTGAATGAGCGGAAAGGTGTAACGGTAGCCGGGGCGCATGGAAAAACAACAACCACCTCCATGATTGCCCATGTACTGGAAGAGTGCGGAGTTGATCCCACATATATTATCGGCGGTGAACTGGTGGATGCCGGCACCAACGCCAAAGCGGGCAAGAGCGATTTTGTCGTGGCGGAAGCGGATGAAAGCGATGGTTCATTTTTGGAATACCGTCCCTCTTATGCAATCATCACCAATATTGAACCGGATCATTTGGAGCATTTCGGCGGAGAATTCGCCAACTTGAAAAAGGCATATGCTGATTTTCTCGGGCGTCTGAAGCCGGATGGCTGTGCCGTACTTTGCGTCGATGACCAATATGTGCGTGAACTGATGCCGAGAGTTGACAGAACCATCATCACTTACGGAATTAATCCGGAATATCGACAGCAGGCGGAGTTCTATGCCACCGATATCGTTTGTGCGGATCGGGAGACCAGATGCAAGGTATGGCATCGTGACACCCTGCTTGGCGATCTTGTATTATCCATGCCGGGCAAGCATAATATCGCCAACGCGCTCGCGGCGATCATCGTCAGTCTGCAAGCTAGCCTGACATTCGAACAAATCGTCCAGGCGCTCTCCACGTTCCGCGGTGCGAAGCGGAGATTCCAGATTATCGGGGAGGCTCGTGACATTCTGGTTGTGGATGACTATGCTCACCACCCGACAGAAATCATGGCTACCCTGAACGGGGCAAGGGCATCGGGGCGCCGCGTCATCGCTGTCTTCCAGCCGCAGCGCTATACCCGCACTTACTTCCTGATGGAGGAATTCAGCCGTGCATTCCGTGATGCAGATGAAGTGATTATCACGGATATTTTCTCACCGGCAGGAGAGAAGCAAATCGAAGGAGTAAGCTCCAGTGTCCTGGTAGAGAAGATCCGCGTCAACAGCCATCCTCGCGCCAAGTACGTACCTACCAAGGAAGAGGTACAGGAACTGTTGGTCAACGAGATTCGCCCGGGGGATCTGGTTCTTACCATGGGAGCCGGAGACATCTGGAAGTCTGCCTATTGGCTGGCGGAGAGACTGGCTGAATAAGGGAAGAATAAATACAATAAATACAAATATACAAAATTCCCTCGCAGGATGCTTCCTGGAGGGAATTTATATTTTACAGCGCAAGCCCAGGCACTCGCTGGGGCACCGCTCGGGACAGCGATAGCTTAAGCCGAGTGGGCAAAAATCGCCAGAAGAAAAAGGACCCCGACCGGCGCCACGTAAGTTATGGCCGGGTGGGTAAAAAAAGTGGTAAAGCAGCGATACGAAGGCCAAGGCTACGGTTTTGACCACTTCCTGGCGATGAGTGAAACCGGATTTGATCGCAACTGTTCAAGCTATAACGGAGGCACGAAAAAACAACGTTTTCTCAGGAGCAAGAGTCATTGCCGGGTGTATATTCTTACAATTCATTGCCTAAGTGCTCTTTGAGCTGATCAACTTCAGCTTCTATTTTAGCCAGTTGAATGGTCATTCTATCTTGTCTTCGTTCCAAGATATCAAACTTTTGATTTAATTCTTTAACATCTTCCTTAATCTCCTTTACGTCCGAGGTCAGAAGATCGACCCGTTCGGTCAGAGTATCAATTTTTTCGGGCACAGGCCCCAGCTTTTCGGACATGATGTCTACTCTTTCGATTATAGCGTTCAACATAAGCTTCATTTCTTCCACTGGCATCACTCCTTCTCCTTACCTTCTCATGATTCCAGTTTAGCATAAGATAGACCAGTCCTTTAGAAAAAAGTCGGCAACTCGTCCTTTTTAGGCTAAGTTCCTTCTTTTTTGTGGAAACATTCATGGTACAATGATAGTAGGAAAATAGGCATCTAATGGATAAGTTTCCAAACGTCGATACATGGATGTGAATGTTTTTGGGGGGATGTGGTTGTATGAGGTTCTTGCGCTTATGTTTTTTACAGCTTTTGGTGCTTCAACTTGTCTTCAGTTCCTGGGTACAAATACCTAGAGCCTGGGCTGATGATGGTCCCGCTTCACTGACCGCTTCCATGAAGGCGGCGCAAAGCGAAATTGTCCTGCCAAGTACCGGGGTAGCATCGGGTGCTTTGAACCTGACCGTGCAGCCGACAGGAAAAGCGAGTGATACCAGTAGAGCTCCAGTAGATGTCGTTTTGGTCGTAGACAAGTCTGGATCGATGAATGATGATACTGACAGCAGCTATTGGGTAACGAAGACCAAGATGACCTTGGCCAAATCAGCTGTGGGAGAAGCGATAAATCTGTTCAAGAGCGTGAACTCAGGTACATCTAACATTGGCGACAGATTGGCAATGGTCCCCTTTGGCAGCGAAATTATGCCAGATTCCAATAGTCAGTATACCTTAACGTCAAACACAAATAATGCCTTTGACCGAATCAAATCATTAGTAGATGCTCTATCTCCAGATGGAGGTACGAACTATTACGATGCTTTGGATAAGGCAATCTCTATTTTAGATGGTTCTACAAGAAGCAAATACATTATCTTTTTAACCGATGGACAGCCGACATTTACGAAACGCTCTGAGTATGTCAGTTCAGTTTCTGGGTATGATACCGAGCCTTTTACCGGCCAAAGGATGACTCCTCCAAGCTTGAAAAACACCACATTAACCATGTATTACGGTTTATGGGGGAGCTCAGGTAAGAAATACTTTATCTATAACAACAAAAAGTACGGGGATTCCATTTCCGGAAGTATTGTAAACCAAAAGATTGGCGAAGACATTGCCTCACTCCCAAAAACATTGGCTAGCAAGGGAATCAAAGTGTACTCCATTGGATTTGGTTCTTCTGATGATGTCGACCTGGATTTATTGGATAACATTTCCAGACCGACAGGCGGCACAACGACACAAGGAAGAGCAGACAACTTAAATGCTATTTTTCGTTCCATCAGTGATGATATTAACAGCTTGGCTATGCGTAACGTTAAGATTAAGGTTCCCCTTGGTCAATTCAGTGACAAGGTAAAGGTAAAATCAGGAACAAACGTGATAACAGAAGGGAACACGGTGATTCTGAATTACAATGACGTTCCTTTTACTGTTGGCGGGGCTACTCCAGGCCCGCAAACCATACAATTGCCCTTGGATTTTTCACAGGCGGGGCAATATAACTTTTCCGGTGTACAACTTGAATATACCGATTTTAGCGGTAAAACAGTTACCAAAACAGTTGAGCCAACGACGATCAATGTTGTTTCACAAGTATCGCCAACATTTGACGTCACCATAAGATATGTTGATGAATCAAATCAGGACAAAAATGTAAGTGAATTGACGAAGTCGGTTGATGCTTCGAAAAATAATGATTCCTTTACCATTTTGTATACATTGACACCAAGAAAGCCTGCTGGATTAACCACGATGGGAACCGGTGAATTGAGTGCGATTACCTTAAATCAGCAATTGCCAAAGGGCTTAACGGTGAAAAACAGTAATGGCACTACAATAAAGAATACGGCCAATAATGACGGCAGCATGGTGACGATGACGTTTAACAAGGTGACGTATTCAGGCAGTAATTTTACCAGTTCTTCGCCACAGACAATTGCGGTACAAGTCCAAGTGGATTGGGCTCTCAGACAGCAACTTCTCAGTCCAGAATTGACCTATGTTGATAACGGCAAGGCGAAATCTATCTCTGTGGCTCCATTAACCGATACGATCCGAAGCAAAGTCCTGTTGCCTGACAGTTCCCGAGGGTTTACGTACGAGGGCAATGAAGCGGGGCAGCTTACCAAAGTGAAGAATGACGATAATACGGCGGTTGATTCTGTTTTGTTAATGCAGGACGATATGCCGATAACCTTTCCGGTAAAAGCTATGAATTTTGTTACCGGAGATAACACAAAATTGGATATTACCTACCGAGATGTGGAGAATAACGCGGATATTCACCATATTCTGTCCATGGCTCCTTCCGTTGAAATGAAAGAAAAACAGAGTCAAAAAACGCTGGCTGCTAACTCTGTTACCAGTGATAACGTTGTTGTAAGCTTAAACGATCTGGTGCCTGATTCCGGAGGGAAAGTAGGATATTCGTACCAACTGACAAAAGGTACGCAAGCAATGGGATGGAAAAGTCTCAGCACTCCCTATCGCTTCGAATTGAACGAAGACGGTGTCTATAAAATTGAGGTGAAGGCTTCAGGCGGATTTGCCGTTGATCAGACTGCTACTTCCTTTGTCACCATCAAGAAGGGTGAAGTTTTTGCATTTGATCTGGCGAGAACGGTCAACAAATCAACCGTAAAAATAAACGAACCGGCAACGATCACGTATACCATCGTTCCACGGTCGATCAGCGCTGATGCCTTTGCCAACACCCCCCCGACAGAAATGTCAGGTGTTCGTCCGTTCTTCTTGATTGATCAGAACTTCACAAGCGGCGGATCAATTGACTTTGAAACCGAGTTAAACAAGATTGAAAGCAAGGGAAACTCGAACGGCGGGGGATTAAGTCTAGGCGGCAACGGATGGAGTAATTTTTCCGCTAACATGCAAAAAGGATACAGCGGCAAAGTGTATGCAGGAAAAGAGTATCCAACCGAACCAAGCGCCAAGGTGGACAAAATCATTGATGAATTAAAAAATCTGATTCAAAAAGGAACAACTCGAATCACCATTCCCCTTGTTGCGGAAAATAAGCTGCTGAAAGGCAAAGACACAGTTGAAATTAGCGGTTTTGCCACATTCGACCTGTCTCTATCAAACGGTAAAGTAAAAGGAACCTACCGGACTACAAGCGGCGAATCGCCTGAAACGGTTGTCGTAAGCGATTTGACCTATTCTGAGATTTTGCCTAAGGATATCCAACTGGTAAGTCTCAAGCCAAGCAATCTGATCGGTTCTGTAGAAAACGGCCGATATACCGTTCATCTGCCTAGCTTGACCTATGAGAAGAATGGTGATGTATATGAGGCAGCTCCGGTAAGTCTCACGTTGGAGGTGAAGTCCGGTAAAGCAGGTACTTACCTGTTTGACGATGCCAAGCTTTCTTATACCGAACAAAACGGGGATAAGATAACGAAGGATTTCCCTGATATGACGCTTACAGTGAACCAGACTCTGCCGGACGGGGTTTCAATCACACCTGATCACGCCAGAATCAAGGTAGGAGAAACCATTGAGTTGCATGCAACGGTTTCACCGGCTGATGCCGAACAAACCGTAAATTGGACATCAAGCGACTCGGACGTGGCTTCTGTCGATAACGGGGTCGTGACAGGTAACCAAGCAGGAACAGCAATCATTACCGCCAGCACTCCGGATGGCAAGTTCAAGGCGACAAGTACCATCACCGTCTATGTTCCTGTCACAGGTGTCGTGTTGGATAAAGACTCTTTGACGCTTAACCTTGACGATCAAAAAGAAACCCAGCTTCACGCAACGGTTCTGCCGAAAGACGCAACCAATCAAAAGGTAACGTGGAGCACAAGCAATGCGAATGTGGCAACGGTAGATCAGAACGGTAATGTTACTGCGGTAGGGGGAGGAGTTGCCACCATTACCGTTACGACGGAAGAGGGCGGCTACACAGATACTTGTCAGGTAACCGTGCAGACTCGTCCCGAAATTACCGTAACAGCGAACAATGGTTGGAATGCAAGCTATACCGAGAAGGCTGTCATTACGGTCAAGGTGGTCTATTATCCGGATGCATGGCCGAATAACCTTGATTTCCGGGTCAATGACAGACAGCTTGCGCGCAGCGAGATAACAGGCCCTACGTTTGGCAACGACCTTGCCGACGGCCGCAAACAAGCTTTTTACAGTTTTGATGTGAACGCAGTCGTGAAAAACGACAAAAATGAAGTAGAGCAGGTGCTGCTCGTCGGCCCGACAACCATTAGCGCCAGGGTAATCGACCGCTACCAGATGGCTTCCGATTTGATTACCAACGGCTTGTATTTCCATCCTGAGACAGCTTTTGAAGTAAACGCCGAGCGGGTTGGTTCAGGTTTGAAGGCTACAGGCAAAGTAACAGCAATTCCCACAACACTTGTCATGGATGATGTCAAGTATGCTTGGTTAGCGAACCCGCCTGCCACTCTCTCCGTTAACTCGGCCTGGGTGCCGTTTAACAGTGGCAATATAGCCACGGATATTCCGCTTAATCCGGTAGGCACTACCAAGGTCGCCATTGCAATGAAGCAGGATTTCGACCGAAATGGCCAATATACCGAAAAAAATGAATTCGCTGTGCAAATCGTGGAAATTGGAGAAATACGTCCGGATTTCATGCTGACTGAGAAATACAGGTTTGGGAACAGCGTCAAGGTTGAGGTAATCCCCGTCAAGGATACCATTGACGAGACGACTAGATGGTTCTATTCCGATACGGCTGCAGACGATTGGAAAGAGTTCACTGTTGATTTGTCCAACAGTGACCGCGGAGAATTTATGGCGGACTACCAGAAAGACGGTAATGGTAATCTGACCGATACTGTCGTAAAAGTAAAAGCGGTTACTCCGCTCAACGGCAATCTGGAACAGGGTGCAGCTACTGTGAAGACGATTGTGTTGAAAGCACCGTCTCCTGATACTTCTGAAGGAGATAAGGGAGACGGCGGCACAATTCCGGACTATAACCCTACCTTGAAAATTTCCACTACGGATGACAGCAAGGATTTGGAGAACCGGGCGAAGAAGCTGATTGTTGAGTATCAGGTGCCGAACACGACAGATTTGAAAGTTGTAAACGCGTTTTACTCTGTTGGCGGAGTCAAATTCGACTTGTTGAATCCGGATTTCACCCATCGCTATCAGAATCAGGCAATCAAGTTGATCAAGACCCCAGACGGTAAATCGCAGACTTATCAGGTAAAAGTACAAATAACGGTCAATGTTTACGACAGTATTACCGGCAAGCTGTTGGATACCAAGATATTTGAAAAAGATGACACTATCCAGGTAAAAGCGAAGAATAATTTGAAGTGAAAATTTAAAAGGATAAAGAAAAAGCCTTGGGAAAAGCAATTTTTCCCAAGGCTTTTCTCTTGTCATATCGCAAAGTTTAACCGCTTTAAATTATGAAAGTGGTTAAACTTTCATCCAACGGTTATGAAAAGGAAAGAGCTTCGTCCCATTGCGTGTTCCTTGTGAAGGCATGGCAAAGTGAAGAGAGTGAAGGAAGGAATCAGAGTCGTCAGATGAGAAGCTCCTGTGAA
>JBHGXW010000027.1:0-52977 GCA_041920465.1 Paenibacillaceae bacterium | reverse complement strand
GGCGGGGTTCCAAACCTATAAATTCAGCCTTTATACTTTTACCGTCTTTGGCGGGTTCATCCGGTATACCTCCACATAGCGTTGAAAATTCCACGTTTGCAAAAATTTCCTTGCTGCTTCTCTGCCTGATTGATACAATTTTTTCCTTAGCTCTTCGCTTAACTCAAACTGAGTCGTTCGAACTTCAAGTGTGGGAATGAAGACGGTTCGCACCGCATGCGCTTTTTCCACGTGTAGGCGGTCATGGGCGTCCAGCATCGTTGTTATGAGCGCTTTTGTATATGAGACCAGTCCCGAAATCTTTGTTGGCCGGTCAATCGACGTTTTGTCGCTCAAACGAAACCCGAATGTTGGCCATTCCGGTTGATCAGGCACATCAAACAACCATACGGGAAAATTGCTAAGCAGCGCCCCGTCTACCACCAGATGCGGCTGATTGCCTTTGTAAATGACAGAAGGCTGGAAGAAATAAGGAATAGATGAGCTCATGCGGACTGCACGAGCAATTGGGAAAACCATAGGATCGAGGTCAAAACCAGTCAGATCATCGGGAAGAACCAGCATTCTGCCGCCGGTGATGTCTGAAGCGATGATTCGCAGCTTATCTTTTGGCAAATCCCCAAATGTACGAATTCCTTTTTGACGCAGCAATTGGTCTATAAACATTTCCACTTCATTTCCGGGATAAATTCCTTTGTACCGAAGCAATTCATAAACGGAACCAACTAGCGGCATTCGGCCAATTCCTTTCCGCTTGAGAAACGACATGTAATTGAGTCGGATAAACACATGGTTCAACTCTTCACTGGTATAGCCGGCGCTTAGTAACGCCGCCACAATTGACCCCGCAGATGTTCCTGCCAGTTGCTCCCAAACGTAGCCGTACTCTTCCATTTCAGCAACCGCGCCAATTAACGCTATCCCTTTTACCCCTCCTCCTTCAAACACCGCATCCGCTTTCATGATAGCCACCCCCTCTTATACATGTATAATAGGCTGGGGAGTGTCTTAAAACCTTCTGCACAATTTGGCATGGCTTCACCTGTCCAGAATCGTTCCAGTCTTTGATTCTTATCGTGAATATTTCAAACAAGAAAGGATTGAACTTTCGGTAGAGCATACAAATACAAAAGCGTGGAATTTTTGGGAAAAACGGGGTTTTAAAATGGATGAGGAATTTCGATGCTACTTTTATAAGTTGTGATAAAAATGATTGAAGGGCATACCAATAAGTATGCCCTGCCTAATAAGCAAAGATCAAAATGGATCATGAACATGACCTACTTGCGATCCTTTACTTCCTCTTCTTCTTTTTGCTCGTCTTCCAGCCTGATCCGGCGAAGCTCTTCTACCCGTGTAATATCGTTTTGGAAATACTGCATCAGGTACTCGATGCAAGTAATTGACTCCCAGCTTAAATGGTGTTCAATGCCCTCCACGTCCCGAAAAATATGTTCTTCGTCGACACCGATGGTACGCAAAAAATTTTCCAGCAGGGCATGGCGGTCAACCAGCCGCTTTCCGATTTTCTTCCCTTTCGAGGTAAGAACAAGTCCGCGATATTTTTCATAAACCAAGTACTTGTCCTTGTCAAGCTTTTGAACCATTTTGGTCACAGATGAGGGGTGTACTTCCAAAGCCTCTGCAATGTCGGAGACCCTAGCGTATCCTTTTTCTTCAATTAAGCTGTAAATTCTCTCTAAATAGTCTTCCATACTTGGAGTTGGCACACGCATCCCTCGTTTCACCTGTATTACCCGTAAAGCACGCAAAACCATCATAACGTGCATATAGCTGGAAGGCAAGTCTAACTGTCACCGCACCAACCTCTGCGTCGTTCTGATTTTACCCGAGCATCATAATCTTGCAGTCCTGTGCCTGTTTTTCTTTTTATTGTATCACGATTGGTTGCAGTGCCATATTCTCGCAATGAAAATCTGGCAAAACCATAAGTGTTTAATTCACTCAGAATGGTTTCTGATACGTGACATAGGTTCCGGCAATCAGATCGTGAAGCGATCGTTTATCCTGGCGAAGCCCGATCATGAACAAACTTACGATAAGTCCGATTCCCAAGGTAATTGCGTACACAAAGGCTGAGATCACAACCCGTTTGATCATCGTCCAGAGTCCAACATGTTCGCCGTTTATTTTTACAATGCGAATTCCCGTGATCCGTTTGCCGACCGTATATCCCATCCAAAGGACAGGAACAAGCAGCGAATACAAGGTAGAAATGGTATCATTCAAGCTATTTTGGGACGAACCTGTAATGGCATAAGTGAGTAGACTTAACGGAATGCCAATGATAATCGCGTCAAGCAGGTTAGCGAACAGTCTGACCCAAAAACCGGCGGGTTCCACTACCTGGTGCAGTTCACTCGTTTCCATTCTCTCCATGATCTTGCCACCTTTCTCTGCTGTTTTTCATGCTATCTAATATATGATGCCAAAAACTTGCCGTGACTGCTTAAAAAAGTGCGAGAAGATTGTTCCCGCACTTTCAATGGTTTATTTTTGATTATAATCGATTGAGCTGATTTCCATTCCGTATGGATTGTTGCTCCCGGGATTTAACTTAAGGTAGTAAACAACCTCATAAGCCCCTACTTGATTTTCTTTGTAAAAAGCCTGAACTTTCCAATCAAATGTATTTTTCTCGATGATATATACTCTGCCGGAATAATCATGAAGAGCCACTCTCTTGCTATTTGCCTGTGCGGCCGCATCCTGCAGAATTTTCAACGCCCCAGGTTGGAAATAGTTCTTCATTAACGCTTGATCTTGTTTATAGTAAGCATGGGTAGCAGCAGTCAGGAAGAAATTCAGCTTATCTACCGCCAATTGCTGGAGATTTTTTCGAACATACGTTTCATGCAGGCGCTTTAAGGTTACCGCGAATTCACCGCGTGTCATCTTTTTGGCCGGCTCCAGTTTTTTCTGATTCGGAGTGTAGATGGCGTATTCTTGCAGTGCAGTTGCGTACGGAGAAGGATTATCCAGATAATTCGTCGGTTGCTTCCACGAATAGAAACTGTCAAAACGGCCTTCCACCTTCAGCGGCTGTACGTTGAACGATTTGGCAATATACGGGGACAGGACGTGGAAAAAGATCATGCTCGCTTCTTCCCGCGACAGCGGCTGGCTCAATTGGGCGGCAGTAACCGACCAGGTCGGCCAGGTCTTTTCTGTTGATTTCATTTTTTTGCCGGTTGCCGACAGATGCAGATAATAGAGCAAATTCTCGGACGGATTATATTTGATATACATCCGTTGATCCGAATAAAACATGCTGTTGAGATTTCCGAACAACTCTTTGGCTTCCGCTGCAGCCCAATGCTTGGAATCAATCCTTGTGGTCGCTAATGGATCAGCAAAGGTTCCAAACGTCGCTTTAAACACACGATTGATCAGCATGAGCGCTTCGCCGCGGGAGATTGGAGCGTCTGGTTTGAACTCGTTTTTATAGCCGTTATAAACCCCAAGCTCGGCCAAATAATCGACGTATTCTTTTGACCAATGCCCCTGCAAATCTTTAAACACAGGGACCGGGACAGCAGTAGCCGATCCGACATTGGCTGCCGGCACAAGCAAAACGAATGCGAAAAAAAGGGAAAATAATTTCCGTAACATGCAACTCCCCCTCCTAACAAATTCTCAACTTTTAGTATACAAAATGGAGGTGGAACTTTCATCCAAATTAGAAAAGACAGACAGAATCAAGAATTTAAGCACCATAGAGCACAGCCCGATTGCGTCCTTTTTGCTTCGCTTGATATAAAGCTTTGTCTGCGCTCTGCAGCAATTCAGAAGAATCAGTCGCATCAGCAGGCCGGATTGACGCAACTCCAAGACTGATCGTGACATACCGATTAGTCCTTGAAGAGATGTGCGGAATGTTCAACTCTTCAACCGCTTTGCGTAAGCTCAAGGCGATCTGGAAGGCTTTTTCTTTTTCGGTCTTCGGCAAAATGATGGCAAACTCCTCTCCGCCGTACCGGGCGATCATTCCCCCGTGCTTTTGAACCTCCTGATCGAGAATTTGGGCTACCCGCTTCAGGCATTGATCCCCCATCTGATGCCCATACGTGTCGTTGTACTCCTTAAAATAGTCAATATCCAGCATAATGAGCGATAACGGGCTTTTTTGTTCAACGGAAGCTTCCCACTCCTCAACCAGCTTGCTGTCGAACAAGCGCCGGTTTGCGATGCCGATCAAGCCGTCCAGTTGGCTTAGCTGCTGCAGCATTTGATTCTCTTCGTGAAGGCGCATCTCTTCCTCTTTGCGCTCGGTAATATCGCGGAACACAACGATGACCGCCGGTTTGCGGCTATAGGTGATATAGGAAGCGGCAACTTCTACATCAATGAATCGCTTGTCAGCGGGTACAATTTTGCATTGGAATGTTTCCAACTGATGCTGTCTGGCAGCCAGAATCTTTTCTATGTTCTTTCTTCCTTCAGACAAAAAAACGGGGTGCACGAAATCACGGACCATTTTGCCAATCAGCTGTTTTGGTGAATCAAAGCCTAAAATAGCCGCAGCCATGTTGTTGGCCAAAACGATTTGTCCATCCAGAAACACCATAATGGCATCAGGGGAAAGCTCAACCAATTGGCGATAGCGGGCCTCGCTTTCCGCAAGCAAACAGATTTTACTCTGGATCGTGTGTGTCATCTGATTAAACGCCTCATATAAGGACCTTATTTCCAACGGAGCGTCGCGAAAATCAGCAGGATTCAAGGAGTAATGATAATTTTCTTGTTGAATGTGCTGTGCTCCCAATTGGAGTTTGTACAGCATATGTTTCAATTTTTGGATAATGTTCAGCAAGATCAGTCCGCCAATCAGCCAGACAAAAAAGACGCAGATGGAAATAGCCGTCAGTTTGTTGGAGAAAGGAGCGAGCACTTCGATTTTCCCGAGTTCCCCCACGATGATCCATCTGTGGTGATTCACCCATGTGTACGTACCGTATACTTCTTCATTCAAATAATTCCGGTAACTATCGTAAGAGTGTTCACCCGCCAACGCTTCCTGATAAATCTGACTATCCACGCGAAGGTGCAAGCGGGCCGTGTCCTTTACCTTTCCCATCTCAATCAGCTTATTGGCAAAACGGGAATCTGTCAGCATCAAGCCTTCTTGATCCAGCAAATAAGTCTCTCCCGTACGGCCTGTCCGGAAGCCCATCATTAATTTTTCAATCGTCACAATGTTTACAGCTCCGAATATAAGCCCGTTAAACTGCTGCCGTTCGTTGAATACCGGCGCAGAAAAAATAAGGATTGGTCTGCCAAAATCCTTGCCGATGAATACGCCCGAAATAAATTCTTTTCCTTGCTTTGCTGCTTGAAAATAAGGGCGGTCGGAAATGTCTATTCCCGGTTTCATCTTGGTGTCAATTTCGGTTATCCCTTTTGAATTCACATAGACAACAGAGTAAAAATCCTGCTGCTGCTCAAGAAAGGAAATAAAGTTTTTACGGATGCTCTCTTTATCCATTTGTCTGGTACTTTCTAATCTGGCCAAATTCCGGATGTCGGAAGCACGTTCATCCAGCCACTGCTCAATAAACATCTTTTGCAGCGTGATGGTTTGTATTAACTGTTTATGGACTTCCTGTTTATTATGCTCATACTCCATTTCCGCAAACGGCAATATCGTTAAGAAACCGACTAAAAGAATTAAAAAACCGTTCCATAGCCGCAATTTACCGCTTAACGTATCGTAGCGAAGCATGGTACAAATTCTGTAAAACAATTCCCTCACTCCCATGCCCAGTCAACAAAAAGGACGGGACGTTACTTATGTCTGCTCTTGATCGTGAATATGAATGGGAAGACGTTGAATGGTTCTTCTAATATCACATTATTCGATATGTTTTATTGTATATCAACAGATTTCGACATTGAAAACGTAAGATTTATCGATTTTTGCTGTTGATCAGGACATTAGCGGACGAACCGTCTAACCTTTCCTCCCGTATGGTGTATGAGGCACGAAACCTGACGGGGGAGACGATGCAAATGAGCAAACCGCGGATTCAACGAATTGGAAACAAGTGGGTCAAAGCAAAAATTCTCATGAACCACCCTGAACTGGGTAAGCATCATCCTGAAACCAGATTGCTGAATAAAGACAGCCTGTACTTCATGCTTGCCAAACACAAAATGGTGTATATCAAGCCTGTCTACGGTTGTCATGGAAACGGAGTTATCCGGCTGGACATGCCCGCAGCTAAAACCTATCGTTATCAATCAGGTTCCCGGAAAAAAACATTTTCAAACTTTCCTGTGTTTTACGACGCGATCAAAAAACGGATCAAGAGCAAACCCTACTTGGTGCAAGAAGGGATTAGACTGTTAAAGTATCAACAGCGTCACTTCGATGTTCGTGTCATGGTGCAGAAAAATCCGCACAACCGTTGGGAAGTCAGCGGAATGTTATGCCGGGCAGCCCATCCCCATAGTGTCGTTACCAATCTTGTGAAGGGAGGAATCGTGGTTTCAGTAGACCGGGCGCTCTCGCCTCATGCCTCCAGAGAAAAAAGGAAGCAACTCGTTGACAAAATAAAAAAGATTGGCATGAAGACTGCCAATCATCTTGAATCGAAATATCCGCGGATTAAGGAGTTAGGGCTGGACGTTGCCGTCGATCTGAATCTGAAGCCCTGGATTTTGGAAGTCAACATGATGCCTAATCTCTGGCTGTTTCTGAAACTGTCCGATAAAAGCATGTTTTACCGGATTATCCGAAATGCCAAGGCATATGGCCGCATTAAATCCTAAAGTCTACTTCATCGGGAGAATAAAGGCAAAAACCATGATGAAATGCAAGATAGAGCCCGCCATTACGAATATGTGAAAAATTTCGTGAAAGCCAAATTTGTTAGGGAAAAAATCGAAAATCCTAGTGGCGTAAATAACGGCTCCCAGCGTGTAGGCTACGCCTCCCGCGAACATCAGGATGATCGCTTGGATCGGAAAATTCTCAATCAATTGTCCGATCGGCACCAGCGCAATCCAGCCCAATGCGATGTAAAAAATGGTCGAGATGGAACGTGGCGCATGCATAAACCAAACCTTTAAGAGGACGCCAATCAGCGCCAGCACCCAGATTGCCGTCAGCATGGCCCATTTCCAAATTCCCTCCAAACCGTAATAAAACACAGGCGTATAAGTTCCGGCAATAAAGATAAAGATCGAAATATGGTCAATCTTGCGCAAAATCAGTTCCTTTTCCGGAGTGGTTTTTACCCAGTGATAAAGCGAGCTGGCTCCAAACAAAAAAATGATGCTACCACCATACACAGTCATCGTTACCAATTTGGAGGCATTGTCTTTGGAAAGGATAATCAAAAACACCAATCCTACTATGCCCGAAAGAAAGGTAACGAAGTGGGTCCACGTATTCACCGGCTCTTTCATTCGCAAAAATTTCATCTTGCTCCCCTCCCACTCCATTTTCATTATACATCCTTCTCAATTTACATTTCCTGCCAAAAGTCGTGTGAACGGTTTGTCAGGAGTTACCTCAATCCGATGCAGGGCATATACACCTTGCAAAGGTCTTGCGGCACCTGGGTCTGAGTCAAAAGCAAGTTTGTATCCGGCATTTTTCAGCCTGCTGTACATGGAACGGTTGTGATACCCGTAGGGATAAGCAAAAATTTCTACCTTGTTGTGAAGATGAGATTCAATCATTTGCTTGGATACGACAAATTCGTTCATCTGCTGCTCCGCACTTAACTTTGTCAGATTGGGATGGTGAACTGTGTGGGATTCAAAGTCGATCAAGCCGCTCTGATACATCTGCTTGATCTCGTTCCATGTCAGATAATTCTTCCGGCCGATGAATCCCGTTGCCAGGAAGATCGTTGCTTTCAGATGGAATTTTTTCAGGATGGGAAATGCTTGGGTGAAATTGTCTTCGTATCCGTCATCGAACGTTAAAACGACCGACTTCGGCGGAATAGGCCGGTTATTGCGCCAGTCGTCCAACAATTCAGATGCTGTCAACGTCTTAAATCCCTGTTGGGTAAGTGTGTTTAGTTGCATCAGGAATAATTGTGGCTTAAGACAGTAAGGATCGGCTTTTTTGTCGGCAATCGAATGATACATGAGCACAGGAATTCCGTGATCAGCTGCATTTGCAAAAAAAGACAAAAACATCAAAATCGTTACTAAAGCTCCAGCAGCAAACATCCGCAAAATAACCGGCTTATTCATACTTTCTCTCCGTTTCCTTAAGCAATTCTGCAAAACCTTTTCGAAAAGGACAAAAATGGTATATTCCTATACTACAACCTTGAATGCTGCATTTCCACTAGAGAAACATGCGATATAAGAAAAGGGGGCCAAAATAGCACGCTATTTCGGCCCCATGCTGCGATACACCACGTAATGCCTGTTTAAATAGGTTATTGGAACGCTCCATACATGAACAAGCCGGGTAAACGGCCAGATTCCAAACAACAAAAAGGCGGCAAAAATGTGGATGCGAAATCCCAGAGGCGCAATGGCAACCAGTTCTCCCATCGGATGGAAGGTGAGCAAACCGCGAAACCAGGGGCCAATTGAATCACGATAATCGAACTCCCCGCCGGTCGCCGTATACCCGACTGTATTGGAAAATCCGCTTACGATCACAATGGCCAAAAGAATCAGGACAACATAATCGCTCATTCCGCTGTTCACCACAATTCGCCGGATAAACAGGCGGCGATACAAAAGCAGGAATATTCCCAGAACCGTTAATACACCTGCCGCTCCGCCGATCCAAACCGCTCCGAAGTGATACATCTCATCCGTTACCCCGATGGTTTGATAAAAAACCTTGGGAATAAGGATACCGGCTACATGCCCGAAAAAGACGAAGATAATCCCCCAGTGAAACAACAAGCTGCCCCACCGCAAGTTTCCCTTTTCCAGAAATTCGCTGGACTTGGCCGACCAGCCGAACTGATCCGTATTGTAGCGGTAAATATGGCCCGCCACAAACAGGGTAAGCATGATGTACGGGTATATCAGCCACAGGAACTGATCAAGAAAACTCATCGAATCCCTCCGTTCGCAACTAGGTGACTAAGAAGCTTTCCTTTCCTGTAAAAACACGTCAATCGCATGGACGCATCCCTGCATGATCCAAGCATAAGGATTGTTCGCACTTTCCAATTCAGCCAACAGCCGATCAATGGCTCTTTTGTGGATCAACAAGACTTTTTGTACGTCTTCTTCCTTGGCAATCGAGGCGAATTCCAGCACAACCGGCAGAAAATCAGGCAGCTCGTCGTTTAATAGCGGATACCCCGCTTCGGCAAATTCCTCTCGCAGTTTCACGAATGCCGGGCCTCTCTCCTGATTCTCGCCAAAGATGTTGTAAGTCAGATACAGCGTGGCTTTATCGCTTAAATCAAACGTATGGACGTATGTTTCACAAAGCTCTTCAAAAGGGGTTTGCTTCAGGTATTCATAAAATCGGAGGTATTGTTCACGAGCAATCCGATTATCCAGGCTCTGAATGACCAATGGCAAATCCGGATCGTCCAGCCAATTCTGCTCTGGATAGTGGAGCAGGATGGATGCCAGCCTAAACATTTTTTGATATTCTTTCACTCATATCCCCCCAGTAGTCGTAGCCAAACTTGTAGAACTCGGCTCCGTCTTGGGAGCCCCCGCATCCTGAACATCCTTCCATGAAATCAAAGCCAGCCGCTCCTTGGCCCAGATACATGTTATCCGCTCTCTCCCGATGCGAAGAAGGGATGACGTAACGGTCAGAATACTTCGCAATCGCCGCCAGTTCGTACATGTCTCTTACTGTCTGCTCATCCATGTCAACGGCGTCCAAAATACTTTTATCCGGTTCAACACCCAAGTTCACGCTTCGCATATAGCTTCGCATGGCTACCATTCTTTTTAATACCTTCCGAATCACTCCGGTATCTCCCGCGCTCAACAGGTTGGCCAGATATTCAATCGGAATCCGCAGCTGATCAATCGCCGGAAAGATCACGTGCGGATCGATCGCGTCTTGTCTTCCGTCAAATGCGCCCATGATCGGACTTAGCGGAGGGATATACCAGACCATCGGCAGCGTGCGATATTCGGGGTGCAAGGGCAAAGCGATTTTTTGTTCCACCGCAAGCTTGTAGACAGGGGAACGTTGTGCCGCTTCAATCCAATCCTCCGCTATCTCTTGCTTGCGGGCTTCCTTGATTATCTCGGAATCATGCGGATCGAGAAACACGCTGAGATGTGCTTCATACAGCTTCTTCTCATCAGGTACGGATGCCGCCTCCTCCACTTTGTCCAAATCATAGAGAACCAGCCCGATGTAGCGCAAGCGCCCTACGCAGGTTTCCGAGCAGACGGTCGGCATGCCGGCTTCAATTCGCGGAAAGCAAAACGTGCATTTTTCTGCCTTGTTTGTTTTCCAGTTAAAATAAACCTTCTTGTATGGACAGCCTGTCATGCAAAACCGCCAGCTTCGGCACGCATGCTGGTCAACAAGCACAATGCCGTCCTCTTCCCGCTTGTAAATTGCTCCGGAAGGACAGGAAGAGACGCAAGGAGGATTGATGCAGTGTTCGCAAATGCGCGGCAGGTACATCAAAAAGGTTTGTTCAAATTCAAACTTCACCTTTTCCTCAATTCCCTTCCGGTTAGGGTCGAGCTTTCCCGTCTGATAGACACCAGCCAAATCATCTTCCCAGTTGGGTCCCCACCTGAGTTCCATATACTCGCCGGTTAACTGGGAGATAGGCCGGGCAACCGGTTGATGCTTTCTCTCTGGGCTGGTAATCAGATTCTGGTAATCATATGTCCACGGTTCATAGTACTCATCGATTGGGGTCAAATGGGGATTGTGAAAAATTTGCAGCAGTTTGCTTGCCCGACCTCCCGCGCGAAGCTCCAGTTTGCCGTCCTTTAAAAACCAGCCCCCTTTATGTTTATCCTGGTTTTCCCATTCTTTCGGATAGCCGATCCCCGGTTTGGTTTCCACATTGTTCCACCACATGTATTCGGCACCCTGACGATTCGTCCATGTGTTGTTGCATGTAATGCTGCAGGTATGGCAGCCGATGCACTTGTCAAGATTCATCACCATCCCAAACTGCGCCCTAATCCTCAAGCCAGCTCACCTCTTCTCGTTTCAGCCGTCGGATAACGACCTTCTCGTCACGCTGATTTCCCGTCGGACCGTAATAATTGAATCCGTAGCTTAATTGGGCATATCCGCCGATCATTTGGGTTGGTTTGACATGAATTCGCGTAGGGCTGTTGAACGTTCCGCCACGCAGTTTCGTAATGGGTGATCCAGGCACATTGATATGTCTTTCCTGCACGTGATACATAAAAGCTACTCCTCTCGGCATCCGGTGGCTGACTACGGCACGCGCCACCACGACACCATTGCGGTTATACATTTCCAGCCAGTCATTGTCCGAGATCCCCACTTCTTCCGCATCCAGGTTATTCATCCAGACATGAGGCCCCCCGCGAAACATGGTAAGCATCGGCAATGTATCTCCGTAGGTACTGTGATAGGACCATTTGAAATGAGGCGTCAAATATCGCAGGGTTATCTCTTTGCCTAATCCTTCCGGTCTGTGGTCGTGATCATAGAAAGCAGCCTTTCGGAGTGGCGCTTTAAAAGTAGGAAGCTCCTCCCCGAATTCCAGCATGGTTTCATGGTCAAGGTAAATATGCTGCCTACCGGTCAAGGTACGCCAAGGAATATGCCGCTCCACATTGGTGGTGAACGGCGAGTAACGGCGGTTGCCGGTTTCCGTCCCGCTGAACACAGGAGAGGAAAGCACTTTTCTTGGCTGAGCGGTGATTTCACTAAAAGAAATATGTTCTTCTGCCCGCTCTTCCACCAAATCTTTCAGTTTCTGGCCCGTTTTTTTCTCCAACACTTCCCAGGCTTTCATCGCCAAAGATCCATTGGTTGTACTGGACAAGGTTAAAATGGCTTCGGCTGCATTCCGATCCGTGAACAGGCTGGGGCAATCTTGATACTCGGAAGTTTGCGAAGCCGGTCCTAGCAGCGCTTTCAGCTTCTCGTATTCTTCCTTCGCCTGCCAAGCCATCCCTTTGGAGCCAATCTGTTCTTTCACCATTGGGCCAAGCGCGATGTATTTCTCATAAACCTTGGAATAATCTCGTTCCACCACATGCAGACGGGGAAAGTTTACACCGGGAATGGGTTCGTGCTCTCCATTCTTCCAATCCTGAATCAAACCATAGGTCTGTGCGATTTCATCCCGTGAATCGTGAAGCAGCGGTGTTGCTACGATATCCTTCACTTTGTCCGGCAGATGGGTTTTGGCCATTTCCGAAAACGTAAAGCCAAGCTTCTTGAAGAAGTCCCAATCTGATCGAGCTTCCCACGGAGGGGTGATTGCCGGATTGAAAGGATGGATGAACGGGTGCATATCCGTGCTGCTGATATCATATTTTTCGTACCATGTCGCTGCGGGCAGAACCATGTCTGAATAAAGCCCCGTTCCGCACATCCGAAAATCCAGATTAACAAGCAAATCCAGCTTGCCTTCAGGCGAATCCTCACGCCACTCAATTTCGTCCGTGCGCAGATTGGAACTTTCTTCACTCAGGTTGCCATGATGGGTGCCAAGAAGATGTTTCAGAAAATATTCGTGTCCTTTGGCTGAACTGCCAATCAAATTGGCCCTCCAAACAAACAGCACTTTGGGGAAGTTTTGCGGATTATCCGGCTCTTCGATGGCAAATTTGAGAGTGCCTTGTTTCATTTGATTCACCACGTACTGAATCGCTTCTTCATTGGTGCTTGCCTGTGCATTTTGGAACAGATGAAGCGAATTGCTGTTAAACTGCGGATAAGAAGGCAGCCATCCCAGACGGGCAGCCAAAAAGTTATAGTCTCCCCCGTGCCGATATCTTGGCTTGTCTACAAGGGGAGAAACAAGTTCGCTTATCGCTTGGTCCTCGTACTTCCACTGCTCGGTGGCGAAATAAAAAAAGGAGGTTCCATTCTGCAAGCGTGCCGGTCCGCCCCAATCGCGGGCCATGGCAATCGTTTGCCAGCCTTCCAGCGGCCTGACTTTTTCCTGTCCGACGTAATGGGCCCATCCTCCGCCGTTTACTCCCTGCGATCCGGTTAACAGCACCAGATTGAGAATCGCCCGGTAGATGGTGTCGGAATGATACCAGTGGTTAATGCCGGAGCCCATGATGATCATGGAACGGCCCTTGGAATCAATGGCATTCTGAGCGAATTCGCGGGCAATCTGCGCCGCCAATTTGCGGTCTACCCCGGTAATCGCTTCCTGCCAGGCAGGGGTAAACGGCTTGGGATCGTCATAGTCCTTCGGGTAATCGCCTGGCAATCCGCGAGATATACCCGTCTTTGCCAACAACAAATCAAACACGGTGGTGACGAGGAGCGGTTCTCCGTTTTGCCAGATCGTCTTAACCGGAATCGAGCGCTGAAGAATCTGCCGTCCTTCCTGTTCAAAATGGGGAATTTCGAGCGTGACAAGCTGGTCTTCCTGTCCGAGGAAAGATAGCAGCGGGGTAATATCGGCAAGCTGGTTGGACTCATCCAAAAGATGCAGGTTCCATTTGCCTTCCTCCCCCCAACGGTGGCCGATTGATCCGTTGGGTACGGCAAATGTGTTGGTATTCTCATCCCATACGACTGTTTTCCATTCCGCATTGTTAAGCGGCTTTCCCAGATCACTTGCCCTGAGGAAGCGATCCGCGACGTAATGGTCCCCCCGTTTTTTTAGTGTGATTAAAAATGGCAGATCGGTATATTTCTTCACGTACTCGTTAAAGTACGGAGTCTGTTTGTCCACATAAAATTCCTTCAGGATGACATGTGTCATCGCCATCGCTAGAGCAGCATCCATCCCTGCCTGGACGGGCAGCCAATTATCTGCAAACTTGACGAATTCGGCATAATCCGGGCTGACCGCTACAACCTTCGTACCCCGATAGCGGGCCTCCACCATGAAGTGGGAATCCGGTGTCCGGGTTTGCGGCAGATTGGACCCCCAGATCAAAAGATAACTGGAATTGAACCAGTCCGAGCTTTCCGGCACATCCGTTTGTTCGCCCCAAATCTGCGGTGATGCGGGAGGAAGATCGGCATACCAGTCGTAAAAGCTTAGAAGCGAACCGCCCAGCAGAGTCAAAAACCTCCCTCCGCCGGCATAGCTGACCATTGACATGGCTGGAATCGGGGAAAAGCCAAAGATCCGGTCCGGACCATAGCTTTGAATCGTATGGATCAGGGATGCAGAAATCATCGTGTTTACCTCATCCCATTCGGCGCGGACAAACCCTCCTTTTCCCCTGGCTTTCTTATACTGATTTGCCCGTTCCGGCTCCTCAACGATATACTTCCAGGCAGCAACCGGGTCTTGGTTTTTCTGGACAGCTTCCCGCCATAATTTCAACAAAGCGCTTCGCACATATGGATAGCGAACCCTGAGCGGACTGTAGGTGTACCAGGAAAAACTGGCACCTCTGGGACACCCGCGCGGCTCATACTCAGGCATATCGGGACCTGTCGTCGGGTAGTCTGTTTGTTGTGTTTCCCAGGTAATAATCCCGTCTTTGACGTATATTTTCCAGCTGCAAGAGCCTGTGCAGTTTACTCCGTGAGTGGAGCGAACCACCTTATCATGCTGCCATCTGCGGCGGTATATCTTTTCCGAGTCTCGGCTGTACGGTGACAATTCACTGTGACTGGTCCATTTCTCTGATTTGCCGAAGTATCTTAGTTTTTTTAAAAAAGGTGATATTCTTTTTGCCATCATCCGCACTCCTTTAGAGGACTATCCCAATAGAATTATCTTCCAATTCATGCGGGATTATTCACCTAAAGGAGTGGCTAAAATACATCCATTGACTAAAACACTTCCAAAAAGTGTATAATGGATTCTATTGGTTTGAACATATCGGGTAAGGGGGAGTAAAATGTCCGGGCCTTCACTCAAGCAGCTTCATGCCCACCGGTCCATTCATGACGGAGCCTTTTCAGAAGGCAAAAACCTAATCAATTTGTTAGGCTCGCTGTACGCAAAAGGGCAGATGGAGCACACCAAGAAAGTGGCTGAAGCGATTATTGAACATTGGGAAACCCGCACGTTGGCCCACGCCCAGGCGGAAGAAGAGGGATTTTATCAGGAACTTGCGGATCGTAATCCTGACCTAGCCGAGAAGATTACGAAGTTCAAGCGCGATCACGATTTGATTCGGATCCTTGTTGAGGAGATGAAAGAACTGCTTGCTGAGGGTGTAAATGATGAGGTTCTCGACCGGTTTAAGGCACTTGTACACATCACCCGGATCCACAGCCGCGAAGAAGAACGGTATTTGTTTTGAGAAGCCCCCGGCTAGAACCAATGTTGCGCCGTGCGGGGCTTCATGCCTATCTATTCGTTTTTATTCGTTTAATGCTGTTTGTAATGCATCCAGGTTATTTTTCATAACCCCGATGTAATCCAGGTTCTTTGCTTTTTCTTCATCTGTTAAGCCCTCGATCGGATTCAGTACAGCTGTCTTGGCGCCTGTCTCTTTTGCTATGGTCTCTGCTACTTTCTGTGATGCAAGTGTTTCAAAGAAGATCGTTTTCACTTGGTGTTCCTTCACAAAATTCACGATGTCTACCAGCTTTGACGGAGATGGTTCTTCCTCTGGTGACAATCCCGAGATCGGAATTTGAGTGAGTCCATAACGTTTTGCCAAATACCCAAAGGCGGCGTGCTGAGTAACGAATTCCTTGCTCTTCACTGACGACAACGCAGCGGAAAATTCCTTGTCAAGAGACTGCAGCTTTGCAATAAAAGCATCAGCATTCTTTTGGAAGTCATCTTTGTGTGACGGATCAGCTTGTTCCAATGCACTTTTAATGGATTCGACCTCTTTCTGGGCGAGCACAGGGTCCAGCCAGACATGAGGATCCCAGCGTCTATGATTTTCGCCTTCCTTGTGTTCCTTCTCTTCTTCCACGCCCTCCATCAGTTCGATTCCTTTGGATGCTTCCACGACCACCAGATTCTTGTTTTGGACACTTTTAAGCGCATCTTGCACCCACCCTTCAACGCCGCCGTTATACACAAACACTTGTGCATCAGCGATTTTTTGGATGTCTTTCGCGGTAGGCTCCCAATCGTGTGGCTCTACTCCTGCGGGAACAAGCGCCGTCACATCTGCATGGTCGCCTGCCACATTTTTAGCGAAATCATACATCGGATAGAAAGTAGTAATTACTTTGATTTTTTGTGGTAAATTGTTGGACTGGTTGTTTTCACCCTGATGATCGGTTGAACCGCATCCAGCCAAAACAGCACTGGTCAATAAAGCGATACTAAGTGTTTTTTTGAAATAATGAGGCATGCCTTCTTCACTCCGTTTATAAATAAGAATCATTACGATTTATTCCGTGCAAATTCAGACTATACATTCTTTTTTAATCTTGTAAATAAAACTGTAGCAGTACGCCGTCTATTTTGTTTCCCGGTGTAGAGTATGTTTTTTCAAACGGGGAGAATATTTCATCAGTTCCAATCTTTCCGGGTTGTTGCGTTTGTTTTTGGTTGTGATGTAGTTGCGGTCTCCGGTTTCCGTACATTGCAATGTAATTTTTACTCGCATGGTATGTCCTCCTTAGTGAATGGATTCATTGTTGACAAGCGTTTCAATGATTGTTTCGTTGGTTGGCAACGGGTCAACAAATGTAGACCAATCTGCCTGAATTTCAACTTCTGACAATAGACAAGCATCTAACGAGCGAATGATCTTTGCTTTATCCATATCGATTCCGATAAAAACCAGTTCATTGATTCGGTCCCCATACTGCGAATCCCAGGTTTCCACCCAATCCGGGGTTTCGGCCAATGCAAGCTGCTTCTCCTCTTCCGGCAATGCAGCTATCCAATATCCTGAGGCGCCGATTTGAATGGATGGACCCGCTTGACTGAGCGTTATGGCCACATCATTTCGAGTGGCAATCCAGAGGAAGCCCTTGGCTCTTACAACCTCCTCCGGCCATTGTTCAAGCCAATGGTTCAACCTTTCGGGATGGAAGGGAATGCGACGACGATAGACAAAAGAAGAGATACCGTATTCTTCCGTCTCCGGCGTATGATGAGTTTTTTGCAGTTCCTGCAGCCACCCTGCAGATTGGCTGGCTTTTTCAAAATCAAACAATTCCGTGTTCAAAATCTGGTTTGGATCAATTGTACCGTAAGTTGTTCTGATAAACTTGGCAGTGGGTTGAAGCTTCCGAAGCACCTCCTCCAATTTGACGAGATCCTCCTCAGTCACTAAATCACACTTGTTCAGGATTAGAACGTCACAAAACTCAATTTGCTCAATCAAAAGATCAACCACGTCTCTTGTGTCCTCTTCATTGACAGCCTGGTTACGTTCTAGGAGGCTTTCACCTGATGAGAAGTCATGCCAGAATCGATATGCATCCACAACCGACACCATGGTATCTAAACGGCATATGGAGGACAGGTTGATCCCGTTTTGTTCATCAACGTATGTAAACGTTTTAGCTACAGGTACAGGCTCTCCAATACCGGTTGACTCAATCAAGATATAGTCCATGTCTCCTTCTTTTACGAGCCGTTCCACTTCCTTTAATAAATCTTCACGCAGCGTGCAGCAAATGCAGCCATTAGATTCTGTAAATCGTAATAATTCTTATTTAATATTTTCTAGCCTACTCCACAGCCCACCAAATGTCAACATAAATAATAATGATTACGATTTATAAAAGCCATCCTCATTCATTTCATCTTCTATTATTTATGCGTTCTGCAGGAAATAATGGTGATAAAACAGTCGAAACAGGAGGTTGACCTCATTTGTACCGTGTATTGTCAGCAGTTTTGTTGTTTTCTTTTATGATTATCGCCGGTTGCGAACCGAACCGGGTACTGGGGGAGCAACAATATCTGGAGAATCAAGAGATTCCCTATACACCGGAAGTGGTGGCAGAAAACCTGAATGTGCCTTGGGAAGTTGCCTTCTCACCAGACAGCCGGATCTTTTTTACTGAACGGCCTGGAACGATACGGGTTATCCAGCAAGGTCGTCTGGTGCCTCAATCTGTGATCAGCTTTCCTGCACCGTTCCTGAGCATCGGGGAAGGCGGATTGTTGGGGCTGGCTCTTGACCCTGATTTTCAACGAAATCACTTCATGTATGTATATCACAGCTATGTAGATTCGGGGAGCCTCTACAATCGTGTGCTGCGCCTTCGTGAGAGTAAAAGTCGGGCAACTATTGACAGGGTGCTGCTTGACCGTATTCCCGGAAATGTAGTCCACAACGGAGGTAGGCTGAAAATTGGTCCTGACCAGCGTCTGTACATAACTACCGGGGATGCACAAAATCCTGCACTGGCACAAAATCTGGCCAGTTTGGCAGGCAAAATCCTTCGAATCAACCTGGACGGAACAATCCCTTCGGACAATCCCTTTCCCGATTCACCCATTTACAGCTTCGGGCACCGTAATCCTCAGGGACTGGCCTGGAGCAATGCAACAGGCAATTTGTACAGTTCAGAGCACGGCTCACAAGGGCACGATGAGATGAATCTGATTGAACCGGGAGCCAATTACGGATGGCCGATCATACAAGGAGATGAAAAACGCGAAGGCATGAGAACTCCGTTGTTGCAAAGCGGCAGCACGACCTGGGCTCCTTCCGGGATGACATTTGTAACCAAAGGGGCATGGCAGGGACAGCTTCTGGCAGCAAACCTTCGAGGGGAGCAAGTGTTGAAAATCAGCTTTGCCCCTGGAAGAGAACCGAATATCGAGTCAGCCTATCTCTTCTATCACAATCAATATGGTCGACTTCGCGATGTTGTGGAGGGTCCGGACGGTTCCTTGTATTTGTTAACCAACAATCGTGACGGAAGAGGTACTGTCAGACCAGGCGACGACAAGATCATCAGATTGCGCCCCCTTTAGGCAGTCCTCGTGCATCCTTTCATGAACGGGATCGCTAGCTCCTTAAAACAAACAATAACCCTCGAACAATTGATTGTTAGAGGGTTATTGTTTGGTTACGATCTGAATTTGGCAAGCTCGCTGTTTAGATCACGGGTACTGTGGTAGACGTTACGGTATATCGTATAGAGTTCATCATATTTCGCCGCTTGTTCTGGACGCGGATGGAATGATTTCGCCCTGCGGATAAACTTTCTTGCACATTCTTCCAGTGATTCGTGCCAGTTGCAGCCAACTGCCGCAAGCATGGCTGCTCCCATTGCCGGCCCCTGCTCGCTCTCAAGCCGGGTCACTTCAGCTTGAAAAACGTCTGCCTGAATCTGCAGCCAAGTTTCATTTTTGGCACCGCCGCCAATTGATACAATCGTTTGAATTTTTTTACCTGCGGAGCGCAGTATTTCAATCGACTCTCTTAGCGAGAACGTAATGCCTTCGACTACCGCCCGTGTAAAATGATCCCGCTGGTGTCCTCCGTCCAAGCCGATAAAGCTGCCACGGATGACAGAGTCAGCATGCGGTGTCCGTTCTCCCGATATGTAAGGCGTGAACAGCAGCCCGCCTGATCCTGCGGGAATCCTGTCTATGTTTGCCAACAGTTCAGCAAATGACAGGTCAGGCGCAAATGTCTCTTTATACCACGTAAGGCTATGCCCAGCGGCCAGTGTCACGCCCATCGCGTAAAAAGCATCCGGTTTGCCGTGATTAAAAAAATGTAGTTGTCCGTCAAAGTCAGCACCGCGATCTTCTTCGCAGGAGAGGATGACACCTGATGTCCCGATGCTGCATAGCGTTTCTCCGGGAGAAAGAATCCCCGCTCCGATCGCCCCGCATGCGTTATCTGCGCCGCCTGCAAAAACTTGTACCGAACCGGTCAACCCACAACGTACCGCAATTTCAGGCAGCAGCATTCCGACGAATTCGCTTGATTCAACAAGCGGAGGGCAAAGGCTCTCTTGGATGTCAAAGGCCTGCAAGATATCTTTACTCCACTCTTTGCCGACAACGTCAAGCATGAGAGTGCCTGCCGCGTCCGAATAATCCATGGCGATACGGCCGGTTAAGCGGTAGCGCAAATAATCTTTGGGTAGAAGGAACATGGCAGCTTGCTTATAAAGTTCCGGCTCATGTTCTTTCACCCATAGCAATTTCGGCAGCGTGAACCCTTCCAACGCCGGGTTTTTCGCAATTTGCAGCAGCTTGTCACCCAGAGTCTGTTCGATTTTCCTGCACTGCTTGGTTGTACGGGTATCGTTCCAAAGGATAGCGTTGCGAATCACGCGGCAGTTTTCGTCCAACAGGACAAGTCCGTGCATTTGGCCGGAAAAACTGATTCCTTCGACGCTAGCGCCATCTATTCCGCTCTGCCGCATGAGCTTCTGAAGCGCAGAAATGGTCTGTGTCACCCACTGTTCCGGGTTCTGTTCACTGTAACCTGATTTTTCTTGAATAAGAGGATAAGGTTCGGAGCTTTCCCCACACACATTCCCGGTTTGGTCTACCAGCAACGCTTTTACGCTGCTGGTGCCCAAATCGATCCCGATTACATATTTCATCGAAGTATTCCTCCAAATGAGCGCACCACGAATTTTACAAGTCTCCCAGGATATATTGGTTCAATGTCGCTCTCAACAGTTCAAGTCTTCCCGATTCATTTTTAATCAGATGATTTTGCAGGGCATATTGTTCAAGTGTATGCAGTGTCGCTTTGCCAGACACAATCTCTTCCCCAATGCCTTCTCTAAAGCTGCGGTAACGCTGTTCAATCACATTTTCGAAAACTCGGTCTTCAATAAGCTTCGCCGCTACCTTCAGACCCTTCGCATAGCTGTCCATCCCCGCGATGTGCGCGTAGAACAAGTCTTCCGGTTCAAAGGAACCACGGCGGACTTTGGCGTCGAAGTTCACGCCCCCTTTGCCGAGGCCGCCATTTTTCAGCACTTCGTACATCGTTAGCGTAGTCGAGTACAAATCTTGAGGGAACTCATCCGTGTCCCAACCGAGCAATAAATCCCCTTGGTTTGCGTCGAGCGATCCAAGCATGCCGTTGATCCGGGCTACGCGAAGCTCATGCTCAAATGTATGGCCGGCTAGTGTAGCATGGTTTGCTTCCAGATTGAGCTTAAAGTAGTCTTTCAGGCCGTACTTTTGCAGGAAAGCGATCGTTGTCGCCGCATCAAAATCATATTGATGTTTCGTAGGCTCCTTCGGTTTCGGCTCGATCAGGAACTGTGCGTCGAAGCCAATTTCCTTGGCGTATTCAATCGCCATATGATACAATCTGGCAAGATTGTCCAGCTCAAGCTCCATATTAGTATTCAAAAGGGATTCGTACCCTTCGCGGCCACCCCAGAACACGTAATTTTGCGCGCCGAGTTCCTTCCCGATTTCCAAACTTTTCTTCAGCTGTGCGCCCGCGTAAGCATACACCTCGGCATTGCAGGTTGTACCTGCACCATGTGCATATCGCGCATTGGTAAACATGTTTGCCGTGTTCCAAAGCAGCTTCGTTTTGCTTGTCTGCATATAATCCTTGATCATGGCAACGATAACATCCAGGTTTTTGTTCGTCTCCTGCAGCGTATCCCCTTCTGGTGCAATGTCCCGATCATGGAAGCAGAAGAAAGGAACGTTCAATTTTTCGTAAAATTCAAAGGAGGCTTCCACACGCGCTTTTGCCAGATCCAATCCAGTGTATCGGTCCCATGAACGGATTGCCGTTTTGCCCCCGAACGGATCAGTGCCTTCACCGGTGAACGTGTGCCAGTAAGAAATGGCGAAACGCAGGTGCTCTTCCATCGTCTTTCCGGCTATGATTTCTTCCGGATTGTAATATTTAAAAGCGAGAGGATTGGTAGAATGTTTTCCTTCGTAAGCAATTTTATTTACTTGGTTAAAATGTGTCATGTTATCCCTCCTGGAAATACCAACCATAAAATGTTTGTTTATCGGGTGAACAAAGTGGCTGCATTTTTCCTTTTTGAATACGCTTCCACACACATTTTTTAGGTTTCATGACCTCCTATGTACCGATGGATTCTTTACATTTTCATCATAACACCGCAAACTTAGTTTGTCGATTGGTCAAACAAAGCATTTGCAAAAAAATATTATCCGTTCTAAACTGAAATCAAAACCTTATATTTCTACGTTGAGGTGAGCTATGAATTTAACCGGTGACCAATTTTTGGTCAAGAAAATAAATAAGTCGATTGTACTGGAGACGATTCGTTATCATTCTCCTCTATCCAGAACCCAAGTTTCCGAGATGACAGGATTGAATAAAGGAACCGTTTCCAGTTTGGTCAACGAGCTCATTCAAAGTGACCTCGTCCGCGAAATCGGTCAGGGCAAATCAAACGGTGGCCGTAAACCGCTGATGCTCTTATTTAACAACCTGGCCGGTTATGCGATTGGTGCAGATGTGAGAATTGATTGTATCTCCGCCGTTTTAACGGACCTGCACGGCAATATTATCGAGAGAATGGAAATACCGCTGCAACAAAGCGATATGGATTATGTCTGTGAGCTTTTGAAAGAAGCGATCCGAAATCTGATGGCCAAAGCGTCTGACACCCCCTATGGAATTGTCGGAATTGGCGTGGGTGTCCCAGGGATTGTGGACGAGGATGGCAGTATCCTCTTTGCGCCGAACCTCAAGTGGCGTGATGTCCCTCTTCGGCAAATGCTTGCAGATGAATTCAAAATCCCCGTCGTGATCGATAATGAAGCCAGAGCCGGCGCACAGGGTGAAAAACAATTCGGCGCCGGACAAGCAACATCCAATCTGATCTATGTAAGTGTCGGCCATGGAATCGGAACGGGCATTGTGATTAACAAGGAGCTTTATCGAGGAAGGTTGGGTTTTTCCGGTGAAGCCGGTCATTTCTCCATTGAGTCCAGCGGCGAACAGTGCAGTTGCGGCAATTGGGGTTGCTGGGAACTCTACGCTTCCGAAAAAGCTCTTTTGAAGCAGGCATCCCAATTACAAGAGTTGAACGAGCAGCTTCAGCAGATGGAGAAAACCCGTCCTGATATGGAAATGTTGGTCACGCTTGCGGCAAACCGGAATGAGAGTGTCACGCAGTTATTTCAGCAAATTGGAGAGTATCTTGGCATCGGCATTGCGAATATTATCAATATATTTAATCCTGAGTTAATCATTCTTGGCAACAGAATGGCCAAAGCAAAGCCATGGATTCAGGAAGCCATCCTTCGCACTGTAGAAAAGCGAGCGCTTCCCTATCACCAAAAACAGATGAAAATCCACTTTTCACAACTGGGAATGGACTCTACAGTTTTGGGGGCGGCCTCCTTCGCTATCTCTCAATTTTTTACCAAAACCAGGGTACTGGTTGAATAAAAACCAGCGTTATTGATGTACCATACAGAAGCTGAAGGGATACGGGGTGAAGTTATGATGGCTAACGTAAAAGAAGGGTTTCACGAGAAAAAGTTTCATGAAGAAAGGTTTCATGGAGAGAGAGCTGTCAGCATTTCGTTTGGAAGGTTCCGTGCTACTCTGCTTCCGGATATTGGGGGTAACTTAATCTCTTTTGTTGATACGGAACATCACTATCATTTTCTACGGGAACCTAAACCTGAAGAAATGGAAGCATTTAAAGCAAGACCTTTTACTCACGGAATTCCTGTGCTCTTTCCTCCCAATCGATATGAGGACGGAGTTTTCACCCTAAACGGGAAAACCTATCACCTTCCTGTCAATGAAGAAGCGACACATAATCATTTACACGGTTTCTTTTATGACTGCAAATGGGAAGTGATCGAAACAGGCAATACTCCGACAGAGAGCTTCATTGTGATTGAACAGCATGTGACAGAAAATCACCCTGCTTATCCCTATTTCCCACACGAATTCAGCATGTCGATTCGTTACAGCCTGTCTGAAGAAGGTCTGAAACAAAAAGTGCAGGTGACAAACCGGGGAGGTTCCCCCATGCCTTGTCTTCTCGGGTTTCATACAGCGATAAATGCTCCCTTCTCGCCAAACAGCTCCATGGATGATATGGAATTTGAGATGACGATCGGAGAACGCTGGGAATTAAATGGACGAATGCTTCCCACCGGAAAATTCCAGCCTCTGACAGAAAGCGAGCGGCGAATGAAAGCAGGTGGGGTCTCTCCGTTCTTTGACCTGCTGGATAACCATTATACTTCCGTTCCAAAGGAAGGAAAAAACTATATGGCTTTGACGGACAAGCGTGAGAAAGTCCGTCTTATCTATGATGCAGGAACAAAATATAAGCATTGGATGATTTGGAACAACGACGCAGCAAGCGGGTTTTTCTGTCCGGAACCACAGACGAACATGGTGAATGCTCCTAATTTATCCCTTCCAATCGAAGATACAGGCATCATTATCCTTGAACCAGGCGAAACGTGGCAAGAAACCAGCCGCATCTATTTGGAGCCATTATAAAGAACGACAAGGGTAAGCCAAATAACCTTCCTGCAAGCTTCCAGAGGAGTTTGGGGGTTTGGCTTACCCCCTTTTTTTGCTTTATTGCTCTTTAGAACCGCTCCCCTCTCCGTACTTCACCGGCGTTGTTTATGGAAAGAGTCGATTATTTCTTCCATATATCGAATGAATGGTTCACAATGATCTTCCATCGTCAGCTTATGTTCCCGAAGAAAATTGTTTGAGACCCCCAATTCCATAACGTCCAGAACCTGTTTGTGAATATTGCCCGATAAATCCAGAATTGATCCGACGTGATATTTCGATAAAAATCGTTTAAATGAAGTAAGGTCACTAAACAAGATCGGCAGCCCTGCGGCCAAATAATCCCAAGCTTTGTTAGGAAAGGTGTTATCCAGAAAAGTTTGGTTTCGGTTCGTTACATTCAATACGGCTAAACCCGCATCATACCGTGTCATTTCTTGAATCAGTTCGTTTGGCTCCTTCGTACCTTCCCAGTGCAAGTATTCCGACTTTTTGGCCAATAATTCATAATATTCGCTTTTAAACGGGGTATAGTAATGGACATGTATGTTGTTCATGGCCAAGGTAAGCAGAATTGGTTCAATAAATCTGTGATGATCGCTCCGATTCGTCAATCCTCCTTCGTAGACACAATGGATTTCTCCGTCCGACTCACTTAATTTTGGCAAAAAACGCTCCGGTATTTGTTCACGCAATACGTAGTTGTCCAAAACAAATGTGGATTTGTCCTTGATACCGAACTTTTCAATAGCAATATCCCGCACCAAATCAGTCACATATATATTTCCCGATGCGAATTTATTGGCGATAAACTCAAGTACGGCCTGATCGTTGGAAATATCCCCGCGGAGCGACATCATATCATGGCAATCGTGAATAACCGGTTTGTTGGAAGAGACAATTGCCGCACTGATCATGTCAGGCTCATTGCAGCTAATAATAAGGTCATAGGAGCTTTGATTGACAAACTCAACAATTTCCTTGATCGTTCGTAGTCTAAAGATTTTTGTATAGGGAAGAGAGTAACCTTTATAGACATCTGCCGGATGGGTCTTCACATAGAGAAGATCGGTCTGAATGTTCCTTTGATGCAACGCCTTGGCGATTTTGTTGGTTCGAATATCCGGTATGAATTGAACGAATAAAACACGTTGAATGAATTTCTTCATCTTTAACCCCTTCTTTCCAAGATCTTTCGTCATCCAGCCCGTATGGGGTCGACCTACTCTACAATATGTTCGACTTCTTTTCTGGACTCAGCCGATACAGGAAGATACTTGCCTATTTCCCGGACATTGCCGATCATGACCATCGGCACTGTGAGTCTGGATCTTGGAAAAAAACAACCTGAGCTTGATTACTTAGCTCAGGTTGTTTGAATTGTTTTATCTTGGTCCTCCGATCCGTTTAAACCGCCCGCAAAGCTTGCAACACATCCGCTTTCAAGTCATCGATATGCTCAATGCCGACCGAGTAGCGCACAAAATTGGACGGAATCCCGGCAACCTGCATTTGCTCCTCAGTCATCACACCTTCCCACATCGCCGCCGTATGTACCACAAGTGAATCGATCCCGCCCAGGCTGACCGCGTTTTGAGCCAGTTTCAGGGCCGATACGAAACGCTGAGTCGCGTCATAACCACCTTTGATCGCAAAGGCAATCACTGCCCCGAAACCGCGCATCTGGCGTTTCGCCAACTCGTGCTGCGGATGACTGGCAAGACCCGGGTAGTACACCCGCTCGACCTGCGGCTGTGACTCCAAAAACTCGGCCAAGGCGAGGGCGTTTGCATTGATGCGTTCGATCCGTATTGGCAGCGTACGCAGACCACGCAATAGCAGCCACGCGTCCATCGGAGAGAGAACTGAGCCGATGGAGATATGCGTGTGCCAAATTCGTTCTGCTAACTCCTCGCTGGTGCAGATCACACCTGCCGTCAAATCATGGTGGCCACCCAAATATTTCGTTGCGCTGTGAACAACCACATCGACACCCAGATCATGAGGACGCTGATTGATCGGAGACGCGAACGTGTTGTCGGCCACGACGATGATGCCGAGTGGGCGGGCCAACTCCACCACGGCTGCCAGATCTGTCACCACCAAAGTCGGATTGGCCGGCGTCTCCACCATGATGAGCTTTGTGTTAGGCCGAATGGCAGCAGCAAAGGCTGTGACGTCGGCTTGCTCGACCACGGTCACTTCGACGCCAAATCGCGGCAGCATTTCGTCCATGATCTTTGCGGTACTCATATAATGCCGCGTTTGGGCAATCACATGATCGCCTGCGCTGACCAACGCGAGAAGGGTCGTAGCAATCGCCCCCATGCCGGAGCCGGTTACCAGTGCGGTTTCTGTGCCTTCAAGTTCAGCCATAATCTTCTTTACACGCTCATGAACCGGATTGCCGTAACGAGTGTAATATCGGGGATGGCGAGGAGTTCCTGCCATATCCGCGAATTCGGCGGCATTTTGTGCTCGGAACGTGGCTGTGTAATAAATCGCTGGAGCCACCGTTCCATCGTTGGTCATCCAATCATCGCCGTGAATGACCAACGTTTCGTCCTGGAGTCCGTCGAGATTTAGCTCTTCAGGCTTCGTAGGCTTGTTCATTTTACATCTCCTCTTTTCTTTCCTATTAATTTTGAAGTAAGGATGGGTATTGCAAATTTTCTTTTTTCAAAAAAAATTTTGCCATTTTTAGATGTATTGCATGTACAGCCTATCTTGCATAAGATACCCATAAAAATCATGAACGAACACACAAACTATCTCCTTTTTTTACTGCCCGTTATTCGAGCAAACAAAATAAGGTTGTATCAACAACCATATTAACACACTATCGATTCCCAATAGTTTGAATAATTAAATTTATTCCCTTGACCAGCCTATTCGCCCATCTTAAGCACTTCAGACTCGTACGATTGAAAAGCATTTTCCATTCCCATGACGACATCTTTGATTTTCATATATCCTTTGGTATAAATTGACGAATCCCTGATTTCCTCCCACATGTAATGGTATTGACGCAAGTCCTCCGTCTCACATACTACAAAATCAGTAAAATCCTTCCCTGGTAATGCCTCTGCATCAAAAAAACGCACCTTAACGTGCTGACTGTATTTTTGAATAATCTCCTGTAAAGAAGCAGCATACTTTCTGCGTTCCTCTCGGGACAACGCCAGCCAAGAAGGGTAGAACTCCAACAAAACAATCATCATGTACCGCATTCCATCATCACCCTTAACCATGTAATTATTTTAAACCTATTTTAACAATGAACTTATGATTCGGCATTAACATATGTTAATCATTTCCCGAACGGAGCAAGCGACTGAGTGAAACAGGGGAAATGCAAACGAAAAAAACATTTGCCGAAGTAACTTTCCTTCACTATCGATCCCCGTTACTTCAATAACTTTAACGATTAAACAAGTTTTACAATCCATCCACATTCCGTCCATTCAATCTTTATACCTCTTTGTTAGAGTAAAAAAAGAATGTATGACTGGAACAGGAGGCGTGGACGATGGATGTAATGATTGGATTGGCAAGCAGAGACGATTTTGCCGAAATGATTATTCTGGCTGATATGACTTTTCCAGACCGCATGAATCTGCATGAGTTGAAAAAATACTTTGAGTTGTTTCCGGAACTGATTTACAAAGCTACTTATAACAACCAGTTAATCGGGTTTAGCTGTGCAGGGATTGATATGTACCAAACGACGGGATGGCTTTTGTTCAGCAATGTGATGAAAGAGTTTCAAGGGAAAGGAATTGGCAAAAGGCTGATTGAAGCTCGTCTGCAAGCTCTTCGCCAGTTTCCCACAATCCGCAAAGTTCTGGTAACTGTCAACGAAACAAACACGCCGTCCATTCTCGCATTAAAATCATTTGGTTTCAAGCTTGCTCAGGCTGAAATGGATTATTACGGTCCAGGTAAACATCGCAACATTTTGGAATTGCCCATACTCTCCATGACAGCACCCGTTATACAAGAGGCGGCTCCTGCGGTAGAACCCGTTTCGTAAATATATTTATATTTTTATTAAAAATATGTTAATCCTAAAGGAATCTCTCAATCGGAGAACCAGGGGCGATTTACTTTTATCTATCATGGTTCCGAAGTGATTCGCTCTTTTCTTTCTTGGCTGCCTCATAGATAGAAAAAGAAATACGTGTGCCAAGTTCCCACCTTCCCGGGGTGAACAAACAAGCCCTCCATCGATAAACTCGGGAGGGCCGCCCTTGTGTCATGAGGATTCTTTGGGCTTTGTATATCTGAAAAAAACAGTTGTAGACTACACAATCATGGAACTACTTTCCATGATTGAAGGGAATTTATTAATGCAAATGAAACGGTATCGTTGAAACAACCACGTTTTTACGATAAAGCAGAACGGCTTTTAGTAACAACGCCGTTTGGTTGTGTAATAAGGTGTGCCACCATTTATGAACGATGAATTGCGGGACAAGCACCGTGATAAACTCATCTTCTTCTTTTTCTTTTTCAAGCGTATCAATGTACTTTAAGAGTGGCGAAAGAAGAGTGCGGTATGGAGAACGCAAAATGATTAACGGTACGTTCGGATTCCATTGCTCCCATTTATCCCGCATTTGTCCCGCATGTTCATCATCAAAATCGACGATTACAACCACAATATCATCAGAAATGCCTTTGGCATATGAAATCGATTGAGATACCACTTTGCTGATTCCCGATATTGGAATGACTACTTTTGTTTTTACTTTCTTTGGTTGGGATTGCAGATCTAAACGCAAATCTTTCGCGATATCGTTGTAATGGCTTCGAATGACATAAAACATCCAAACCAAGAGCGGTATGGCCACCGTGACCATCCATGCCCCTTCGCTAAATTTGGAAACAATCGTAATCACCGTTACCAGACCAGTAATCAACGTACCGAATCCGGTAATTGCAATGCGGATCATTCTTTTCTTTTTTTCGCCCAAGAAGACTTTCACCATTCCCAATTGGGCAATCGTAAAGGAGAGAAAGACCCCAACAGCATAAAGCGGAATCAAGGCATGTGTATCCCCTTGAAAACCGATGATCAACAGAATGGATAAGACACTTAACAGGGCGATCCCATTTGAAAAAACAAGACGATCTCCTCGCATGGCCAAATTTCGAGGAAGGAATCGGTCTTGAGCAATGATAGAAGTTAACTGCGGGAACCCTGTAAAACTGGTATTCGCTGCCAAAAACAGAATGAGCATGGTTGCTACTTGAATGATGTAGTATAGTGGCCCACGCCCCAGTACATGTTCTGCGATTTGGGATACAACCGTCTCGTGTTCTTTTGGTGCTATCCCAAAAGCATATGCCAAGAGCGTAATCCCAAAAAACATCGTCCCAAGCAATAAAGACATCCACATCATGGTGATGGCTGCATTGCGCGGAGCCGGAGAACGAAAAGCCGGGACACCGTTACTGATCGCCTCCACACCGGTTAAAGCAGAACAACCTGAAGCAAATGCCCGGAGCAGCAATAATATGCCTGTCCATGTACCTACGTCACTGATCTGGTTCGTAGCATGGCCTTCATAACCATGCCAGCCCTCTTTCCAGATTTGGATGCCTCCCACGGTTATCATCAGTAAGATCGAAAAGATGAAGAGATACGTCGGGTAAGCGAATACGGTGGCCGACTCACGAATCCCACGCAAGTTCAAGATCATGAGGATAACAACAAGAATAACAGCCAGCTCTACTTTCCATGGAATCAGTACAGGAAAGGCGGATAAAAGTGCTGCCACCCCAGAGCTGATGCTAACCGCAACCGTCAGAACATAGTCAATCATCAACGCTGCACCAGCTGCTAAGCTGGAAGGTGTGTTTAAGTTCTCTTTGGCAACGACATAAGCTCCTCCGCCAGATGGGAATGTATGAACGATTTGACGGTAGGAAAGAGTAACGACAGTCAGTAAAACCAAAATACCGATGGCGATTGGAATGGAATAGGCAAACGCACCGACTCCAATGATTGCGAGTACGAGCAATATCTCTTCCGTAGCGTAGGCAACCGATGAGAGAGCGTCCGATGAGAAAATGGCCAACGCTTTCCATTTCGGTAATTTCTCATGGGTTAATTGTCTTGTTCGTAATGGTGAACCAATTAATAAACGCTTCAATTGACCAATTGACATACATGTCTGACCTTCCTTCGGTTGGCATTAGTTTAGAAAACAAAGGACAAAAAAGACTACAAAGGTAGTATTACCCTTGTAGTCATAGGCATGACAAATACAAGTATATCCTCCTTTCCAGCTACGCTTACGAGGTTAGCTGACGGATTCGGGCAGTGGAATTGCCCTACGCAATTTCTGCGATTCACCCCAAAAAGTGGTTCCCCCGTTCTTTCGATTCAGCGTATAACGATATGAAAATCTCACCTTCAACTTAAATACAGAGCATATAATTTGCAATCAGCAAAAAATGCGATGAAAACGCACACAAACCTATTAATTTTATCCTTTCACACTCAATCCAATGCAGGCGAACAATTCCGTTTTTATTTTATTGGCTATGTTATCGTTTATTGTTGTTTTTAACTAAAAGAAAAACCGCCCATGATAAGAGCGGTAAAAAAACGTCTCTGATTGAATCCGTGTTAATTTGAGTCTTTGCTTGAATAGTTCTTGAATAACTCTGTGAGATTATTCCACTGTGTTTCAGTAGCAAAGTATATCTCCGCACCAATACCTATATATCCATCATCACAATGAAATTTTACAATCCTATACTTTGGATTACCTTCGCACTGTGACTCGTTCTCTGGCCCCTTTTTGCAGTAACGATTCCCGATAATTGAATATTGAATAACCTGAAATCTTAAAAAAGTCATGTCTTTCTTCCTCGGGAACAGCCAACCAACCGATAAAGCAATAAAGGAGCCTTTTCAAACTAAAAATTTCTGTCGGTTGATGTGGAACAAAATCCTCAGTTTTGGATCTAATCTAGTGTAGAAATGCCAAAGGAGGAAAAGTTTTACCTATGGATGAAACGTTAGAGTTAGCTCTCATTAAAGAAGCTAGGCTGGAGCTATACATGAGAGAGTATGGGGAGAAGATCCTCCACATGGTCTATCTGATGACAAAAGACCGCGTTTCAGCGGAAGACATAACTCAGGAGACTTTTGTTAAAGTCTACCGGAATATGGATTCTTTTCGTGGGGAAAGTCATATTCATACATGGATTTATCGAATTGCAGTTAATGAAGCCAAAAAGCATCTGCGAAAACAAGCCATAGCCCGTTTGTTCCTGATCAAACAATCCCAAAACATGAGGCCAACCCGTCACACACATTTAGAGTCCAATATCCTTGATTCCCTTTCCCAGCATGAGTTTACCCAATTTATTATGCTTTTGCCCAACACTTACCGGAACATATTGGTTCTTCACTACTATCAGGACTTGTCCATTGAAGAAATTAGTATGGTTCTTGGAACAACGAACGGGGCAGTACGCAAGAAACTTCACCGTGCCAGAAAGAAACTCAAGGAGATTTTGAAGAGAGAGGGGTTTACATGGAATTAGAAAGAAAACTACGTGAGTTCACCTATAACAAAAGGTCACCTGCCATACCGGACATGCATTTCTCTCCAAAATTAGAACAAAAAATATGGGAGGAAATTATGTACGAACAGAAAAAGAAACACCGACGCTTATCCCAGTGGACTGTTACAGTTGCCGCCATTGTGATTGTGCTGGCGATGGCTTCATTATTTTCGCAAGGAGGGTTTGACCAAATATCAACTTCACTGGTACATGAGGAACGGTTTGAAACATTGGGAATTCAAGAGGAGCAGATGTTGAATCAATTGGATTCTCTAGCTAAACAAGGATTTACTTCTAAAATAGACCAATCCTCGAGCGATCAAGGAATTACTATCAGGGTGAATGATGTGTACTACGACGGAGACGTGTTAATGTATGGGTACACCATTCAAATCCCCGAGGAAAAAAGGGCATTATTACTCGATAGAGGAAGTCCAGATTTCGCCAACATTTTCTTTGTAAATGGAAAAGAGATGACGGGTAACAGCATTAGACCTACGAACATTAAAAAAATCGGGAAAGATCTCTATCGTGGAGTGCAGTATATGTTTATCACCCATAAACTGCCTGATTCCTTTACATTTGGCTTGAAAGCCTCTTCCATTGGTTTGAGGATCCGGGGAAGTTGGGTGTTCCAGTTTCCGTTTTCAATCAATGAAAGCCTTAAGAAACAGATTGTACATCGACAATATGAGAAGAGCGGCTACATAGGGACTTGGCCGGTTACTATAGGCTATGTCCGCAAGACCCCCGTATCGACGACCATCCAACTGAAAGGCAAGGATCTTCCCGTGAATGACTATGAGATTGTCGGAATGGACCAGCAAGGACAGGTACTGGATGGGATGGATGTCCTGCAGCAAGTGAACCTGCTGGAAAACCAGCAACAGCAGAAAGTGTTTGAACTCAGATTTGCAACGTCACCGAATATCTCATCCCTACAATTATTGCCAAGGTTCTATTTTGAAGACGCGTCGCCAAGTAAGCTGGTGCAGATCCCACTTCCAAAGCAGCCTATTGAGTTTACAGGTAAGCATGGAAAAGTGAAAATATCAAAGATTGACATTCAAGCAAGTGGAATCTACGTTCATTATGAGGTAGAAAATCCGTTAGACCAACTGCAAAACTTCATTATCCTAGATGATAGCGGACGGCAGATTACGAGAATTGACGTTCCTGTACGTACAAGCATTGACAGATACGCCTACATTACTCAATTTCCAAATGCTCCAGTAAGTCAAAAAGGGGAGCTTGTTTATAGACATTACCCGGCTCCCCCGCAAAAGACTGAAGAAAAAGATCCGTTGGTTATTCCCATTCCATAGTATAAGCGTTTCTTGAGCGAAAGAGACAAATGGAGGCAGACATCCTTGTGGTGCCTGCCTTCAGAGTTTATCCCAGTATCCTGCTTCTGGCAAAAATCATTTCCTTCATCTCCGTTGTCCTTCATTCGAGCCACTTTTCATTTCTTGAGTAAATTGTTACTCGACAACTCTTTTACTAGAGTGACTCTGTTGCTGAGCTATCCTGCCAGCGAAGATTGTCCAACCCCGGCGCTTTTTCTTTATAGATGGAGATACAATTCAAGCTCATGTTTAAGCCTGCGAAAGGAGTTCGCTCTCAAACTATACTGGGTGGCAGTATCTCCGACCGTGTGACTGGTTACTAAACCGCTGGTGCGCAAAATGGTCAAGTGATCATGAACCGTACTTTTAGCCAACCCCAGATAATTGGCGATCTCGTTTAAGGTTTTAGGACTCTTCTGCAAATAGTGTAAGATTTTGAGACGGCTCCGGTCCCCAATACTGCGAGTAAACCTGGTAATTCTAACAGACGGTTCATCTTCTGGGAGTTGCATGACATCAGCGGCATACAAGCATAGCGTACTTGCCCCAAAGTGCGTGATGTGATTATAAGGACTGTAATGATACTGAGGAATCAAGATCACTTTCTGCAATCCCTCCTTCGGTTCAAAACGACAGCCGTTCGTCACCTCCCCTGTAAATTCCACAATATCTTTGTACGTGGTTTGTGACCATTTTCGTTGATTTTCTTGTAATCCTTTAAGGACATGCGAGTCAAAACGAGAGAAATACTGCTCATCCCACTCCGCTAACAAATCTAGCATTTTATCCCGAACCTCGGGTAAATTGGCTGAGAATGTACTGATATAAGGAACTAGACGTTCAAATACCTCACCAATACTAACGTTTTCAAACCAACGTAGAAAATCCTTGGTAGATTGGTTTTCTGGGGATTGTATCATTAACAGGCATATAGGATGCCAAAAGTCTTGCAAATCGACTTTGTCCAATTTCTGTACGAATGAGGCAGACAATTGGGCTCTTGTTCGTTGTACCCAGTCACTGCCAATCTCTAGTCGTTTATTTATTTTTTTGCATAAGAACGCGTACAAGCTTATGTACAGCTCATTTGCAGGAGAAAAACCTATTTCAACTGAATAAGACATTGCATTCTCTCCCCCATCGAACAATTTTGTTCATTATAAATAATAATTCAGCTTTCATCCAGTTAAATCGAACCGGAATATTTTATTAAAAAAGTGATGACAAGAATTACCTATTCGGTTATTATTCATTTAATGATTCGTTCGGTTAACGGCGAACAAAATAATCAATCGCCATAAACCGTTTAAACTATTATGACTAGAGGTGTTTTATCATGCAAGCCCTTGTTGTTTCTGAATCAACCCTCTCTTACTCGGTGCAAAACCATCCAATGCCAGAATGTCAGCCTGATGAAGTGTTAGTAAAAATTCATGCCGCTTCGTTAAATCATCGTGATCTGAACATGCCGCAGTTTTACAAAAGGATGAAAGAACAGAATGAAAATTACCCGGTCTCTACATATGTTGTAGGGTCGGACGGTGCTGGCGTCATTGAAGCGATAGGAGCCAATGTAAAGGATTGGAAAGTTGGCGATGAAGTCATTATGAGTTCTTTAAATTTTTGCGGGCATTGTCAGAACTGTTTATCCGGACAAAACGTTGCCTGCAAGCATGCAACCCTCTTAGGCAGCAGTGGTCTCAACGGAACGCTTGCACACTATATCGCCGTTCCAGCTAAGTTATTACTACCCAAACCGGTTCATTTGGATTTTAAGGAAGCTGCTGCACTTCCTATGGCACTTGGAACAGCTTGGCGAGCCGTTGTCACTCGGGGGGCATTGAAACCTGGCGAGACCGTATTGATCCAGGGGATTGGTGGCGGAGTTGCTTTGTTTTCTCTGCAAATAGCAGTCGCATTGGGTGCCAAAGTGATAGTAACATCATCATCGGATGAAAAATTGGAGCGTGCAAAAGCACTAGGAGCCACTGCCGGAATTAACTATAAAAATGAAGATGTGCTCAATCGAGTAAAAGAATTAACCCTTGGAAAAGGTATTGATTTAGCGATAGATGGAGGCGGTGCCGAAACGATGCCTATTGCAATCCAATCGGTACGCGATCTTGGGAAGGTCGTGAATTACGGTTTTGTTACAGGACGTACTTTTACGCTTGATACCTATCATTTAATGATTAGACAAGTCGAATTAATCGGTTCGGCCATGCACACATTTGCCGAGCTATCCTCTGCGGTTCAATTTATCCAAAACACAAAATTAAGGCCAATTATTTCGGACGAGTTTATTCTTGAAGATGCACTACTTGCATTGGAGAAGCTAAAAAAAGGTGCCCAATTTGGCAAGATCGTTGTGAAAATGATTTAGAAGGGTCCCCTTCTTACCTAAGTAAGCCTGATTGTTTGCTGATAATGTCGTCAATGTCTCCATCGCAAATTCTAATCATACCAACCGGTAAAAGCAAAACAGCTCCAATTCGGAGTTATTTTGCTTTTATCTTTACTCAAACATAGTAACCTATAGTGAACTATCCTGCCTAATAGCAAAACAAGAGCCTTTCCGCTCCTAAAAAAATCGTTTATAAAGTTGTCATTGGCGTTCTCCATGTAACTGAGCATCTTATCAAGCGAATGCGATGACCCAAGCTGCTGGGTTTCAGACGTTCTGACTGTTTAGCCAGATATTCTTCTAGCAGGGTTAAGGATACCGCGTCCAGTTCAACATCACCTATTTCACGAATGAGAATGTTATTAAGATTCCTAGTTTATGGGTATCTCCCGTTTTGCGGCAGCTCGAATGGGAATGAGGACTCCAACCAACACCGCAAGTGCGCACCCTAAAGCGATGGCCGAGATGCCAAAATCTGCAATATTGGCGAAGCATAACAAGAGAACGACGTCAAAGAAGGAGTCGCCCAGGGAAAGGATTGATAGTGTCGTAGCTCTACTCTCTGAAGGGATATACTCGTTTTGCAAATGCGAATAAACAGGATAACGGACCATACGCGTTAGGCGTAACGTGACAAAGACAAGAATGGCTATCCACAAACTCCCTACCCAAATAGACGCTACCAGGAATGCAAGGCAACAAATACATCCCGTGGATACCAGTACAAAAACGCGCGATACATGTTTAGTCAGCCAACCAATGTATCTGGAAACAAGTAGTCCGATCACCGACATGGAGGCATATAACACCCCCAACCATTCCACAGGCAAGCCCGCGCCCGTAAGATATGGTTGTTCTGTTTCCCCAAATACGTTTACGCAGACTACGAAGATAATCGTGAAATGTAAAAATAATCTGACGAGACGCGGTTCATTTCTGATATTCCGAATTCCGTTTCTTACGTGTTGAAAGGGGTTATGCCGAAACGTATCAAAAACGGCGGGATTAATCACCCTGCACAGAAACACAAGTTGGAGAAGCTGAAACCCAATCCCCAACAGAATTAGAAGGAGGAATTGGGAGGGCCTCAAATCTTTTGCAAGGTAGGCTCCCGCCAGGAAGGTAAAAATGGTCGGATAAAATCCAGCTGATTGTAGTTTCCCCAATACATCGTCCATCGTGTTTTCTTTTCCGCTCTCCTTGAGGGACTCATAAACCAAAGCTTCTTCAGCCCCGGAGAAAAACGTCACAGAGATGGCCCAAAAGATGTTATACACATAAAAAAAGCCACTCTCCTGAAAAAGCACTGCACAGAGTAAGGCACCTTTGCTGGCCAGACTAACCAGGCTGCCTGTAACAAACGCCACCTTGGGACCAAACCGGTCGGCAAAGGCACCTGTGGGCACCTCGAATAGAAAGGCAGAGATACACCAGATGAGGGTAACCAAATAGACATCCGACATGGTAAAGCCCGTTTGCAAATACAGAAGAATCATAATCGGTTCCAGAAAATTACTGGAACCAAATAGCGTAGCCCAAAAGATCACGGAAACATTGTGTGTCGCTAAATGTTTATCTGCCCTAACGTAAATATCAACTCCATCCAATTGTTTCCAAATATTATATAGAGAATGGATGAAAACATCAATAAAAAAAGAAATAGGTTATTCCGCTATCCTGCCCGTCAGTATGGATTCAACTTTGGTATTCCCGGACTGATTCTGATTACAACCATTGCAATTATTGTTGTTTTAGCCATAAAACTTTTCAAACGCTAATCCATATTTACTTGATAAAACCAGCACATAAAGCATTTTCTTTGTAAGGTTTATAAGAATAGAACTTGTTAATTACGACAGAAGTCCTACTTTGTTTTTTTCTTGTTTCTAAAAAAATTTCAGACCGAATAGAAAAAACGACATCATATATCAAATGGATATGATGTCGTTTCTCGTTTTGACAATGCTTTTCTAGACCAACTTTGTGAACGAAATTTTATTATCTACGGCTAATTTTGAAACAAATTAGCTGCATTTGGAATAGCCGCAGGTAGTGCAGGTCTTGCACCCTTCAGCCGGCATTAAGGTTGCCGAGCCGCAGGAAGGGCATAAATCAGGGGCATCAATGCCGTGGAATTCATCCTCTTCCTCCGCTGCCTGATAGCTTGCCGCCGGAGACACATTATAGGCTGTTGCCGCAACAGAATGGTTGTCTTCTTCGCCGTCGAGGTGCATCTCAAGCGCCTTGGCTACGGCATCCGGTATGGATTCTACGCGGTTTGCCCCAAAGCCTACCGCACCGGAACCACCGATTCCCTTGAGGTGTTTGATCAACAGGCGTGCTTTGTTCCCGTCAGGCAATTCACCGAAACGCAGGAAGAGCGTAGATACACGACCTAGAGCTTCCGACATGGCGAATACGTCGCTGCCCGCTTTGCCCACGTTGACGATCACTTCGAACGGTGCTCCGTCCACATCATTTACCGTAATGTATGCTTTGCCAAGCGGTGTGCGCATCTTGTAGGTCGCTCCGCTCAGTTTTTTCGGACGTTTTGCGTACACTTTCACGGCCGCAGCAGCTTTTTCCTCTGCCTCTCTTGGCTGTTCACTTGCTTTTTGCTCTTTTTTGTCTTCGTCCTTGCTTACACTTAATACTTGTGTATCGCGGCTGCCGTCACGGTAGATGGTGACCCCTTTGCAGCCGAGATCGAAGGCAAGTTCATACAGTTTCTTCGTATCTTCCACCGTGAAATCATGTGGAGCATTGGCTGTTTTACTGATGGAAGAGTCCACCCACTTCTGGATCGCCGCTTGTACGCGGACATGATCTTCCGCAGACAAATCCATGGCACTGACGAAGTAGTCAGGCAGTTCTTCACCCGGATGAGCCTCCAGCCATTCTTTGGCGATTGGTACGTATTGTTTATCTGTTCCCAGACGGCTTTGACGGTAGAATTCGAACGCGTAGAACGGCTCGATTCCTGTGGAAGTGCCCACCATGGTTCCAGTCGAACCGGTTGGCGCTTGGGTAAGCAGTGTTACGTTGCGAATGCCGTTTTCATATACGGTGCTGCGAACCTCTTCGTCGAACTGCTTCATAAAACCGCTTTGCAGGAACTTTTCGCGGTCAAACATCGGGAAGCTGCCTTTTTCTTTGGCAATGTCAGAAGAGGCCAGATAAGCTTCTCGCGCGATAAAGTTATAAAGCTTGTCAAGGAATTCCAGGGATTCCGGGCTTCCGTAGCGGATTCCCAGCTTGATCAACATTTCGGCGAGGCCCATTGTTCCCAGCCCAACGCGGCGTTCGTTTTTTTGGTTGCGCTCGTTTTCCTCGAAATGATATGGGGTCGCATCGATGACATTGTCAAGGAAGCGTACCGCATAGCGGACAGAAGTTGCCAGCTTGTCCCACTCTACTTCCCCATCGGCAACAAACTTGGACAGGTTCAGCGCAGACAGGTTACATACGCCCCAGCCTGGCAGACCTTGCTCGCCGCACGGGTTGGTGCAGATGATCGGGTTGAAGTACCAGCTGTTGGACATTTGGTTGTAGTATTCCAGAAAGACAACGCCCGGCTCCGCCGATTTCCAAGCCGATTCAATGATGGTATGCCAAATTTCTCTGGCGCGGACGGTTTTATATACTTTCACCGGTTTTCCCAGTTCTTCCCGCCATCTGGACAGATTGCCGTCCCAATGTGTGTCATAGTCCGGGTCTTGAGTGTCAGGGAAGACCAGATCCCAGTCGAGATCTTCCTTTACAGCTTTCATGAAGCCGTTGGAGACGCAGACGGAAAGGTTCGCGTTGGTCACGAGGCCCATTGTTTGCTTCACGGTAATAAATTCCTGCAGGTCAGGATGCCAATCGTTCAGCATCAGCATCAGGGCGCCGCGGCGGCTACCGCCTTGCTCAATCAGACCGGTTGTATAGCTGAATAAACCACCCCAGGAGACGGAACCGCTGGATGAGCCGTTAACCCCTTTTACCAGAGCGCGGCGCGGACGAAGGCTGGAAAGGTTGATCCCCACGCCACCTCCGCGGGACATGATTTCGGTCATCTGGGACAATGTTTCCATAATTCCGCCGCGTGAATCGTGCGGGGATGGTATGACATAACAGTTAAAGAGGGTCAACTCTTCATTTGCTCCTGCTCCTGCGGCGATGCGACCACCAGGAACCAATTTCCAATCATCAAGTAATTCGCGGAATTTCTCTTGCCATTCTGCCTGCTTCTCCGGGGTTTTTTCCACGGCGGCAAGCGAACGGGCAAGCCTGTCCCACATTTCGTCCGGAGTCAGTTCAAGCGGACGAGTGGTTCGCTCGAGTGTCGTATGGATTTTTTCGCCGCTGCGTAACAGGATGGCTACGTCTTTGCCATCAATAGAAAGAATCTCACCCACTTCTTTTTGCGGGAAACGAGGATCGTCTTTGGTAAGAACAAGTACGGTATCTCCTACTTTTGTATTGCTATAATCGAGATCTTTCATGGCGTAACGATCAAGAAAGATTTTTTCCCCCAACCCTTCCAATCGTCGTGTTTCATTTGCTGCTGACATTCTACTCCCCCCGTAAGATAGAAATTGACCCTCAAGTTACGATTTGCTATCGTGTAGTTGAGACGGATTTAAAGATACCATATGTTGCTATTTCCATCAACAACTTTATTCTATATATTGACGAAAAAATCCTTCTTCTACAGAAATAACACAATATATTGAGATAAATTCAAAATCAGGACTTTGGAGGGTTGACAAATGTACTACATAAACGGAGCATGGGTTGAAACGGGAGTGCCTGCGATACATCCGGAAGATCGCGGTTATCAGTTCGGAGATGGAATTTACGAAGTGATCCGCATATATCAGGGAAAGCTCTATCAGTGGGAAGGACATATGGCCCGGCTTGTTCGTAGCGCCAAAGAACTAGAACTCACTTTGCCTTTCTCTCCCGAAGAATTAAAGCTAATCGCCAACCAGCTCATTCAAAAAAATGGGATCGGCGAGAACGATGACGCCATTTTGTACTTGCAAATCACCCGTGGAGCCGCACCCAGACAATTCGAGTTCCCAGAGCCAGAGATCAAACCTGTATTCACCGCATATGTACGCTTGAAAGAGCGGCCTCTTCAACTCATGCAAACGGGTATCAAGGTGATCACGGTTCCTGATATCAGATGGCTTCGCTGCGACATCAAGAGCTTAAATCTGCTTGGTGCCGTACTGGCCAAGCAAAAAGCAAAATCGGCTGGAGCAGATGATTGTGTGCAGCACCGGGACGGAATTGTCACTGAAGGCAGCTCATCTAACGTGTTTGTCGTCAAGAACGGAGTTTTGCATACCCACCCTGCCACCAACCTCATCCTGCACGGAATCACCCGTCATACGGTGCTTGAGCTTGCACACAGCTTACAAATCCCGGTAGTGGAAGAAAGCTTCCATTTGGATTTCCTGCGTGCTGCAGACGAAATCTTCTTCACGTCTACGACTTTGGAAATCATGCCCGCTGTTTCGCTTGACGGACAAGCTGTTGGAACCGGTGAAGCTGGACCTGTTGTCCGAAAACTGCAGGAAGCTTTTCAGCAGTATATTTCCACACCTGGCCAAACGTTAGTCTGATTCCTGATTACATCCACGAAAAAATATTGGATGATCGCCTTTTGAGGCGGCCAAGCCTTGCAAGGAGGCCAAACGAAAAGCTTCTATCTTCTCGGAGATAGAAGCCTTTTTCTATTATTTGATTCGTTAGCGGCGAAAATTCCATTCTGGTGTAGCATAACGGGTTGCTGCAAGCTCTTCTGCCAAAGCCAGCTCTTCTTTCGTCAGCGGCTCTTCCGTCAGGATTACTCCCAAACCGGATGCGAATCCCTTATAGAAGGCATCAATCGCTTCATTCAAGGATACGGTTCGCCCGCTTACTTCATTAATCGTGACCGCCTTTTGGACGAAACTGTCGATCATCCGCTGCTTAACCCGCTCGGAAGGAAACTTCAGCAGGGAAAACAACAGCTCTACGTCCATGTCCAAAAGGATGGAACCATGCTGCAGGATAACGCCCTTCTGACGTGTCTGGGCACTTCCCGCCACCTTTTTGCCTTCCACTACCAACTCGTACCAGGACGGAGAATCAAAGCAAGCAGATGAGCCGGGAGAACTGTATTTCTCCTTCTCTTCTTCACTGGCCAAGGAAACCATCTCCGCCTCAAGGCCAAGCTCTTGGAAGCCGTGTAAAAGGCCCAAGCTGATTACCTTGTACGCTTCCGTTACACTGGATGGCATTTTCGGGTGGCTTTCCGACACAATGACACTGTATGTAAGCTCCTGATCATGCAAAACGGCCCGGCCGCCTGTCGGACGTCTCACAAACCCCAGATTGCGCTCCTTGACTGCTGCTATGTCGATTTCCTTTTCAGCTTTTTGAAAATACCCGATGGATAACGTTGCCGGGTTCCATGTATAGAAACGGACGGTCGGGGGAACTTTGCCTTCACTATGCTGGATCAATATCGCTTCGTCAATCGCCATATTCATGGCAGGCGACATGGGCGGGGTCAAAATATAACGCCACTGTTCCATCCTGTTTTCCTCCTAACTACTTCCTGTCACAAACGATCATGCAAGTTTGCCTTCCTTATTGTAAATGCTCATCAAGCTTTGGGCAAGCTTACAACTTGCTGTGCTGCCTCCCAATATTTGAGAACCGGCCCCGGAACCTGACGAAAAGGCAGTCAAGAAAAACACGCCTCCGTTCGACAATGACGGAAGCGTGTCGGCTTTTGCTCTCTTCCCAAGAAGATCGCTTCTATTGCTTATTCAGCTTTTTGATAACGCAGAATTGGTTTGCGAGCCGCAGTCGCTTCGTCCAGACGTTTCACCACCGTAGTATGCGGTGCTTCCTGGACAATCTCCGGCGTCTCTTCGCATTCACGGGCGATTTGCAGCATCACATCAATGAATTCATCAAGGGTTTCTTTGCTTTCGGTCTCGGTTGGCTCAATCATCAAGCATTCATCTACGATCAGCGGGAAGTAAATGGTTGGCGGATGGTAGCCAAAGTCCAAAAGGCGTTTCGCAATATCCAGCGTACGGACGCCCAGCTTTTTCTGGCGAACACCGGACAATACGAACTCGTGCTTGCAAATGCGGTCATACGGCAGCTCATAAGCAGTTGCCAGCCGGCGCATCATGTAGTTGGCATTCAGCACGGCATATTGGGAAACCTTATGCAATCCATCGGCTCCCATGGTTCGGATATAGGTGTAGGCGCGCAGCAGAATGCCGAAGTTGCCGTAGAAAGCTTTCACACGACCGATAGACTCCGGACGGTTGTAATCCAGCTTGAATGTGCCGTCTTCGTTTTTGGCGACAATCGGGGTTGGCAAAAACGGAACCAGAATGGACTTCACGCCTACAGGTCCAGCTCCCGGGCCGCCCCCGCCGTGCGGACCGGTAAAGGTTTTGTGCAGGTTCAAGTGAACAACATCAAAGCCCATATCGCCAGGACGGGCAATCCCCAGAATAGCGTTGGCGTTGGCTCCATCGTAATAAAGCAGGCCGCCCGCTTCGTGCACAATATTGGCGATTTCCACAATGTTTTCTTCAAACAATCCAAGGGTGTTCGGGTTTGTCAGCATCAACGCTGCCGTGTCAGGGCCGACAGCCGCGCGCAGTGCTTCAATGTCAACCAGACCGCGTTCATCGGACGGGATGGTTACCGTCTCCAAGCCTGCGATCGTGGCAGAAGCCGGATTGGTTCCATGTGCAGAGTTAGGTACGATTACCTTGGTCCGTTTTTCTCCACGGCTTTCGTGGTATGCACGAATCATCATCAAGCCGGTCCATTCACCTGCTGCACCTGCTGCCGGCTGCAGAGTTACAGCGTCCATGCCGGTAATCTCAGCCAGATCTTGCTGCAGATTGTACAGCATTTCAAGTGCGCCTTGCACCGTTTCATCCGCCTGATAAGGATGGATGCTGGCAAAACCGGAGTAACGGGCAACATCTTCGTTAATTTTCGGATTGTATTTCATCGTACAAGAGCCGAGCGGATAAAAACCGGAATCCACCCCGTGATTGCGGGTAGACAGCTCGGTATAATGCCGCATCAATTGAAGTTCGGACACTTCTGGCAGTTCAGCCGGGGTTTCGCGAATAAGGTGAGCGGGCACCATGCTGGTTATGTCTACTTCCGGCACGTCCAACTCAGGCAGGCTGTAGCCGACGCGGCCTGGTTTGCTCATCTCAAAAATCAATGCTTTTTCTTTATCGTTACGCACGAGTGATTGCCTCCAATTCTTGCACCAAGGTATCGATCTCTTGCTTGCTGCGCAGTTCGGTAACAGCGATCAGCATGTGACCGGCAAGCTCCGGATACGTCCGGCCCAAATCATAGCCGCCAATAATGCCGCTTGAGAGCAATGCCTTGTTCACTTCTGCAACCGGTTTATTTACTTTTACCACAAACTCGTTGAAGAACGGTGCCGCAAACACTGCTTCCATATTGGCGTTCAGGAAAGCTTGCTTGGCGTAATGCGCTTTTTGCAGGTTCATCATCGCCATCTCTTGCACGCCTTGCTTGCCGAGTGCAGAAAGCGCAACGGCAGCACAAAGAGCGTTCAACGCTTGGTTGGAGCAAATGTTGGATGTCGATTTCTCGCGGCGGATATGCTGTTCACGGGCTTGCAGTGTCAACACAAAACCGCGTTTGCCGTTTTCGTCCTTGGTTTGACCGACTATCCGGCCCGGCATTTTGCGCATCAGTTTGGATGTGGTAGCGAAGTATCCGCAGTGCGGTCCGCCAAATGATGCGTGGATACCAAACGGCTGCATATCGCCCACGACGATGTCAGCGCCCAGTTTACCCGGTGCTTCCAGCACGCCGAGCGCAACCGGGTTGGCGCTCACGATGAAGAGTGCACCCTTGCTGTGAACCAGTTGTTCAATCGCACGCAAATCTTCAATGCTTCCGAAGAAGTTCGGATACTGAATGATTACTGCACCTGTATTTTCATCAACAGCAGCTTCCAACTCCGCCAGATCGGTAACACCTTCCGCGGAATATCCCACTTCCTGCAGTTCCACTCCCTGACCATACGCGTAAGTGCGCAGGATTTCGCGAGCTTCCGGATGAACCGTGCTGGAGATAACCACGCGTTTTTTGCCTGTGTGACCGGCTGCCATCATCGCCGCTTCGGCCATGGAGGTTGGGCCATCGTACATGGAGGAGTTGGCTACTTCCATCCCGGTCAATTCACAAACCATCGTCTGGAATTCAAAAATCGCCTGCAATTCACCCTGACTAATCTCAGGCTGATAAGGAGTATACGCCGTATAAAACTCAGAACGGGAAATCACATGGTTCACAACGCTTGGAACATAATGCTGGTATACGCCTGCCCCCAGGAAACAAGCATGTGTTTCGAAGCTGACGTTTTTCGCGGCAAGTCCTTTCATATACTTCACTAACTCAGGCTCCGGAAGCGCTTCCGAAATGTTTAATTGTCCTTTGAAGCGAACTTCTTCCGGAATGTCGGCAAACAATTCTTCAATGGATTGGATGCCGAGTGCTTCCAGCATCTCGCGCTTATCCTGATCCGTTTGTGGCAGATAGCGGTATCTCACTTTTGTGATCCTCCTTGGAATCTCAATTGGTTTATTTCTTTTCGCGCTTATAAAACGGAGTGGTGACGACTTTCGCCTTCAAGCGTTTACCGCGAATCTCCACCTCTACCTCTGTTCCCAGCGCGGCAAACTCGCTTTTGAGCAGTGCCAGCCCGACATTTTTCTTCAAGGTTGGCGATTGTGTTCCGGTCGTAACTTCTCCGATTTGCTCTTCGCCGGAAAACACTGGATAATGCGTACGCGGAATGCCTCTGTCAATCATTTCGAGTCCAACCAGTTTACGCGGAGCACCGTTTGCTTTTTGTTCCTTTAATACCTCGAAGCCAATGGCCGGAATTTCTTTATCCGTTTTCACGGCAAACCCGATACCGGCTTCGATCGGTGTAATATCTTTGCTTAACTCCTGGCCGTACAACGGCAGTTTTGCTTCAAAACGCAGCGTATCGCGGGCGCCCAAACCGCATGGGATGAGCCCGTCTTCCTTGCCTGCCTCGAGAATAGCGTGCCAAAGCTCGATGCCCTTGTCAGCCGACATGTAAATTTCAAATCCGTCTTCACCGGTATAACCTGTGCGGGATACCAATGCTGGAACACCGGCTATCAGGACGTTTCGTTCGAAGCGGAAGAACCCGATTTGGGAGAGATCGGTGCCGGTTAATTTTTGCAGGATACGTTCACTTAAAGGGCCTTGAAGCGCAAGCTGCGCAGTTTGAGCGGAGATATTGGTCAGCTCTACATCTTCCGTCAGGTTCTCCTGCATCCAGGCAAAATCTTTATCGATGTTGCCGGCGTTGATGACGAGATAGTAATGATCATCCGCAAATTTGTAGACCAAAAGATCGTCAACCGTACCGCCGTCCGGATAGCACATGGCGCTGTATTGGGCTTGGTTTACTTCCAGCTTGGATACGTCGTTGGTGGTTAAGCGCTGCAAATAATACAATGCGCCTTTTCCTTTTACCTCTACTTCTCCCATGTGGGATACGTCAAACAAACCTGCTTTTGTCCGAACAGCCGAGTGCTCCTGTGTGATGCTGGAAAACTGCACAGGCAGCTCCCAGCCGCCGAAATCAATCGTCTTTGCCCCGTACTGGGCGTAAACAGGGAAGATCGGCGTTCTTTTCAGTTCTGTCATAGAGCTAGCACCTCCTGAATCATCCATCTTTACCATCCCCGATTCTCCATTTTCTCATGAATGAAAATAGCCGCTCAGTACTAGATGACCTCAGACGAACGGGCCAATTGCCATGAAAAACGTCAAGACGTTTTTCACAAAAAAAGGACAGACGAGAAAGACACAGAACGCCAAAAAAGCGCCCTATCTCTTTCCTCTCTGTCCTTGGTACCTGAGAGTTGCCCTGCGAAACGTTCGGTCATGCCGCTCGTCTGCACAAGTTTCCCCTTGGGTGGCTTACCGGTTAGCAAGCTCTCTCCAGAGATGCGTCCAGTAGAGGTACTTTTGCCTGAGAGATTCACTTTCATGCTTGAAAGTTTGCTCCTTCGGCGCCGCAATTAAGCAGTCTCTCCCTGCTACTTTCATTCGCGATTGAATCGGGGTCATACATAACTTGTTTGAAACTATTCATACTAAGGTAACACATAATCTCTTCTATCCTACCATGACTACCCAACAGTTGAAAACAACATTTCGACAAACCACCCAAAAAACTTAACACTTTTCTTTATATATATCATCAATGTTAGTTTTTTGTCTAGTAATTTTGTTGTGATTCTCATAATCCGCGAAAGGAGGCAGGTATATGACGAATATTCCTATACATTTCGATCATTCGTGGATTGACCAGCTTTCTGAAATGATCCAAAACGACGGGCCCTGGCATAAGTGGGACTTGTTTCAGCTTGCGCTTGAAGCGGAAGAAGCGGTCTCAGTCAAAGAATTCGATGAACTGCAAGCACTGAAATACTTACCCCATATCAAGCCATTTGACCATCAATTGCAAACAGCCAAACAAGTCTTGAACGAGATGCGCGGCCGGGCAATCCTGGCGGACGAAGTGGGGCTCGGGAAAACAATCGAAGCCGGCTTGATCATGAAAGAATATTTGGTGAGAGGCTTAGCCAAAAAAATCTTAATCCTCGTTCCCGCTTCTCTCGTGATCCAATGGACCAAGGAACTGAATCAGAAGTTCGGGATTCCGGCAGTCGCACAGAAAAAAGAATATATGTGGCGGCAGTATGACGTAGTGGTGGCTTCGATCGACACGGCCAAGCGCGACCCTCACCGCAGCCATGTACTTGACATTAATTACGACATGCTGATTATCGATGAAGCCCACAAGCTGAAAAACAAACGGACCCGAAACTATCAGTTCGTCAAAGAGATCAAGAAAAAATATTGTCTCCTGCTTACAGCCACTCCCATTCAAAACGAGATGGACGAGTTGTACAACCTGATCAATCTGCTTCGCCCCGGCCACTTGGGTCACAGCTCATCGTTTGCCTCAAACTACGTGGAAGGCAAACGGCAAGCAAAAAATAACGATAAGCTGAAAAAAGAGATCGGCAAAATCATGATCCGAAATCGCCGAAGTGACGGCGGAATCCAATTTACCGCGAGACGAGTGCAATCCGTCCCCATTGAATTATCTCCCGAAGAACGAGATTTGTACGACAGCGTGACAAATTTTATCCGTACTTGTTACCGCTCCGAGATGGGGGCGATGAATGCGCTGGCGCTTATTACCTTGCAGCGTGAAGTATGTTCGAGCCGTGAAGCTGCCTTTATGACCTTATATAACATGTACCAACGTACCGCTGAGGATTCGCCGCAGCGCGCACTCATTATGGAGCTGGTTGAGAAAATCAAGAAAATCGAAACCCATTCCAAAGCAGCCAAAACCGTAGAGCTCATCCAAGGGATAAACGATAAAGTGATTATTTTTACCGAGTACCGCGCCACCCAAAACTATTTGCAAAAATATCTGCACGATCACGGCATATCGTCCGTTCCCTTTCGCGGCGGCTTTAAGCGAAGCAAGAAGGATTGGATGACTGACCTTTTTCAAAATCGTGCCCAGGTGCTGATTGCCACCGAGGCTGCCGGTGAAGGGATAAACCTGCAGTTTTGCAATCAGGTGATCAATTACGATCTGCCATGGAACCCGATGCGTATCGAGCAGCGGATTGGTCGTGTACACCGCCTCGGACAAGAGCGAGACGTCTTCATCTACAACCTGTCAACCACGGGAACGATCGAAGAACACATCTTGAACCTGCTTTATGAAAAGATTGACCTGTTTGAAATGGTAATCGGGGAACTGGAAGAGATCGTGGACCGACTCGCTCTGACCAAATCACTGGAGAATAATTTGATCGACATTATCATGGACTCCAAATCGGATAAAGAGATGGCTTTGAAACTGGACAATATGGGGCAGGTAATCCGCGCTCTGAGGCCATCGACCAAAGCTGCCGCCGCGCAGAACGCAGCCCGAAAAACAGTGCCGTCGAAAGTCCAAAACGAATGAAATTCTGATTCTGCACATAAAGGAGGGGACCTGACATGAATCAATCGGAAGTGCGACGGTATATTGAAAACTATTTGGCTGCTTTTTCCTCTCATATCGTTGAATCCCATCCAGCCTACTTGACGGTTAAGCTGCCGGTTGAAGTGGACAAGGATATCGGGAATCGCCCCTTCTATTGGTCGTGGGTGGAAAAAATGAATATACCGCCGCAGCCGATGATCTTAAGCTTTTTCTTCGACAGCGAACAGACTCCCGAAGGCATCCGCGGAGAATACATCCATTTTGGTTCAGGACGGCTTCAACAAATGTTTCAATCTGCCCGAAAGCACGGACGGTTCGTCTGCTTATACGAGCAAAGCCCAGGCTTCTCTCCGGTCATGGGAAAAAACCGCCGTTCGACACCGTTGACGCCTTGGTTGTGCGTGAATGCAAAAGTCTCGTTTATCTGTGACAAAAAACGAGATTGCTTGCTCTCGCTGGGAATTAACCTACATCATTCGCGGGTTGCAGTCGATTTCTACCCGTTTGTCAAAAAATTGGCGCTCTCCCCCGCCATACCCGACTATTTCTATACCCTGGACCGCCGGATTTCGCTTGAAGATTCCTATCGCATCTTTAACGCGAAAGTGCGGGAATTTATCGCTTCCCAAGATCAAAGCTGGGCGGATGAAGCGAGAAAGCGGCTGACAGAAGAACTGGAAATTCTGGAAGCTTACTATACCCAGTTAGAATCTGAGGAGAAGGATACAGAGTCGGGAAGCAAAGAAGCTAAGGAGTCAGAGGACACAGCAAAGGCAGTGAACACAGTGGAGACAGTGGAGATAACGGAAACTCAAGAGCCGCTGACCCAAAATGTACAATATGAACCTCCTGCCCCTGTCTCATTAGATGAATATCGCTCAAACGGCGGACGAATTCTTGACTTCTTGCGGATGCACACTCTCCCTGAGACACCCAAAGAAAAGATCGTGCAGCAAGATTGGAAATCAAGTACGCCCCAAGAAGAAAAAGAACGCCGGATCGCCGAACTGAAATGGCAATACGAACCGCGTATCGAGGTGCAGGTCATCAATGCAGGAATGTTCTATTTATACAACGAGCCGCCGTTCTCATGAACCTCCCATACCCACAGATCATGCAGGAAAATGTAAAACTGTCACGAAAAAAAGCCCGCTCCACGTGACAGCAAGCAACAAACCTTTCTGTCATATTCTGGATACAATATGAATAAAAGCGAATCGGAAGGGTAGGTGGGCCTCTTGCCGCGAAGAATTTTTCTATTGTGCTTGCAGATATTCATCCTTATTGTTTTCTCATTTCAACCTGCCATGGTTAATGCCGAGGAAGAGAATTGGAGTTCCGCCTTTAACCGGCAAGTAAAAGCTTGGATTCAGGATTTATCCTCAAAAGACAAAGAATTTGAAAATTGGAAGACCGCCCGCACCTCGGTCCAAACACTAGGTCCTAATTCCAGACAATGGCTGGTTACCTTACAAGTGGGGGACAAGCATGTGGGATATATGGTTGTGGGAGAAGAAACGAAAAAATCCCGATTTGTTTTGTTGGAATATGGTCTGGGCGAGTTCATCCTGTTTAACGATACGATCACTCCGAAAGAAACACCGGCACAACCAGTTTACGACGGTCTTGCTTCTTTCTGGAAAATCAGTCAAAACGGATTAACCCAGTATATTGACGCCAAAACCGGGGAACGTTATCCTTCCATCGTCGCACCAGGTTCGCGAATCATGGAGACTTTGACAGAAGAAGAGGTTGCCCAATCCGGGGTGGAGTTAACCAGACACGCTACCTTTCAGGATACGGAAACCAATCCGTTCGATTCCATTGACTGGATGGATGCCAAGCCTATCCCCACACAGGATCAAAAATGGCAGCAGCAATTATGGGAAAGGAAAGATAAGAAAACCTTGGTAGTTGCCGCTTCCCTGTTTCAGGACGAGGTGTTTGCCCCCTTTACCGTAGGTTCCATCCATGTATGGGGCGATAAGATTACGTATGTGGGAATCTGGGATGAAGGTCTTCGTTATCTACCTTTCGCTTATATCAGCAAAGTAGGAAAAATCGTGCAATAGCTTTATTGATTGATCTCAATCAATTGTCCGTCTTTCACTTCATAAATCTTTCCTTTTGACTGAACACGCAGGACATTATTTTGCTTCAAGAACATGTCAAACGGAGTAAAATACGTTGATTTGACATCCCTGACTTCAAAAAAATCCAAGGGGCCTACTTTATTGTTAATTTTTATTCCGTCCTTGGTGTAAAGGTCAAATGTTTCGTTGTCTTTAATAATGGCAATCAAATATTGGGCAGAATCCGTATCCTCTGAATAAAATCGGACATATCCCTGATTGTCAAGTTTGTCTTTCAAACTGTTTGTCAAATAGTATTTGTTCTGTTCATAAACGAAGTAAAGGGAGGGGAATTCCGTGTACTCCCGAAAAACGTCCGTCAAATAGAAATTGAGCGTGTTAAACTGCAATTGCTCCTTGGTGTAAATCGGCACCTCTTTCAACTGATGAAGGCCATCATAATAGTAAGTCGTTTTCTCACCAACCTGGACACCAAAATCGGTATACAAGGGATGTCCTAAAGCGTCAACATTTAGAGGTGCCAGAAGTTTTGCTTCTTTCTCGGTTTTTAGTAATGGTTCTCCATTAGCATTGACGATCCAATATTCTTCACCAATACGCACTTTGTAGTAAGCATCAGAGCTATCTTCCATGGATTGAAGGAATTCATCGTAGACTTTGTATTGAGTAATGATCACATCATGAATAAACAACATCTGCTTTTTGTCATTTACATATGGAGGGAAAACATCACTTGATTTTAATGGTCGATATTCAAATGGCAAGATCATTTCTCCCGTAAAAATATTAAGCATTCCATACAGACCATCGGAATTGCTTCCAAAGAAGAGCGGACCTTCAGCGTTCACCATCATCCCCCGATCCGCATACAGGTCGTAAGGAGTCTGGATCCCGTCAACGTATAGCTTTCCTTTTTTGTTTTTGTCCCAAAAAGAAGCGACAAGCCGCTCATTCACACCATCCGACAAAACGATCACATCCTCCACGATTCCAGGAACAGTAATCAATCTTTTTTGTTTCAGGTCATAGAAGCACCGATTTTCACCCATTAGAAACTCCACATAACGGAAACCGTCTCTTTTTTCACTTTCATTGCGCTGAGGAAGAACCACATGTCCAACTGTCGGAATCGAAGGGAAAGTCAGCTTATCAGCCAAAAGTGAAAAATCTGTGGCTTTCCTTATGGAGTAGCTATTGGTACGCCAATGGTAAAACGTCAGGATGTCGTAATTATCGTATTCTTCCGGAGAAAAAAGAAACTGTGAATCGGCCAATGAAAAAACGGGTTTATTTGTAATTACCTGCAAAAAAGTTACCTTTTTCTTTTGGATGTCATTAATGGCTATATATTGACGGTATTCTCCCGCTAAAGAAACGTTAACGAAATCAATTTTACCGTCTGATGTTTCTGAAATTTTCACAGGAATTTTTCTTTTGGCTGAAAGAATATCTGCATGCCCTTTCCCTTCTTGGCAAGGATGTAAAATTGCGAATCAGTTTCCCCATCCACCACAATTTTGTCGTAAACAACAGGAAGCCAAGCCCTTTTCTTGTATAGCACACCGTATTTATTATTCTTTTGAATAACGGTATAATCACCATCTTGGGAAACTACCCGGTAGCTGGTTTGTTGTTTTGCAAGACTCACATTAGCAAAAGCTGGCAGGAAAACTGCTGCAGAAAAAGAAAGAAGCGCAATCAGGCATGTGATCCATAACAAAGAAACGGCAACTCACCATCAGCTGCCGTTTTTTTCGCGGTATATTCTAGCGATGTTCATGCGGAGTAAGGCGCTGTTTCACCTCGTGAAACACTTCCATCGTTGTCATGCCTCTTGCGTTAATCACCGGGGCTCCGGCAATTGTTTTGCTTTGGTCTCCCAATACGTTCTCGTCCAAGCCCGTAATGACCACTGCATCCACTTGCTGTTGCCAATTG